>JARLJB010000362.1 GCA_031291415.1 Telmatospirillum sp.
GCTGGATCGATCTAGCCGCCATCGTCGAAACCAAAACCGGTCCTGAAGTCCGCGTCTTCCGTAATCGTGGCGACGGCACCTTTGAAGACGTAAGCCACGCCCTTGGCCTCGACCGCATCAGACTCACCGCCCCCCGCGGCCTCATCGCCGCCGACGTCGATGGCGACGGCGCTCCCGACCTCATCGTCACCCAGCTCAACGCCGCGCCCATCCTCCTCCGCAACATCGGCGCCAACAAAAACCACTTCGTCCGCCTCGACCTCTCCGGCTACGCCGACAACAAAACCGCCATCGGCGTCAAAGTCGAAACATTCTCCAACGGCCACTGGCAAAAATGGGAACTTGCCGGCGCATCCGGCTACCAGACCCAGGCCCCACCGCAAATCCTCGTCGGTCTCGGCGACGGAGACGGCATCGATCTCCTCCGCATTCTTTGGCCCACCGGCGTCCTGCAGGACGAAATCGACCTGCCCCACCTCAAAGATGGCCGCGCCGTCATCGCCATGAAAGAAGCCGACCGCCGCGGCAGCTCCTGTCCGGTGCTCTTCGCCTGGGACGGCCACAAATACCGCCTCATCACCGACGTCATCGGCGCCGGCGTCGTTGGCCACTGGTTCACCCCCCAGCGCCGCAACATCCCCAACCCCGGCGAGTGGATCAAGGTCGACGGCGCGCAGGTCGTCCCCGTCAATGGCAAGCTCAGCCTCCGCTTCATGGAACCCATGGAGGAAGTCAATTACATTGACCAACTCCGCCTCGTGGCTATCGACCACCCTGAAAACGTCGATGTCAATCCCGACGAACGATTCCTCGACGACCCGCCCTTCGCCTCCGGCCGCGTAGTCGCCTCCTCTGACGCCCATCTGCCCGTCGCCGCGTGGGATGGCGAAGGCCACGACGTCCTCGCCGCGATCACCAAGGCCGACCACACCTTCGCCAGCGGATTCACCCCACTCCCCTACGACGGCTTCGCCAACCTCCATAACTTGACACTGGACCTCGGCTCCCTCAATGGGAAATTGCCCATCAAGCTGCTCATGACCGGCTACGTCAACTA
>JARLJB010000363.1 GCA_031291415.1 Telmatospirillum sp.
CCCCGAATATGTCGCCGCCGAAGCCGACAAGGCAACCTTCGTCCGCGTGCCCACGCTCGACGAAGTGCCCTATCCGGTGAAGATGGAACCGAACCTGGTCGTCGAATTCTATTCGCGCTGATCGGTCCGGCTTCATCGCCAGACACACAAGAAGGCGGGGGCAACCCCGCCTTTTTTGTTGCCCGCAGCAGGCAGGAAAAGGGCCTCCGGCGGGCAAGGGCCATCGCCCTTGCAACCCGGAAATTGGCAGCCTCATCGATCCGCCCAGACTACCATTTAGCCCACCCATGCCTGCTGTTTTGTTTCGTCAATACCTGCCCAAAAGGCCGCCAATCACGAGACTGTTGGGTAGTTTCCCTTCTTCGTCGTACCCACCTAACCGAGTCTCGATAATTGCCTCCAAGACCGTCATTGCCTCAAACCGTCGCGGGAGGTACGTCATAACCATGATCACCCGGATCGAAATTGATGGGTTCAAGACCTTTCAGGACTTTGCGGTAGACCTTCAGCCCTTTACGGCGCTTGTCGGCCCTAACGCGAGTGGAAAATCAAACCTCTTTGACGCGCTGCGTTTCCTTTCGCTGCTCGCAAAGCATGATATTCGCCACTCTATGCAGGGCCTCCGTGGCGAGCCTGAAGAATTATTCCGTCGCACAGCGTCAGGCAGCGCAGACAAGATGTTCTTCGCGGTCGAAGTTCTGCTTCCGCGACATGGGACGGATTCCTTTGGCACAAGCTATGACGTGCCAGCACAGCGACTTCGCTACGAGTTGGAGCTTGGCCTGCAGATCGGGCGCGATGGAACCCCGAGACGAGTTCAGGTGATGAGAGAACTGTGTCGCCCTCTCGCTAAGGGCGAGGATCGGGCGCGTGCGCATCTCAAGCAGACTAAGGTAAACTACACGAGAGTTAGCCCGTTCATTCGGTTAAACGAGGCAGGCGACGCCATTGAGGTCAAACAGGACGGCCGGCAGAAGCATGGCAGGCCTGTGACCCTGTCGTTGAAAGAGGCGTCCCGCACTGCTCTCTCGACGATCACCACTGCAGAATTTCCACACCTTTATGCTCTTCGCGACGCTATCGCGAACATAAGCTTTCTAGAGATCAATCCATATGCGGCCCGCATGACTAACGACAGGTTCGAGGAACCGTTGCTGAAGTCAGATGCGTCCAACCTAGCGGCGGTCCTCGCGCGCCTCAAGGAGGAGACCGCCAGCGACGACCGTCCAGACGGAGTCCTCTCTGACATCGCCGCCGATTTGGCTTCGCTGATACCATCTGTCTCCAAGCTCGAAAGCGTCAGCGACATCACGCAACGGCAGTACGCCTTTAGCCTGCGGTTCATAGACGATCTGTCGTTTAGTTCACGGGTGATCTCAGACGGCACCTTAAGGTTGCTCGCACTGCTCACGCTTCTTAACGATCCTGACCGTAAGGGCACGCTATGCTTTGAGGAGCCCGAGAATGGCGTCCATGAGGGGCGTATTCCGGCGCTAGTGCGCTTCCTTCAGCAAGCTGCCGTGGTTTCGACTGATCCCGAACACCCGTCATTCCAAGTGTTGATCGCTACCCATTCGCCAAAGGTAATGGGTTGTCTCGACGACAACGAAATCGTTGCCACTGATACCGTTTCGATGATCGCCAAGGGCACCGCGGTGAGGACAGTTCGCACTCGAATGAGAACAGGTGTGAAGCCCATGGGCGACCTTCTAGACCCGGAACACCACTTGGTCAGGTCGGAGATCGAGGCTCTCCTACAGCGATCCGTCGACGCGGCATGATCTACCTTAGTTGGGCTGCGATGCATGAGGGCGCTACTGATCGTGCGTACTTCGACATTTTGATCCCGTTGGTGATGGAAGATTTGGTACGGCGACGCGGTACTTGCGAGGCGATAGTCCCGCAGGCGGCGGCTGTCGAGTTCGACAGGTCAGGACGGCTCGTGGATGCTGTCGCCGCCGATATTTGCCGCGAGCAAGAAGCCTTCCACCTTATGTTCATTCACGCTGATACCGGCGGAAGGGCATTGGAGGCTGACATGGCGCATCGATCTGAAGATTATCGAGATGCCGCGTTTGAGCTTTGCGGATTTCCCCTTGAGCGGTGCATTGTCATCGCACCTCGTCACGAAACTGAGGCTTGGATGCTCGCCGATCGAAATGCGGTGGGAGGGGCCTTGGGCTACCGTGGAGACCTCGCTGCGTTGGGGCTGCCAGCAAGCGCTCAGGACGCAGAACGATTGGTCGATCCGAAGGCAATTCTCAATGCTGCCATAAGTATAGTTCGCGGTAGGCGTACCTCCCCAAACGTCCAACAACTCATACCCGCTATCGCCCAGCGCCAAGACCTCGCGAAGTTACGTGGCGCGGCGTCCTATCGAGCTTTCGAAGAGGAGCTCGCACAGGCTCTTTTAAGTTTGGGCTGCATTGACTGAGGTTCGTAGACTGAAAGCCTATTTGGACTTGTAACGGTTTCGTGCCGGTCACCTATCTCACTACGCCACCTTGGCGTCGAATGCGAGCGGGCTGATGCCGCCCAGATATGAATGACGCCTACGCGGATTGTAGACGCCATTGATGTACTGAAAGATAGCGGTCTCGGCCTGGCGTCGGGTTGGCCAGTTCTGGCGCCAAAATTGATACCGTGCGAACCAGCAAGCCGGGTTTCCTGTCACTGTCACGGCCTCGCCCCGACGCGCAGGTCAGGACGAAACCGGGATGCAAGGGCGATGGCCCTTGCCCGCCGGAGGCCATACTTCCGCCTTAACGCCCTGCCAGATAATCCCGCCGGAACTGCGCGGCGAACGCCGCGAAACGCCCCTCGGCGATGGCTGCGCGCATGGCGGCCATCAATTGCTGGTAGAACCAGATGTTGTGTTCGGTCAGCAGCATGGCGCCGAGCATTTCGCCTGCGCGGTGCAGGTGATGGAGGTAGGCGCGGGTGTATTTGGCGCAGACCGGGCAGGCGCAGCGGGGGTCGAGTGGGTCTGAATCTTCGGCGTGGCGGGCGTTGCGGATGTTGACCGGGCCGTTCCAGG
>JARLJB010000008.1 GCA_031291415.1 Telmatospirillum sp.
AATCCTTGGAGAATTTCAGTCTCAGTATCTCGCGCACATGACGCATCGTCGTCCTCTCCGCTGGCATCCGACCCTTCCTCAGCAAAAGCCAAAAGAAGGACCGTAATCACAGCCAGCAGAGACGTCCCGACCCGGGCGGCTTCATCCCGGAATAGACGGGCGAGATCATTCCGGAATGGGTGGGCGGCTTCCTCCGGAATCAGCAGACAGTCAAAAAAATAGGTGTCGTCGTAGACAACTTTGGTCGGGCCGTTGACTCCGCGCTCCGCGGCCGTTCCGCGAAAGCGGGGATCCATGGTTGGAAAAGACAATGACTCTACGACCAAAGACAGTTCTGTCGCGGCATGGATCCCCGCTTTCGCGAGGATGACGGGGAAATGTGACAGGAAAACCGTAACTGACGTCACACCCAGGAAATGCCGAGATCCACCCCGGCGGTCCTGAACAAGGCCTCCGGGGTGGATAGTCGCGCATCCCCGAAGTTCGAGGGGCCGATCAGCCGTCGGTGGAGACGGTGAGCTGCTCCCATGCGTCAATCTCCTGCGCCATGCGGACGAGTTTGTCGCGCACCAGCTTCAGGGCGTCACTCCCCATCAGGAGTTGCGGCGGCGGATTGCCGCTTTCGATCAGCGTCAGGACGGCGTGGGCCAGCTTCGCGGGATCGCCAAGCTGCCGGCCGCTCTTCTCCAGGCGCGCCTTGCGGATCGGTTCGAAAAGGTCGTCATAGTCGGCGACGCTGCGCCGGCTGCGCACCATCGAGCGCCCGGCCCAGTCGGTGCGGAAGGAGCCGGGACAAAGGGCCGTCACATGAACGCCGAACGGCGCCATCTCCGAACGCATGACCTCGGAAATGCCCTGGAGGGCAAACTTGCTACCGCAGTAATAGGCGATGCCGGGCATGGTGATCAGCCCGCCCATCGAGGTGACATTGACGATGAAACCGCGCCGCCGCTCGCGGAACTTTGGCAGGAAAGCCTTGGCCACCGCGACGGCACCGAAGACGTTGACCTCGAACTGGCGGCGCATTTCCGCAAGCGGCGATTCCTCCAGGATGCCTTCGTGACCGTAACCGGCATTGTTGATGAGGACGTCGACCGGCCCGAACGTCGCCTCGACGGTCTGCACGACGGCCGGAATGGCGTTCATATCGGTGACGTCAAGCGTGACCGCGTGGATGCGGCCGGCCGCCGCCGCTTCAATCTCATCGCCGGCCGCACTGCTCCGCACCGTTCCGATGACCGTATGGCCGGCTTCGGCCGCGGCCATTGCGATGGCGCGTCCGAAGCCGGAACTGGCGCCGGTAATGAAAAAAATCTTTCCGCTGCTCATCCGCGCTTCCTTTCGAGAGGCTCGATTTTGCCCGATGTGCTTGATAGCATCCAGTTATCGTCTTTTACAGGCTGGATACTGTCTCTTTGATGCCTGATCCTATGAATGATCTGGACGAATTGGTCTTGTTGGCCGGAAACATCGCGATTAACGAGGGCTATACCGCGACGTCGTTGCCGGGATTGCGGCTGTTGCGATCGGGCACGGATCTCAATGACGTGCCGGTGCTTTACCGGCCCGGAGCGGTCTTCGTTCTTCAGGGCGCCAAGCGCGGCTTTCTCGGCGAGAAAAGCTTTGTGTATGACGCCCGCCATTATCTGGCGGTGTCCGTCCCCGTGTCCTTCAGAATGGAATCGCGGGCCAGCCCGGAAGCGCCGCTGCTTGCCGTCTATATGGATTTCGATCTCAGCATTGCCGCCGAGCTTATCGGGCTCCTGCCGGCCCGGCAGGGTCGGACGCGGGACACCGCGCGCAGCCTGGTATCCTCGCCGATGGAACGGGGGGTGAGCGGAACGCTGTTACGCCTGCTCATGGCGCTCGCCGACCCGGTGGAAACCGCGGCGCTCGGCCGGCAGTTGGTGCGCGAACTGCACTACCGCGTGCTTACCGGCGCACAGGGGGCGGAACTGATCGCCGCGCTCCGCCAGGCGGGAGGCCGTGGGGGAATCGGGCGCAGCCTCGCCTACATCAGACGCCACTACCGTCATCAGATCAGCATCGCCGCGTTAGCGGCCGAAGCGGGCATGAGCGTACCGACCTTTCACAGCCGGTTCCGGGAACTGATCGGCACGACACCGCTCAGCTATATCAAGTCAATCCGCCTGCACGAGGCGCGCCTTCTCATGGCGAGAGACGCCAGTTCCGTAGCGGCGGCCGCAGCCGCCGTCGGCTATGTCAGCACGTCCCAGTTCAGCCGGGAATTCAAACGGCATTTCGGGCGAACGGCCTCGGAGGAGGTTCTCTGGATGCGCGCCCATCTCGGCGAACTGGCTCAGACGGATGATCATGAACGGAATTGCATGGTGATTCCCTAAAAGCGGCCCCTCCTAAACCTTGAACCTGTATTCGGCACCAGGAACCCGCTCGATATCGGGCGGAAAGCTTGCGTGCTTATCCGCGTGATAGGCGGCTCGTTGATCGCCATGGACCTGGCTGTTGTATGTGAAAAACAGGACCCGGCGCTGGCCGGACGACATGTTGGCCTTCGATGCATGCGGGACATAGCTGTCGAAGAACACCGCGTCGCCCGGTTGTGTCGGAACGGGCAGCATGGTCAGTCCCGTGGCTTCGCCGTCGTTGACCGGGCGCCATTCTTCGCCGATCAGACGATCGAAACGCGGCGACGCACCAGGCATTTCCAGGCAGCCGTTGTCGATTGTCGCGGCATCGACGCAAACCATGGCGGTAACGAAAAGAGGCGCGTAACGCGACCATCCCGCCTGCTGATCCTGATGCAGCTCGAAGCCGGCGCCGCCGCTTTCCTTGAAATTGATCTTTTCCTTGAAAAGGAAAACCGACCCCCGCAGCATCTGTCCGGCTGCCGTCTGCAAGCGGGACTGGTGGGCCAGGGCATCGAAGCCGGTATGATGCGGACAGAAATTTTCGATCCGCTGTACCAATTGCCGCGACGGATCGAGCAGGCTCGGCTGATGATAGACCCAAAGGGTTCCCGGAACCTCGGGTCTGGCCAGCAACTCGTCGATCCAGCCGGACATCTCCGCGACCTCGGCGGCACTGAAAAAACCGGGAGCCACAGCCCAGCCGGTTTGGTCGAAATGTGTCAGGGTGTCACGCGTCAAGAAGCCATCCAAACTGTCATGAGACATCGCTGATTGCATCAAATTCGGCTCTCCAGTCTTGGCGACGGAATCCCCGAGGGGGGTACCGTCGGTGTTGGAATACCAGGGATCGTTCCTCTACCAAGATGGTGACGATTTTGCGCACGACGAGTGCTGCGGCGACTATCGATGAACGGGCAGATCGTCTTGTTTCATGATTACCGATCGATGTCAAAATTACACGAAAAGTGATGTAACCAATATTTGCTGTCTGAGGCACCATTCAACTGATACACGAAAAATACGGAAGAGGTGTATTGCGTTTCGCGTATTTCTTGATCCTGGTGTCTTGGTGCTTCATCGAAAATTTCGATTGCACCGGAATGATCGGGATAAACCCGACCATCATTGACATCGAAAGTCGTAGATGTAAAATTAATAGAGTTATTCCTTGTGTCTGTATAAATTTTTTAAGAAATTACCGGATAACGACATCGATGATCATGGACATTCATACACTATTCATCGTCATCATAATAATATGCCTGCTACAGGCGCTTTCCGTCGGCTGGGCCAGCCGGCGAGATGATCGGGACGGGTTGCGCAGCTGGTCCATCACGCTATGCATCCACGCGGTGGGATATATTTTGCTTGCATTACGTGGAGTAATTTCTGATTTTTCCTCAATTATTGTCGCAAATTCAGCCATATCCGCATCGTATTCTCTATTTACGTTATCTATAATCAAATTTACAGGAAGAAAGCCAAACTATTACGTTATATTTTTCCCGGTAATTATCTTACCCGTGTGTTTTTCGCTGGTAATGGATAGCTTTCAATTAAGGACAGCTATAGGTAATTTCATATTTTTCATACAGACATTAATAATATTAATGTACGTGTTGAAATACAAAGCACAACACGAAATGAATGGGAGAAACCTGATATTATTTTCCCTATTCATCGTGTCGATATCGACGGTATCACGGACGATCGTCGCGCTTTTGAGACCGGAAGACATCAGCCGGATTTTTCAGAATTCGTCGGTGCAGGCCGCAACATATGTGACGGCGCTCGCCACCATTATTCTGATCTCAAACGGCTTTATCATGATGGCGAAGGAGCGCTCCGATGAACAGTTCCGGACCGTCGCGATGAAGGACAAGCTGACGGGATGCTGGAACCGCATAAAGATCGAAGAGACATCCGCGCAAGAAATAGAACGGCTCAGGCGATATGGCAACCAAGTCTCGCTGATTATGATCGACCTCGATCACTTCAAATCGATCAACGATCGGCATGGTCACGCCATGGGTGATCTCATTCTCAAGGGGTTCGCCGATATCGCCGGAAGCTGCATCCGGTCCACCGATACCCTGGGACGCTGGGGTGGCGAGGAGTTCGTCCTCCTCCTCTCGTCCAGCGGCTTTCCCGAAGCCATCGCCATCGCGGAACGAATCCGGACCACCTTCGCCAATCATGAGTTTCCCGGAGGCTGTCGGGCGACAGCCAGTTTCGGAGTAGCACTTTGTCTTTCGACCGATAGCTGGGAAGACTGGCTGGCACGGGCCGATTCCGCCCTTTACCGCGCCAAGGAACACGGCCGCAACCGGATCGAGGTGGAAGGCGTGGAATTGTCGGAAGCGTCCTCCGACCGCGTAAGCCTTCAGGTTCTGCAACTGATCTGGCGGAAGAAGTTTGAAATCGGAAATCCGGTTATCGATGAGCAGCATAAAGCTATTTTCGAGCATGCCAACCGGATCATAAATGCCTTATCCGATGAAACTTCCCCGATCAATATTGAGGAAATATTTATAGATTTCATCAGACAAATGGAATCACATTTTTCCGATGAGGAAGAAATTATGAAAAATAGAGGATATCATTACGTCGACAAACACGCAGAAATTCACCGCACGCTCATCAATCGTTCTTACAATATTTTGAACCTATTTAAAGACAAGAAAATTGGAGTTACGGACATCCTTCACTTTGCTGTATATGAATTTGTATCGCAACATATAATAACTTACGATAGGGACCTTGCCGGACTATTTTAGCCCGCGCCCGGCGAGGGGCACAAAGATAACCAAGAGCGTGATGCACGATTTAACGCACTACGCTCTGGCGCAGCACGGCCTCACGACACAACTTGACGTTAAAAACGTCGGAGAATTTTACATCCCCAGGTGGATGGCTCCTTTAGATGGTTGATATTCCATACTACTAAAAGTAGGCCTGGATCTTGCAAACACTCGGGTGCTATCGGACCGATCGCGCATATTAGGACGATCAGCCAATGCAATCGCGACAACTACAGTAAGGAACAAGCAAATGCGACGCTATGCTAAGCAACTTGCCTGGTTGGGGACGGCTGCCTTGTGTTACGTGACCGCCATTTCAAGCGCCGAGGCCTCAATCACGCAAGTGTCGAGCTCCGCCGGCTTTGGAAGTGCACTCACTGTCAATTGGGGAATCTTTGGTGCCGTCCCTGGTACCGTCTCGACCTTCGCGTCGGCGCCGGTCGGAACGCTGACCGTCGGCATCAACACCGCGAGTGGCGCCCTCAATCTTGCGAACGGATCCGCCGTCGGCGGCTTTCTGCCGACCGATACGCTGCTGTCGCAGTCCCCCGGCAATCTAAGCGATCCAATCCTTGTCGATTTCTCGACACCGGTGCAAGGGGTCGGAACACAGATAGAGAGCCTTCTGGCCGGCGCCTTCACCGGCATCCTGGATCTTTATGATTCAGGCAATCATCTACTGGGCGAGGTGACGGTAACCGCCACCACCACGGCCCTGAACGACGGCTCCGCGCCCTTCATCGGCGCGATTTCGACCAGTGCCGACATCGACCACATCGTGTTCTCGGTCAATAACGGCAATCCTGATTTTCCAAAGGCGGGCGATGTGGCTATCAACGGACTGGCCATCGCGCGCGCCGTCCCTGAACCCACCTCGCTTGGACTGCTGGGCGCCGCCCTGGCGGGTCTTGCCTTTCTCATCCGCCGCCGGGAGAGGCGATCGGATGGCGATATGCGCTCTTTCGTTTGAGCTTGAGATAAGGACGCAATCGCGCCCGGCCCGTCAATTCGTCGACCTGATGCTGTGAGCCATCCAGATGATTCACAGCATCAGCGTCATCAGGAGCCGCTGACTTCCCCACGCGCAACAAAACCCTATATCAGTCACGAACGCGCCTCGTGCGCGACTTGACCTGTTTTAGGGATTGCCAGGACGATGACCACATTATTCTCGCCTATCGACCTTGGGCCGCTGACCGCGGCAAATCGCATTTTCATGGCCCCGCTTACGCGTTGCCGGGCCGACGCACAGCATATCCCGACCGCTCTGATGGCTGAATATTATGCGCAGCGCGCAAGCGCCGGCCTGATCATCGCGGAAGCCACCATGGCCATCGAGGGCAACTCGGCATTCTGGATGGAGCCTGGAATCTACTCCTCCGCCCAGGTTGCCGGCTGGAAGATCATCACCGATGCCGTTCATGCCGCCGGTGGACGAATCTTCCTTCAGATATGGCATGGCGGGCGAGCCTGCCATCCACTGCTCAACAACGGAGCCCGGCCCGTCGCGCCCAGTTCGATTGCCATCGTCGGCGATGAAGTGCATACGCCGGAGGGCAAGAAGCCCTATGTCATTCCCCGCGAACTTCGCGACGACGAACTGCCGGACATTGTCTCCGGCTTCAAAAGGGCCGCCGGGAATGCCAAGACTGCGGGGTTCGACGGTGTCGAGGTCCATGGCGCCAACGGATATCTGTTGGACGAATTTTTGCGCGACAGTGCGAACAAGCGTGTCGGACCATACGGCGGTTCCGTTGAAAACCGGGCACGCCTGATGTTCGAAGTGCTCGAAGCCGTCATCGGCGTTTGGGGCAACGGCCGGGTCGGACTGCGGATTTCGCCGCTCAACAGCTTCAACAGCATGATCGACAGTGATCCGATCGGCCTCTCCACATGGCTTGCCGGACGGCTCAACGACTTCAATCTCGCCTATCTTCACGCCATGCGTGGTGATTTTTTCGGGCAACAAAGCGGTGATGTCATGACGCCGATCCGCGCGCATTACAAAGGCGTCCTCATCGGAAATATGGGCTACACGCCCGAAGAGGCCGAAAAAGCCGTTACCGACGGGAAACTGGACGCGGTCGCCTTCGGCACCAGCTTCCTGGCCAATCCCGACCTTCCGGCAAGAATCAAAGGCGGGGCAAAATTGAATCAGGCGAATCAGGCGACATTCTATTCTCCGGGGGAAAAGGGCTATACGGATTATCCCGTCCTGGATTGATGTCGTCTGCGGATACTCAATAAGCTAAAGGATTGCACCAAGTCTCGATGAGAGATGACTCATCGAGACTTGGTATTTCCGCCGGTATTTAACTTGTTATTTCCGACGTCGTCGAAGTCTGACCACCAGACGTAGTGGAATTTTGCGCCATTGCCTGTTTCAATATATTGAGCTGTGTCTGCACATCGTCTTTTGCGTTGGCCTCAATATTGGTCGGATCCACAGCGTCCCAATAGCTCTGTGGTTGAGCAAGCCGCAATTCGAGAATGTCGGCGACCGTCTGCGCTCCGGATTTTCCTTGCGACTTATCGGAGTTGTAAAGAGCCTGCGCCTGTTGTTGGAACGAATTAACGATGGCCTGGGCCTGATCGATCTTGGCGTCAAACTGCGTGAACCAATTTGGATCATCCATCAAGGTCGTATTTACCGTCCCGTCCGCATTCATCGGCAACTGAACGGCGATAAGCGTGTTCGTCGCCGATAAGTGCCCGGCCCAACTATTCGCGAAATCGGGATCGTTGGCAACTTCCTGCATAATATTCATTGTGCCGATGGCTTGGTAAGCGGTCGATGTCGCTTGTTGTGAACCGGCCGAGGTCGACGACGTCATATCCTGGTCCAATTGCATCAAATATTGGGCTGTACTTGCGGCCAGCAGACCACCACCGACGCCCGCCCCGGCAACAGCCTTGTCGGCGCCGGTTTTCGCCGTCGTGTCGGTCGACGACGAATCTTGGGAGTCTTGGGGCGTATAGGGCGTCAAAGACGTCCAGCCCGACTCCATGGATCGGCGCAAAGCCGCCTGCATCGTCGACGATAGTGCTGTGGTATCGATTTGCATTTTTTGGGCTCCCTGCAACCCATAAATCGCTTAGTAAGAGAATATTAAGCAATTTTCATGCCGGCATCGCACGCGCCGCTTATCTCCTTTTAGTTGAGTAAAAATACCAGAACTTCTGCACGTCCCTTTGAGATCTCCTGCCGCGGACCGACCCGACCGGACGGCGGAGTTGCGGACGGAAAGGGCATCATGATGCCCCCCGCAGGAATATTTTTCCGCCTTGCCTGCAAAAGCTGCCGCCTCGGCTTGTTCTCGTTCATTTGAGATCGACAGCCTCGCCGCTCCGGGTGATTCCATCGAACCGCCGCCTCAGAGCTGCGATGCCGATCCCCTCAGTCCAACTGGTGCAAAACGCCGGGGCGGATCGTTTGCCCCACTTGGTAAGCCGTTGAAGAGTCTGCTATGGTGCGCCTTGCCGTCGAACACGTTTGACGGGAAGCATCAGGCCGGAGTTTTCAGTGAGTCTTCCGCAATCATCCGAATCCCTGCCTCCGTCCGACGACGGCGAAAAAGCCGCCGCCGGCGCGCAGACCCTGGTCCGTGGGCTGACCTTGCTGGAACTCGTCGCCGAAGGCGTCGACGACGTCAAGGGCCTGTCCGAACGGCTGCACTCGCCCCGCAGCACGGTCCATCGCGTGCTGAGCAACTTGGTCGCCCAGGGTTATCTCCATCATGCTCCGCACCAGGCCTACACGCTCGGCTACAAGCTGATTTATCTCGGCGGCCGGGCCCGCGAACAGAGCCCGGTGGCGCTGCTGGCTCGCCCACACCTTGAGATTCTGGCCAAATCCTGCGGAGATACGGTGCATCTCGGGGAAATGGACGGATCTTATGTGTTGTATCTCGACAAGCTGTCGGGAGGGAAAGGTCTCGAAATGCGGTCGCGCATCGGCCAGCGTATGCCGCTCGCCTCGACCGGCGTCGGCAAGGCCCTGATGCTCGGTCTCGACGAAGATCGCTGGCGCGATCTCTATGACGAGGCACTCGCCTTGAAGCAGGAATCGGGTACCGATCGCCCGTTCCTCCCCCCCTGGCCCGATTATCTGGAAACGATGCGCAACTATCGCCAGCATGGATGGGTGATGGATTTCGAAGAGAACGAGGTCGGTATTCGTTGCGTCGGGGCCCCGATCCGCGACGTCACCGGCCACGTCGTCGCCGCGATCAGCATTGCCAGCGCGAATTTCTACATGTCCGAGGACCGCATGCGGGAACTCGGCCCCACCGTCGCCGCAACGGCGATGGCGATTTCGAAGCAGCTTGGGGCGACCGCCACACCGTGACAGGTTGCGGAACCGTTCCCATCACTTGCAACGACTTTCACAGGGCAACCTGGCCGTCATCGGCGGCGCCATCCTCTTCCCGTGCAACGACCGGGCATCCTATATTTCCGGCACCGGGCTTTATATCGATAGCGCCTATCCGCTCAATCTGGCTCGTTACGGCGATCGTCCGGGGCGAAGCGATCTGAGGCCAAGCGAATGAAATTCCTAATCGGCTCCTACTCGGAGTCCAAGCGTTGCGGTATCTACACCGCCGAGTTCGATGAGAAACAGGAGCGGTTCCGGATTGTCAACTGCGTGGACGGCAATCTCAATCCCTCCTTTCTTGCCGTAACGTTCGATGACCGGCACGTTTATGCGGTCAACGAGACCGTCGATGGCCCCGGCGCGGTGGTCGCCTACCGCATCGACCCGGATGGAGCGCTGGTGCCGCTCAATCGACAATCGACGGCAGGCCTGGCTCCCTGTTACGTCAGCGCAAGCTCGCGTCACCATATGCTGGTCGCCAGCAATTATCTGAGCGGCAGCCTTCGCGTGTTCGCGCTGGAACCCGATGGTCGCGTCGGATCTCCCCTGCAATTGATCGAGCATCACGGCCACGGCCCCAATTCCCAGCGACAAACCACGGCCCACCCGCACGCCGCCGTTTTCGACGCGAGCCAGGATTTTCTGCTGGTTCCCGATCTTGGGTCCGATACCCTCTTTCAATACCGGATCGACCATCGGGAACTGAGGTTGTGGCGCACTATCGAACTCCCGCCGGGCTCCGGACCGCGTCATTTGACGTTTTCCGCCGATGGACACGTCCTCTATCTGATCAGTGAAATGGCAAATACCGTGACCGTGTTCCACCGGCCGTATGGCGACTGGCAACCGATGCAAACCCTGCCTTCCTTGCCAAACGGCTACGTCGGCGAAAGCACGGCGAGCGACATCCATCTTTCCCCCGACGGACGATATGTCTACGCAGCCAATCGCGGAGATGACAGCATCGTGGTCTATGGTGTCGGCGATGGGGGCGAACTCACCCTGGTGAATCGGATAGCGACCGGCGGACGCACTCCGCGCAATTTCGCAATTTCACCCGATGGCAATATTCTATTGGTCGCCAATCAGGATTCGAACAACGTCACCGCCTTCCGGGTCGATCGCGACAGCGGAAGATTGACGGCCATCAGGGAGCGACTGCCGGTTGCCAGTCCCTCCTGTCTGCTCTTTTTGGGTGAGGGCGTCGAAGCCGGAGGCGAACGCATCGTGTGAACTCCTGTGGCGCATTTTGTCTTGGTGGTGGTGGAAATGCTTCAAATTGCTGACGACGCACTCGCGTTGGTGCGCGAAAAACAGACGACGATCTTCATCGATCGCGTGCACAGCGTCGATTCCTGTTGTTTCACGTTCGCCCCCTGCCCCACGGTCCGGTTCGGACGGCCCAAACAGCAGGACGCCTACGTGAGTCACGTGATCAGGGGCGTCGAGGTCTTTACCCCGCCCTGCTTCCCCTTGGAGCACCCGCTGACCATTCGCGTCAGCCAGTTCCTGGGCTTCCGGCGACTGGTCATCGAGGGCTGGCGTCTGGTGTAATACCAAGTCTCGATGAGCTGAACTCACCCCTCGGGAATTGCCGTTCCGGCGATCAGTTCATCACCGAATACAGCGTCGCCAAGACCATCGGCAAACGGACCTTCGGTGTCGGTGGTGACAAATTCCTGACCCGCGTCCTCATGCCATTCTGAGTAAGAGGGTGGGACGGTCGGGACCGCCCAGCCCCTCCAGCTATCTGTTGACGCCCCGTTGGTCTATCCGAACAACGGGGCGTCAAACATTTAATGATCCGCAGATGACGCAGATTGGCGCAGATCAAGGACAAGACGCTTGTACTGAAGGCGCGACGTGCCGAAATTCACAAGAATCGCTCGCTTCAGACCGGAAGCCTTCAGGTAATTGATAACCTGTGCTTCTTCGACGCCTGAAAGCCGCTGTATTGCTTTGAGTTCAACCAGAACCGAAGAAAAGCAAACAAAGTCCGCCCGATAAAATACGGTCAGAGGGTGGCCACGATAGAGGACCGGCAACCGGACTTCTTTCTGGAACGGGATCTTCCGCTCCGCGAATTCGCGTTCCAACGCCTCGCAATAGACCGCCTCCAGGAAGCCATGTCCAAGTTCGCTGTGAACGGCCATCGCCGCTCCAATAACCGCATAGGTTTGCTCGTCGCGGCAATCGACATCTGCGTCCATCGGCGTCATCTGCGGATAACTTTCTCGCTAATCCTTGGACAACGGAGAGCTGTGCTTGCAGCGTAGGCTATTCGCCATGTCGTCGAGCGCATCGTTTCGCCCAAGTGTCAACCGTTCGCGGCACTCGGGTTCGACGACAGTGGAGTTGAGATGGACTTCGCCCTCCAGAGCGTATTCCTTCTCCATCCAGCGCGTCCAAAGCCGTTGGCTCTCTTTGATTTCCGGCTGAAAGTCGAGGTGCTGTTCGCATTCGGCCATAACATTCTTTGCGGCGACGAGCGCCCTGTCATAGCTCTTGCGGGCCTTGGCTGAGGCCGAACAGACATCTAATGCCAAAGTCACGCTCCCCTGGCGTCTGACTGAAAATGCTCCGGGTCTTTTGATAAATATCATAGAGCAGTCGAATTTTACTTGCGGGTTGATTTCCCACTTGTCCGTCATCATGAGCGATTCGCATTTTCGACGATCTTTTTTTCTGGCGTCTCTCCAATACCGCCTCCAAATGAAGCCGCCCGCACCCCAGATCGACAACAGTGCCGACCCGAGTGCTGACGTCAACAGATTGCTGGTGGGACGGCCGGGACCGCCCCACCCTTCTCACTCCGCGTCGAAGGCAGGGTGGAAACGGATCCGCCCCTCGGGAACCGGCGCTCCCAACGAAACCCCCATCACGAATTGATCCGGCACACCCTCATGCACCAGACCTGCCCGCGCGGCGAAGCCGAAACGGCCGTAGAAAGCCGGATCGCCCACCAGGACGCAACCTGGCGCACCAAACCGGCGGGCGCGTTCCAACGCCGTCGCGACCAGGGCGCAACCGATGCCGCGACCCTGGCGATCGGGGCGCACGGCGAGCGGACCGGCCCCCAGCCAATCGCCGAACGTTCCGCCGATCGTCACCGGCGACAGGACGATGTGGCCGACAACGGCACCCTCCTCCTCGGCGACCAGAGCGACGGTCATGGCGCCCGCCGTCCGCAGGCCATCGTAGATCGCGACCTCCGTTTGCCGGCTGTAGGGCATTGATTTGAACGCTTCGGCGATCACCTCGCGGATTGCGGGGACGTCACCAGGTATTTCATCACGAATAATCATGCTTTTTCTCCGAAGTCTCGTTCGCCCGTTTGAGAGGGCGCAGGTCGGGACGTCGGGTTCGTCGCCGGGAACGACGTTCGCGTTGTTCATTGTCTGGAGTGGGTACATTTGCGATCAGAATCCGGCGATAAGCCCGAACAACACCGCCCGGCGGACGCGATCATCCCCGGTTCGGTGTCTCAATTCCGTTCCGCTCAGGCGGAACGGCTGCGGTTGCCCGCGGATTCCGACATACACTCTCCAACATGGAACACCCGTCGGACGGCACCCGTCCGACGACGACGGTAGGTTACGCCGCCCGGCTCCGCGACGCAACGCCCGCGGATTGCGGCAACTGCGCACCAGGCGTTTTTCACCGGCGCCCCCTCCGGTCCGGCAAAACCAGGATCGGAGCCCCAACCGCTCGAATCTCTTGCAGAGGCACCATCCACACCTCACAATCCCCCCAAATTCCGCACAACTGGGAACCCCTTATGGCTGCGCCCGCTCACGTCTTTCTCGAAGAGGTAATCGATGCCGATGGCCAGGTTGCGATCGACCAGCTGGCCAAAGTGCTGCGTGTCAGCCAGACTGTTCTGGCGTTTGCTTCCGGCCTGTCGCGCGATGCCATCTCGACGCCCCTCCGTTTGAAGGCCGGGGCCACCCAGACCAAGCTCCACGACATGGTGGAGATCATCAATCGGATACTGCCGTGGACAAGATCCGCGGCACAGGCTTTCGTTTGGTACCACACCCACCCTCTGCCCTCGTTCGGTGGCCGTACGCCCGAGGATCTGGTCAAGGAAGGCCGGGCGGAAACCGTCAAGGCATACTTCGACCGCAGCGCCGATGGTGGGGACGCCGGGAACGGTTCGCGGTCGGCGGTCTAGGTACGCATATGCGGTCGGCGGTCTAGGTACGCATATGACGCCAGCACGCCGCTCGGGCTTGGGGTTCGCGAATCTGTGAGAACGCATCGCGTTCCAGGTCGGAGGTCGCGTCTCCGGCGAGGTTCAAAAGGCACGCAGAGCCTGGGTTTGCCCAGGTACACCAAACAGCAACAAATTATTTCATGCAATTCTCTTGTCTTTTTTTTCCGCACAATGGCATTTTGCGCCCGCGCCTGCGCAACTCAATCGGGTCCCCGGTCATGGGGATTTGCCATCGGGAGGGCGGCGCCGAGAACCATGCCGCCTAACCCCGGCTTAACCAGTAACTGCAACGGAACGATATTATGCCACGCCAAACGCCCCTCTCCGATGTCCGCAATATCGGCATCGTCGCCCATGTCGATGCCGGCAAAACGACCACCACGGAGCGCATCCTGTATTACACCGGGCGCAAACACACCATCATCGACATTCATGATACCAAAGATCTGAAAACCTCGACGACCACCGACTATCTCGAGCAGGAACAGAAGCGCGGTATCACCATTCAGAGCGCCGCCGTTTCGGCCTTCTGGCGCGGCAAGAAGATCAACGTCATCGACACCCCCGGCCACGTCGACTTCACCATCGAGGTGAACCGTTCGCTGCGCGTGCTCGATGGTGCCGTGGTGGTGTTCGACGGTGTGGCAGGTGTCGAGCCGCAGTCGGAAACCAACTGGCGCCTGGCCGACAATTACAGCGTCCCGCGCATCTGCTACGTCAACAAGATGGACCGCAGCGGCGCCAATTTTAAGCGCTGTGTCGAGATGATCCGGACCCGCCTGGGCGCGCGGCCGCTGCCGATCCAACTGCCGCTCGGCTCGGAAGACAATTTCAAGGGCATGATCGATCTGGTCGAGATGAAGGCCCTGGTCTGGGATTCGGACGACAAGGACGCCCAGTGGCAGACCCTCGAGGTCACCGACGATCTGGCCGACAAGCTGAACATCACCGTGGCGGAAGACCGTGAGCTTCTGGCCAATGTCGCCACCTACCGGACCGAGCTGGTGGACACCGCGCTCGAGCAGGACGAAGTGGCGATGGAAGCCTTCCTTACCGATGGCACCGTGCCCTCCCCCGACATTCTCCGCCGCGCGCTCCGCAAGGGCACGCTGAACTCGTCGTTCACTCCGGTTCTGTGCGGCTCGTCCTACAAGAACAAGGGTGTCCAGCAGGTCCTCGACGCCGTCGTCGATCTGCTGCCGGCCCCCACCGACGTGCCCGCCATCAAGACCGTGGATGCGGACGGCGAACCGGTCGGCGAGCGTATCTGCTCGGACGAGGAACCCTTCTCGGCTCTGGCCTTCAAGGTCATCAACGATGTCTACGGCGCGCTGACCTTCATCCGCGTCTATTCGGGCGTGCTGACCAAGGGCGCCTCGATCCTCAACTCGACCCGCGGCAAGCGCGAGAAGATCGGCCGCATGGTCGAAATGTTCGCCAAGGAAGCGCAGCCGGTGGAAGAGGCCCGCGCCGGTGACATCATCGCCCTGGTCTCGCTGGCCGAGACCGAGACCGGTGACACGCTCTGCGACTCCGCCAACGAGGTGGTGCTGGAGCGGATGCGGTTCCCCGACCCGGTGATCAGCGTCTCGGTGGAAGCCAAGACCAAGAACGACCTGGAAAAGTTCACCACCGCTCTCGGCAAGATGGTGCGCGCCGATCCCTCGCTCCGTCTGGAAACCGACCGCGAGACCGGTCAGACCATTCTGCGCGGCATGGGCGAGCTGCATCTGGAAGTCACGCTCGACCGCATGCGGACCGAATTCGGCGTCGAAGGCAATATGGGCAAGCCGCAGGTGGCTTACCGCGAAACCTTCACTCAGCCGATCACCCATACCTATACCCACAAGAAGCAGACCGGTGGGTCGGGCCAGTTCGCCGAGGTGAAGATCGTCTTCGAACCGCTGGAGCGGGGCGCCGGCTTCGAATTCGTCGATGAGACGGTGGGCGGCTCGGTGCCACGCGACTATGTCCCCTCGGTCGAAAAGGGCTTGCGTCTGCAAAAGGAAGACGGCGTGCTGGCCGGCTTCCCCACCGTGGATTTCAAAGCCACGCTGGTGGACGGCAAGTTCCACGACGTCGACTCCAACGCACTGACCTTCGAAATCGCCGGCAAGGGCTGCTTCCGCGAAGCCATCCGCAAGGCCAGCCCGATCCTGCTGGAGCCGGTGATGAAGGTCGAAGTGGTGACGCCGGAAGATTATCTGGGCGACGTCATCGGCGACATCAACCGTCGCCGCGGCTCCATCCAGGGTCAGCTGGAACGCGGCACCAACATCGCCGTCGAGGCTGACGTGCCGCTCTCCGAAATGTTCGGCTATATCGGCCAGCTGCGCGGCATGACCAGTGGCCGGGCCTCCTACACCATGGAGTTCTCGCACTACAGTCCGGTACCGCGTCAGGTCGCCGACGAAATCGTCGCCCAGATGGGCAAGGCACAGTAACACCGTTTGTCAGTACCCGCCCTCCGACGGCTCTCCGTCGGAGGGCGTTCAGGGCGGTGAGCCGCGGGAAGCCGTGTCGACACCACCCCACGTTCTTTCCGGTCCATCAATCAGTGGATCAAGCATGCATTCGGCGGCAAAACGGGATGCATCGCGAATGACGATGGTTCCATCGCGCACCTCGATACCGGCCTGCTGCAGCGCCGACAGTGCCCGCGAGAAGCTTTCCCGGGTAATCCCCAATTCCGAAGCAATGAGACCCTTCTCATAGGGCAGGACGGCACGATCCGGCGTGCCCTGCCGCTTCGACAAGGCAAGAATATAGCAACCGACGCGTTGCGTTGCCGATCTGAGCTTGAGGTTCTTGATCTGGCGGACCATGCGACGGAATTGCCCGGCCAGACAACCGATCACCTCCTGGGCCAGGGCCGGCTGGCTGGCGACGGCGGCACGGAATGCGGCTCCGTGGATCAGCAGAAACTGCGACGCCTGAGGCACCCGGGCTTCCATAAGATAGGGCTCCTCCGTCAGAACGGCGGCAGGAATGACCAGATCGGGCGCCTCGACTGTTTCAACAAGCACCTCGCGCCCCTCGGTCGAGCGTCCGAACAGGTGTGCCGACCCCGACAGAACGATGTGTTGGAAGTTCGGCATCTCACCTTGGAAAAATAACACCGTGCCGGGCGCCACACCGTGCTGGACGGAGCTCCGCAGCAACTCGGCGCGGTCAACAGCTGACAGCGACCGGAAAAGCGGCAGGCGCTCCACAACCGATAGATAATCTTCGGAATCACCCAACCATCGCCCCCATTGCCATTCGCTTTCGCAATCCGCAAAGCCATCAACTTCGTTTGATAAATATCAAATACTCGATTGATTAAAGTCAAGGAATAAGGTCATTCCGGCCTTTAGGCTGCCGATGTCGACAAAGCCACCGCCTCACCCGCACCGGATGCCACATCGAAAAGCGAAACAGAGGATGCCGCGAATGAACGATCCAAGATCCCTTCGCATTCTCGTCATGAGCACACTGGCTTTCACCATTTGTTTCGCCGTCTGGTCGGTCTTCTCCATCATCGGCATCGGCATCAAGCAGCAGCTCGGCCTGGACGACACCGAATTCGGCCTGCTGATCGGAACGCCGATCCTCAGCGGCTCGCTGATTCGTCTGGCGCTCGGAGTCTGGACCGACCGCTACGGAGGCCGCGCCATATTCCCTCTGGTGATGCTGGCCGGGGCCGCGGCGACGTTCCTGCTGTCTTACGCCACCAGCTATCCGATGATGCTGTTGGCTGCGCTCGGGGTCGGCATCGCCGGCGGTTCTTTCGCCGTCGGCATCGCCTACGTTTCGCGCTGGTATCCGAAGGAACGGCAGGGCACAGCCCTTGGCATCTTCGGCATGGGCAATGTCGGCGCCGCCGTCACCAAACTGTTGGCGCCGCTGGTCATGGTCGCCTTCGGATGGGCGATGGTGGCGCAGCTCTGGGCCGCCGCCCTCTTCATCATGGCGATCGCCTTTTGGGTCACCACGTCGGATGATCCAGTGCAGCGCGCCCGACGCGCCGGTACCGCCGAGGCCTTGTCGCTGGCCGAGCAACTTGCCCCTCTCGCCGATGTCAGGGTCTGGCGTTTCGCCGGTTACTATTTCTTCGTCTTCGGCGGTTTTGTCGCCCTGGCGCTGTGGTTGCCGCGTTTCTACGTCGGGGCCTATCATCTCGACGTGGTCACGGCCGGCGTTCTCGGCGCGGCCTACTCCATCCCGGGCAGCCTGTTCCGGGTCTATGGCGGCATCCTCTCCGACAAGATCGGCGCGCGCCGCGTCATGTACTGGGCCTTTGGCGCCGGCGTGCTCTGCACCTTCCTGCTGTCCTATCCGGCGACCGACTACGTCGTGCATGGCATCAAAGGCGACATCAATTTCAGCTTCGGGCTGGGATTCGTGCCCTTCACCATCATCACCTTCGTCCTCGGCTTCTTCATGGCGATCGGTAAAGCCGCGGTCTATCGGCACATTCCCGTCTACTATCCCGATCACGTCGGCCCGGTCGGCGGCGCCGTCGGCATGATCGGCGGACTCGGCGGCTTCGTGCTGCCCATCGCCTTCGGCCTGATGAACGATCTGACCGGATTGTGGACCAGCTGCTTCATGCTGCTGTTCCTCATCGCCGTGGTGAACCTGGCGTGGATGCACCGCAGCATTCTGCGGACGGAACGATCGACATCCGCCTCCAATCGCCGCTTCCTGCCGGAGTTGCAGCCGCAAGGAGCGGTTCTGACCGAATGGTCGCCGGAAAGCGCAGACTTCTGGGCGCGGACCGGACGACGGATCGCCAATCGCAATCTGTGGATCTCAATACCCAGTCTGCTGTTGGCCTTCGCCGTCTGGATGGTGTGGTCGGTAGTTATCGTGAACCTTCCGGCGATCGGTTTTGCCTTCTCGCCCGATCAGCTTTTCTGGCTGGCGGCGCTGCCCGGATTGACGGGCGCCCTGCTGCGCGGCTTCTACGCCTTCATGGTGCCGATCTTCGGCGGTCGGACCTGGACCACGTTCTCCACCGCCTCGCTGCTGGTGCCGGCCATCGGCATCGGCCTGACCGTGCAGCACCCGGAGACGCCCTACACCCTGTTTCTCATCCTGGCACTGCTCTGCGGCCTCGGCGGCGGCAATTTCGCCTCGTCGATGGCCAATATCAGCTTCTTCTTTCCAAAAGCGGGCAAGGGCCAGGCATTGGCGCTCAATGCAGGCCTCGGCAATCTCGGCGTGTCGGTGGTGCAGTTCCTGGTGCCCGTCGTCATCACCGCCGGCATTTTCGGAGCCTTTGGCGGTGAACCGCAGACCATCGTCGTCGCCGGCGCCCCCCAACAACTATGGCTGCAAAATGCCGGTTTCATCTGGGTTCCGCTCATCCTCGCCGCCACCGTCGCCGCCTGGTTCGGCATGAACGACATTGCCTCGGCGAAGGCGTCCTTCGCCGATCAGGCGGTAATCTTCAAGCGCAAGCACACCTGGATCCTGTGCTGGCTGTATTCAGGCACCTTCGGTTCCTTCATCGGCTATTCGGCCGGCTTTCCGCTGCTGACCAAGGTGCTTTTCCCGGCGATGAACCCGGTCGCCTTCGCTTTCCTCGGTCCTCTGGTGGGCGCCGCCAGCCGGTCTCTCAGCGGCTGGATGGCCGATCGCTGGGGCGGTGCGCGCGTCACCATTTGGGTCTTCGCCGTCATGATCGCCGCGGTTGCCGGTGTCATGTTCTTCGTCGGCATCAAGGATCAGCCGAACGCCTTCTGGGGTTTCCTCGGCATGTTCCTGCTGCTTTTCGCGGCAAGCGGCGTCGGCAATGCCTCGACCTTCCAGATGATGCCGGCCATTTTCGCGACACTCCTGCAACGCAAGGCCGCCGGACGTGGAGCCGAGGCGCTCGCCGCCGCGCAACGCGATGCCGCCAAGGAAGGTGCCGCCGTGCTCGGTTTCACCTCGGCTGTGGCCGCGATCGGCGCCTTCTTCATTCCCAAGAGCTTCGGAAGCGCAATTGCCGCAACCGGCGGTCCCGAGGCCGCCCTGATCGGGTTCATCGTCTTCTACGTCAGCTGTCTCCTGCTGACCTGGTGGTACTACACCCGCCGTCAGGCCGAGGTGCGGCTAACGGGAACGACCGAGACCGTCCATCCGGAACAATCCGCCGCCGCGACACGCTGACAGGATCGCATCATGAGTCACTTTCTCGATCGTCTCGCTTTCTTTCGCAAAAACATCGCCACCTTTTCCGGCGACCATGGCGTGGTCACCAACGAAGACCGGCAATGGGAAAACGGTTATCGCGCCCGCTGGCAGCACGACAAGATCGTGCGCTCGACCCACGGGGTGAATTGCACCGGGTCCTGCAGTTGGAAAATTTACGTCAAGGGCGGCATCGTCACCTGGGAGACGCAGCAGACCGACTATCCGCGTACGCGCCCGGACCTGCCCAACCACGAGCCCCGCGGCTGCGCCCGCGGCGCCAGTTATTCCTGGTATCTCTACAGCGCCAACCGGGTGAAGCACCCGTTGATCCGGCGCAGGCTGGCGGAACTCTGGCGCGCCGAACGGGCGACCAAGGCCCCGGTCGAAGCCTGGGCAGCCATCGTCGAGGATCCGGTAAAGGCGCAATCCTACAAGAAGATCCGGGGACTTGGCGGCTTTATCCGGGCGAAATGGGACGAAGTCGAAGAGATCATCGCCGCCGCCAATGTCTACACCACGAAGAAATACGGCCCCGACCGCATCGCCGGCTTTTCGCCGATTCCCGCCATGTCGATGGTTTCCTACGCGGCCGGCAGCCGCTATCTGTCGCTGATCGGCGGCGTCTGCATGAGTTTCTACGACTGGTATTGCGATCTGCCGCCCGCATCGCCCCAGACCTGGGGCGAACAGACCGACGTGCCGGAAAGCGCCGACTGGTACAATTCCACCTTTCTCCTCCTCTGGGGCTCTAACGTACCGCAGACAAGGACGCCCGACGCCCATTTCTATACCGAGGTCCGCTACAAAGGCGCCAAGTCGGTGGTCATTTGTCCGGACTACAGCGAAGCGGCGAAATTCGCCGACCTCTGGCTGCATCCGAAACAGGGAACCGACGCGGCGCTGGCCATGGCCATGGGTCACGTCATCCTCAAGGAATTCCATCTCGCCGGCCACAGCGCCTACTTCGAGGACTATTGCCGCCGCCTGACCGACATGCCGACGCTGGTGGTTTTGGACAAACGGGGCGACGCCTATGTTCCCGGCCGCACACTGCGGGCGGCCGATCTCGATGACGCCCTCGACCAGACCAACAATCCCGCCTGGAAAACCCTGGCCTTCGATCGCGCCGACGGCTCGCTGGTCGTGCCGAACGGCGCGATCGGCTTCCGCTGGGGCGAAAGCGGCAAATGGAATATCGAAGAGAAGGACGCCCGGGACGGCCGGGACGCGCCGCTGGTTTTGTCGCTTGCCGAGACCCGGGACGCGCTGGTGCCGGTGGCCTTTCCCTATTTCGGCGGCAAGGCGCCGGAGTCCTTCCATGCCACCAGCCACAGCGACGTCACGGTGCGCCAACTGCCGGTACGCAAGGTGATGACCCGGAGCGGCGAAGTCCTGGTCGCCACCGTCTTCGATCTGCTTGCCGGCAATTACGGCATCGACAGGGGTTTCGGCGGCGGCAATGTGGCGTCCAGCTATGACGACGACGTCCCTTACACACCGGCCTGGGCCGAAGCGGTAACCGGCGTCAGACGCGAACACATCATCACGGTGGCCCGCCAGTTCGCCGCGAACGCCGACAAAACGCATGGCAAATCCATGGTCATCCTCGGGGCCGGGCTCAATCACTGGTACCACATGGATATGATCTACCGGGGGATCATCAATCTTCTGATGATGTGCGGCTGCATCGGTCAATCCGGTGGCGGCTGGTCGCACTATGTCGGTCAGGAAAAGCTCCGGCCGCAGACGGGGTGGACCGCGCTGGCCTTCGCCCTCGACTGGAACCGCCCGCCGCGTCAGATGAATTCCACCTCGTTCTTCTATGCCCATAGCTCGCAATGGCGCTACGAGAAGCTCGCCCCGTCGGAAATCCTCTCACCGCTCGCCGACGCCGATGATTACCCACGCAGCCTGATCGACTACAACGTCAAGGCCGAACGCATGGGCTGGCTGCCGTCAGCCCCGCAGCTCGACACCAATCCCCTGCGGATTGCCGCCGCCGCCGAGGCGGCGGGAAAAGACGTGCCGGCCTATGTCGCCGAAAGCCTGGTGTCGGGTGCTCTGAAATTCGCAGCGGAAGACCCGGACGCCCCGGCCAATCATCCACGCAATCTGTTCGTCTGGCGTTCCAATCTCCTGGGCGCCTCCGGGAAAGGCCACGAGTACTTCCTCAAATATCTGCTCGGCACCGATCACGGCGTGCTGGGACGGGATCTTGGACAGGAGGACGGGACCAAACCGGAAGAGGTCCGTTGGCATGACGAGGCGCCGACCGGCAAACTCGATTTGCTGGTGACGCTCGACTTCCGCATGTCGACCACCTGTGTCTATTCCGACATCGTGCTGCCGACCGCGACCTGGTATGAAAAGCACGATCTCAACACGTCGGACATGCATCCCTTCATCCACCCGCTTTCGGCGGCGGTCGATCCCGCCTGGGAAGCCCGGACGGATTGGGACATCTACAAGAACATCGCCCGCAAATTCTCCGAAGTCGCCAAAGGCCATCTCGGACGCGAGCGCGACGTGGTGCTGACGCCCATCTTGCATGACACGGCCGGCGAGCTCGCGCAGCCGCTGGACGTCGCCGACTGGAAACTGGGCGAATGCCCGCCGATCCCGGGCCAAACCATGCCTTCGGTAACGGTGGTCGAACGCGACTATCCGGAAACCTTTGCCAAATTCACGTCCCTCGGTCCGCTGATGGAAAGTCTTGGCAATGGCGGCAAGGGCATCGGCTGGAAGACGGAGAAGGAGGTAGCGTTCCTGAAACAGCTCAACGGCGTCGTCACCGCGCCGGGCGCCGGCCTGGGACGCGCGAAGATCGAGAGCGATATCGACGCCGCCGAGATGATCCTGAGCCTCGCCCCGGAAACCAATGGCGAAGTCGCGGTCAAGGCTTGGGAAGCTCTCGGCAAGATGACCGGCCGCAACCACACCCATCTCGCCCGCGCCCGCGAGGACGACAAGATCCGCTTCCGCGACATTCAGGCGCAACCGCGCAAGATCATCTCGTCACCGACCTGGAGCGGCCTCGAAAGCGAACATGTCAGCTACAACGCCTGCTACACCAATGTGCATGAGCTGATCCCCTGGCGCACCCTGACCGGCCGGCAGCAGTTCTACCAGGATCACAAATGGATGCGGGGCTTCGGCGAAGCGCTCGCCGTCTATCGGCCGCCCATCGACACCAAAACGGTGGCTCCGATCCGCGAGCGCTTTGCCGACGGCCGCAAATCACTGGTGCTGAACTTCATCACGCCACACCAGAAATGGGGCATTCACAGCACCTATACGGACAATCTTCTCATGCTGACCCTCTCGCGCGGCGGGCCGATCGTCTGGATCAGCGAAGTGGACGCGCAAAGCGTCGGGCTCGTCGACAACGATTGGATCGAAGTCTTCAACGCCAACGGAGCCCTGACGGCGCGCACGGTGGTCAGCCAGCGTGTGCCGGTCGGCATGTGCATGATGTATCACGCCCAGGAGAAGACCGTGAATGTGCCGGGAAGCGAGATCACCGGCAAACGTGGCGGCATCCACAATTCGGTGACGCGGATCTGCCCCAAACCGACTCACATGATCGGCGGCTACGCCCAGCTTTCCTACGGCTTCAATTACTACGGCACGGTCGGCGCCAACCGGGACGAATTCGTCGTCATCCGCAAGATGGACAAGATCGACTGGCTCGAAGGTCCGCGCGCTCCGGCGGCGGCTCTGGTGGAGGGAGACCGGTCATGAAGATCCGCGCCCAGATCGCCATGGTGCTGAACCTGGACAAATGCATCGGCTGCCACACCTGCTCGGTGACCTGCAAGAACGTGTGGACCAGCCGCGACGGCGTCGAATACGCCTGGTTCAACAATGTCGAGACCAAACCGGGAATTGGCTATCCCAAGGACTGGGAGAATCAGAAGAAGTGGAACGGCGGCTGGACCCGCAACAAAAACGGCAAGCTTACGCCGCGGTTGGGCGGAAAATTCCGGGTACTGGCCAAGATCTTCATGAATCCGGATCTACCGGAAATCGATGACTATTACGAACCCTTCACCTTCGACTACGCCCATCTGCAGACTGCCGGATTGAGCGAGGCGGCGCCGACCGCCCGCCCCCGCTCGGTGATCACCGGCCAGCGAATGGAGAAGATCGAATGGGGGCCGAACTGGGAGGAGATTCTCGGCGGCGAATTTTCGAAACGCGGCAAGGACCAGAACTTCGAGGCGATCGAGAAGGAAATCTACGGTCAGTTCGAGAACACCTTCATGATGTACCTGCCCAGGCTCTGCGAGCATTGTCTCAATCCGGCCTGCGTCGCCGCCTGCCCGTCCGGCTCGATCTATAAGCGCGAGGAAGATGGCATCGTCCTGATCGACCAGGATAAATGCCGTGGTTGGCGCATGTGCGTCAGCGCCTGCCCCTACAAGAAGATTTACTATAACTGGGAAAGCGGCAAGGCGGAGAAATGCATCTTCTGCTATCCGCGCATCGAGGTCGGCCAGCCCACGGTCTGCTCGGAAACCTGCGTCGGCCGGATCCGCTATCTCGGTGTCATGCTCTATGACGCCGACCGCATCGAACAGGCGGCAAGCGCCCGGAGCGATGCGGACCTCTATCAGGCGCAGCTCGATATCTTCCTCGATCCGCACGACCCCGAGGTCATCACCCAGGCGCGCGCCGATGGCATCCCGGAGGCATGGCTGATCGCCGCCGCCCAGTCTCCCGTCTACAAAATGGCGATCGACTGGAAGATCGCCTTCCCGCTGCATCCGGAATACCGGACCTTGCCGATGGTCTGGTACGTGCCGCCGCTCTCGCCGATCCAGGCCAAGGCCGAAGCCGGCCAACTTGGCACCAACGGCATCATCCCGGACGTCTCGAAGCTGCGCATCCCGCTCAGATATCTGGCCAACATGCTGACCGCCGGCGACGAGAAACCGGTGAAACTGGCACTCGAACGACTGCTCGCCATGCGCGCCTACATGCGGGCCCGCCATGTCGATGGGCTCGAGGCCAAGGATGTTCTCGATCAGGTCGGTCTCGATCGGGCATTGGTCGAGGACATGTACAAGATCCTGGCCATCGCCAACTACGAGGACCGCTTCGTCATCCCGACGACGCATCGCGAATATGCCGAGAACGCCTTCGATCTGAAAGGTTCCTGCGGCTTCAGTTTCGGCAACGGCTGTTCAAGCGGCGCATCCGATTTCGGCCTCTTCGGCAAACCCAGGCATCAGCATGGCGTCAAGACTCCGACGGAGGAGGTGAAATGAAGACATTCAAGGTTCTTTCCGTCCTGCTGAGCTATCCGGAGTCCGAACTGTCCGATCAGCTGGGGAGCCTGTCCGAGGTCCTGGACAGCGAGGCGCTCCTGCCCATCGAGCATCGCCAGGCGCTTCAATGCCTGCTGGACATCTTGCGGGTGCTCGATCCGCTCGACGCCCAGGAACGCTATGTCGCGTTATTCGACCGCAATCGATCGCTGTCCTTGCATCTCTACGAGCATATCCACGGCGAGTCGCGCGACCGCGGACAGGCGATGGTCCAGCTTGCCGAGATCTACCGTCTGCACGGCGTCGAAATCAGCGCCGCGGAATTGCCCGACTATCTTCCCCTTTTTCTCGAATTTCTCTCCCTGCTGCCGATCAAAGCGGCGGCATCGCTGCTCGCCGAAGCCGTCCATGTCGTGGCCGCCTTGCGCGAAAAGCTGGAAGCGCGCGGCAGCGCCTACGCCGTCGTCATGGGGGCGATCGAGGCGCTGGCCGCCAAGCCGGCCGAGCGCGCCGCCGTCGACGAAGTCCTGGCGATGCTGAAACCCGAAGCGGACAGCCTCGATGCCCTCGACGGCCAGTGGGAAGAGGAAGCGGTGCGTTTCACGGCGGCCGGTGCCGCAAGCTGCGCGGGGTAGTGCGATGATCGATTATATCAACCAGGCGCTTTTCGGGATTTATCCCTACATCGCGCTCAGCATCTTCACGATCGGCTCGGTCGTCCGCTTCGATCGCGAGCAATACACTTGGCGCTCGGGGTCGAGCCAGCTTTTGCGCCGCAAGCTGCTGTTCACCGGCAGCAACTGCTTTCACATCGGTGTGCTGGCCATCTTCGGCGGGCATCTGGTCGGCTTACTGACGCCGCACGAGGTCTATACGGCGATGGGCCTCAGCGTCGAGGCGAAACAGTTGATGGCGATGATCATCGGCGGTGCCTTCGGCACATTATGCTTCGTCGGCATGACGTTGCTGATTTACCGCCGGCTGGTCGATCCGCGCATCCGCGCCACCAGCAGCGTCATGGACATCGCCATTCTTCTCATTTTGTATGCGCAGCTCACCCTGGGCTTGTCGTCGATTTTCGTCTCCGCCCGGCACCTTGACGGGTCGGAAATGCTGTTGCTCGCCGAATGGGCTCAACGCATCGTCACCTTGCGCGGCGGCGCGGCCGATCTGCTCGCTGCCGTCCATCCGATCTTCAAGCTGCATATCGTCCTCGGGATGACGATCTTCCTGCTGTTCCCGTTCTCCCGCCTGGTTCATATCTGGTCGGCGCCGATCGGCTACGTCGGCCGGTCGTACCAAATCGTCCGCCGGCGTGGCGGCCTGTCGGCGACGCGGGGGCGATGATGGACACGATCGTCGTCAACGGCACGGAAATCCCGCCGCAGGCCATCGCCGCCGAGATGCAATACCATCCGGCGCCAACCCGGGAACAGGCCTGGACCGAGGCCGCCGTCGCCCTGGTCATCCGGCAGTTGCTGCTGCAGGAGGCGGCCCGCCACGGCATCGTCTTGGACGCCGACACGGACGAGGAGGCCGACAGGGAAGAAGCCGTCATCCAGGAACTGCTCGCCAGGGAGGTTGCGACGCCGGACGCCGACGAAGCGACGTGCCGCCGCTATTGGTCGGCCAATCCGGCGAAGTTCACCACCCCCGACGTCTACGAGGCCGCCCATATCCTGTTTCCGGCATCGCCCGACGATCCGCCGTCTTATGAGGCGGCCAAACGAGCCGCCACCGAGACGCTGGCCTTGCTGCAACAGGATCCCGGGCGGTTCGCGGCCCTGGCCCGGGAACGCTCGGCCTGCCCGTCCGCCGCCGCCGAAGGTCGTCTGGGCCAACTGAGCCGCGGCGATCTGGTTCCGGAGATCGAGACCTTTGTCGTCGCCTTGCAGGAAGGGCAGATCTGTCCGGTCCCGATCGCCACGCGCTACGGCTATCACGTCTTGCGCGTCGACCGCTTCGTGGCCGGATCGGTCTTGCCGTTCGAGGCGGCCGCCCCGCGCGTCGAACGGCTTCTGGCAAGCCAGTCCTGGCAACGCGGCGTCAGCCAGTATCTGCGCGTTCTGGCCGGGCGCGCCCGGATCGAGGGCCTGGTCATCGACGCGGCCCTGACACCGTTGGTGCAGTGATGCCGATGATCGACCGCCAGGGCCGCAAGATTACCTATCTTCGCGTGTCTGTGACCGACCGTTGCGATCTGCGCTGCGTTTACTGCATGGCCGAGGACACGCGATTCCTGCCCAAGGCGGAGGTTCTGACGATCGAGGAGTTGGACCGGCTGTGCCGGGTCTTCGTCCGCAAAGGCATCCGCAAGATCCGTTTGACCGGCGGCGAACCTTTGGTCCGGCGCAACGTCATGGCTTTGATCGCCGGCATGGGAGACCTCGTGGCGGACGGCTCTCTCGACGAACTGACCTTGACCACCAACGGCACGCATTTGGCCCGACATGCCGAGGCCTTGGCCGCCGCCGGCATGAGACGCATCAATGTCTCGCTCGACACGCTCGACCCCGTGCGGTTCCAGGGCCTCACCCGCTGGGGCCGCCTGGATCAGGTGATGAATGGCATCATGGCCGCCAAAGCGGCCGGGCTGGCCGTGAAAATCAATGCCGTGGCGCTGAAAGGCGTCAACGAGGACGAATTCGACCGTTTGGTGGATTGGTGCGGACGGCAGGTGTTCGACTTGTGCCTGATCGAGACCATGCCGCTGGGAGAAATCCACGCCGACCGGATCGATCAATATCTGCCTCTGTCCGAGGTGCGCGCCCGCCTCGAGCGGAATTGGACGCTCAAGGCGACCGACTACCGCACGGGCGGACCGGCCCGCTATGTGGAGGTGGCCGAAACCGGAAGGCGTCTCGGTTTCATCACGCCGATGTCGCACAATTTCTGCGAAAGCTGCAACCGTGTGCGGATCACCTGCTCCGGCACGCTCTTCCCATGCCTGGGCCAGGAGGAGGCCATCGATCTTAAGCAGCCTCTCAGAAGCAGCGAATCGGATCTGCCGCTGGAGCTGGCGATCGATCGCGCGGTCGATAGAAAGCCCGAAGGTCATGACTTTGTGATTGAGCGCGACGGCGTTCCGACTGTGCACCGCCCCATGAGTGTGACGGGCGGATGAGACTGGCAAGCTGCCGTCGACCTCGCCATAATACCATATTAAAATTATTTGTTATTTCCAGATTCATCGCCGATGAGATCCACCTGGACGATACACATGGAAACCATTGATTGCTAATATTAGTTGAACAATACCATAATATTATGCTGAAATCAGGAAATCGGTGATCAACCTGACTCTCTTTGGTCGGCGCCTGAAAATAGTTGATAAATTTTCTGTGATATTTGCGGTGAGCTTGACGAAAGGCAAGGCCGCCGGCTGATCCGTCGCCCTAACCTGCAACTGCTTTTCTGCACGGGAGGACCCCAACCGATGGCCGAACATCTTACGAAATCGGCAGCGAGAAACATCTTCTACGGCGGCTCTCTGTTCTTCTTCGTCATCTTCGTCGGATTGGTCGCGCAGAGTTTCCACTACGCCACCACCGTCTCGGAGACGGATCCGATCACTCCGGCTGTCGCGCATGGCAAGCGGATCTGGGAACGGCACGCCTGTTTCGACTGTCACACGCTGTTTGGCGAAGGAGCCCGCTTCGCCCCCGAGCTCGGCCATGTCTGGCAACGCTATGGCGGCGTCGACGACCCGGATGGAACGCGCGAGCGCCTGAAGGACTGGATCAAGTCGCAGCCGAGCAGGGTCGAAGGCCGCCACCAGATGCCGCATTTCGATCTGAGCGAAACCGAACTCGATGATCTGGTCGAATTCCTGCGTCACGCCAGCACCATCAATACCCAGAACTGGCCGCCGAAAGGCTGAGCCGACAAGGGAAGATATGACATGAAATACGAATCGCAGAACGTCGCCCGGCTTTATTTCACCGGCGCCATGGTGCTGTTCGCCTTGCAGATCGTGTTCGGTCTGTTGGGGGCGACGCTTTATGTCGTCCCCACCGCTTTGCCGGATTTCCTGCCGTTTTCCGTGGTTCGGATGATCCATACCAATGCGCTGATCATCTGGCTGCTGATGGGATTTTTCGGCGCGACCTATTATCTGCTGCCTGAGGAAACCGAAACCGAGCTGCACAGTCCGTTCCTCGCCAAATTGCAGTTCTGGCTGTTTTTCGGCGCCGCCGTCGCCGCCGTTGTCGGTTATCTGTTCGGCTATTACGACGGTCGCTCCTATCTCGAGCAGCCGATGTATATCAAGGTGGGCATCGTCGTCGTCGCCCTGATCTTCCTCTACAACTGCTCGATGACCGTGCTGAAGGGCCGCAAGACGGTGATCAGCAACATCCTGCTGCTTGGCCTGTGGGGTATCGCGGTCTTCTTCCTGTTCGCCTTTTACAACCCGGCCAACATCGTGCTCGACAAGATGTTCTGGTGGTGGGTGGTGCATCTGTGGGTCGAAGGAGTCTGGGAACTGGTCATGGCGGCGATCCTCGCCTTCCTGATGATCAAACTGACAGGCGTCGATCGCGAGGTGATCGAGAAATGGCTTTATGTGATCGTCGGCCTGGCGCTGTTCTCCGGTATCCTGGGCACCGGCCATCACTATTATTGGATCGGTCTGCCGGCCTACTGGCAATGGATCGGCAGCGTCTTCTCGGCATTGGAGATCCTGCCTTTCTTCGCCATGGTGATCTTCACTTTCACCATGGTCTACAAAGGCGGCCGCGACCATCCCAACAAGGCCGCTTTGCTATGGTCCCTGGGCTGTTCGGTAATGGCCTTCTTCGGAGCCGGAGTCTGGGGCTTCATGCACACGCTGGCGCCGATCAACGAATACTCGCATGGCACCCAGGTCACCGCGGCGCATGCGCATCTGGCTTTCTTCGGAGCCTATGCGATGGTCAATCTGGCGATGATCACCTATGCCATGCCGCAATTGCTCAAACGCCCGCCCTACAACCAGATCCTCAACATGTGGAGTTTCTGGTTGATGACCTCGGGTGTCGCCTTCATGACCTTCGCGCTGACCTTCGCCGGCGTGGTGCAGACTCATCTCGAACGGGTGCTCGGCATGTCCTACATGGAAGTGCAGGACCAGTTGGGCCTGTTCTATTGGATGCGCCTTGGTGCCGGTGGGGTGGTGGCCTTGAGCGTTCTCATGTTCCTCGGCTCCATTCTTCTGCCCGGACGTGAGCCAAAGGCCGGCCGGATCGGCCTGCAGGCAGCGGAATAGTATCAAGTTTCGGTGATCGCAACCGATCACCGACCCTCAATCGCCGGGCAGGACGCCTCCGCGTCCCTTGGCTACGCTCGCATAAGCTCGCGGGCGCGCAATGCGCCACCCAAGTCTCGATGAGTCCTTCTCATCGAGACTTGGAATAACCCACCAGGAGCCCGTCTCCTCGCCGGAAGGAGACGTGCCGGGCCCAAGGATCAGGCTTCATGACCAGACCTTTCGCGGTAACCGATTTGGCGCCAGCCGTTCCGTTCTATTTGCCCATTGGCAACGAATGCACGTTGTTCGAACACGCCTATCGGCGGCACCTGCCTTTGTTGCTGAAAGGGCCGACCGGTTGCGGCAAAACCCGCTTCGTCAGCCATATGGCGGCGCGACTGGGGCGCCCCCTGTTCACAGTCGCCTGTCATGACGACCTTACCGCCGCCGATCTGACCGGCCGCTTTCTGCTGCAGGGCGGCGACACCGTGTGGTCGGACGGCCCGCTGACGCGCGCCGTGCGCGAAGGCGGCATCTGTTATCTGGACGAGGTTGTCGAAGCCCGCAAGGATGTCACCGTGGTCCTTCATCCGCTCACCGACGACCGCCGCATCCTGCCGCTGGAACGAACCGGCGAGACATTGCGGGCGCCCGACGACTTCATGTTGGTCGTCTCGTACAATCCCGGCTATCAGTCGCTGCTCAAGGCGCTGAAACCCTCGACCCGCCAACGCTTCGTCGCCGTCGAATTCGATTTTCCCCCGGCCGACACCGAGGTCCGGGTGGTGGCCGGCGAAAGCGGCCTGGCTCCCGAGCGTTGCCGGACCCTGGTGGCGCTGGCGGGACGCCTGCGCGAATTGAAAGGACATGATCTGGAGGAAGGGGTTTCGACCCGTCTGCTGGTCTATTGCGCCAGTCTGATGGCCGATGGTGTCGGGTTGGAGGAGGCGGTGATGTGTTGCCTGATCGAACCGCTGACGGACGACCCCGATGTGAAGAAGGGACTCGTCGCCCTGGCCCGGATCGTCCTCGGATAACCGGGCGATGACCGGTTTCCTGGAACTCGAGGAGCAGGTCGGCAAACGCTGGCATCGGCTGGTCGGTGGAGCGAAATCCTGGCAGAGCTTCCCCAACGCCGCTGTGACGCTCGATTCGCTCAAAGGTCCTTTGGCGGTGTTTTTCCGCGGCCTCGGCGGCGACGCCGGTGTCGTGCTGGCCGGCGGCCAAGCCGCCTCATCCGGCCACCGTCTGTCCTGGCGCCAACGTCTGGGCAGCGATGCCGAACGCCTGGAGCAGCCGCGTCGCGATGGACAGACCCTCGCTTTCCCGCCGGTTCTCGACCTGTTGCCATCGGCCGAACTCAATCGTTCTCTCTATTTCTGGCTGGCGACCTTCTTCGCCCATCTGCCGTTGCGGGCGCCGGAAATGCCCGTCGATCCTTTGCAGGCCGATCTCCAGTTTCTCCGCCGGGCCCATCGGACCAGCCTGCGAACTCTTGCCGCCTGCCCTGGGATCAAATCCACCTTCGATGCCTTGCGGGCGGAACTGGCGGCGCTTCGTCCCTGCCGCGATCTTCCGCCGTTCGAAACCGAAGTGGAAAAGACGGTGTGCCATATGCTGGACGATAACGCCGATGGCGGCCGCTTCTGGCCGGTGGTCGCGGGAACGCAAGTCTGCGGACAGGCGGCCCCGGCGCGCTACAAAACGTTTCTCCCGGTGCCGTTGTGGGGCGATGCGATCGATGTTGCGCCGTGCAGATCGCCGCCTGATCCGGACGACTCCGCCGGTTCCGGGTCGGCAGACGCGCGGGATGGCAGAACCCGCAAGGCTCAAAGACGTTCCACCGACCAGCCCGAACGCAAGGACAGTCTGATCCTCAATCGATTCGAAAAGATCCTGACGCTGATCGAATCTCTCAACATCAACCGCGCGGTGGACGACGACGACGAGGATAGCGCCAGGAAGGCGCTCGACGACGCCGAGGAGATCAGCCTGTCAGCGCATCGACGGAAGCCGGCGACACGTCTCGCCTTCGACCTCGATCTGCCGCCGGAAGCAGTGGACGTCGAAGCACTGGCGGCGGCGCTCACCTATCCCGAATGGCATTATCGGAAAAAAGCCTACCTCCCCGATTATTGCCGGGTGATCTGCACGACGGCGTCGGAAGAGGGGGAGACCTGGCAACCGAGTCCCGAGACGCACCGCAGAATCCGCCAGGTACGGCGTCAGTTCGAAGCCTTGCGTCCGCGCCATGAGATTTTACGAGGTCAGTTGGACGGCCCGGAACTCGACCTTGAAGCCCTGATCCGGGCGAGATCGGATCTCAGGGCCAGCGGTGTCGGATCCGACCGCGTCTATCAGGCGTCACGCCGGCAAGCCCGGGACCTGGCGGTCCTGCTGTTGGTCGATGTCTCGCTGTCGACCGACGGATGGATCGACAATCGCCGCATCCTCGATGTCGAGAAGGAAGCCCTGGCCGTGCTGGCGAACGGCCTGGCGGCCTGCGGCGACGACCACGCGATCCTGACCTTCACCTCCCGCAGGCGCGATTGGGTGCGCCTCGAAAGCGTCAAGGACTTTGACGAGCCCTTTTCCACCCTGATAACCCGCCGCATCGCGGCGTTGAAACCGGGCTTCTACACCAGGATTGGAGCCGCCTTGCGCCATGCCGTCAAACGCCTGGACGAACGGCCCAATCGCCATCGCCTGATCATCTTGCTGACCGACGGCAAGCCGAACGACATCGACCACTATGAAGGGCGTTACGGTATCGAAGATACGAGACGCGCCGTGCAGGAAGCGCGCCGCGCCGGTGTCGCCGTATTCGGCGTCACCATCGATCGTCGGGCGCAGGACTATTTCCCCACCCTGTTCGGTCGTGGCGGTTATGCCATCATCAATCATATCGCCCGCTTGCCGTCGGCCTTGCCGACCCTCTATCGGCATCTGGTCGGTTCCTGACGCAATCCCCTCTTCCGCCCGATGGACTGCGAGAACGCCTATTTCGCCAAGGCGCTGACGCCGGCGCATGCCAGCACGATGACGATGATGGTGGCGAGAAAGGCGGCAAGCGTCGCCTTCCAGGTCGTTGTCGATTGCCGCAGGTTGAGAAACACCCACAGAATTTGCCGAGCCTTTATTGCCGCCGCGGCAAGCAGGATGACCACCCAGAGGAACGGCAACCGCCGGTCGTCCGTGGGGTCGCCGGCCACCAGGGAAACGGCCGTCATGCTCATCAGAATGAGCCAACAGATCCAGAGCTGCCGCCGGGAAGGAAGGGTGGACGGATAGGTCGTCATGAATCACCGGATCAGATAGACGATGGGATAAAGCAGAACCCAGATGAGGTCGACCATGTGCCAAAAGGCCGTTCCCGTTTCCACGTCGTCCTGATCGCAACGCCAGGAAACGACGGCCAGGATGATCAGGCCGAGGATGACATGGAGGGCATGGAAACCTGTCATCAGATAGAACAGAGTGAAAAAGCTGTCGGTATCGATGCTCATTCCCTGCGCCGCCTCGTCGGCGTATTCGTACCCTTTGACCAACAGGAAAGCCGTGCCCAGCCCGCTGGCGCCGGCCAGCCAGAAACGACATTTCCGCACCCCCTCTTCGGCACGGGCCCTGAGCGCCATGGCGGCGCAGGCGCCGCTGGACAGCAGGATCATTGTGTTGATGCCGCCGGTAATCCGATTGAGATGCGCCTGAGAGCCGGCGAAGGCCACCGGATGCAATGCGCGCATCACCGAGAACCCGGAGAGGAAGGCCCCGAAGACCAGCAATTCGCTGATGATCAGGATCCACATCAGGGGATTGCCCGGCAGGTTGTCGAGAGCCCCCCACCCAACGGTGTCATCCTGGCGTTCCATGCGCTTTTCCTGCCCGGTTTATCCGGTCGTTTCGAATCACTGGGGGCATCAAAGCACTCAGGCGGGCGCCATGACCTTGACGCAAATCAAGAGAGCATGCCGCTCATCAACGACTTGCCCGTCTGCCGGAAAACCGCTCACGCGAGCCGACGCATCATGGCACAATCGGACCAGACGCCGATCACGACGTCGATGTTGGTAAGGGTCGCCGGATGAGTGGCTGGGGATGCCCCCATGAGATCATGGGCGTTTGTCAGCGGTTGAACGGATTGAGCTGCGATCCCGGCCGCAAGGGGTGCGTGCTGCATGACCGCTTCCGCTTCAGCAATGAGGCCAAGAATCCCGGCCATCCGCCGCCTCGAAGGACGGCACGGCTCCTCCCACGAAGAAGACGGACGACTGACGTTTCGTCCTTCTCCCCTCATCGCTCTTTGACGACCTTGATGATCTCGGCCTGATAGACGGTGTGATAATCCTTTTCAGGGTAGAACTCGCCATCCAGGTTCTGGTTGACGAAATCGGTCGGCTTAAGCTGCATGCGGCAAAGCTTCCTGGCGACGACGGTCAGGTAGGATTCCTTGAAGGTTGGAATGCCGTCGATGAAGGTAGGCGTCAGTCCGGCCAACGCGACCTTGTCGACATCGCGGCCGGATTTGCTCCCGAGGATGGCGAGCGACTTCCGGTATTGCCTTGTGTAGAAGCTGACGGTGAACTCGTTGAATTTTTCGATGAACCCGTATGTGTAGCGGACCGGGCGCACCATAACGGTGACGATGGGGCGCTCCCAGATGAAGCCCAGCGCGCCCCAACTGATTGTCATCGTATTGAACTTCTTTTTATCCCCGGCGGTGAGGAGTGCCCACTCGTGACCCAGGCCCTGGAAGGCGTGTGTCACCGCATTGTCGACAACATCAGACGACATCAGAAAATATCCTCCTTTTTGTGTTCAGAACCGGCAAGTCGCACGGCGGTCCGCTGATCGAGCGGTGGTGCCGAGTTGGATTTTCCGGTCGCAGGTACCTTGGAAAAAGCGGCGTCTATGGTAAATCATGCGTCCCTTCGAACCATACCATCCCACTGCGACCTCTGTAATATTGCAAACCTCAAGTGAATGCACTGACGTTACGATAGACTAATACCAATCAGCGCGAATTCGCCGACACGTGTGAAATGAAGGCAGCCACCATGTCCATCACCAATTCAAACCTGCCAAAATCGATTCAGGCATTGAGGACATATACCGCCCAGATGTTCCTGCGCGATATTTTGGCCGGGCTCACAGTGGGACTGGTCGCCCTGCCACTGGCGATGGCCTTCGGCATTGCTTCGGGTGTGACTCCGCAGGCCGGCATTTACACGGCGGTGGTGGCCGGTTTCCTGATTTCGGCGCTGGGCGGTTCACGCACCCAGATTGGCGGGCCCACCGGGGCCTTCGTGGTGATTGTGGCGGGGATTGTCGCCCACTTCGGGATGAGTGGCCTTGCCATGGTCACGTTGATGGCCGGCGTTCTGCTTCTGTTGATGGGCCTCACCGGCCTTGGGGCGGCGGTTCGTTTCATTCCACGGATGGTGGTCGTCGGCTTCACCAACGGCATTGCCATTCTGATCGCCTCGACGCAGATCAAGGATTTTTTTGGCCTGCACACCGGTGAGAGCCCGAGCGAATTCCTGCCCCGCATGAAGATGCTCGCCGGGAACTTCGACAGCCTGAACCCGTCAGCGCTGGGGCTGGGCCTCGGAACATTGGCGATTCTGCTGTTGCTGCCGCGCTTTACCAAGCGGATTCCGGCGTCGATCGTCGCCCTGCTGTTTTGTACCGGGGTGAGCGTCCTGTTTCACCTGCCGGTAGAGACTGTCGGCAGCAAGTTCGGTGGCATCCCGCAGGGGCTGCCGCCCTTTGCCATTCCGGAATTCCACGCCGAAGACATTCTGCCGTTGATTCCTTCGGCATTCACCGTGGCAATGCTGGCCGCCCTGGAGAGCATGCTGTCGGCTGTCGTGGCCGACGGCATGACCGGCGACCGGCACAACCCGAATGTCGAACTGGCGGCTCAGGGAGTCGCCAATATGCTGTCGCCGCTGTTCGGAGGCATCCCCGCCACCGGGGCCATCGCCCGCACGGCGACGAATATCCGTGCCGGTGCGCAGTCGCCGGTTGCAGGAATAGTGCATGCGCTGACGCTGCTGGCGATTCTGCTGGTGGCCGCGCCGCTGGCCAGTTACATCCCGTTGACGGTGTTGGCTGCTGTATTGTTCGTGGTCGCCTATAACATGGGCGAGTGGAACGAGATCGGCGGCATTCTGCAATTGGATTTTACGGCCAAGTCGGTGTGGGTGGTGACCTTTGCGCTGACGGTCTTTGCCGATCTGACCGTAGCCGTGGGTGTGGGCTTCACACTTGCCGCCCTGCTCTACATTCACCGCGTGGCTGAGACCACCTCCGTGTCGCCGGTCACCGAGGAGTACATCCGGGACGGCCTGCCCCACAGCCTCCAGGGCCGCATCCTGCCGTCGTTTGTGACCGTCCTGCGCATTCACGGACCGTTCCTCTGGGGCACCACCGAGAAGCTGGTGGAGGCGACCGCGGATCTGACGGTCTTTCAACCGGTGGTGATTTTGCGGCTGCGCAACATGACGGCAATCGACGCCACCGGCATTCACGCCATCGAGACCTTCGCCCGGCAGCTCCAGGACTCCGGACGCACGCTGCTGCTATGCGGAGCGATGCAACAGCCGTCGAAGCTGCTGCACGGCGAGCGTTTTCTTGACCGGATAGGCCGCGAGAACTTCGTGCCGAATATCCAGACAGCCCTGGACAGGGCGAACGAGATACACAATCTCCAGTTGCCATAGCCGCTATCGTGCATAGCGTGCTTGCAGACGCTCTCCGATCTCAGCAAGGTCGACCGGGAAACACCGGACATCCAGGAGATCGAACCCCTGCAGCAGTTCTCATTTTGAAATGATCCGCCGATTCGGCGGCGGCGCAGACAAGATATAACCACCAAGAACACCAAGAAGATACGGAGATCAAATAGAGCGTGCAGCGCAATAGTCCTCCTCGGTGTCTTGGCGCCTTTGTGGTTCAAAATTTCTCAAGCCACAGGGAGTACCGAAAGAAAAGAGTAAGCGTCATAATTAAACCCGAGGGAACCATAGACCAGAGAACAAAAGCCCTTCACCCCCGTTTTCTACCGAATACACAGAGTGAACGTCTACCTGCTGCGATACATTATCGTGTAAGGTGCCGCCCCATATTGTCCCTTTTCCTCAAATATTCTTACGGAACTGCGGGTCTCAAAGCCGTTTTGCCAAGGAGCATCCAATACAAAGCAATTGGCCACTCTTTCAGAAAGGTGCGCATCTTGAATATATTTATCTAATTTTGGAGAGCGACGCATATCTCCCATCTCTGTCTGATATTTTTCAACGACATCTGAATAATACTGTTTGAAAATACGCGTTTCTACGTATAGTTTAGACTCACTACCGTTGACATTATATTCAATATATTTTCCAACTTGATTCAATCTATCAAATTCAAAAGATAGTTTCGCGTATTTTTCATCATACCTGTTGCCGTAATAATAAAGTAAACCGCATACCTTCAGTTTACCATCCTGTTCTTCTGAACGAAGAGCAACTACAGTCGAATTTGTAAAACCGGACCTTATTGCGAGAAAATTCTCCCCGAGCGTTTCAGATGAGGAGCTTGTAATCGGCGCAACAGTTACCCCACATCCACACAGCAACTGCACCGTCAATAAGAGAGACAGAAAAACATAAAATCTCTTTTCTTTAGTTATCATCACCGAAAGTCTCCAGATCAAGGCAAGAAAACCGGGGTTGGAGTGCCTGACCCCATCCTCCCCTCATGCCAGATCCCCTGTCGTCAGACTGGCCGGCAGCACGCCGATCAGGGTGGCGACATGGGTCAGCTCGTTGGCATTGGCCGTGTGGCTGCCGCTGCTGTCGATCTTGAACGACCACAACTCGGTGCTGTTGCCGCTGTCGGTGCCGATGAACATCACATGTTCGCCAAGCGCCCCGCTGCTGGCGTTGCCGGTGAGGTCGGCGACCTGATAGGCCTTGTTGGCGGCGCTCACCACTTCGGCGGTGGTGCCGTTGCCGATGCTGCCGATAGTGACGAAGATCGCCTGGGCGGCGCTGGTCGTGCCG
>JARLJB010000009.1 GCA_031291415.1 Telmatospirillum sp.
GATCTGCCCCTGGCCCCGTCGACCAAGCCTTTCATGCTGAGGTTCGCCGAAGCCGGCGCGCCGCTCAACGCATAGCGCGCGGCGTAGAGCAGCCCCGTGCCGAAGTGAAGGATCCACATTCGACCTGCCCAACGCCGCCCATACAAAATGCGGTTGCGCGCGGACAAGTAGACTGACAATGGTGATTGCGTCTTGAGATCGGACGAAGACCCGATCGTCGTTCCGCCGACGTGACGTACGATCGCCTTTTCGGCGAAGCCGGTGCGATGACGGCCGCGGCGATGCGCCCAATCGAGATCCTCCATGTAGAGGAAGTAATCCTCGGCCATCAGCCCCACGTCTTCGATGTAAGACCTTGTTGCAACAACGCAGGCTCCGCTAACGGCGTCGATCCCGGCCAGCAATTCAGCCGGCGGGGCTCTATCGGCCGGCAAATTCCTTCCGACGGCTGTCACGCGGCCTGTGATCGACGACCAGCGAAGTCCGCAATTGACGATACGCTCCGGCGCTTCGTCGAATACCAAGGTCGGCCCGACGATTCCATATCCTTGATCGACCACCTTCAGCAACTCGGACAGACATGCCTCATGCACTTCCGTGTCCGGATTGAGCACCAGCGCCGCGCACCACCCGCTACGATCGAGGACGCGCTCGAGCCAAGCGTTGACGCCCCCTGCGTAGCCGAGATTTTCGACAGCGCGTCCGATTCTGACGATGTTCGATCGATCGCGGAATCGGCATTTGACCAATCTGGCTATCCGCCCCCCAGGTCGGTCGAGACGCTCAGCGGCGTCGACATTGGCCACCTCCAATATTCCATCCGGGCCGAGGAGCAGATTGGTGAGGTTCGAAAAGGCTGCCTCGCCTCCATTTTCGCAAATAAAAATCTCAAAATCCGCCAGCTGGGACAGCGCCAGCGACCTCAAACATCTGTTCACGTCCCCCGGCTCGCCATAGGTGACGATGAAAGCCAGAAGCCTCGGCAGCTCGGCCGTCACGCCGAGGACTCCGAAGCGCTTTCGACTTCGGACGAATGAGGCTGCTCGGAGAAAATCAATTCGATCTGCCGTCGCCGCCTGGCTGCGACCGCCGGCCAGATGTATGATCTGGCCCGATCGCTGGCTGCGCGGGACATTCGCTGACGGAGGTCACAATCCTCGGCCAGAAGACGGATGGCCGCAATCCATGCGTCCCCATCGTAGGGATCGATCACTTGACCTTCGATATCCTGGCGCACAATTTCGCCTGCGCCCATTTGTGTCGTGACCACTGGCAAACCGGCGCCGCAGGCCTCGTAGACAACCAAGGGGCTGCCCTCCTCCAGTGTCGGAAAGAAAAACGCATCGGCCGCGTGATACAACCCTGCGATCTCTCGAGAATAGTCGACGACGACCACATCCTCCCGCGAAAGCAGATCCGCGCATTTGTCCTTGATCGTCGGCTCCATGGATCCGGCAAGCACCAGTCGTCCCTTGATTCCGCTTCGCGCCCAGTAATCAAGCAAAAGATGCGCGCCTTTGCGGACGCAAATCGAGCCCACGAAAAGGATCGTAATTCCGTCGCATGGCTCGACTGTACGATTCCGGATGGCAAGCCGCGCCGGATCCCAGCCGTAACTCGCCGGCAGCAACTTGATCGGGTCAACTCCGTTTTCGAGTAACGACCTCTTCACATTGGGCCCGGGACAAAACACATGATCGACCACGTCCAAAATCCGCCTCTCGCCATCGACGGTCCGCTCGGAGATCGTGTGCGCTGGATCGACGCCGAGGCGGCGATAGGCGTCATCGAGGATCGCCTTCGCCGCGCCGGTATGACAGTTAAACTGCTCCCGAAATATGGTCAGCCCGCGGCGCCGCATCTCGCCAATCGCGCCGAGACTTGCGCTTGGCCAGATATAGGCCGCGCGCCCATGCGATTGAAATTGCGAGACACGGGCAAGGAACGCATCCTCAAGGTTTTGGTCCGACCTGCCCCTGACCCATCGGTACGGCATGTAACGGGCCCATTTCGGAAGAACCTCGACGACGTCGATGGACGGTAACGATAACTTGCACCGCGGCGTCACCACGGAAATGTGAACGTCCGCGTTCGCCATGCCCGAGACGAGGGAACTGCATGTGTAGCCGACACCGTCGCCGGTGAGAGGAAGCGGCATCATGACTCCGATGGAGACGCTCATTGCGCTGATGTCACTCCGTTCCATTTTCACAGTTGCAGGCTGC
>JARLJB010000364.1 GCA_031291415.1 Telmatospirillum sp.
GCTCCGGCCGTCTCAATCCGGAAATCGGTGAGGCCCGATGCGATTACCTGCCTGGAATGCGGCAAGGAACTGTCGATGCTCAAGCGGCACATTGCGACCGACCACGGACTGTCGCCGGCCGAGTATCGTGCCAAATGGTCGTTGCCGAGCGATTACCCAATGACTGCGCCGGATTACGCCGCCCGGCGGTCCGAATTGGCCCTGAAGATCGGGTTGGGCCGGAAGCCAACGCCCGAAGTTGCGGAAGTGAAAGTCCGCAAACCACGCGCCAAGAAGAAGGTCTGATCCACCTTTCCACATAATGAGTGTTGTGAAACCCAGGCCTGCGAAGGATTGTGGCGGCCGGGGGATGTGCATTGTCATGGTGCTGTGGCAGAGTGCGGGTGGAACACTGAAGGATCTTAACGGCTATGGAAGCAGCATCGTCTGTCGCGGCGTCGGCACTCGGACTTGACCGGGCAGGGCGGGTGGAAACTCGTGGCGTTGATTTCATCCCTGAATGCGAACGGCGGTCCCGTCCGCGCGATCTCGCTTGGGTCTTTTTTGGGGGCCAGCTCTGCTACGGCTCGATCCTGGTCGGTTCGCTGCCGGTGGCCTGGGGACTCTCCTGGTGGTCGGCTTTCGCCTCCATCCTGGTGGGGTCGCTGCTCGGCTCGCTGGGGTTCGCGGTCCTCGCCGTGATCGGTCCCAAGGCCGGCACCAATGCCACCGTCACCAGTTGCGCCTTCTTCGGCATCCGCGGTCGATACGTCGGTTCGCTCATCACCCAGGTAATCACCCTGGGCTTCTTCGCCCTGCAGCTCTGGGTGAGCACACCGCCGCTTGTCGCCACCGCTGCCCGCCTGTGGGGCTCGCCCACCGACGCTGCGGCACTGACCATCGGACTGGCAGTGGTTACTGCTCTGGTTCTTCTGGTGAACGCCCTGGGACATGCGACGCTGGTGCTGTTTGCCAAGCTGACCGTCGCGACCAACGTGTTTTCCATGGCGGCGTTGGTGGTGTGCGCCGCCTCAGCTTTTCACGGAGCCCCGGTGGAAAGCAATTATCTGCTCGGCGGCTTCTGGCCGACCTGGGCGCTCGCGACCATGATGGCGATTTCAAATGCCATCTCCTACGCCCCTTTTGCCAGCGACTATACGCGCTACATGTCCGTCCGGACCTGCGGTCGCGCCCTGTTCGGCTGGGGCCTGTTCGGTATGGCGACGGGAACGGTGGTCTCGCTTTCCTGTGGCGCCTTCATCGCGTTGGCGCTGACCGGCACCGGCGACGTGCTGTCACGGATGGTCGCGGCCCTGCCGACGGCGCTATTGCTGCCGGTGATTCTGGTCGGGCTGATCGGCAACGTTTCCAATGCCGGGCTCAATGCCTACAACGGGACGCTCGACCTGCATGCCCTGCTGTGGCGGTGGCGGCGGGTGCAGGTGTCCTTTCTCTTCGGCGGGGGGGGGATCGTGCTGGGCTGGCTCGGGCTGGTGGTGTTCGATATGACGAGCTCGACCGAGGCGCTCTGCTCGCTGGTCACCGTGCTGGTGACGCCGTGGATCGCCATCAACGTGCTTGGCTACTGGCGGGTCGGCGGACGATTCTCGGTGGCCGATCTGCAAGCCTTCGGCGACCGGCGCGGCGCCTACTGGTATCAGGGGGGCTACAATCTGCGGGCGATCCTGGCCTGGGCGGTTGGCGTGGTGGTTGGTTTGCTGTTCGCCGGGACCGACATCTTCACCGGCCCGCTCGCCAATCTGGCGGATGGCGTGGATCTCAGCTTCCTTAGTTCGGCGGTGGTCAGCAGCCTGCTTTATCTGCTGATGACGGCCAAACCGGCGGAGCCGCGCTGAACCGGGCTTCAGCGTGAAAAAGCTCCGCTTTTTCAATGGCTCAAACGCCGCTCGGGCTGCAAGCGCACCCGCCCGCCAACCCGGCTTCAACCCGCAAAGGCCGCTTTGCTGCAGATGATCCAGCCCGACAGCGTGAGGAGACTGGAGATCGTGCTCACAGCGACCGAAGCGGCTGCAGATTTCTCGCCAATCCGATAGCTCGAAGCGAGCATCGGGCATGCTGTGGCGGCCGGGCAGGCCAATACAATGACGATTCCCTCGGCCATGACGCCTCGAAGACCGAAAGCGAACAGCTATTCGCGGTTTATCTCGAATTCCTCGAGCGAAAGACCGAGCGCCGAAACAGCTTCTTCGAGATAATTTGCAAGGAGGGGCGTGCCGATCAGATAGTCGGCCTCGGATGCCGTCCGACTGCTTCTTGCCAGGATCATCGCCTGACGCCATTCGTCCTTGCTGAAATCGCCCCGGCCGATCCAGATGAGCGCCAATAACTCCTCCTGCTCGTCCGTATTCAACCCTTCGATCGCATCGCGGAGTTCCTCAATGGTTGTGTTGTCCGGCGTATCGAGAAGGATATCTGCGGCGCCCGGGTGGCCAGTCACAGTGCTCGACGCTGCTTGAACTCGCGCCGAAGTCAGATTGCCTGCGGCGGGCTTTCGTCTACGCGAAAGAGAACCTCATGAACGAGCTTTCAGTCGACGAACGTGCAGAGGCGGCGCGGCTTATACCAAGTCTCGGTGATCGGAACTGCTCACCGACTTCATCGGCAAAGATGAAATCGCCAAAATCCATGACCTTTGGCTGAAGGCAAAATGGCCAATAGGCGACCGGCGTCGCCAGCCCCGCGATTGACGGCTGCGGTGACTTTGGCGATGGCTCCGTCAGATCGGCGCAGTGCAAGTTCTTCACGGATCGATCTCGCGCGAGCCTCACCCAGGCCGATAATCTCCCCCACCGGCATGGATCCGTGCCCGAGAAGGTTTCGAGTCTGAGAGAGCTTGCGATGAGGTCGGCAGATTTGGCAGCAGGGGACGGCCTATCTCCGAGCTGTCGGTGGGTACGTAAGAAAAAAGGCCCGGAAAACCGCAGTTTTCCGGGCCTATTGGCTCCAGGGAGGGATTCGAAGGAAACTCGCAATATCTTGATAAGAGAAGATTATATTCGCCATTCTTCGAAACGATACCAACAAAAATACCAACAAAAATGGTCGTCGGACCAAATGCGACCACATAGCCTTTGGTCCGTCCCGATCGATCCGGGATGATATCAGACACCTCGGATGAGGCCTTTACCCAGCGCCATCGCCGGCGATTCGGAGGGCACCGGACAGCAGACGCTGCAAAATCGTCACAGCCTCTTCAATATCCTGGCAAGCCGGAGGAACAGCTTCATCCTCGGGCGGATACCTGTAGTCGGTTGCCCACGCCGAATAACGGCGACACTGGTCCAGATCCGTTGCC
>JARLJB010000365.1 GCA_031291415.1 Telmatospirillum sp.
AGGGGTGACATAACGAAAGTGCATTCCTTGTACGCTAAGGTGGCACGAAACAAGAACGGATGATTTCTGACCAAAAATCACGAAGGTGACATGGCGTTCCTGACGCGCATGATCGTCTGTCGGCTAGTTTTGAATTCCCGCGCCAGCGTCGATACGCTGGCTCCGTCCACCAGGCGTTGCTCCACGTCTCCGCGCTGATCGTCGGTGAGGGTCGCGCGTCGGCCGAGCGTTTTGCCCTCGGCCTTGGCGCGGCTGAGCCCCGCTTGCGTGCGCTCAACCAGCAGATCGCGCTCGAATTCAGCGACAGCATTGATGACGCCCATGGTCAGCTTGCCGGTCGAACTGGTGAGGTCAACACCACCGAGCGCCAGGCAATGAACACGGACACCGATCTCAGCGAGCTTGGCGACAGTGGCACCGACGTCCATGGCGTTGCGGCCGAGACGGTCAAGCTTCGTGACCACCAAGACGTCGTCGGGTTCGAGCTTGTCGAGAAGGCGCGCAAAGCCCCGGCGCTGGCTGATGGCGACGCTTCCCGAGACCGTCTCGGTGATGATCCGCCGGGGTTCCACTTTGAAGCCGGCGGATTCGATCTCAAGGACTTGGTTGTCAGTCGTTTGGCCAACGGTGGAGACGCGGACATAGGCGAAGGTGCGGGGCATCGGCGATATTCCGTCCAAAAAGGATGTCCGGAATATATCGTGTGTCCGTAACTGCGTAAAGCTATTTTACGGACAGGGGCGCGGGATGTGTCCGTAAACGACCGATTTCGTACATGGGTTGCGTGCGCATTGCTCGTCGATAACAGCCGTTCGGCAGGTCTGTCCGCTTCGGCTCTTCAGGGCCAAAACTGGCCACTTATTCCCATTCCCCGAAATATGCCCACGACCAATACAACAGCGTCTGATCGGCTAGGCCAGTCTTCTGATCGCCGCTTGACCTCGATGGAAAGAGGGCGTAAGGGGATGTTGTGAAGTCGATGGGGCATCGCCCTGCCGTTTTACGCAATCAACCACAGAGAGATACATGAACGCTCGACCTAGCACTGCGTCCGCGGAGCCTCCCAGTTGTCGCTATTCGACGACTGATTGGACCGTGGGCTTTGCCCGGGATCGTCATGAAACTGCTCTGAAAGGGCGCTCTGCCATGCGGTAGTGCCTGATCGGCAGCCAAGACGCCTCCCGGGAAGACACACGTCAACCCTGATACAAGAGGAGGCTAACATGGCTGCTGTTCTGGCCACTGCCCTGTCCTTCGGGTCCGCCTTTGCGGCCCGTTCCGATACCGCCATCACCTTGTTGCTGTCCCGCCCGCGCCGTGTCGTTCGTCGCTGGATGATCGACCCGTCATCCGGCCGTCCGGTTTGCCATTGGGTATCCGAAGAGGATTCCGGATGGCGCTTTCGCCCTCATTTGAGAATCGTCCAAGCGTAAAGCAGAGGTCGATGGCCAGTGCCGGCCATCGTTCGTCCGCTTTACCGCTCTGCATCCCCTGCTGAATTCCGGCAGCGCCCTTTGTCACCATGGTCGCTACCGGAGTTCGGCGAGTTTTGGCTGATCCTGCCTTAAGGAATCGAAAAATGAATGCCATCGATACCGCTCTCGCCGTCTCCCCCATTCAAGGAACTGCTGTCCTTGACGACGCCCATGTCGGCCACATCCAGGGTGCCTTTGGCACCATCCTGCAAGGCGACGTCGCGCCGCGCACCAACTGGTCGGCCCGGCTAAAGACGCTGTTGGCGATCGTCGGTCCCGGCCTGATTGTCATGGTCGGCGACAACGATGCCGGCGCATTCGGCACCTATACCCAAGCCGGCCAAAATTATGGTACGGCGCTGCTGTGGACGTTGCTGTTGCTGGTCCCGGTACTCTACGTCAACCAGGAGATGGTTCTTCGTCTAGGCGCCGTGGCCCGGGTCGGCCATGCCCGCTTGATCCTGGAGCGCTTCGGCAAGTTCTGGGGCGCCTTCAGCGTAATCGACCTATTCCTGCTGAACGCCCTGACCATCGTCACCGAATTCATCGGCATCAGCTTGGCACTGGACTATCTCGGTTTGCCGCGAGAATGGGGTGTCGCCATCTCGGCCTTGCTCATCATGGCGGTGGCCGGGACCGGTGATTTCCGTCGCTTCGAACGGTTCTCGATGGTCCTGGTATTCGGCAGCCTGTTGCTGGTGCCGATTTTTCTGATCGTGCATCCGCCAATGGCTCAGGTGGCGCATGATTTCGTCGTGCCGCAGCTGCCCGAGGGCGCCAAACTCAGCGATGTCATGCTGCTGATCATCGGTATCGTCGGCACCACTGTGGCGCCCTGGCAGCTGTTCTTCCAGCAGAGCTACGTCATCGATAAGCGCATCACGCCGCGCTTTATCCGTTACGAACGGGCTGATTTGTGGCTCGGCATCGTGTTGGTGATCGTCGGTGCCGTCGCCATGATGGCCTTCGCCGCTGCGGCCTTCACCGGCCAGGCCGAGTTCGGCGCCTTCACCGATGCCGGTGGCGTCGCTGCGGGCCTGGAGAAATATGCCGGCAAGACGGCCGGAGTGCTGTTCGCCATAGCCTTGATCGATGCCTGCATCATCGGAGCTTCGGCGGTGTCGTTGTCCACCGCCTATGCCATCGGCGACGTGCTGTCGCTCAAGCACTCGCTGCACCGTAAGGCGACCGATGCCAAGGGTTTCTATGCCGTCTATTGCGGGCTGGTGGTTGTAGCGGCGGTGCTGGTGCTAACCCCCGGCACCCCGCTTGGGCTGTTGACCAATGCGGTGCAGACCCTGGCCGGAGTGCTGTTGCCCAGCGCTACGGTGTTCCTGCTGCTGCTGTGCAACGACAAGGCGGTTCTGGGTCCGTGGGCCAATTCACGGCGGCTCAACCTGTTCACTGGGGCGGTGGTCGCGGTACTGGTCATGCTGTCGGTCATTCTCACCACCTCGGTCTTGTGGCCGGACATGGGAGAGGAGACAATCATCGGCATCCTGGTTGGCGGTTGCATGGTAGCGGCTGTGGTTACCATCGCCGTTCGTGCCTTCGACCGTGGCCGTTCGGTGGCGACAGATGAGGGGGCGGTCGATCGGAGCCTCCAGAATAACTGGGTAATGCCGCCGCTCGCCGAACTGCCTCCGGCCCGCCTCACTCTGGTCAGCCGAGTGTGGATGGTGGTGCTGCGCGGCTATCTGATCATCGCCGCTGGTCTCGTCCTAGTCCGTATCGTCCAACTGGCGATGGGTGGTTGAAGGTGAGCTTGATGCAGGCATGGTTTCCCGTGGATCAGCAAACGGGGAGGATGGCGGTGGCGCTGGCCGTCGCCTTTCTTCTCGGCGGTCTGATCGGCCTGGAACGGCAATATCGCCAACGCATGGCGGGGCTGCGCACCAATGTCCTGGTCGCCATTGGTGCTGCCGCCTTTGCCGCCATTGGCATGCGCCTGTTGGGAGCCGAGGGCGGAACCCGGATCATCTCTTATGTGGTCTCGGGAATCGGCTTCCTGGGCGCCGGCGTTATCATGAAGGACGGTGGAGCGGTTCGCGGCCTCAATACCGCCGCTACGCTCTGGTGCTCTGCGGCAGTTGGAGCCCTGGCCGGTGCCGGCCTTGCCGTCGAGGCGGCGATCCTGACGGCCTTCGTGTTGGCAGGTAACACGCTGTTGCGGCCCGTCGTCAATTACATTAACCGGAAGCCCATTGAGCAAACCTCGGAAGCCGAATACAGGCTCCATGCGGTGTGCGATCCCGAGGCCGTGGCCGACGTGCGCGATCTCATGGTGCAAGAACTGGAAAACCTCAACTATCCGGTCAGCGAAATCGAAACACTTTCGGACAACGATGACGTAGTGGAACTGGCGGCTATCCTGGTCCCAACGACAGCCGATCCTAAAGAACTGGATCATGTTGTCGTGGCGCTAGAAAGGCATGCGGCAATCCATAGCGCGACCTGGACCGTAGGAACGCTCGGATAGTATCTCTTCACTTGCGACCGTCCGGAACAGGTCATGTGCTGCTGGCCGATGACAACCTGTTAAAGGGCAGCTTTCTTATCATATTGCAGCCGGTTACGCCCAATCGGTCTATCGTTTTGATGATCAATTTTGCGTCCGATCATTGATCGTTACCCGTTGCTCTCGGTAAGAAATCTGCCACCACTGAGAATCTGTGGAGCATCGAGCGATGGCACGGCAGCGGATCTTGAGCGACAGGCAATGGGCCGATTTGATGGTGCCCGACTTCGAAGAGCGGGCAATCGTGCGCCACTACACGCTGTCTCAGGACGACATCGATCTGATCGCAGGCAAGAGAGGTGACCACAATCGTCTTGGCTTCACCGTATTGCTTTGCGGCATTCGACAGACGGGCCGCCCACCGGCTGCCGGCGAAGGGGCGCCGCAGGAAGTGGTTGCGTTCGTTGCCAAGCAACTGCACATCGACCAAGCTGTCCATGCCAAATATGCCCGCCGCGACGAAACCCGGCGAGAGCATGTCGCCGAAATCATCCGCCACCTCGGTCTTGTCTCCTTCGACCGTGCAACAACCAAGGCGCTGATCGTCTGGCTGGTCGGAATGGCCACGAATGAGCGCTCCCCAATTCGTCTCGCCGAATTGCTGATCCAGGAAAGCCGGTCGCGCCGCATCCTGCTGCCGCAGCCCGCCGTGCTGGACCTCATCGTACGGCGGGCACGCGTCAGAGCCGAGCGGATCATGATACAGGCTCTGACCAGCGGCCTCGATGATACCCGACGGGCGGCGCTGGACAGACTCATGGAACCGATGGTCGACAAGTCGATCAGCATGCTGGCTTGGCTGAGGACCACCAGCGCGTCGCCCTCATCCCGCAACATGGCCGAGATGATGGAGCGCCTTGAGGCAATTCGCCGGATTGGAATCGCCCGCGCGGTTGCCAAGCTGGTGACGGCCGGAACGCTGACCCGTCTGGCCGACGAGGGGTTGCGGATGACGGTGCAGCATCTCCGAGAACTGGCGGCACCACGCCGCCACGCCACCCTGACCGCTGTCGCGGTGCAGTTGGAAACCAGCCTCATCGACAGCATACTGAGGATGTTCGACAAATTAATGGGAACGCTGTCGCGGCGGGCCGAACGCAAGACGGCTGACCGAGCGCTCCAGTCGGTTCGTGAAGCCCATGGCCAGTTGATGTCGCTGGCGAAGGCATGTCGAGTCCTGATATCCGCCTGCGAGCAGGGGGCTGATCCAAAGACGGCCATTGAAAAAGAAACCGGATGGGGAAATTTCGTCAAGAGCGTCGCCCTCGCCGAAGACCTCGCCCGACCGGAGACCACTGATCCGAGAACCGAACTGATCGCCCGGTATGCCTCAGTTCGGTCCTTCGCGCCGGTTCTGTTGTCCGGCATGTCTTTCCAGGGCGTCCCGGCATGTCGGGCGCTGCTGAATGCCTTAGCCATCATCCGCGACATGTATCAATCCGGCGGGCGCAAATTGCCAGAGAAAGTGCCGACAACGTTCATTCGCCGGAGTTGGCGACCGTTCGTGCTCGTCAACGGCGAGGTTGAACGGCGGTCCTATGAAATCTGCGCCCTCTCTGAATTGCGCGATCGTCTTCGTGCCGGCGATGTCTGGGTCGAGGGTAGCCAGACCTGTCGCAGCTTCGAGGACTGCCTATTGCCGATGCCCGTGTTCGAGGCGCTCCGCGAAGAAGGGCCGCTTTCGGTCGCCGTATCCGGCAACCCCGATGAGCATTTAGGCATGATGAGCGCCAATCTGGATGGTGCTCTCCGGCAGGTGGGTACCCTCGCTGAAGCCGATGAATTGCCCGACGTGACTATTAAGGACGGCGAGTTGAAAATCACGCCGCATAAGGCAGACACGCCGGATGCCGCCCTAGCGTTGCGGAATGCAGCCTACGGCCTCCTACCTCGTCTGCGGATCACCGACCTGTTGACGGAAGTCGATGGTTGGACCGGCTTCTCCGATTGCTTTAGCCACCAGCGCAGCGGCAAGCCGCCTGAGGATCGTACCGCCCTGATGACCGCCGTCCTGGCCGATGGCATCAACCTCGGCCTGGCCCGAATGGCGGAATCCTGTCGTGGCGTGACGGCGGGACGCCTTGCCTGGGTCCATGACTGGCACGTCCGCGAGGATACCTATGCCGCCGCGCTAGCGAGGATCATCGGCGTCCATCGCGCCATGCCACTGGCCGGGGTCTGGGGCGACGGCTCGACCTCCTCGTCGGACGGACAGTTCTTTAAGGCCGGCGGTCGCGGCGAGGCCATCGGCGATATCAATGCCCACCACGGCAACGAGCCGGGCGTCAGCTTCTACACACACATTTCCGACCAATACGGGCCGTTCTATACCAAGGTGATCGCGGCAAGTGCGAGCGAGGCACCCCACGTTCTCGACGGCTTGCTTTACCATCAGACCGGGCTTCAACCGAGCGAGCACTACACCGACACCGGCGGAGCCACCGATCACGTTTTTGGCCTCTGCCACCTGCTGGGGTTCCGATTCGCGCCGCGCATTCGCGATCTTAAAGATCGACGCCTGTACCTGCCGCCTGGGATGAAGGCGCCGGAGGTCCTGGCGCCCCTGGTTGGCGGCACCATCGACATCAAACACCTGTCCATGAACTGGGAGCCCCTGATCAGGCTCGGGGTATCGATCCGCTCCGGAACCGTGACGGCATCGGCCGCCTTGCGCAAGCTGTCGGCCTATCCACGCCAGAACGGGCTTGCGGTTGCTCTGCGCGATCTCGGCCGGTTGGAACGGACATTGTTCACCCTGGACTGGCTTCGCGATCCCGGATTGCGGCGACGTGTCGGCGCCGGCCTGAACAAGGGCGAGGCCCGGAATGCCCTGGCACGGGCTGTGTTCTTCTACAGGCTGGGAGAGATGCGCGACCGTAGCTACGAGAACCAGGCGTATCGCGCCTCGGGCCTCAACCTGCTGGTGGCCGCGATCATCCTTTGGAATACCAGCTATCTTGAGATGGCTTATGCCGAGCTGGCACGCCGTGGCATGGCCGTCACCCCAGAGCTGATAAAACACGTCGCTCCGCTCGGATGGGAGCACATTAGCCTGACGGGGGACTATAGTTGGGTAATGGAGGAGTTTGGCGACGGCGGGATGCGCCCGTTGCACCGCCCCGTATCGCTCCTCGCGGCGTAGTTCTTGTTTTGTGCGACCTTAGCGTACAAGGAATGCACTTTCGTTATGTCACCCCGAGGAGACGCGCGGCGGGTTCGCCGATGTCCGGGCCGATGCTTTCGGCCAATCGTCCGCGCAGCCACAGCCAGACCCACAAAGGCCAGGCGGCAAGGACGGCGCGGAGGAGGGGACCACGCAGAAGGGTGAACAGCATTTGCATGCGTCAGCTGTCGGCCTTGGTGGCGTCATCCGCCTTGAAAGCGCGATCGCCGCGGCGGTTCCACAACAGGCGCAGCCGTTCTCCGTCAGGGCCGGCGAGCTGGCCCTGCGCATCGAGCAAAAGGCCGAGGAGAACGGCGGTCGTTTCGTCGGCAAGTCCGGCCTTGGCGATGAGACCGCCGAGGCCGATCAGCTGGCGGGTGCGCTCACGCCTTTCCATGAGCGCCTGCCGCCTGTATCGCGATTGGATCAGGCGCAGCCGGCGCCGCAGCAGGCGAAGGTGCCGCGCGCCGGCGGGATGGCGCGGCCCGTTTGCAAAAGGGTTCGCCGCGTTTCCCCCAGGCCTCCTTGCGGGCATCGTCTGCGCACCGGATGGTTTCGGCGAGTTCGGCGAAGGCGCCGGCCAGAAGGGCGTCATCGAACTCTATGAGGCCGGCAAATTCGGCCAGCTGACCAAGGCGCTGATGTCTCGCTTTAAGCGCCTCTTCCAGCCGTGATTGGGCGGCGGCGGCTTCAGCCTGGAGCCGGGCCAGAGTCTGGCTTTGTGTCATCGCAATCGGAATCCCCCGTATGGCGAAGTCTATCAAATTCCGGTCGTGCCTATAAGGCTTTTGTCTGGGGATGTCGGTTTTTAAGAGTGTTCGGCAGGTGTACCTGAGTGCCGGGTTTGTGGTTTTAAGGAGCTGAGTTTTTCCCTCACAACGGACGAGGTCGCGAAGACAAAGGATGAAGCGCGCACTTATGCACTTTTGCTTCGCAAAGTGCGTGCGGTTGCGGTATTCTTGGCGGGTCATGGCGGATTATCATCTCACAGCCCGCGTGGTGGGACGCTCGACCGGTCGCGGCGCGGTTTCCGCGGCGGCCTACCGCCACGGGGCGCGCATGACCGACGAGCGCACCGACCAGGCTTTCGATTACCGCCGCAGACTTGGTGTTCATGAAGGCGGGCTTGTCATTCCCGAGGACAGCCCGGCCTGGCTCGCCGCCCTCGCCGAAGCCTCCGGCCGTTCGTCCGAAGAGGCGCGACAAGCGTCCGCCGCGCTGTGGAACCGGGTCGAGGTGGAGACCAGGTCTTTCAACAAAATCGTGAAGGAAAAGGGGCCGGATGGTGTGTTGCGGCCGGTGATCGGAGACGATGGCCAGCCCCTTCGGGCCGATACCGCGCAGCTTTCCCGCGAGATCGAAGTGGCTTTGCCGGTCGAGCTGACGCTGGCGGAGCAGAAGGTTCTGGTTCAGGGGTTTGCCCGCGAGGCTCTGGCCGGACGGTACGGGGTCACCGCCGACATCGCCATCCATGCGTATGGCCGCGCTCTCGATCCGGCCAATCCCCGCGACGCGGCGAAGATCGCGCGCTTTGAGGTGATGGGCTGGGAGCGCGTGGATCACCAGTCCGGTCGGGACGTCCCGGTCTTGGAGCGGCCCCATATCCTGGTGACGCACGGTCCTGAGGGCGGCGAGACGGTGCGGATCTATCAGCCGCACGCGCACATCATGGCGACGGTACGGACGGCCGGCGAGGAGGGGTTTTCGCGGGCGCGGGTCCGGGAGCTTGACCGCCGCGAAACGCTGGAAACCTGGCGTGAGGAGTGGGCGGTTCATCAGAACCGGGCGCTCGCTCTGGCGGGGCACGACATCCAAGTCGATCACCGTTCCTACGCCGATCGCGGCATCGCCCTTGATGGCGGTGTTCATCGCGGCGTCGGGGCGGAGGCGTTCGCGAGCGCCGGTCGGCCGGACGTGCAGAGAGTCGCCGCTTCGGATGAGGTGCGGCGGAGCCAGGCCGACGAGGTGCGCGAACGGCCGGCGCTCGTGCTCGAATTGCTGGCCGAGCAGCGCAGTACGTTTACCAGGATCGATGCCGCGCGCGTGCTGGCGCGCTGGTTCGACGATCCGTCCGAATTCCAGGGGATGCTGGCGCGCGTCATGGCGGTGCCCGATCTGGTGCGCCTGACGGCGGACCAGAAGGGACATCCCGCGCGCTATACGCTGCGCCAGACGATTGAGATCGAAGCCTCGCTCGTGTGCCACGCGGTGACGATGGCCGAGGATAAACGTGGCGGCGTGGTGCCCGAGCAGGCCCTGGCGGCTCTCGACGCTTTCGCCGAACGCCACGGGTTCGCACCAAACGAGGAGCAGCGAGAGGCCGTCCGGCATGTCACCGGCAAAGGCCGGCTCGGCGTCATCGTCGGGCACGCCGGCTCTGGCAAGTCGACGATTCTGGAGGCCGCGAAAGACGCCTGGACGGCATCCGGTAAGCGGGTGATCGGCGCAGCCCTGGCGGGGATTGCGGCGGAGAATCTGCAAAAGAGCGGGATCGAGAGCCGGACGATCGCCGCCTATGACGCCCGGTTCCGGGAGGCGGACGAGCTCGCGGCGTTGCACCGGAACGGGGTGATGACCGAGGGTTTGCGCGAGGGCATGCGCGGTTATCTCGACTGGTGGGCGGATCGCGCGCGCTCCCCGGGTGAACCGGAGATGATCCGCCGGCTGCGGGAGCAACTGGAGGCGGACACCTGGACTGATGAAGGTTTGCGCTGGCGCAGTGCTTGGGCGGAGCGGCGTCTGGCGCGCCTCGAGAAACTCGACGCCGACACGGTTCTCGTGATCGACGAAGCGGGAATGGTTGGGACACGGCAGCTGGACCGGATGCTGGCAAGAGCCGAGGCGGCCGGCGCCAAAGTCGTGCTCGTGGGCGATCCCGGGCAGCTGCAGCCGATCGAGGCCGGCGCTGCCTTCCGGGTGATCCTCGAGCGCACCGGGCATGCCGCGCTTACGGAGGTGCGCCGTCAGTCGCCGGAGTGGATGCGCGCGGCCTCCGGGGCCTTCGCCCGCGAGGAGATGACCACGGGGCTGGCCGCTTACGCCACGCGCGGTCATGTGCGGGTCGGGATCGGTCTCGACGAGGAGGCGCTGATCGAGGCGGCCGAAGTCGCCCATGGTCCGCTTTCGGCCGGGGATCGCCGGCTCGCCGTGCTGGCGGCGCATTATGTCGAGGCGCGCCGCGCGGCCGGCGCGCTGTGGATGGGTGGGGAAGGGAGGCCGGGCGGTCCCGAGCATGCCGCCTTCAAAGCCTGGCAGACAAAGCGCAGCGCTGCCGTGCTCGCTCTGGCCGCCGATATCGAGGGCGCCAGGCACTGGCTTGCCCGGCTTGGAGCGGATGGTGTCGGTTTCGCCGCGGATCTTCTGGCGGCGACCGGGCGGAAGCGGGCGGAGGCCGAAGCCGGCGCCGAGGCTGAAGCCGCGCGGCTCGGCCTCGATACCCTGCCGGATGAGCCGGTGCTCACCATCGATGCCCGTGGCGGCGCCCGGAAGGCTTTGCTCGCCGACTGGCTCGCCAGCCGTGCGGCGGCGCCGGACCGCTCGCGGCTGATCCTTGCCCATACGCGGCGCGATGTGGCCGAACTCAATCGCATGGCGCGCGCTGCACTTCAGACCGCGGGCGCGATCGGCGCCGGGGGGCTGGCCGTCGAGACCAATGACGGACCCCGGTCCTTCGCCGTTCATGACCGGATTCTGTTCCTTCAAAACGACCGCGCGCTGGGTGTGCGCAACGGCACGCTGGGCACCGTGATCAGCGTGACGGAGGCCGCCGAAGACAAGCCCGCCGGGCTCGTGGCGCGGACCGATGATGGGCGCGAGGTCGCGATTGATCCGCTGTCCTACAAGGCGCTTGACCACGGCTATGCCGTGACCATCCACAAAAGCCAGGGGGCGACGGCGGATGAAGTGCATGTGCTGGCGACCCGGCAATTTGACCGCCACCTCGCCTATGTGGCGATGACCCGGCATCGTGAAGATCTTCGCGTCTATGCCGCCGCCGCCGATGCGCCGTCCGTCGCCTCGCTTGGCCGGGTTATGACCGAGGCGCGCAGCCAGGATGCGGTGCTCGATTTTATCGATGCCCGTGGCTTGCGCGAGCTGGGTATCCCGACACGGGCGGTCCGTCCCGGCCTGGTCGGCCGGGCGCTCGCGGCATTCCGGGGCCGCGCGGGGATGGCCGGGGAAGGGCAGGGGCGGGCGGAGACCGTGCGCGCTCGTCCCGGTGATGCCGCGCTTCAGCATCTGGCGCGCGGTCCCGATCCCTGGCTCGCGGCCCAGGCTTTGGCGGGCCAGCTGCGCGAGGCTCGCGGCGCCGGAGAGGGTAAGTCCGTTCAGCAAAAGCTTCGCCGCGAGCTCGCCCGCAAACTGCGCACGCTGCGCCAGCAAGGCAGGCTGAAGGAGTTGCGCCACCTTTACCCCGAGGAGTTCAGGGGGATCGTCGAGGGCATTGGCCGGGGAGGGATGGGGAGGTAATGGTATCAGATAGCGCATTGCAAAATATGTGGAGTTATTGACATGTGTCGGGTTTTTGCATAGGCTGCGTGTCGGGTTTTTGCAGGGTGGTGTATTATGCTTCGGCCGAAGACATTGCGCGAGAAGATTGAGAGGCGGATCGCCCAAAAAGCGGCCGAGGACGTGTTCTTGCCTCGCGAATTCGCCGATCTCGGCGGTGAAGACCAAGTGCTGCGGGCACTTCGCGGCCTGGTGCGTGACAAACGTCTGGTGCGCCTCGGCTACGGTGTCTATGGCCGTGCCGTCGTCTCCCGCCTCTCGGGTGAGCCGCTGCTCTATAGCCCGAACGGCTTCACGGGTGCGGCCCGACAAGCGCTCACCAAGCTTGGAGTGCCGTGGGAGCCGACAGAAGCCGAGCGGGCCTATAACGAGGGCCGATCAACGCAAGTACCCGTCAACCCGGTCGTGCGGGTGAAAGGGCGGTTTTCACGCCAGCTCCGGTACGGGGACACGGAGCTGGTGATTGAGCGCTAATCCCACTCTTCAGGAGTTGCTTGAGGTTCAGCGGCACTTTGGCCTGCCGAGTCCGGCTCTGGTCGAGAAGGACTGGCACGTCATCAAGGCGCTTGCCGCGGTCATGGCTGTGGAAGCGGCGCCATTTCGTGTGGTTTTCGCCGGCGGTACCGCACTCGCGCGGGCGCATAAACTGGTGCGGCGTATGTCCGAGGACGTGGATTTCAAGATCGTTCTGGCCGCAGGTAATTCGTTGAGCCAGAACGCCCGGCACAAACAGCTAAGCCAGTTGCGCACGCGAGTGACGGCAGCTCTCCTGGATGCCGGTTTCCGTTTCGATCCAACCGACCCCGGGCAATTACAGGCTCGTGACTCAAGCCAATATGCCATCTACCGCCTGCCTTATGAGACTACAGCAGGAGCTCTCGCGGAGCTGCGGCCGGCAATCCAGATTGAGCTGACTTACACGACGCTGCGCCGTCCGGCGCAAACGATGCCTGTCGCCTCTTTCGTTGCCGATGCTTATGGCCGCGCTTGTGAACTGCCAGCGATCAGCTGCATCGGCATCACTGAAACGGCTGCCGAGAAGTTCGTATCTCTAACGCGCCGGACGGGAATGGAACTTGCTGGCGTCAGCCGTGATCCAGATCCCATGCTCGTGCGTCATATTTATGATTTACACATTATTCGCGCCGGTTTGAATTTTGGTGAGGTGGCTGCGCTCGCTCGCGAAATTGCAGCCGAGGATGCCCAGGATCGTAAATATCGATATCCGACCTATCGGGAGGACATCGAGGGCGAAACCAGGAAGGCCCTAACCGCGATCGAAAACGAGCCGCTCTATCGGCAGCGCTACGCGGCCTTCATGCGTGCCATGGTTTACGGAGAGAAGCCAGAATTTGAGCAAGCCTTCGCCACCGTGAAGAATCTAGCTACTTTCTTTCTTGAACAACAAAAGACGTCTGTCGTACAGCACGCTCTAGCGGCCATGCATAGTCGAAAGGAAGCCGTCCGGGAGACCGATGTTTCGATATCTCGGAGCGATTCTGGAGAACTACTGATGGCGAATGGATTACTTCTCCAACAGCCGCTTCAGGCCCTATCACCGGATGTTCGTGGGGGCGAAGAAAATGCACGAGGACGAGGGGGGGTGCCAGGAGATCGCGAGGCACCTGCCGCAGGTGATAGTGATAGAGGGGCGAAAAGACACCCGTCCCTGCTTCGGCGCGCCTTTGATGAAGCTCGTGGCCAAAAATCGGCGATCCGAGAGGCTGGCGGGGATGGCCGCCAAGTCAGAGAAAAGGTCGCGCTCGATCCTTCATTGGTGAAACAAGCGCTTCAGGGTCCTCCACAGGTCGCTCGCGCGCCCGCACCACGCGCCAGCAAGGAGCCGGATGATGTTGCCAAGGTCCGCGAACTCGCGAGGCAGGCAACCGAAGCCCGGGAAAAGGGCGACAGGGCCTCGTATCGCGAACGTCGCGGCGATCTGGTCAAGCTTATCCGAGACTTGCGCAAGAGCGGGCGACTTGCCGAAATGCGGAGATCGCATCCCAATGTCGTCTCCTCGGTCAGGTCCGCAGTCAGGCAAGGCGGAAGAGGGGGGAAAGCCAATGAGTGAATTTGACGCCAACGCCGCTGACGATGATGATGCCAGTGTTAACCTTCTCGCGGATGCTCTCCAGCCCAGGCTTGCATCGCTCATCACGCAAGAGGTGGGGCGCTCTATCGGGGCGGCCCTTGAGGCTGAGCGTCCGATCATCGTCAAGGCGGTCGAGCAGAGTCTGGCGGGTGCCTTGGCTGGCAGCGCCGGCGGCGGTGCTGCGACCGATGCGATCGCCCGTTTGCAGTCGCAGATCAGCCAGCAATACCGGGATTTTACGGCTTTGCTTCGCCAGCCCGCCGGGACCACGGCCACCCCTCGCGATACGCGCCGGCTGGCTGGCGCCGCGGCCGTGGGCGCCATCGTGTTGCTTGTCTTCCTCCGGTTCCTGCCGGCCGGCCTCGTCGGCTCTCTTGTCGGTATTGCTCCCGATCGCGGCGGCGGCTTGGGCGCGTTGATGGTCGATCGTGCGGGGCCAGCTTTCCAGAAATGCCTTTCCGATGCCCGCGCCGCCAACCGGGCGGTGAGCTGCAGCTTCTTCGTCGCCCCATAAAGCTCTGGGTCAGGTGATTCCCGGTGAAGGGCGCCTCGTGCGCCGATGCCGCCCGCCGCCGGGGCCTGCTGGGGGCGTGGTCTCGGGTGGTTTCGTGGTTTCGGCGGTGCCCGGTGCTGTCGCGACGGCTGCCGCCGGCGGGATGGGCGGAGGAGGGGGAGGGATCGGACGAGGCCAGCCCTTTTGGGCCAGAAGGCCGGTCAGCCGGTCGCGCATGTTTGCCATTATCAGCGCCGGCTCGGCGCAGGCGGCGATCGAGGGATCGACTTCCCAGGCCCGCATCCCGCGCAGGGCGTAGGCGCCGATTGTCAACCGCCATCCCGGCATTGCCAGGAGAGTGGCAAAAAACGGCAGCCAGACTTTGCGTTCCGGGAGCCGCGGCCGTCCCGAGGAGGCGAGCATTCGCTGTTCGGCCGCCCACCCATAAACGGCATAGTCGAGGAGTGTGGCCGCTGGCGGCGGCAAGATTTTAGGGTCTGCCAACGGGACCTCCCCGGAATGGATTGGCATCGAACTGGCCAACGAAAGCTTTGTCCTCAAAGTATCGGACCTTCCGCGCCAGGATGGGCCGCAGCCCCTGGAGCAGCAGGATTTGTTGATCCGGCGGCATGCGCCGGATTTCATCGGCCGTCATCAGCGGCCGTGCCGTGCGCGAGTATTGCTCGCTGCCGCCGCGATCGAGGCTCGCGTTCTCGCTGCGGACGGTCACCGTTCGATTTCCAAGCATCCGCTCAAGGTAATCCGCTGTGCCCGGATCGTTCGTCCCGAAGGTCTGGAGATGGGCGTTGGCGACAAAGCTTTCCCAACGATGCGGGTACAGGTCCTTCAACTGCGCGAGGTCCTGGACAATCGGCCAGAGCTCCACGCCATAGCCGGCGAGAAGCCCCATGGCCGTCTCGATAATCGCGAGCCGGCCGAGCGCGGCGAACTCATCGAGCATGAACAGCACCGGGACCGGGGGCGCCGTCTGCTCGCTCGCCAGGAGATCGAGCGCCGAGGCGATCACCAGCCGCAACCAGCGGGCATGCGTGTGCAGCCGCTTGGTGGGCAAAACGAGGTAGATGGTCATCGGCTCGTGCTTCAGTTGCGAGAGATCGAAGCTCGATGAAGTGAGGCACGCGCGCAGGCGGGCGCTATCCAGAAAATGGGTTTGCGCCTGCGCCGTCGAGACGACGCCCGAGAATTCGCGGTCCTCTTTCTGAAGCTGCCGATTGCCAGCCCGGGCAACCAGTCCGTCGGCGGCCGGGCTGCTCGCCATCGTTTCCAGGAGGGCGAAGAAGCCTTCGTTCCCTTGAGTGAGCAATGTTCGGACATGGCCGAGATTCGTCCGGTCAGGCGGCTCTGAGGTGGCGACATAAAGGATCAGCCCGGTGATGAGCGCCTTGCTCTCCTCCACCCAATGGCTTTCATCGGCGCCGACCGGGGGCGCCACAATGGCATCGGCGATCAACGCCGCATCGTCGGCGAATTCGCCGCCGTCATTGCCGATCAAGTCGATCGGGTTAAATCGGGCGCGGGGTTCGTCCGTGATTCCCCAGGGATCGAGGACGTAAACGCTCTGCCCCATCTCTCGCCGCCTGCGGGCGGTGATGGCGGTGTTTTCTCCTTTGGGGTCGATGATAAGGGCGGACCCCGGCCAGGTCAGAAGGTTCGGGATGACGGCCGAGACGCCTTTGCCCGAGCGCGTCGGCGCCAGAGTCAGCATATGGCGGTCTGTGCGCAGCCGCAGCATCCGCCGGCCGGTGCGGCCAAGAATCAGCCCCTCCGCGTTGAACAGGCCCGCCCTGGTGAGGTCGCGCCGGCTGGCCCAGGCGGCGGTGCCGTGAGCGGTCTTGGTTTCGTGACGCTGCCGGTACGTTCCCCGGAAGATCGCGTCCAAAACCGCCAGCGTGCCGCTTACGCCGGCCGTCGCCAGGCCGAGATAGGCCAGTTCCTGTTCGAGCGAGAAGACCATGGGCCGATCGGCATGATGGGAAAAGTGTCCTTTTATGCAGGTTTATCGCCGAAAGAGTGATTCAAGCAGGAAGGGTGGTAAATATTTTTTATTTTACACAAGTGATTGTCACACGGACTTCGTATGCGCGGGCATTCCGCAAAACAGCGAGATTATGGCGGGCTGCCTGATCATCTCGGCGGTCAACATCCTCGTTCCCGGCGGGGGACGATGAGCCTCTTCGCGCTCTCTTCCGGGCAGTTTCCTGCCCAGCAAGATAATAATAAGATAATATATTGTTTTATCTTATTATTATCTTGACGTCATTATCTTATCGTAATATTTTATCTCAGGCTTTGAGAGGGAGGCACCTATGGCCCTGGTCACGTCTGAATCCGTCGCGTCCGCGTGTGAAGCTATCCAGGCCGAAGGTGAGCGGCCGACCGTGGCGCGTGTCACGGCGAAGCTGGGAGGCGGCTCGCCCAATAAGGTCCTGCCGCTTTTAAACGAGTGGAAGGATGCGCAACGCCAGGGCGCCCGGCCGGCGCCGGAATCTTCCCCACAGACAGATACGGGCGCCGATGTGGTCACGGCCGAGATGGATGGCGCGGCCGAGAACCTGAAGCGGGGCTTTCTGGCGATGATGGCCGGGTTTGTTGAGCAGGAGCGGTCCCGGGCACAGACGGCGCAGCAGGCGATTCAGGCCGCAGCCGAGCAGAAGGTCGCGCTTGCCCGGCAAGCGGCTGACCAGCAGATTGCCGATATCATCGCTCAGACCAAGGCGGATGTGGACGAGGCGCGCGCCGAGGCCCTGGCTCAGGCCGAGCAGGTGGAGGCCCTGACGGAGGAACGCGACGAGTTTTCCGGGCGGTTAACGGCGTTGCAATCGGACCGTGACCAGCTCGCCGCCGCGCTTAAGGATGAGCAGGCGGCGCATCAGGTAGCCCAGGCCCTGGCCGACAAACACGGGGCCGAGGTTGAGGCGTTGCGGCAGACCGTGGCTCAGGCTGAGGCGCGGACCCAGGGGGCGGAGAAGGCACAGCAGACGGCGGAGCGGCGGGCGGCGACGGCCGAAGCCGCGCAGGAAAAAGCTGAGCAGGCGCGCGATCAGGCTGACACTGAACGCCGGCAGGTAATCGACCAGGCGCGCGCCCAGCAGGAGCGGGACGCGGCGCGGATCGACGCCTTGACCGCCGAGCGCGACCAGGCGCGCCAGGACGTGGCGGCGGGGAAGGCTGCGGCCGACGCGGCCCGCCGTGAGCTGGTGGAGCGCACCCTGGCGGCCGAGGCGGCAACGAGAACCCAGGCCGAGAAGACCGAGGCGGCGCAGCGACAGGCGGCCGAGGCCCTGGCCTCTGCCGAAGGGGCCAAAGCCAAGGCCGAGCAACTGGCGGAGCGTCTCGCCGGTGAGACTGTGCGCGCGGCCGACCTGGCCAAGCGCCTGGACGTGGCTGAACGCTTGGCGGCCGGGACTGCCGGCGATGGCGAGGCGGCGGCAAAGCCGGGCCGCGCCAAGGGGGCGAAGCCCAAGGGCGAGTAACGAGGCGGCACCTAGTGGACGGGAAAGATATCCATGGCCCCGGCCGTCAGGAAGACGGCTAGGGCCATATCCTGCATTTCCCGGCCCGCCTTCCTATACCCATGAGACGACACAATTTTTACTGCTTCCGCCAATTGTTGCCGGGCTTCGGCAGTCGGTGAAAGTCGATCAATGGCTTTGATAAGCGCCATTTCATCTAATACGAGCATCACGTCCATAGCTACAAAGGCCCTCAGAAAGGGGTGGGGAATGGTCACAAATAGATAACATGTAAAAGTTGTGCCAACTAGGCCGCCGCCGTTACCTTGTTTCGCCCCGTGGACTTGGCCTGATAAAGCGCCTGGTCCGCCCGGCGCAGCGCTTCGGTCCAGTCTTTATCCCCGGGGGTGAACACGGTTGCCCCGATGCTGATGGTGAGGCCGAAGGCGCCCGAAGGTGAGGGGGCGGTGATGCGCGCTGTTCTCTCGCGGATGCGTTCGGCCAGATCGGCGGCCCCCGCGAGCGTGGTCCCGGTCAGCAGAACAACAAATTCCTCCCCGCCATAACGGGCGGGCACGTCGGTTGTCCGCACCGTGGCCGTGAGCAGATTAGCCAGAGCGACCAGGGCCTTGTCGCCCGCCTCGTGGCCGCGCGCGTCGTTGACCGCCTTGAAGTGGTCGATATCGATCATCAGCAGGGCGGCCGTGGTGTCGAACCGCTTGCACCGCTCAAACTCCGCTTCTGCCGCTTCGGCGAAAACCCGGCGGTTGGCGAGGCCCGTCAAAGGGTCGGTGCGGGCCAGGGTCTTGAGTTCCCGCGTTGCCCGCACGCGGTCGGTGACATCGACGGCCATGCCCAGATAGCCGCAGGTCGCGCCGTCGTCGTCGCATACCGGGGTCACCACCAGGGAAACGGTCACGCGGCGCCCATCCTTGCGGACGAAGGTCCATTCCCGCTTTTCGCTGCCGGCGAGGTCGGGCCTTGTGGTGAACGTCCGGAAGCCGGTAACCGGCCGGCCGAGAGCGACGCTCATCTCCTTGGCCCGGGCCGCGACTTCTTCCGCCAAGTGGAAAGCGGCCGGGGTTTGGCGGCCCACCAGCTCGGCCGCCGGATACCCCAGCATCTTTTCTGCACCGCGGTTGAAGACGGTAATCACCCCTTGGGTGTCCGTGGCGATGATGGCCACTTCCGACGCAGCCGCGAGCAGGCGCCTGTACCACGCGGGATTGTCCGGATGTGTGGCCCATCCTCCGGGGTGGGCCAGCTTGTCGCCTGACACGGGGGCCGCTCCGATCGAGGGAATCAGCTGTGATGATTATTACAATGCGAGATTGAGATAATAGCCGATGCCGAAGCGCAAAGGGTAGAAAATACCCATTTGGTGGTAAGATAATCTCATTTGCCGTTTACATCTGGGGATGGTTACTCCCCGGGAAATACGGGCCGCACGTGCCCTGCTTGGATGGACCCGCCAGGAACTGGCGGATCGGGCCATTGTCTCGTTGAACACGGTTATCCGGATGGAGCAGGGCGCCACGGACCCGAGGACCAGCACGGTTCTCGCCGTGCGCGATGCCCTGGAAAAGGTGGGTGTTACCTTCTTCTCGCCTTTGGGCCAGGGCGAGGAGGGTGTGAAAATCAAAGGCCAAACGCCGGTTTAGATTACGATGCGCTCGACCTCATCGAGACTCATCTCGTCGCGCCGGCGGTCGTAAAGCTGCGTCGTCCGCGTGCTGGCGTGGTTCGCCATGGCGGCGGCCTTCTCCAGCGTGCCGCCGTTCTTCAGGTAAGCAGTGATACCCGTGGCCCGGAAACTGTGATTGCCGATCTTGGTTTTGATGCCCGCAGCCTCGGCACGCCTGCGGATCATGGCGTAGGCGTTGGCCTGTGGCAGGGGCGTGCGGGTGAGTTGCCCCGTGCCCCGGCCAATGGTACGGAAGAGTGGCCCCTTGGGGTCATCCCCGAGCCCAGCCCCTTCCACATAGGCAGCCAGAGCCTGCTCAAGGGTATGGTGGCAGGGCATGGCGTGGTCCTTACCGCCCTTTTCGTGAAGCCGCACCCATAGGCGCCGGTTCTGGGTGAACACGTCCTCGACCTTCATCGCCAGGGCGGCGCCAATACGAGCAAAGGAATAGACCATGAGTGCGATCAGCGCGCGGTCGCGGAGGCCTGCTGGCGCGGTGGCGTCGATGCTGTCCAGCAGCGCCCGCGCTTCCGTAGGCTCCAGCACCGGGGTTTTCCCAACGCGCACCACATGGCGCGGCCCGCGCACCGAGGCCGCCGGGTTCACCGGCACCACCTGGCCCATGACCAGCCAGTCGAACAGGTGGCGGATGGCGGCAAGCCGCTGCTTGACGCTCGGGGCCGAAACCTCCTGCCCCTGAAGCTCGATCCAAGTCGCCACGTGGAGCGGCTGCACGGTGGCGATCGACGGCACGCCCGCGTCCGCGCACCAGGCAAGGAACGCGCCCACAGCCCGGGCATAGGCACGCCGCGTGTGCGGGTTGCGGATCTGCGCCGCGAAGAATTCGAGAAAGCGGATGCTGGCCCGATCGCCGGCGGCGGTCACCAGGGCGGGAAGGGAAGGGGAGGGCGATGTGACGAGCTGGTTCATGAAGATCTGGCGTCTGCCCCGCCGTCCGAGGCCGCGAGCGTACAGACTTCAAGATCGTATTCGTCGAAAACAACCTCCGCCACCGCGTAGGGCGGCCCGTTGAACCAACCATCGGCTTTGGCGTCGCCGCGGCTGAGCCGCTTCAAGCCGCCCGTGCTGTCTGCCACCTGAACGCAGTCGATGCGCATAGCGATGATGGTGCGCGTGCCAATGTCGGTACAGCGCCATTGACGATCGCCGCACCAGAATGTTCCGCCGATGATGAAGTCTGAATGGTTCACGGTTTTTTCTGCCATACGGCTGGCTCCGGTTGCGGCTTAGCAACCAACTGCCGCAGGTGTTCCGTCACCTCCTCATGGGAGAAGGATGGGCGAGGATCATCGATTGCCGCCTGGCAGGAGCGGCGCAGCAATTCAGTACGAAGATCGGCGTGCGGCTCCAAATCATGGTGTTCCGAGAAAATGACGAAAACCGCTTCGCTGGGATCGGTAAAGACACCGCGCTCAATGAAATCAAGCAGCCACTCCGCCAAATCAGGCGGGAGATAGGCATCGAAACGGAGCCCGCCTTTGCGAGCCTGTTCCTGAAGCTGTTTGGCATGTTCAATCGAATCGGTCATGCGAGCCTCTTTCCAACTCATGGAGTGCGCCAGCGCAGTCGATGAAGCGCGGCGCCGCGCCGGGTCATGCCTCCTCCCCAACAAGCGGGACTTTCTCAGCCCGGGCGGCAGCGATCAGCGCACGGTCCAGGGTAGCAAGTGACAACTCCTTCCGCTGCGCCAGCTCCAGATACACGGCGTCATAAACGGTGAGCCGGTGTATCCGGGCCAGACTGAGCACGCGACTCTCGTCGGGCGCGTGATCCACATCGATCGGCAGTTCGCTCACGTCTTTGAGAGAGTTGACGACCTGAGCCTCCGACAGGCGGTTGTGCCTCTCCCCCATCAGGAGGAGATTGCGAAACTCGAACCAGAGAAGGGCAGGGACCAAAGCCGTCTCGTCGGCAATGCGCCGGAAGGCGGCTTCGGCATTCGGGTGAGACTCGTCGGGAAAGCACCAACTCGCCACAACGGACGCATCGAGCACAAACATTAATATTTATGCCCTTCGTGCCGCCACGCCAGCAACTCATCCACAGTGACCTTTCCGGTCAACTGGCGGCGAGCGGCGATCCGGTCCAGAGCGCGGCGCACACGCTCTCTGTCACAGGCGGGAGCGGGCACGAGGTGCGCCACGGCCCGCCCATGCCGGGTGATGACGATGGTTTCGCCTCGCTCGACATCATCGAGAAACTGGGGCAGGCGGGCCTTAACCTCGGACGATTGAATCTCGCGCATCATAGCCTCTTTGTGACTGGTCATTATGACTGGTCAACATATGAAACCAGAGACACTGAAAGTCAAGGCCTCTGATGGCCTCCATATATATGATAAAGGACATTATCATACATAGAACCGAGCTGAATAGCGGAGGCGAATCTATGCGCTGGATCTGAGCGGCTTAAAGCAATTCGCTGAACGAGATGGCCTTGATCCGGAACCGATGGTTCCGTTCCCAATCATCCTTGATGGCATCCGCCTCGGTAAGTGCGAGGCTTCCAGCTCGTATCAGGGCCACCATGACGTCGGTGGTATGGATGATCTCCAGTTCCATGCCAACCTCACGAATGGCTCGTTTCACGGCGCTGTTGTCGTCGATGGCAAGAGCATGCCGGCGTTTCATGGCGACGGCGATGGCGGAACATTCCCCAGCGCCCAGCCTGTTGCCGGGGCCAAGCCGCAAGAACAGCGCCAGTTCGTCCGGGTCGGTGACGGAACAGGTGTCCATCTGCCTGGCGGCCAGCGCTGCCGCATAGCGCGCCTGTTGTTCGGGATAAGCTTCGACGATCTCGGCCTCAACATGGTCGGTCACCAGAAAGCGGCGCGGATGGCGGGCAATCAGGTCCATCCGGTCAATGCGTAGAAAATTGATGAGGACGGATGTGTCCGCCACCACGATTGCGGATGTCATCCGCCGCTCCCCTTAGTTGGCGCGCGCCGCTTCGGCCAGTTTGATCAGTTCAGTCGCCGAAACCATCAGCTTGCCGGCCAGCTCCCGCAAGCGTCCCTGAGAAATTTCTTCCCGCCGATAGGCCTCAACCGCAAGCCACATAAGCTGGCTGCGTAACTCCTGGTCACGCTCCTCATCGGGAACCCCGGTTTCCGCAAACGTGTCCGTGAATTTCAGCAGGTTCATGAACCCCTTTCCCGCTTCGCGCTGCGCGATCAACTCCTTGGTTTCCGGGACGTCCAGATGGCCAAGATTTTTCAATCGCCAGATCGCCGCCTCATAGCTGACCCCGAAATGTCGGGCGATGACGGCGACGTCTTGATACGTGATTGCCTGGGATCCTGCCGGCGGGCGGATTTCTACCTCGTTTTCGGTATTGCCGGCCACATCATAGACGATCTGCGCCTGTCGGCTCGGCTTGCCCTTGTCAAGACGGCGCAACTGATCCTCCACCCCACCCGCCGGCATCAGGAATGCGGACGCGAAGGCGTTGGCGCGCATCTCTACGAGGTCACTCCCTCCCTGGCTTACCCGTTCGGTGTCCCCTCGATCGCACAGCGCGTGTCCATATTCATGGGCATAGGAAAACGTCCGACGTACCGGGAAGTGGTTTCCATTAATCAGGATAACCACGCCCGTCGTCCGGTCGTTGAGGAGCATTCCCGACAGATTATCGGGAAATGAATATGCAGCAACCCAAATACCCTGGCTGCTGATCAGGCCGGCGATGTTGCCAATAGGAGCGTTCCCGAGGCCGAGACGCCGCCGCTCCTCCCGCGCGATATTATAGCCTTGTTGGATCGCATCTTTGCCTGATCTTAGAACGGACGCGTAATTCGCCAGATTTTCCGTAAATCCGGGTTCCAGCATCCGTCGCAGCTCCGCCCCTTCGCGGCAAAGCTCGCGCACCCGATCGATGGTTTGCGTAAAATCATCAGGAAGCTGCCCCTGGTAGAGCGCACGGAGTCTGATAACCGGCGTGTCGTCAACCGTCTCCGCCGCGTCCAGAAACGTCGCGGGCTTGCAGCCATAAAGTTCGGCCAACCGGGACAGCTCCAGCGTGGAAACCGCACGGTTGCCGGATTCAATGTTGGTTACGGCGGTTCGCTGAAGGTTCAGGGCCGCCGCGACCGCTTGCTGACTAAGGCCACGTCGCTCCCGGGCGGAGCGCAGGCGGAGTCCGAGCTGCATGGTGTCAAGCATGGAAACCCTCCCTGGTTCAAGGAATCATTAATGGCTGGTGCGGGATTGCCCGCGCCAGCCAACGAAGGCCTTGTGCCACAATATGACATAGGGTGGCAACTTTTTCCTTCAATGTCCGATCATGCTCTTGACTCAGAAAGATCGCACCATATATGTATGATTAGTACAAACGATGTGTTTTGAAAGGACATATGTATGAGCACCAAACACCGTCAGCCAGGCCTTGACGACCGGCATCGTGACGCCGATGGCGGAATCAGCCGCAAGCATAGCAACACGGAAATTGGCACGCTGCGTCAGGCCTATGGAGATGATTTTGCCAATGGACGGCGTTCCGATCTGAAGCTGGGAACCCTTCTAAAGCAAAATGGTGCCGAATCCCTCAGTCAGTACCTGAAGAAGCCACGATAATAATGGCTCTTTTTAATAATGGAGAACAAAGAATGACTTCTGTTGTGGAGCTATCCTCCGATGAGGTGGGGCTTATCAAGGCGCGTATCCAGCGAGGCGATAAGCAGCACCGTATAGCGGCTGACTATGATCTCAATCAGGGCCGTATCAGCGAAATCAAACATGGCAAATTGTTCCCGGACATTCCGCCGGCGGACAAGCTTAACTAAACTCAAACCGGCAAGGCCGGGAATAGACAGCAAGGAAACCCAGCATGCAGTTCGTGCACACCCGGGAATATCTGAATCGTGGAGATTTAGTCGTCGTGGATTGCAGTCACCGTTGCAACATACGACTTATGTCAGACCCAGAATTCCAAAGCTATCGGAGTGGTGGGCGTCACCGTTATTTTGGCGGTCATTATGATCGGCTGCCCGCCCGCATTCCGGTCCCGGAAGATGGCTGGTGGAATATCACATTGGACCTTGGTGGGGGCAGCGCTTCTATCCGGCATAATATCCGGGTTCTCAAGTCAGCGTGACGCGCCTTCCCGCTTGTCATGCTTCGGCTTCTTATCGTTTTTTGGTCCGAGGAGCAGCCGAACTAGAGAATCTGATTGGCTGTGATGGAGAATAGAAACAGCTATTGTCCCGCCAGCTCTTCCTGTTGAGTGTTGCTTCTGACAAAGGCCGCGCAACGCTCCAGAACGTCTTCCGGCATTCGGCGGGCCGGCCCCCTCAGGCTGCACTCCCATACCGTCAGGAGCCGCCAGCCGGCAGCCCGCAAGGCTTCCATTGTACGCCGGTCTCGTGCGCAGTTGCGGGCGATTTTTTCCGCCCAGAATTCCGTCCGTGTTGCCGGCATTTTGAAGAGGGGGCAGCCATGGCCGTGCCAGAAGCAGCCATGGACCTGGATAATGGCGCGGTAACGTGGAAATACGATATCCGGCCGTCCAGGCAGGTCCCGGACATGTAGACGGAAACGCAGGCCTGCGGCATGCAGACCGCGCCGCAGCAGCATCTCCGGCTTCGTATCCTTGCCCCGGATGTGGCTCATATTAAGCCGGCGCTGCTCAGGCGTGAGCACGTCCATGGCTATGCCGCCTCGGGAGCCGTGGCATCGCTCACCACAAGGCGCAGCGCTTCGGCAATCCCGGCGGCCGTCATTCCCGGCCGCAGCGTGACCGCGCCGAAGCGGAAGCCGGCCCGGTAATCGGGATGAAACAGCCGGCCCGGCATGGGTGTGGCCCTGTATCCTGTCCGCAGTACTGGCAGATGCGGGGTCAGCAGATAGGCTGCCGTGACTATGCCCTCGATCTTGCCGGATTCTGCCTCCCGTACCAGCGCATCGCGGTAGGTGTGGATTGAGCTGAGGGCATCGTTCAGACCGTCATCAATCCGGTACTTCGCATCAAGCACGATCAGCCGGCCGGGTTCGTCCGGTGTCGCCGGGTCCTGTGCGGCCACCACATCCGGCGTCATAGTGCGGCTGTAGGAGCCGCGCCGGTCGGGCTCGATCCAGAATTCGCGGTACTGTTTCTGGAAACACAACTTCCAGCCGCTGCCAACCGGCACGGTAACGGCGCCAGCGGCCAGTGTCACACCGCCGGCGGCGTCCGCTATGAACAGGTCCCGGATGTCGAGGCCTTCCGGCCCGAAGGTTTCCGCGCCGGCGCGGACCAGCCGCAGGAAGCACCACAGTTCATAAAGCTCGAACGTCCGGGCCAGCGGCAGATTGAGAAAGTCCCCGAACACGGCGGCAATGCCCAGGTTCATATCCTGCCACAGCCGGTAAAAGCGGCGGTACGCCGGATCGTTGCGGAATACAGAGGACAGCACGAGACGCGGGGGCGCCTCTCCGGATTCGGCAAAAGGGGCCGCTCCGGCCAGCAGACCGACGCGGCGCCCGAGACGCCGGCAGCGGGCAGCCCACAGGGCCGCACCCTGCCGCAATCCGGCATCAGAGTCCCGCTGCCCGCGTTCGAGCAGTTCCGCTGCTGCCGCCAGCCATGCGGACCAGGAGCGCAGGCAGGCCCCCATCTGCCGGTGCTCCGGCAGATCCAGGGAACTCAGCCGCCGCCGGACCCGGATACGCTCAGGCAGGAAGCCTTTTAATGGTGCAGGCAGGCGCGAAGGGGACCCCTGTTCCTGGACGATGCGCCCGGACCGGAAGGACCGCAAAATCTCCGGGCCAGTGGCGCGGCTTGCCCGATGATAAGGGAGAATGGTTTCTTCCGCCGTCAGCCTGCGGCGTGGGTTGCGCAGGATGCTGGCAATAACCCCTTCCAGCTCATCAATCCGCGAGCGCAGAAATTCCAGCCTGGCAATCGCCGGAGGCCGGTTCCCGCTGCCCCGGGCGACAGCCTTGCGGAAGCTGCTGAGGGAAAACAGGGCAAAGGTGTCATCAAGAATCTCGCGCAGCATCGTGTCGAAATCATCGCGGGTCAGCTTGCGCCGGTCGGGATCGGTCACCACCTCGAAATGCCGGGGCGCCTGCCCTGGCAGCCGCAACTCGACATCAACGATGCCAGCATGGAAGCCAGGTAACCAGCGCCACCGGGCTGTGTCAGGGGCGGGTGCCCGCAGGGCTTCCAGCTTCGCGTCGTCAATCAGCAGATCGGCCGCCGCCGCTTCCGGGCTTCCGTGCAGCTCGAACAGATAGCTGCCCGTTTCCTGGACGGTGCCCGGTGTAACCGGCTCAGGATCAGGCCAGACCCGCCAGACAGCGCCGGTGGATTCGCTGCGCATGAGCAGGAACACCATGACCCGGGCCTTACCGGCTGGCCTGGAACGAACCGAACTCATCAAGATCGGCCGTCAACCGGTTGAGGAAGGCCTGTGAACGCGGCAGGCCGGCGAGGGCTTTGCTCAGTCCGGTGAGCAGCGGGCGTTGCCGCTCAGCGCCGCGCAGCTTGACCAGAATTTTCTGGACCATCAGGTCATCGGTAGTGTCCGCAGGCCCGGCCTTCAGATACTCCGCGGCAAAGGCGTGATAGCGCACCACTTCTTCGGCCACCCGGTAACCAAAGCCCAGGCCGTGGGCCGTCATCAGGTTGTGTGCTGTAAGGAGATGCCCTTCACAGGCGGCGCGTGCCTCTTTCAGGGCCGGTTCGCGGGCTTCCAGTCCAACCAGGAATCCTGGCAGATCGACGGCCGACATGTCGATGACATGCGCCCGGTCCAGCACCTTGTCGCTGACCGGGTTCGTTGTCTCGTCAACATTAATGGTCCCGATGATGTAGAGATTCGCCGGCAGAGGCAGTTCCGCCGGAATGCTGGTGCCGGTCGATCCTTCCAGCGGAACACCGCTGGAATGGAGCTGCAGCGCTTCCCGGGTCTCAACGCAGGAGAGGACATCCGAGAGGTAATACTCCACCCGGGCGAGGTTCATTTCGTCGAGAACAACGAACACAGGCGAAGCCCGGTGTGCCGTTGCCAGCAGGACCGCTTCCAGGAAAGGTGGAACGATATAGCGGTTTGAGAGCACGTCGGAATAGCCTGTCAGTCCTGTCGGGTCGGTCCATTCTGGGCGTACTGGGCAGACGAACAGAAAAGGATCGGGCGCGTTTTCCAGGGTGAGGCCGTGGACTGCCCGCGCATATTTCAGCGCGAGCTGCGTCTTTCCGGTGCCCGACAGCCCGGCGAGAATCACGAAATGCTTGTGAGGCAGGAAATTCAGGGCCGCATGAAAGCGACGGACTTCGCCGCCCGGATAATACCCGCCCAGCGCGGTAACGGCTGCTTCGATCCTGCCCACCGGAATGGTGGACGGCATCCGTTGCATGTCCGGGCTGACGGCGGCGGCATCGGCCCAGACCCGCATCTCGTAGATCTTTTCGCGGCCGATCAGACTGCCGAGATAGCCGACGAACTCTCGCGCCAGCAGACTCCGCCGGGCCGAGGCCGCTGGCGGCCAGATGCTGAAAAGGATGGAGTCAATCCGGGCGAGGCAATCGGGGTCAAGCGGTGGTTCGCCCGGTCCCGGTCGTACTGATTCCATAAAATCATAGTTATGGAAGAACAGGTTGCCGCTGTCCGTGATGTAAAATTTAACATTGTTGCTGATCTTTCCCGGTTTGCCCCCGGATGCAACGGCATCGGCGTTCTTTTTTTCGCCTTCCTGGAAGAGTTTAAGCAGACCTTTGTTCACCCGGTCCGCTTCACTCGTGACGGTGATCGCGAAATACACCTCGTCCTGTGGCGGGAAAGTCAGAACGCACAGAAAGATGAACTGACTGAGCGGCGGAGTTCTGCCGGCGGCCAGGCCGGCGGAATAGGCCTCAAGATTATTGGTGCAGGCGAACAGGCCGCCTTCGATGACGCGGGCGCTGTTGGAGAACCCAAAGTTTTTGGCGATGCGGGCGCCCTGCCGGATTTCCGGCCGGGCCGTAACTGCCTGTTCAAACTGCTGCTGCCGCTCGGTCGCTGACATGATCGTCCTGCGCTCCCTTGCCCCGCAGGGCGGTCATAATGGTTTCGGCCAGAGCCCTGGCCATCAGCGGCGGGACGGCATTGCCAATCTGGCGGAATGCCGGGTTCATTGTCCCGCAGAAGACAAAGCCGTCAGGAAAGGATTGCAGCCGAGCCGCTTCGCGCACTGATAGGGTGCGTGCCTGTTCGCTGTCGTAGTGAATGTGGCTGTAGCCGTCTTTCCCGAGATGCGCCATCAGCGTGCGCGCGGGCTGGTCTCTCCACATCTTCCGCCATTTGTTCGGGAACTTGCCGGCATCGTAAGGCGGAACAATCGCATCCCGCAGACGCTCATATTCGGCCGATCCTTCACGGATGATCTGGCCCTGACGGCGCAGCGAGGCGATGCGCTCGGCCAGCATGGTCATGGCGTGTTCGTGAGCCTGGGGGTACTGATCGCCGGGGTTCAGGCGGGCGAACAGTTCATAATCCCGGGGCAGGTAGCGGATGACATGATCTTTCAGACCTTCCGCCGGTGCTTCAAATCCAGGCCAGGAACGCATCAGCTGGGCATGGGCGGAAAGCGTCCGCATCTTTGGATAAGGAATTGTCTTATCAAAGCGGCGGGCTCCGCGCTTCAGAAGGCCTGAAGCAAGCTGCTCACGGGCAAAAATCGGCGGCAGATCCTGCAGCGCCTGCTCGGCGGTGACGGCTCCCGGTAAATCCGGAGAGGCTGCCGGCGGATCAATGTAATTCTGAGCCTCACCGATCTGGCCGTTGAGAACCTTCAGCGCTACCGCCCGCGAGCCTTCATAGCCCGGAGGCAGAACAACCCAGTGTGTCGGCTGCGGGAAAATCACCTGTTGTCCGACTTCCCGTCGCAGGGCGATCAGAAACATGCGTTCACGCATTTGCGGCACGCCATAGAAAGCAGCATTCAGCAGCGTATAGCCGCAGACGTAGCCCTTTCCTTCAAGGACTTCGCAGATTTCTTCCGCGATGTTCTGGCCACCGTGATTCAAAACGTCCGGGACATTCTCGACGAGAACGGCCAGCGGCTGAATGACATCTACCCAGCGCAGGTATTCCTGATAGAGCCGGGCTCGCGGATCGTGGCGGAAAGCCTGCGGATGCGCGTCTATCTCCCGCAGCTTCGGGCGGCCGACCCGGGCAAAAGCCTGGCAGGGCGGCCCGCCCACGATGACATCAAAAGCATCTGCTACCGGCCCCAGCTCCAGTTCTGTGGCAAGTTGCTCTGGCTGGATTTTGGTGATGTCGCGGGCCTGACTGTGGCGTTTGTCCCCGCCATGGAAATTGAGCCCATGCGACCGTGCGGCATCCGGGTCGAATTCGACGGCCGCACGCAGCGTAAAGCCGCTTGCCTGAAAGCCGAGGGACAGACCGCCGCAGCCGGCGAAGAGGTCAAGAACCCGCGGCTTTCCGCCTGCACGCAGGCGGTCCAGCTTCAGCCGGGCTGTCTCCTCTCTTGTCATCTTTCGACCTTTTTTGTTTTGGGCAGACGCAGAGGCAGTTCTGTCTGGTCGCCATGTTCTTCCAGGAAGCGGACGACGGCGGCTCGGATAACCCAGGCAGCGGAGACGTTGTTGGCATCCGCCAGGGCCTGGATGCGGGCATGGGTGTCCTCGGGAAGAATGACCGAGGTCCGGATGGACTTTTTTGAGGCAGAGGCCGCCATGGTTCTGTCCAGAGTGAGCGCTGCACTCAAGTTATGCCATCAGAGTGCATAATGCACCAGTTTATGAGAGGCCAATCGTGGGCCATGGGGGGCTCCCCATTTTATGGCCGGGCGAACCCGAGCAAGGCCGTGATGTCATGACCATCGGCCTGGCGCAGATCAGGCGCGGCTATGTCTGAGGGTAAAGCTTCGGGAACAGCTCTTCCACCGCATCCGCCGGGAAGCGCAAAGACACCGGCCCCTTCGGTGTTTCAGACGCCAGAAGTCCCGCCTCTATGGCATCGGCCAGCACGCGGCGCGCCGAGCGTTCGGGCAGGCCTGTGATGCGCGCCGCATCGCCACGCTCGCACTCGCCGCGGATCAAGGCCTCTTCCAGCAGTTTCGTGGTTTCCGGCTTCAGGGTTTCGCTCCGCTCCACCAGCGTGCGTAAGCGCTTCGCCAGAGCGTCAATTTCAAACAGCCCCCCCATGAAATTGATCTGGTCGAGGCAAACCTTCAGGAACCACAGACTGAAATACACCAAAGCGCGCTGGGAGAGGTTGCCTCGCCCGTCGAGATCACCCTGGCGGGGCATATCGGCATGATCCATCATTTGCTTGTAATCGCCCCGGCTTGTCAGACCACGCGCCAGCCCGCGTGAAACCGACCATAACCCGTGCGCGCCAATGCCAGCGTAATGTCCCATGGCATGGCTCATCAGACGGCTGACGCGCCCGTTGCCGTCCGGGAACGGGTGAATGTAATTGAGGCGATGGTGTGCAGCCGGTATCGCCAGAATTTTCGCGGCGAAACCAAGCGGCGCAAGCTGGTAACGATCCTCAAAATACTGCATGAAATCAGTGACACGGCCGCTTGATGGCGGAATGTGGCGGCCTACGGCCACATCGTGGATCGCCAGACTTCGCCATGCCCCCGGCTCCATCACATAGGCACCCTCCCCTTCGCCCAGGCGCAGCATCGCTTCCGGAGCGTCCCGATAGAATTCGCGGTGCAGCCACAGAAGGAATTCACGCGAAGCCGGCTCGGGCAGCCTCCCCTCTTCCGCCATCCTGTCGATTTCGGTTTGAACGCGGATGTGCGCTGCCGCCTCAAGCTGAAGATTGCGGCGCTCCTCATTCGCGTCAAGATCATCCGCAAGCGCACGTTCGATGTCGCGCGGGTGCGTGTTGTGGCCTTCAATCAGGTTGCTGTAATAGGTGTTCATCACCCGCACCAGATTTGCCAGATTCGCGGCGGTACGCGGATGCAGCGCTCTGCCCAGGGCGGTGGAACTGGCGGCGATTTCCGCTACCACATCGGCGACGGCCTCGGGGGTCTCTTCAAGGCGGGCCGGTTCAATGCGGGTCTGGCTCTCGGTCTGGGACATTATGTGGCCGATCTTTTTTGTTCATAACACCAGATAAATAAACGAGAAACCGTGATATTTCCAGTGGTTTGGCCGGTTCTGTGGCCGATCATGTTCGCTCCTGACCAATGCGCTCGGCAGATGTCCGCTAATCGATGCTGAACCCCACGGATCCAGGCCTGGTCATGGCTCGTCCCACAGGATGCGGGGAGCAATCTGGCTGGCCATAATGTCGAGCTGTTGTTCGCGGTCCGCCAGATCCTCAATTCCCTGGTTTTCCAGTCTCATGGTGTGTTCGACCGTGCCCAGATGCCGCTGGGCGAGCTGGCGCGCCCGCTCCCGGACCATGGTTCCCAGAGGCTCGTCAGGCACCAGGGCGTAGACGAGCCGGCAGTTCAGGGCCGCTGCCGCCCGTTGCAAGGTGTCCAGCTTGATCGTTCCCGCGGCTTCGGATCGCTCCAGCACGACGACACCCGGCTGGCTGATTTCCATGCGGCGGGCGAGCTGTGCCGTGGTCATGCCGAGGGCTTCGCGAATGGCCTTGATCCATCCGCGGGGCGGCCGCGTTAATTTCTCCGCAGGGGTCTGTTTGTTGATCCTGGCGTCCAGATGTCGCCGCGCCATGGCGTTGCGCTCGGCCTTCGCCATAACCCTCACCTTATCGAAAGCGGTCAATTCGATAAGTTATAGACTATCGGAAATCTAATTTTCAATAGCCTGTAGCTTATCCATTTTTAAGTGCCTGGCGACGGTAGGTGCGTTTGGGCGTCTCCCGCCCTTGGCGGGCCGGGCTTTCATGCCCGTGCATCGAGACGGCCGCGGGCCGTCTCGCCCCTTCGGGTTTCAATCCCTGACGTGTTTTTTGATCGGCGCCTGGCGCCGACCTGGTGGAGGAAGAAGGCGTTGCCCTCTCCCTCCCGCGATCGCCGCCTATGGCGGACCAGGGCCGCTTGCACGCAAGGCCGAAAAGCCTCGCGTGCCGCGCACCCCGGGTCCGCCCGGCCGCAATCGCCCCACCCTCACCCACCGGTCACCCGGCTCCGGAAGCAGCGAGGCGCTGCTTCGCAAACCATTGGAGGGCCGGAAACCATGAATCAGACAACTTCCCCACGCGCCGACATCTACCAGACCATTACCGACCACATCATTGCCGCCATCGAGGCCGGCGCCGGGGATTGGTGCATGCCCTGGCATGTGCAGGGCAACGGCGCGGCAGTGATGCCGGTCAACGCGGCTTCGAAGAAAGCCTATCGCGGCGTTAATGTCCTGAACCTCTGGATCGCCGCCCAGGCCGCCGGCTATCCGGCCGGGATCTGGGCGACCTATAAGCAGTGGGCGGAGCTGGGCGCCCAGGTGCGCAAGGGCGAGAAAGCCACGCTGGTTGTGTTCTGGAAGGTGTTCGAGAACGGCGAGGAAGAGGACGACGCCGGCGAGGACGAAAACACCGATACCGGCCGGCAGGGGCGCCGCTTTATGGCGCGCGGCTATCACGTGTTCAACTGCGCCCAGGTGGACGGCTTTGATGCCCCTGCCCTGCCCCAGTCGACTGAGCCCGAGCGGATCGCCACGGCCGAGGCCTTCTTTGCCGCCGCCGGTGCCGACATCCGCCATGGTGGAAACCGCGCCTTCTATGCGCCCGGGCCGGACTTCATCCAGCTCCCCCCGTTCGCCGCCTTCCGCGATGCCGTGGCCTATTACGCCACCCTCGCTCACGAGGCCACCCACTGGACCGGGCACCCGACCCGGTGCGCCCGGGACTTCAAAGGCCGGTTTGGTTCCGAGGCCTACGCCGCCGAGGAATTGGTTGCCGAGCTGGGCGCCGCCTTCCTCTGCGCCGATCTGGGGCTTGCCTCCGAGCCCAGGCCCGACCATGCCGCCTATGTGGCCAACTGGCTTAAGGTGCTGAAGGGCGACAAGCGCGCCATCTTCACCGCCGCCAGCAAGGCCCAGCAGGCCGCCGACTGGATGCACGCCCGCCAGCTGGCCGAGAAGCACGAGCGGAGGGTTGCGGCCTGACGGCACCCCTCCCCCGTCCATCCCCTCGCCGATCGGGGGATGGACGGCCAGGCCGGGAAAAATTCTGACCGGAGAAGATAAGACGGCGGCAAGCCGCCGGGGATGTCGCGCCTTTGGCGCGGAGTTTGATAGTCCCACCCTCCCGCCCGAGGTGGCGCGACGCGCCACAAAAAAAAGGCGACAGCGGGGAATAAATCAGCACACCAGGCCTGGGGAGCGACATGTATACATGTATTAGTGTATGCAAATAGCCCCGTAATGGAGAATCGGTACCGCTCTACCCTGCCCTTTCGCCGGGCTAGGGTGCGGGTTGCCCAGCACCCTATTGAATATTCTTCCTCTCTGAGGTATCCATCTAAATCGCTTTCCTAACCGGTTAGGTTTTCTGATAGGATACAAGCCGTTGCCAACGGTGTTGAGGATCGGGCCTTTCCGCGTTGTGGTGTATCCAAACGATCACCGCCCCGCTCACGTTCATGTCATCGGGAACGGCTGGGAAGCCGTGTTCAATCTCAACTGCCCTGATGGTGTGCCGGAACTGCGCGAAAACTTCGGTTTTTCGCAGCCGGAGCTAACCCAGCTTCAGCAGGAGCTGAAGGCCAACCAAGGCAAGCTTTGCGAGGAATGGAGAAAGATCCATGGTCAGCCTTGATGAATTCGACCAGGCAAATGCCCGTGCCGCCGAGCTGGCGAAGGGTCCGAAGGCAACCGCCGCCCGGTACGATCGCCGCATCAGTCGTGTGGTCGTCACTTTGAGCACTGGCATTGATATTGCCCTTCCCCCTCGTGCTGTTCAGGGTCTGGAAACGGCGAAGCCGGGCCAGCTTGATCCCATCGAAATTTCGCCGTCGGGCCTGGGTCTGTACTTTCCCAAGCTGGATGCTGATATTTACCTCCCCGCCTTACTCGAAGGCTTTCTAGGTTCTGCGCAATGGGCCAAATCCAGGCTTGGTGTTTTGGGCGGATCGGTCCGGAGCGAGGCGAAAACGGCTTCGTCGCGGGCTAACGGCAAGTTGGGAGGGCGTCCCCGGAAGTTGACCGCGTGACCAGAGCGCTGTCATCCTGAACCCTCGCCGGCGCCGGCCCCGTAGCTGGCGTGACGTGGCGACATGTATACATGAATAACCGTATACATGTGGTGGCCGGGCCGCCCTTCGGGTTCATAAAAGAACGGGTCTAGTTTGGAAAGAATCGGCTTTCCCTATTCGCTGTCGGGCCGCTGCGCCAGCGCCGCCCGGGTCGCCCCCGCCTCGCCGCATTGACAGACTCAACGCGACAAGGCTACATTTCACCATGTCAACATGATGAGATGTATACATGCATACAATAGCTATCGTGGCGGAGAAAGGTGGAGTGGGCAAAACGACGCTTGCCCTCACTCTGGCCGTCGCCGCTGTTCAGGCAGGGCGTAAGGTCGCGGTTTTCGATCTTGACCCGCAAGCAACCGCCGCGCAATGGACCGACCGGCGCGAGGCTGAATTCCCCTGGGTCGTGGCGACGCCGGCGACGCGCCTGGATGCAGCTTTCGCGAACGCCAGGGAACAGGGTGTGGATTTTATCGTCATCGACACGCCGCCTCACGCCGGAACCGATGCGGTCGAGGCTGCCCGACGCGCCGACCTGGTGCTTGTTCCTGTCGAGCCGCACCTTTACACCCTCGAAACCCTGCCCAAGCTCGGCAATCTGCTCAAACTGGCCGGGGATACTCCGGCGCTGTTCGTCGTGAGCAAGGCCGCCATTCAGGGCAAGGAGGCTCAGGATGCGGGCGCCTTCATCAAGGAGCAGGGCTTTGAGGTGTGTCCGGTGATTCTGCACCTGCGCGCCGCCCATCGCCACGCCGGAAACATCGGCCAGACCGCCCAGGAATTCGAGCCGAAGGGCAAGGCCGCGGAAGAATCCTTACAGCTATACATGTATACACTTAAACTTTTAACCAGAGGAGGTCCTCGCCATGCCCAAGCCAAACCCGCTCATGCAAGGGCTTAAGCAGTCCCACAGGCCGGAACCGCCGGCCTCTGCGCCCGCCGTCGCGGCGCCGCGGCAGAGCCGGGCCAAGGCCGTGCCGCCGTCGCGCGTCGGTCGCGTCCTGATCGGCGGGCATTTCGCCCCCGAGGTGCAAACCGCCCTCAAGATCGTCGCCGCCGAGGAACGCACTAGCGTTCAGGCGCTGCTTGCCGAGGGCATCGACGCCATATTCGCGCGCCGGCACAAGGCACAGATTGCGTCCCTGTCCAGTTCGTTCGACGATGAAGACTGAAGCACGACGGGCCGCTCGTGCGGTCGGGGGTAATGATGGCGGAAGGGCAGGGGGGCAGGGATGACTCAGGAAACCGCGGCTAAAAAGAAGACACCCCGCCGAGCGATCAAACCCGTTTCCCCGGACGCTTTCTCTAACCGGCAGCTGAGCCTGTTCCAGAGCTTCCTGGCCAACACCGACGACGCGCGCGACGCGCTCTCTAATGCGATCGATTTGTGGGACAGCATCCCGCGCTATGCCATTCCCCGCAAAAAGGAGGATGAACTTCGCTTGCCCGGCGGGTTCCTGCCCTTGCGCAATCTCGATTTCCAATATCGCGGCAAGTCCTACACCGCCCAGATCCGTCCCGCGCGCCTTGAAGTGAAGGACAAGAACGGCCGGTCTACTGGCGAAACCATCGAACATTATCCGAGCGCACGGGAAGAACTCATCGAACACGCGCTGCGTAAGCTGGCGACCGAGCAATACGCGGGCTTTTTCGACAAGCCCGACTATCGCAGCGGGGTTGCCTTCACTTTGCATCGTCTGCGCCAGGAACTCGCCGGCCAGGGCCACGCGATGACGTACGAGGGCCTCGCCGAGGGCCTCGAAATCCTGCATTACGCCTACCTGGGAGTGATCGACGCCGAGTCGGACCCGGACGACCCCGGCATGATTTCGCAGCCCTATCTTCCCGCCCTGGCCAAAGTGAACCAGCAAGGCCGCGCCGCCGACCCCGAGGCGAAATGGTTTGTCCAGTTTCATGGTCTGGTCACAGACAGCATCAATCAGATCACCTATCGCCAGTTCAATTATCAACGACTGATGAAGTGCAGCACCCAGCTGGCCCGCTGGCTTATCAGCCAGCTGGTTTTGAAATTCACGCAGGCTGCCGTCACCAATACGTTCCAGATGCGGCTCAGCACCATTCAGCGCGACAGCGGGCTGCTCAATGGCTATGCGCGGCAGCGTGATGCCGTGGCGGCACTCGATGACGCCTGGAACGAGGTGAAGGAGCTGGGGGCGGTTGCCGTGGTCAGGAAGGGCGAACAGCGCGGAAGCCGTGGCAAGTTGGAGGATGTGACCTATACCCTGTTCCCATCCCGGGAATTTGCCGCCGAGCAGAAAGCCGCCAACCGCCGCCAGGGCGACGCGAAGGATGGCGTCACCCTGGACAGTGACCCGCAGCAGACCCTGCCCACGCTTGTGGATAACTCCCGCCGGCTTCGCTAGAGGCAGGCTATCCAGGTCGCGGGTCGCGCCTTCAGGCAGGCTATCCAGGTCGCGGGTGACGCCTTCAGGCAGGCTATCCAGGTCGCGGGTCGACAAAAACCCAGGCTATCCAGGTCGCGGGTCGCGAAATCAGCCTCGTAGAGGCCTGAAAACGCACCAGAAAACGCCGATTTTTCCCCTGATTCACGGGGGAGGCAGGCTATCCAGGTCGCGGGTCGTTTCCATAAGTCATTGAAATAACTTGAAGAAAACGGCGTTTTTTGTGTCTTATCCTTTTATCCTTTAATTATCCTTTTAAGATTCTATCCTTGCCGGCGGCTGTGGATAACCAAACAACACCCGAAGGCACCGCCTCTTGGGGGCTTCGCCCCCGCCGGCTCGCTCGCTTCGCTCGCCCCGACCGCGCAAAGCGCGGTCTCCCACCCGGCATCCCCCCATTACGGAACGGCCTTCGGCCGGAAGTGTCTTCGGGTGGGCTTCACCCACATCCCCGCAAAACCGTCGATCCCAAACACCAGCCAACGTTCAAACGGCACCTGTCTATTGTTTTCAGGGGGTTCGAGTTTGTTGAACCGACGAGTCTCAAAACCACACAGCGTCTCTATTAAAAAGCCTTGAAAGGCCAGGGAACGTGTCCAGCCAATCCCCCGCGGGGATACCGATCAGACGTAAATATCGACACTCTATCGGATGATAACGCTCGGGCCGGGTGGCAACCCCGTCGGGCCAGGTGGCGGGCCAGATGGCATTGTTTCGCCAAACGGAGGCTGTGGATTATCGCCGGCAACGCCGCGATAAAAGAAAATGGCAGGGAGGAGCGTCTTATCAGGTGGACGACGCAGCACCAGAGACGCCCACACCGGCGCATCATCTTTGACCAGACCACAGCCAATATCGGCCGTTACCGGCCACATTCCCGCGGTGAGATCAATTCCGCCCACAATGGTGCGGGGATCATCGGTCAGAAACTCATGGCCCTCGACAACGGTCCGCTGGCCAACGCGGATCGCGACCTGGCAGTCTCGACCCGCTTCCTGACTCTGAAGACTGAACCCCAGCTGATAGCGCCCCCCGATTTCAGCGTTGATCGCGCCTTCAATCCGCATCGCCGCCGGCCCGTCAAAAGCGACACCGAACCAATGTTGCTCGCCAAGAGTAACAGCCGGACGCGTGAGAACGAAGACACCCACCTCCTCGCCGAGCTGGCCGTTCCGGCCGAGAGCCAGAACGCGGACGCGTGCGCCGGGCAAAAACCCGCTCGTATCCGGTAAGGGCGCATTCGCCGGCGCTGGGACATAGGCTGGGGGCGGAGTGCGCACCGGCGCCGTTATCGCCGCTGGGGGCGGGGAAGGGGGAGCGGAAACCGCGGACGGCCGGCCGCCGATCAGGGATGGCAGTATGGTCGCAGCAACGGCAATGCCGAGGGCATACCGCACCTTCCGGTCGGACGTGATGAGAGTAACGGCGGCGCGTCTGGCCGCAATGGCAACCCGTTGCCCTTCTTGAACAAAGTTGATCATGGCAGCCGCATCATCACCGCCCGTGTGGCCGCGATGTCCTCGGCGGTTACAAGCTGGTAGTCAGCGCTGGTCGTTGTCGGCAACTTCAGGACACGTTCACCGATTATCGGAAAAATACGACTGTAAAGAGTCCGCATTTCGCGAGCATTTGCCCAATGCCCAATTTTTTTGCCTCGGTCATAGAGATCATGAATCAGCTGATCGACTGCCGGACCCGCATCGGGGGTCAGTATCAGTTCCTGACTCTGGAGCTCTTGGTCAAATATTAGCCGGAGCTCGTCCAGAGTATAGTCATCAAAATGAAGGGTAAACGTAAACCGAGAAGGAAGGCCTGGATTGGATCTAACAAAGGCGCGCATTTTGTCATCGTAACCGGCAGCGATAACCACAAGATCAGTCCGATAATTTTCCATGTATATAAGCATGGTTTCTATTACGTTCTGACCAAAGCTATTATCGGTTGGATCCGCAAGCGCATACGCTTCATCAATGAAAAGAACACCTCCGATTGCTGATTCGAGTATCTCTTTGGTTTTTTGTTCGGACTCTCCCTTGTACTGGCCCTTGAGACCAGTGCTATTCGTCTCGATGAAGTGCCCCTTTGAGAGAAGGCCAAGGCCGGTGAGGATTGGACCCATCAGCCGGGCTACGGTCGTTTTCCCTGTCCCCGGGGGACCGGCAAAGATCATGTGATGACTGATCGATGGCGGATTACTGCCGATCATCTTTCTCCGTTCGCGGGCAAACTTAACCTCGTTAATGAAGCTGTTGATCTCCTGCTTGACGGTATCAAGGCCAATCATCTTGTTGAGTTCGGCATGGGCATTATCATAGGCCTCGCGGCGCGCGCGTTCGAGCGACACCGCTGTTTTGTCTTCCCTGGTTGTGAGCAGGGGCAGGGGATGGGGCGAAGTGGAAGAAGGCGGCGGCGGGGGAGGAGAAGGAGAAGCGGGCGAAGAAGGGACGCGACCGCCATTCGATGCCGCCGGCACATGGCGTAACTCAGCCCAGGTCCGCATCCCAAGCCGGACTGCGACGAAGAGCCACGCCGCTACGGCCACCCAGGGCATGAGGGCAAGGACACCATTGAACAGTGTTTGTGTGCCAGAGAGGATGAAACTGACCAGTGCCAGGATGGATACGATCTGGATGCCCAGTTTCATCAGGTTAAAATTCATGACGGTGTTTCCCCGGGATCGAGGGCGAAGGGCTGGGGAATGCCGGGCGCGACGGCGGGGTTGCGGGCGAAGCGCCTGCGCCATTCCGGCCTGCGGTGATAGACGGCGCGATGGCAGAGAACCGGCATGTCGATGTTATCGACGAACAGCAGCATTTCCTCCGGCTTGAGGCGGCGGATTTCATCAGAGGTGAGCACCGGGCGTTTCGTCGGGCTGGACGGGGTGTTGCGCCCAGGCTGGAGCAGGCCTCCGCTCTCGGATTCCGGCTTGACCGTGGTTTCGCCGACCATGTGCGAGATCGCTTCGGCAAACAGGTTGTCGGCTTTGGACACCCCAAACACCTGCAGCACCGAGGCGAGGCCGAGCCAGATTTTCTCGCCCTCGGGACCGTAGGCGGCGGCCAGCTGCGCCGGATTCTGGAGGATACCCCAAAGCTTGATACCAAAGCTGCGGCCGAAGGTGAGCGCGCCGCTTCCACCCGGGCTCAGCAACGCATCGAGCCGGCCGAGCACGGACATTTCATCGAGAAGGAAGAGAACATCCTCGCGGGGGCGGGTGGCGCGGCGCATCAGCGTCTCGATCGCCGCCGACACCACAAGACGGAGCCAGCGCCCATGCCGCTCCATATCCCCCGGCGGCAGGCAGAGGAACACCGAGAGCTCACCGCCGGCGAGGTCCACCATGGTGAGATCCGAGCCCGACAGACAGGCGGCCATCCCGGGTTCGGCCATGAATTCAACCTGCCGGACAAGGGTGGAGAAGAAGCTGCCACGCTCGTCGTCGCCCACCTGGCTCCACACGGCGGCGGCCATCGCTGGCAGCCGGCCGGCCCGCTCCGGGGTCGCGAGCGCGGCCTCGCACCAGTCGTCCCAATTATCTTCACTCACCCGGTCGAGGATCGACGGCAGGGCGCGGCGCGCGCCCGTTTCAGTCACGCAGATTTCGGCAATGAGGCCGCGCAGGACCGTGCGCGTGATTTCCGTGAAATGCGCTGTTCCGCCCTGCTCGGCGATGACGAGGGCATCGACGATGACATTGATGCCCTTTTGAAAGTCCGGACCCTCAAAGATGGTATCAAGCGGATTCCAGCGATCGGAATGCGGTCCGGGATAGGGGCAGCCGAGCGGGTTGAGGATGACGGTCCGCTGACCAAGCAGCCGCCGGCTGACCGCCCAGACGGCCGCGTTTTCACCTTTGGGATCGATGGCGACCAGACTTCCCGGCCAGCTGATGAGATTGGGGCCAACGGCCGAAACACCCTTGCCCTTGCCGGGGGGCGCAATGGTGAGGAGGGTTCCTTCGCCACGCCAGCGCAGGAGCGGGGCCGTGTCCGGCCGCGACCAGAAATCTTCGCGCCATTCACCAAGGACGATGCCATCAGTGCGCGCCAGCAGGGGGCGAACCTCCGCCGTGCCGGCCAACCGGGCGCTGCCGAAGGTCGCACGTGAGCTGCGCTGATAGAGTGGCCGCAGCGCGGCGGTCAGGTCCGGCATAAGATCGAGCAGAACCAGCAGCGAGATGACGCCGGCGGCGGCGGTCCCGAGTGCAGCCCAGAGCAGCGGGTCCGCCAGCAGAAGGGCGAGGCGGCCGGTGTCCGTGGTAACGGCTGTCGCGGCCCACGCCGTGGTAAAGGCGTCGCCGGCGGCAAGGCAGCAGAGGGCGGTCGCGACGATGACGGAGTGCGGGCGGCCGGGCGCGGCCTGCCGCCAGACCCAGACGCCGGCGAGAAGGAGCGGGGCGGCGAGGAGGGGTGACATAACGAAAGTGCATTCCTTGTACGCTAAGGTGGCACGAAACAAGAACGGATGATTTCTGACCAAAAATCACGAAGGTGACATGGCGTTCCTGACGCGCATGATCGTCTGTCGGCTAGTTTTGAATTCCCGC
>JARLJB010000366.1 GCA_031291415.1 Telmatospirillum sp.
CGCTTCGTCAGAAAGCCGCCACAGCCGCCGGAACTGCCGGATGCCGCCTGGATAAATCCGCCAGATAAGAAGGCTGCGGCTTAGAAAATAGGGCTTAAACTCAGAGCGGAACCTGTCCGGAAATCATTGACACGTTCCGCCTCGGCATCATTTGCCTGAAGCAACCTTGCGACAAAGCGATTGGTCGCAAATTCATTGAAATCTGTCATGGAATCCACGGCATCGATCTTCCATGTGGTTTCGCCCCGGGGGTGAAGGCGGTGGCGCAGATGGGCGAGCGGACGTACCGGTTAAACCGCTTCGCGCACGCCCGCACCTCCCTTGAAGGGGCCGGATCCCATGCCCGTTTCAAGGGCTCATCAACGAACAACACCATCAAGGCCTTGATATAACAAGTTTCCCCGCGCACCCCTCACCTCCGCGCGCCCCTCTTCCGCCATGCTGGCGGCCTTCGCAAAAAAATCTTCGCGGCACCACTTGATACCGTTCGGTACGGTATTATTTACAGAACAGTTCAGAACGCCTCGTTCGGAAAGTCTGGGAGGTCTCGTAAAGATGATGTTGGAAACGATGACGCAATCTCTCCCACATGCCTTCCATAAAATAGATAACCGAATGTTTCCATGGTCTTCTGAAGAGACAAGATTCTTTCAAAGAGATGTCATCATTTACGATGACTAGGAGAATGACGATGAAAAAGATTCTTATTTTTGCTGCCGCCATGATGATGTCGTCCCCTGTGTTTGCCCAGGATATCGAAGACATCTACAAAAATGACGGTGCGATTGCCGCGAATTCCGTAGTCAGCACCGCTGATCAGAATCTCTACGCGACGGCTCAGCAGCTGACGGCCAATCGGGGTGACGATCAGGTCGCCACAGCGCCGACCGGCGACACCGGGCCCTATATCGACGACAACCCCTACTTTTGAGTGAGCAAGCGGCAAGGGGCGGCCTTTTCGAAAGGAAAACCGCTCCTGCCCGGCAGGCGGATCAACATCTTGCAGTCGCCAAGGATCAACTCCTTGAAAAACTCTCAACCGATTCACCATATTGCCCATGAAAGGCTATCGGAATACCGAAGCTGGCGGCGCAGATGCCAACTGAGGCGGCCGTCCGCGACACAGTGACAGACCGGAGCGCCTTCAAGATGGGAGGAATGACGCCAGAGCATGGTGTGCGTCCTCGTAGACCCGGGCGGCGTTTGAGGCTTGAAAATGGACGCTTTTCCCGCGTCGCGCGGTGCTGAAGTGGTTCGAGTCAAGGGCGAACCGCCCGTGCTCGCGAAATACGCCGCCTGCAGCCCCCCAAAAAAGTGAGTGTCATGGCTATGTCGATAGTCGTAAAATTAACGATCGTTCAACAGCCTGATGGCGCTCTGCCGAGTGCCTGACTTTTTCCAAGGAGTTATAATGCTTAGACGGTCAATCATTTTCGCCGCGTTCGCCACTGGGCTGGTCGGCATGGCTGGAACGGCTGTTGCCGCCGATGCCGCTGCGGGTAATACGGTCTTCACGTCGATCTGCAGCACCTGCCACGAACTGGGCGATTGGAAGGGCAAGAACGCCACCGAATTGACGGCGATGATTCAAGACATCGTCTCAGGCAAGACGAAGCACAAGAAGGCGCTCAAACTGTCTGACACCGAGATTGCCGACGTCGCGGCCTTCATTACGACCAGCAAGTAACAAACTTGCGGCACCGCGACGCGTGCTGCGAAAGGTGATCATGCCGAAGTTAGGCCCCGCCTGATTTACCATGTGGCATAATCGGTTTTTGTCTTGTTAAGCTATCTGTGTCGCTCTGAAACTATCGAATACGCCGCTAAGCAATTGTCTTAGCGGCGTATTTTAAGTTCAAATTCGAATCACGGATTTCCCCTTCGGTCACGCGCCCGCATCCCACCGGGCGCGTGTGGCCGGTGATCGGTTTCGATCACCGCAATCTGCGTATTAAAAATTGACAGCTTGTCTGCCAAATAAATCTTCCACAAAACTCCTGAACCTCACAGAACAAGGTGGAAGATACCGGCCTTCAACCCAGGCCAAACCAACAGGACGCTTGGGAAGCCCCCGAGCCAGCGGAATTTCCACAAGATCCGGATTGCGCAGCGACGTTTGCGGCAGGAGCCCCACCCCCAAACCAGCGGAAATCAATCCGCGCAAGGTCGGGATGTCGGGCCCCTCGAAAGCAATTTTTGGAACGATCGAAGCGGCTACGCAGGCTTTATCGAAAATGGAACGAAGGGTACATCCATGCCAAAGAGCGACGAACTGCTCCTCAGCAAGATCCGCAAAGCAAAGCCGACGACGCTGCGCGAGCTGGTGAGCCGCAGGCACACCAATTACCAATTCCTGAACGAACAAAGTCGACCACTCCACTCCAGGTCGCGAAAACACGCCAGGTGACGACAAGATGAGATCTGTTTTCCCGTCCATCAAATGGTTCATCAGCGATTCACCGGGCTGTTGAACCAGCATAAACTGCGCCCTCGGACACAGCTGCCGATACTCCTTGATCAGATGCGGGACGAGTTCTGGACCGAAAGAGCGCAAGAATCCGAGACAAATGGCACCAGCCTCAGAATCGATCAAATCGGCCAATTCCCTTTGACCGCTCTCAATCTCGGCTTGACTGCGAATAACCCTCTGCAGAAAGACCTTTCCAAACCGGGACAGAACAACGTTCCGCCCCTGCCGCGTCAGCAACGGTACACCCAACTCCCGCTCCAATTGGGTGACAGCCCGGCTCACCGCTGACTGCGAAACCGCGAGATGCTCGGCAGCACGGGTTACATGCTCGAACTCCGCCACGGCCCGAAAATATTTAAGCTGCTGCCACTCCACGGCTGCCCCTCCCCAGACGATGTCACCGACAAGCTATTTCCGTTAATTCTCGCGAGCTTTCACGACGATCGCATCGCCGACCGAATCCCGCTCACATTTTTCGTCTCGATCGACGCTTCGAGCACAACTTCAAATTGCAGCCCATGATCGTTGCTTTTTATGCATAGAAATGTACTCAATATTCTATTAGACGCAACTGTCAATGTTCACTAAAACGATAACGAATTAACCATTGTAAAATTGTTATAACATGTAACAACGCAGACTATAATCAGTACAATATCGACAGAAACTTCGGTTATACATGTAGATGCATATATAAATTGAACATCGCACAAACCAACAATAGTCAAACGTATCTCTGGGCCGAAACGGCGGTACAGTATTTTTATTTATAACTCGACTCCGAAAAGTTCGAACAGGGGGTTTCCTAAATGACTGACGAGAACAACCAGCCAGGCCTCCGGCGAAGAGATTTCCTAAAAGGAGGTTCTCTTGTCGCCGGCTCGATGATTTTGGGCGGTATCGACGCTTCTGACGCCAACGCTGCGACCACGTTGCCGAAAAAATGGGATATTGAAACCGATGTTGTTTGCGTCGGCTATGGCGGTGCGGGTGCATCGTCGGCAATATCCGCCCACGACAACAAAGCCGACGTCCTGATCATCGAAAAAATGGCTGAAGGCGGCGGGAACACAGCCGTCTCCGGCGGCGGTTTTCTCTGTCCGACCAACGTCGAGGATGCCTTTACATATTTCAAGAGCCTGTTCGAACTGTCCCATTCCGAAATGGACGAAGCTGTCGTCAGACGTTTTGCCGAGGAATCCGTCAAGAACGCCGACTGGGTCAAAAGTCTAAGAGACGGGCAGGATGTCGTGATCTATGGCCATGCTGGTTTTCCCTACATGGCCGGCGCTCAAGCGATGAACAAGTATAACGTCAAGGGAGCCCGTGGCCGCGGCCCGCAATTCAGCGCCAGGAATCTCTTTGATCTCTTCATCTACGCGGTCGAAGAGAAACGGAAAATTCCGGTTATGTTCAATACACGGGCTAAACGGCTTGTCCAAAATGGCAATGGCGAGGTCATCGGCGTCATCGCCGAGACCAATGGCAAAACGATCAACATCCTTGCCAGGAAAGGCGTCATTCTCACGGCAGGCGGGTATGAATACGACCCGGTCATGCTCCAGAATTCGGTTAAGGGCTACCCGATCTACGCCTTTGGCAACCCGGGCAATACCGGCGATGGACAACGGATGGCCGAGGCGGTCGGAGCTCAGCTTTGGCACATGAACGGCGCATCCTGTCCGCTGGGGCTCAAAGTTCCCGAGTATGACGGCGCCTTGCAGATCAGAACCGCTGCTTCCGGATTTGTTATTGTCGACACGCTGGGTAACCGCTTCTTTAATGAAAGAGGAACGGAATACCATGCAGGTCTTCTTGCCGTCGATTTCTATGACGTTCATACGCAAAAACACCCGCGGATCCCTTGCTATATGATCTTTGATGAAACGACCCGGCGGCAGGGGCCGGTCACCGTCTTCAGCAGTGTCGGATATACAGGCCAGAAGAAGAACTATAAGTGGAGCGCCGACAACAAAAGCGAGATCGAAAAAGGCTGGATCACTCAGGCGAGCAGTGTTGAAGAACTGGCCACGAAAATCGGCGTCGACCAAGCTTCCTTGAGCGCCACAATCGGCAAATGGAACCAGGACATAAAAGGCGGCAAGGAAGACGAACTCTTCCACCGCGCCATCACGGCGGCCAAAAAACCTGACGCCGCGGCCGACGAAGAGGCCCGTGTCCTGTCGTCGCCGATCGACAATGCTCCCTACTATGCCATCCGCCTCCATCCTTGTTTGCTCAACACGCAAGGAGGCCCGCGCAGGAATGTCGAAGCACAAGTCGTCAACCCCTTCGGCGAGCCGATTCCCCGTCTTTATGGTGCCGGCGAGTGCGGCTCCATGTGGGGGTTGATCTACCAGGGCGCCGGCAATATTGGCGAATGCATGGTGTTCGGCCGGATCGCCGGAAAGAACTGCGCGGCACTGAAGCCCTGGAAAAAGTAGATCGCCAGGACCTCTGCCATGGAGAAGGGACACTCAAGCTGTCTTTTCCGGTCGCTTCCGCATAAGGAGTAGTTGATGCTTTTCACTCGCGAACACCCCAGATCGACAGCATCGTCGGCGACGATGCTGTCGATCATCCTCACCTTGCTGGTCTGCCTGTTCTATGCCGTCTCCCCTGCCGGCGCGGAAGAAAGCGCGGCCAACGGGACCAACTTCCTCGCCGACCGCCACGAAAATCTATCCCAACCAGTTGATTGCGCCGGTTGCCACGGTGAAAAAAAGCCAAAGACTAAAGCATCCGATGCCGGGTGCCTGAACTGCCACGGCCCCTATTCCAAGATGGCCGCCAAAACGGCGAAACTCGAAATCAATCCGCATGATTCACATCTTGGTGAAATTGATTGTACTTTTTGCCATGCTGGGCATAAGCCCCCTAAGAATAAATGTGCCGAGTGCCACGACTCTTTCACTTTGAAAACGCCGTAAAAAGGCAGTCGGTCGCCCACCCTATGTCGCGCCGCATCTGACGATGCGGCGCGCTGGCGATACGGCGGAAGCCCAGGCGGTCGGAGGCCGCCCGGCGTTTTCAGCTATCGGAGACACGCAGCCGCTCGAGATCGGCGATCAACCCAGGTCCGGTGGGCTGCCATCCCAGTTTCTTGCGCGTCTGTGCGCTCGAGGCGGGCATGTCCGCACCGGCGAACATCGCGAGCCAGCCGAAAATGGCTTGAGCTTCGTCCGGAACGATGGATTTGACAGGCAGTTTCAGGCGTCGGCCAATGGCTTCGACGATATCGCGCATCGGCACGCCTTCCTCCGCCACCGCGTGGTACTTTGCGTTCGGTTCGGCTTTTTCGATCGCCAGGCGATAGAGGCGGGCGACATCGAGAACATATGCCGCCGACCAGCGATTGAGCCCGTCTCCGATATAGGCGCAGATGCCCTTTTCCCGATACATCGTGATCGCGGGGGTAATGAGCCCCTGCGTAACCGGATCATGAACCTGCGGCAGCCGTACGACCGACACATTGGTCCCGTCCGCCGCGACGGAGGCGGCAGCCTCCTCCGAAGCGGCACGGGGATGCGTGTCGGAACCGACGATGGCATTGTCCTCCTTGGCCAGCTCGCCGGGCACCGTGTTGGCGATGGGGGTTCCAGAGGTCACGATGAGCGGCCGGTCGGAGCCGGCGAGAGCCGAGCCGAGCGCCTTGATCACCCGGCGATCGTCCTCGCAATTCGCCACGAATTTCGAGAAATCGTGATTGAAAGCCAGATGAATGACGCCGTCCGACCGGTCAGCGCCGCTCTTGAGGCTTTCCAGGTCCCCAAGCGATCCGCGATGGATCTCCGCGCCCGCGGCAGCCAGGGCCGCTTCCTTCTCCTTCGATCGGCAGAGGCCAAGCACTTGATGGCCGGCCGCGATCAATTCCCCAACGACGGCCGAGCCGATGTTTCCGGTGGCACCAGTAACAAACACGCGCATGAGCAGAGCCTCCATATTCCATTGGAGACAAATCTGTTCGCCCGCTCTATTCTGGTAAAGTAGTTAGATTATCATAGTAAGATGACTAACAGGATGGCGGAACGTCTCTCTACAGAGAATCGGCTCGGGTCCTATCTAAGGGACCGCCGCGCCAAGCTCGATCCGGCCGCGCTCGGCTTTCCCGCCGAGCGTCGTCGCACCGCAGGACTGCGCCGCGAGGAAGTGGCGAGCCGCGCCAATATCAGCCCCACCTGGTACACGTGGCTCGAACAGGGCCGCGGCGGCGCGCCCTCGGCCGATGTGCTCGATCGGATCGCCCGCGCGCTCATGTTGACTGATGTCGAGCGCGAGCACCTCTTCCTGCTCGGCCTCGGCCGTCCGCCCGAGGTGCGCTACCGGAAGAATAACGGCGTCACACCAAGGCTGCAGCGTGTTCTCGATGCGCTGGAGCCGAGCCCGGCAGTAATCAGGACCGCGATATGGGATGTCGTCGCCTGGAACCGGGCGGCGACCGCGATGCTGATGGACTATGGATCGCTTCCGCCGGAAGAGCGCAATATCCTGCGCTTTATCTTTCTGGATCCGCGCGCCCGCGCATCGCAATACGACTGGGAAAGCGTGGCGCGCTTCGCCCTGGGCGCATTCCGGGTGGATGCGGCTCGTGCCGGGGCCGCGGCGGAGGTGGAGCCTCTGGTCGATGAACTTTGCCGGCTCAGCCCCGAGTTCAGGGCGATGTGGCGCGACAACGAGGTTCGCGGTCCGCATGGCGAGACCGTCAAGCACATACGCCACGCGATCCTCGGTCCGCTCGCGTTCGAATATTCCGCTTTTTCGGTTGATGGGCGAACAGACCTCAGCATGGTGGTCTACAATCCGGCGACGCCAGAGGACGCCGAACGGATCAGGTCACTCATGCAGGCGCCATAGCTCGCGTCGGATCCGCTATGGCGCAGGCCGAGGTAGTCCGGTTCCTGAAAACACCCTGATGAAAAGGAACGGTAACGACCATGGCCCGCCGTTCGGTTGTTGAGCGCTCAGAAGACAAGGCTGTGAGTGGCGGTATTGAAGGCAATCCCCGAAAGCGTGGAAAGGTCGGATAGTCCGGACACATGGACCACCACGTCGCCGGTTCCCAGGCCGGCATGGGAAGCGGCCGACGGACTGGCATTGACCGCCTCGACGATGTAGCTGTCGCTTCCCCACCGGAACCAATCGAGGACGGCGGTTTGACCCGGCAGCGTCGACATTGCCGAAGCCGCCAGATTGTAAGCCGCCGCCAAATTCGCCGCGGCAGTGATGTTCACCTCGGAGACGGCGAAGGTCAGGCCCGACGTCGTCTCCGTTGATGTGTTGTTGAAGACCAGGATATCGTTGGCACCGACGTTCGACAGGGTGGTCAACGCCACTTTTCCCGCCGAGGTCGCTCCAGTGACCGTCCCGGTCAGCACCACAGTCTCGCTGCCGCCCGTGATATTGCCGAATTGGATCGTGTCGTTGGCGCCGATGCCGACCGAAGGGCTGCCACCGTCAACCTCGGAAGCGCCCCCGGCAAAGACGATTGACGTGCCCTCTATGGTGCTGCCGACGGCCAAAGCCGTGGCCTGCGTCGCAAAAGCAATAGTGTTCCCAGCACCTCCGGCATGGATAACCGTCGCCTTCGAGATCGTTCCGGAGGTCAAGAGGCCAACGACGATAATATCGGACGCACCGTCCGCCGTGACGACATTGGCGCCGGAGCCGACCTCAATGTGCGCACCGTCGCCACTCGCCATGATGGTATCGCCGGCATTGCCGCCAAAAACCGTGTCGCCGTTGCCGCTGGCGTTCAACACGAGGGAAGCGCCGGCTTTAATGGTCAAGCCGTTCTGCGCCAACGGTGCAGCGGCGGTGCCGAGGCTCAAGGTGCCACCGGTCATCGGGCTGCCGTCGATGGTCCGCAATGACGTGACGTCTTGGATGCCCCCGAAGAAATTGAACGTCTGCGACGTAGGGTTAAGAACGCTGCCGATCGCAAGATCGTGACTGCCGGTTACGACGAATGGTGTCGAGGAAGCCGGAGGTGTCCGTCAGGGTCTTGATGGTAACTCCGGCCGCCGTGGCATCGATTGCGAGGCTTGCATCGCCGCGGGTGATAACGTTGTCCAGGGTGGCGCCGGCCCCGGTGGCGATCAGGTCGAGGCTGTCGTTGCCGGTTACGCCCAGCTGAGTGATATTGATCGTACCCCCGGTGGCGCCCCCGCCGACATAGAGCAAAGCTTGGCCCCCGAGGTTGAAATAGCTGTTGGTGGTGCCGGTGGCGCTGGCGGCGGTCATGGAATCGACTGCATAGCCGACATCATCATAAGCGGTGTTTCCCGACGCGCCGCCGGTATGACCGGCGTTCGGCAGGGCGATGGGTACGGCGCCGCCGGAAGTGATCAGAATGGTACTGCCGGCACCGAAATAAACCCCGTCCAGCGAGGCTATGCCAAGTTCGGTGACGGTCGGTATGCCGTTCAACTGGAAGATCGTATCGTTCTGCTGGTCCGCGGCAACCTCGGCGGCGGTCGCCGCGGTTCCGACCGACGTGGCCGCCCCGATGACATATGTGGTGCCAGCGATGATGACCGCGCCGATCCTGCCGGCGCCACCGATAACGGAATTGCCGGGCCCGTCGCCATTGATGATCTGCTGAACGTCCAACATCTCATAGGCGGTGGCGCTCAAGCCGGCTGCTTCCGTTCCGGCCTGGGCCGGCGTGCCGGAAACCAGGTAAACCACGCCGTCGGCGACGCAGTAGCGCGTGCCGTCCGCCGCGGTGGCGTAGCCGCTGGGTGTCAAAGCGTTCCAGATCTTCCAACTGGAGCTCGAACTGGTCCAGTAGGCGTGCCGTCCGTTCAGCTCGCGGTCCGAAGATGTTCCGCTTGAGCTTCTCGATCATCAACTTCAGGTGAGCGATCATCACCCGATCGTCCGACTGCTGCGCTTTGGCCGTGGCCAGTTCGGCTTCGGCCATGCAGAGCGCACCTTCGATCTGGACGGCATGAGACCGCGCCGCGATCAACGCGGCTTTAAGGGCTTCGATATCGTCGGGCAGGTCGGCTTCATCCATAGATGAAGTGAATCACAAAAACGGTCGCGTGACTCTAAAAACTGGCGGTAATCCGCGAAAAAAATCCACTTTACGTGCTCATCCGACCCGCTCTGGCCGGAACGTCACCCGGGGATTCCGCCAGTCGATTCCGTCGAGCATATAGGCCAGTTGAGCGCTCGAAATGGCCACCACACCATCGGCAGGAGACGGCCAAACAAAGCGCCCCTTCTCCAATCGCTTGGCGTAAAGCGACATCCCCAGA
>JARLJB010000367.1 GCA_031291415.1 Telmatospirillum sp.
CCGCCGGCCGGTCAGAATCTTGTGCGGATAGGCCTGATGGCCGACGTCCCAGATCAGACGGTCGACCGGCGTCTCGAACACATGGTGGAGCGCCACGGTCAGCTCGACGACGCCAAGTCCGGCGCCAAGATGCCCTCCGGTTCGGGAAACCGACTCGATCATATCCTGGCGGACCTCGTCTGCCAGTTGCTGCAGCTCCGGAATGCTCATATCCCGAATGTCTGCAGGATTCCGAACCTTGTCCAAAAGAGGGCTTTTGCTCATCGTTTTATTGATCCCTTAAAACCCGTCCGGAAATGATGTCGTCATTTCCGGACGGGTCTTCCGAATAATCTGTTCTGACGGATGCCTTCACATCCCTCATCGCTCAAGCACCACGGCCTTGCGGCAAATCCAGCAAACACGCCAGAGGCGCGTGGGCTCGGCGTTTGTTCGAAAACGATGCCGTTGCCTTTGAATAAACGGTTACTGACTGCGTTCGACCACGAAGCGGGCCGCCTCCCGCAGCAGGTCGGCCTTTTCATCGAAGCAATCGAGGTGGGCGACGGCCTGGCGAGACAGCATGTCGGCCTGCGCCCGGGCGCGTTCAATACCCAGCAGCGAGACAAATGTCGCTTTGCCCGCGTCCGCGTCCTTGTGCAATCCCTTGCCCACTTTGGTCGGATCGCCTTCCACATCCAAAAGATCATCGGCGATCTGGAAGGCCAACCCAAGGTCATGCGCATAGGCCTTGAGGGCTTGGCGCAACTGCCTGGGAGCCTTTCCGAGAACGGCGCCGGCTTCGCACGAGAATCCGATCAACCGACCGGTCTTAAGATTCTGCAGGCGCGTCACCGCCTGGACGTCCATGTCCAATTCCGCCGCGCGAAGATCGAACATCTGGCCGCCAACCATCCCGAGACCGCCCGCAGCTGTCGCCAGTTCCCAAACCAGTTCACAGCGAACTTGAGGGTCGGAATGGGTGTTGGCGCCGGCCACGACTTCGAAGGCCTTGGTCAGCAGCGCATCGCCGGCCAAAATGGCCGTCGCCTCGTCGAACGCCTTGTGACAGGTCGGGCGACCGCGGCGCAGATCATCGTCGTCCATGGCCGGGAGGTCGTCATGGACCAGGGAATAGCAGTGCACCATCTCAATGGCGGCTGCGACCCTTATGGCGGCCTGTTCTGCGACATTGAACAGACGCGACGTCTGCAAAACGAAGAACGGGCGGAGCCGTTTGCCGCCGTCGAGGCTGGAATAGCGCATCGCTTCGATGAGCCGGTTTTCCGGGCCTTCTACCAATGGCAACAGACGGTCGAGTTCCGCGTTGACCGCCACAGCGGTTTCGGCCAGTGCGGCCTTTAGTGTGCTCACAGCAAAAAGTTCCTTTACCCGATATCGGCCGGTTGAGTGGTTACAGTGCCGTCCGGTCCGAGCACGATGCGATCGACGCGGGCCTGCGCTTCGGCCAACTTGGCTTCGCAATGCCGTTTCAACTCTACGCCGCGGGTGTAGGCGTCGATAGCTTCGTCGAGTCGGCCCTTACCCTCTTCCAACTGGCGAACGATGCGTTCCAATTCGGCAAGCGCATCCTCAAAGCTCATAGTCGCAATGTCGGTGGGCAAGTCTGCCAACGTTTCACTCCCCGGGACGAAAGGGCGGCAGTTTACGCTGTCGCCGCTCCGCCCGCAACAAGGGCCGGCGGAAAAGGCATTGGCCATTCGCCACGGTCTTCGGCATCATGCGGTCCCATGACAAAAATGAGATTAGATCAATTGCTTGTCGACCGTGGTCTGGTTGAAAGCCGGGCCCGGGCGCAGGCGCTGGTAATGGCGGGTTTGGTGTTCAGCGGCGAAAAACGTCTGGATAAGCCAGGAATCGCTTTATCCCCCGATGCCGCCGTCGAATTGCGTGGCCAGGATCATCCCTGGGTGTCGCGAGGTGGATTGAAATTGGCCAAGGCCATCGAGGCGTTCTCTGTCGATCCGACAGGCTTGGTGTCCATCGATGTCGGGGCGTCGACAGGCGGCTTCACCGATGTGCTGTTGGCCCATGGCGCAGCGAAGGTGTTCGCCGTCGACGTCGGCCACGGACAACTGGCCTGGAAACTGCGCAACGATCCGAAGGTGGTGGTGTTGGAGCGGACCAATGCCAGGCATTTGACGGCGGAACAGATTCCGGCGCCCGTCGACATGGTGGTCTGCGACGCCAGCTTCATCGGTCTCGAAGTGGTTTTGCCGGCGGCGATCGCTTTGACCAAAGCGGATGCCTGGCTGATCGCCTTGATCAAACCGCAGTTCGAGGTGGGCAAGGGGAGGGTCGGCAAGGGGGGCGTGGTCCGCGATCCCGATCTCCACGCTGAGGTCTGCGAGCGAATTCGTCAATGGCTGGCTGGCCTGCCGGGCTGGACCGTGGTGGGAATCGTCGAAAGCCCGATCACCGGTCCCGAGGGGAACAAGGAGTTCCTGATCGTCGGGCGAAAGAGCGGGGTATGACCTGATGTACTCGTGTCCCCGCGTGATCATTCGCCGGCCGGCGCAACCGCCGGATCACGGCCCCACCGTGCGCCCAACAGAGTGATGGCAATCAGGATACAGGCGGCTCCGGCGATCAGAAAGGCATGCAGATAGCTGTCGAGCTCGCTGCGCAGCAATCCGGCGCCGAACGCCGCCGTCGCCGCTCCCAACTGGTGACCGGCCGAGATCCATCCGAACAGGATCGGAGCGTCGCCGTCTCCGAAGGATTCGGTCGCCAGCCTGACGGTGGGCGGAACCGTGGCGATCCAATCAAGGCCATAGAAGACGGCGAACAGTGACAACTCGAAAAAGCTGAAGTCGGAAAACGGCAGAAACAGCAGGGACAGGCCTCTGAGACCGTAGTACCAGGCCAGTAGCATGCGATTGTCGTAGCGGTCTGACAGCCAGCCGGACAATGTCGTGCCGACGAGGTCCAGCAATCCCATCGCCGCCAGCAGGCCGGCGGCCTTGACCTCCGGCAATCCGTGGTCGAGGCAGAGCGCGATCATATGGGTTCCGATCAGGCCGTTGGTCGACAGCCCGCAAACGAAGAAACTGCTCCACAACAGCCAGAAAACCGGTTTGCGGACGCCGCGCCCGAGGGCGGCAAAGGCGTTGGTCAGCGGGTTGCCCCGGCTGGGCACCCCGGAATCATCCGTCTCGGCGCCGAACGGCCGGACGGAGACATCGGCGGGATGTTCCGGCACCAGCAGGAAGATGATCGGTATCACCGCAGCCGTGGCGGCCGCGACGACGAGACTGGCCGTCCGCCATCCGGTCGTTTCGACCATGCTGGCCAAGATTGGCAGAAAGACCAGCTGGCCGGTGGCGGTGCTGGCGGTCAGCAAGCCCATGGCCAAACCCCGGCGCTTCTTGAACCAGCGATTGACCACCGTCGCACCGAGGACAAGAGCGACGGTTCCGGTGCCGACGCCGGTCAAAACACCCCAGGTCAGAACCATCTGCCAGGGCGTCCGGACCAGGGTCGTCGAGGCGACCGATAGCGACAGCAGAAACAAGGCGGCCAGCAGCGTACGGCGAATGCCGAAGCGTTGCATGACGGCAGCGGCGAACGGACCGGTCAAACCATAAAGGGCGATGCCGACGGAAATGGCGAAAGAAATGGTCGCTCGGTCCCACCCCAGGTCGTTCATCAGCGGGACCAGCAGGACCCCCGGCATGCTGCGCACGCCGGCGGCGGTCAGCAGGGCGAGGAAGACGGCTCCCGCGACGATCCAGGCATAGTGAATGCGTTGTCCGGTCCAGCGTGCCAAAGCCTTCATCGAAATCCCCGCCTCTTGACCTCGAAAATAGGTGTATATACACATATTCACACTGGCGATGGACGTCAAGGTTTGACTGGTTGGGCGTCCTTTAAGGATGACGCGAGGAGCCTCGAGAAAATGCCCGATGACGTGGTTGTCAAGGGATGCACCTGCTTTCGACTGCGGCGTACGACGCGGAAAGTGACGCATCTTTACGACATTCATTTGCAGGCCGATGGGCTGACGCTGACCCAATATTCGCTGCTGTCACATCTGATTCGCTCTCCATCTCCCACCATCCAGCAACTCGCGGCGTCGATGGGGATGGACCGGACCAGCCTGACACGAACACTGGCGCCGTTGGTCGCCCGCGACATGATCACCATCGCGCCCGGCGACGATCGGCGCAGCAAAATCGTCCAACTGACACCGAACGGGCGACAGATCCGCGACGAGGCGGAAGGTCATTGGCTGGCCGCTCAGGACGAAATCGCCGAACGTTTGGGCGCCAATGACCTGGCGGACCTGCACAGACTGCTCGACCGCGCCTTTCAGCGGCTGTCTTAAGTCCGTTATTTCGCGTTGACCGGCGCCATTCGCAGTTCGGCCTTTTCGGGACCGACCAGCTCGACCAGCGGCATGATGGTGGTCAGCAATCCGCTCAGCTTGGCCTCTGCCGCCAGCGAGGCACGGACATCGTCCGGCAGACGCCCGGATTGCGCCATCTCCATCAGATATTCGAACGGCTGCTTGGGACGCGGGAATGGCACCAGATTGACCGGCATCTGGGATGGCAGGCGAGCCAAATCGCGGATCGCGACGATTGCCGTGGCATAGCCGCCGGTCTGGTCGACCAGTCCGTTATGCTGGGCGGCCTCGCCGGTCCAGATCCGTCCACGGGCGATCTTGTCCATGTCCTCGGCATTCAGCTTGCGAGCCTGCTGCGCCTTGCTGGTGAAGTCGGTGTAGATGTGGTCGAGGATAGTGTTCATGCGGTCCCAGGCATCGGCGGAGAACGGCGTATTGCTGCTCCAGATGCCGGCGTTCTGGCCGCTGTGGACCTCATCCCAGGACACGCCGAGTTTCTTCCACAGATCGGCCAGCACGATCTTGCCGGAGAACACGCCGATCGAGCCGGTAATCGTCCCCGGTTGGGCGATAATGCGGTCGGCCGCCATGGCGGAGAAATAGCCACCTGACGCCGCCACATCGCCCATCGACACGATGACCGGCTTGCCGGCGGCCCGGGCATTGGAAACTTCGCGCCAGATCGCATCGGACGCTGTATAGGAACCGCCGGGGCTGTCGATGCGGAACAGGATCGCCTTGACCTCCGGATCCTTGACGGCGTCGCGCAGAGCCTTGGCCACCCTTTCGGACGACATGATATTGTTGCCGGTCAGGGAATCGTCTTCGCTGCTGCCCCGCTGCACGGTGCCGACACCGAGAATCAAGGCAACCTTGACGGCGCTGGGTTCGGGTTTCAGATGCGACGCATAACGGTTGAGGCTGACGATTTTGGCGCCGCCCTCGGTGATGGCTTTTTCCGCCTCATCCCAATAGGCCAAGCGGTCGACGAGGCCGTTCTTCTTGGCCTCCTCGGCAAGCAGCGGTCCATGGTCGATCAGGGTTCTGATCTGCGCGGCCGGCAGGTTGCGGGCCTGGGCGATGCCGTCGATGGTCTGGCGGGACCAGGAATCGATCAGCAATTGCAGAGCTTCCCGGCTCTCCTTGGTGAAATGGGTCTGGGTGAGGTGTTCGATGGCCGACTTGTATTCGTATCGCGCCCCGAATTCCGCCTTGATGCCCAGGGTATCGAGCGCACTTTTGAAAAAAGGGCTTTCGGCGGAAAAACCGGTCAGGCCGATGTCTCCCGACGGCTGCAGCCAGATTTCCTGAAAGGCCGTGGCGAGATAATAGGCGACGGTGCCATTGCCCATCTCACCAAGACTTGAGGAAAACAACATCGTCCGTTTGTTCGACTTCCTGAAGGCCAGGACCGCGTCGCGGATTTCCTGAGCACGGGCCATGCCGAACGAGGTGTTGTCGAGGCGGGCGACGAGGGCCGTCACCTGCGGGTCGCGGGCTGCCCGGTCCAGAGTCTCGACCACATCGCTCATCACTAAGGTGTGGCCAAGGCTCAACTGGGCGAAAGGCCCGTCGGGGACGGCTTCGGCCACGCCGGCATTGAGGTCGAGAACGAGGACCATCTGCTTGGGCAGCGGCGTTGGTCGTTGCTTGAGGGCGGCGAAGGTGCCGATCCCGGCAATGGCCAGGGTGAGGCTTCCGACGATCGCCAGAACGATGAGGATGATGCGACCGACGAGCCGCATGGCCAGTTCTCCCGCTAGTGTTCCGCACTTGGTTATGGGGCGAGCCGGAGCCGCGGTCAATGTCTATGGCGTGGGAGGAAGATCGGCCATGTCTCGCGACCTTCCTGAAGAGGTCCGTGCATCAGGGATGCTGAACGCGGCAATTGAGGATAGAATCACTCAATGAACGAGATTGCCACAATTGTGACGGCGCGGCACTGGCATCGTCTGGTCGATGGGCGTCTCCAATGCGACGTCTGTCCCCGGTTTTGCAAGCTGCGTGACGGGCAGCGGGGGCTATGCTTCGTTCGTGCCTGCGACGGGGACCGGATGGTGCTCACCACCTACGGCCGGTCTTCGGGCTTCTGTGTCGATCCGATCGAGAAAAAACCTCTCAACCATTTTTTGCCGGGAACGCCCGTTTTGTCGTTCGGCACCGCCGGCTGCAATCTGACCTGCAGGTTCTGTCAGAACTGGGACATCAGCAAGGTCAGCGAGATGGACCGCTTGAACGACGCTGCGCCGCCCGAGGCAATTGCCGAGGCAGCCATTCGATTGGGGTGCCGCTCGGTTGCTTTTACCTACAATGATCCGGTCGTCTTTCTCGAATACGCCGTCGACGTCGCCAAAGCCTGCCACGCCCGCGGCCTTAAGACAGTGGCGGTGACCGCCGGTTACATGACGGACGCGGCACGGGCCGACCTTTTCGCCCACATGGACGCCGCCAACGTCGATCTCAAGGGATTTTCCGAGGCGTTTTATCGGACGCTGTGTTCCGGCCATCTCGACCCCGTGTTGGACACGCTGGTTTACCTGCACAAGGAAACGGCAGTCTGGTTCGAGATCACCACCTTGCTGATCCCGGGCGAAAACGACGGCGACGACGAACTGCATGCTCTGGCGCAATGGGTCGTCGGCCATTTGGGACCGGACGTCCCCTTGCATTTCAGCGCCTTCCATCCGGACTGGAAAATGACCGACAGGCCGCCGACGCCGCCGGCCACTCTGGCGCGGGCGCGGGCCATCGCCATGGCCGAGGGAGTGCACTTCGTCTATACCGGCAATGTGAACGATCCCGAGGGTGGGTCGACCTGGTGTCCGGGATGCGGCGAAAGGCTGATCGAGCGGGATTGGTACCGCCTGGGGCAATGGTCGCTCGCCGTGCCGGAGGCCGGTGGTTCGGGCCTGTGCCGGTCATGTGGCAGCCGCATTGCGGGCGTGTTTGACGCCAAACCGGGCGATTGGGGGGCAAAACGGTTGCCGGTTCGGTTGCAAAGCGCGGGGAGATGACTTAAAAACGCCCCGCAGCGAAAAGGCGGTAGCTTCCATGATCAAGCGTTGGGCGTCCTGGGCGATCAAGATTGCCCTGACCGGCGGTGCACTGTGGTATCTCCAGGAAAAAGTTGACTTGCGCGCCGCCTGGGAAGACGGCAAGTCCATTTCTCCTTTGATGTTCTTCGTGGCCTTCCTTCTGCAGGTGGTGCAGGTATTGATTTGCGCCGGGCGGTGGCGGCTTGTACTGCGTGCCCTGGGGGCCGATCTCCCGTTCCGTCAGGCTTGCGAGATCTTCTGCATCGGTAATTTTTTCGGGCAGGTGCTGCCGGGCGCCGTCGGTGGTGACGCCGTGCGCATGTGGAAGACGCACCGTGCCGGTCTGGCATTGTCGACCTCGGTCAATTCGGTCGCCCTGGAGCGGGTCGCCACCGTTTTTGGTCTGGTGCTGCTGGTGGCCGTCAGCCAGCCTTTGCTGCTCGACCGCTTGGCGGGAGGCTTCCCTGTATGGGTCTTTCCCGGGCTGACGGCGGCCGGGGTGGCCGGCATCCTGTTTCTCAGCCTGCTCGACCGGGTTCCCCGGTCGTTTCACCATTTGCGCCTGATCCGCGGATTCGCCCAGTTGGCCGGTGACAGCCGTCTTTTGTTCTTCCGCGCTTCGAAGGCGTTGCCGATCCTTTTGGTGGTGGTGGTTGGCCATATCAATCTGGCCCTGGTGGTTTACGCTCTGACGATCGGCCTTAACATCGACGTCTCGATGCTCGATTGCGTGGTGCTCGTCCCGCCGGTCATTCTCGTCGCCACACTGCCGATTTCGATGGCCGGATGGGGCCCGCGCGAAATGGCGATGATCACCGCTTTCGGTTTCATCGGCGTGACGAAAGAGCACGCCACGGCATTGTCCGTTCTGTTCGGCGCGGTCTCCGTGCTGATTGCCTTGCCCGGCGGCGTCTTCTGGCTTATCGCCAAACGTCAGGCGGCTCCCCCTGTCGGAGAGATCGGGGCATAGCGTTGTCACGGCTTTTTCCCCTTCGCCAATGTTAACGTGACTGACAAATTTCTTACGCAATCATGAGGAAGCTCATTCGATGAAAATCTCCTTTGCTAAGGCCGCGTTGCCCGCCGAGGGTGCGCTCGTCGTCGGTATCCTGGAAAACCGCGAGCTTTCGGCCACGGCGCAACAGATCGACCGGCAAACCGGAGGGCTGATCAGCCGGGCTTTGGCGGCCAGCCGTTTCGAAGGCAAGAAGGATCAGGCGCTGCTGTTGGTGATGCCGGCCGGGCTCGACGTCTCGCGGTTGCTGCTGGCCGGTCTTGGCAAGGTCGCCGATATCGATGCCCAGGCGGCGCAGAACTTTGGCGGCAATGCGCTGGCGCAATTGCTGACGGCCGGCGACCAACTGGTGACCATCGCCGTCGATGAGTTTCCCGGGTCGTCGCTGTCGGCGGCGGACTTCGCCGCCAACGCCGCCTGCGGTGCCAAGCTGCGGTCCTATCGGTTCGACAAATATCGGACCAAGGAAAAGAAGGAAGACAAGCCGAGCGTCAAAAAACTGACCGTCTCTCTTGCCGATTCTGCCGCAGCCAAACGGGCTTTTGCGCCGTTCGAGAGCGTTATCGATGGCGTCTTCCTGACCCGTGATCTGGTGTCCGAACCGGCCAATGTGATCTATCCCGAAAGCCTGGCGCGCGAGGCGAAGGCTCTGGCCGAGATCGGCGTCGATGTCGAGATTCTCGGCGAGAAGCAGATGAAGAAGCTGGGAATGGGGGCGCTGCTGGCCGTCGGTCAGGGCAGCGAGAAGGAATCCCACCTGGTGGTTCTGCGCTGGAACGGTGCCACTGACGACGCCGAGGCTCCGGTTGCCTTTATCGGCAAGGGCGTAACCTTCGATTCTGGTGGTATTTCCATCAAGCCGGCCGGCGGGATGGAAGAGATGAAATGGGACATGGGCGGTTCGGCGGTCGTCATCGGCCTGCTCAAGGCCTTGGCCTTGCGCAAGGCCAAGGTCAACGCCGTCGGCGTGGTCGGCCTGGTTGAGAACATGCCATCAGGCACGGCGCAACGGCCGGGCGACGTGGTGACATCGCTTTCCGGGCAGACCATCGAGGTCATCAATACCGATGCCGAGGGCCGTCTGGTGTTGGCCGACGCCCTGTGGTACGCGCAGGACCGTTTCAAGCCGCGGGTGATGGTCGATCTGGCCACCCTGACGGGTGCCATCATTGTCGCCTTGGGCGATCATTATGCCGGACTGTTCTCCAACGACGACGATCTGGCGACCAGGCTGCAGGCTGCCGGCAAGCAGGTGGCCGAGCCTTTGTGGCGGATGCCGCTCGATGAGCCCTACGACAAGCTCATCAAGTCGGATATCGCCGACATGAAGAACGTCGGCGGTCGGGAAGGCGGCAGCATCACTGCGGCGATGTTCCTGAAACGGTTTGTCAAAGATACCAAATGGGCGCATCTCGACATCGCCGGGGTGGCCTGGGCGAAGAAGGACGGTCCGGTCACGCCCAAGGGCGCGACGGCATTCGGTGTCCGCCTGCTCGATCGTCTGATCGCCGACAACTACGAACAGAAGTGACGTCTTGCTCTCGATTGGTTTCACGGTGAAAGCCGGGACGGATGCCGTTGCAGTCGGTGTCCGTCCTGGGCCAATTCTCATGCCGACGGCCCAGGCGGCCGACAAAACCGGTATGATCAGCCGTGTTCTCGCCGGTGCTCATAATTTTGCCGGTGAGGATGACGATGTTCTGCCGATCTGCACGCCGTCCGGCTGGCTGGTGCTGGTCGGCCTGGGCGAGGCGGACGGCCAGAACGCCGCGAGATTGCGTCGCATTGGCGGAAACCTTTTCCAGACATTGGCCGAAGACGGCATCAAACACCTTGACGTCGCTCTTGACCTCGACCCGTCCGAGACCGCCGAAGTGGCCTATGGCATGCGTTTGCGGGCCTGGCGTCCGGCCGCGCACTACCGTTCGAAGCCCGATCCCGAAACGGTTTGGACGCTTGTCTCTGCATCTCTGGTGACGAGGGACCCCGTCGCCTGCGAGACCTCGTTCGGCCCACTGGCCGCACGCGCCACCGCCGCCGATCTGGCGCGCGATCTGGTGGTCGCCCCGGCCAATGAGCTCACCCCCGACGCCTTTGTCAAACGGCTCCAGGATCTGGGGGAACAGGGAATCGATGTCGAGGACGTCGATCTTCGCCGCCATCGGCTGCCCCTGCTGCAGGCGGTCGGGCAGGGGAGCAGTCACCCGCCCCGGTTGGTGGTTCTTCGCTGGATGGGCGGTCGCGACAAGGACCGCCCGATTGTTTTGGTGGGCAAGGGAATCACCTTCGACGCCGGCGGTCTCTCGATCAAGCCGGCCGAGGACATGGAAGAAATGAAAGGCGACATGGCCGGCGCCGCCGCTGTCGCTGGAGCGGTCTATGCCGCGGCGCTCAGGCGGGCCCGTGTCAATGTCGTCGGCGTCTTGGCGATCGCCGAGAATATGCCGTCGGGCACTGCCGGCCGACCCGGCGACGTGGTGGTTGGACATGCGGGGCTTTCCGTCGAAATCATCGACGCCGATGCCGAGGGGCGGTTGATCCTCGCCGATGCATTGTCTTTCGCGGCGGAACGTTTCAAGCCCCGGCTGATGATCGATCTGGCCACCTTGACGGGGGCGGTCGAGGTGGCATTGGGGCACCATCGGGCCGGTCTGTTTTGCTCGGACGATCTTTTGGCCGAAAGCCTGCTGGCAGCGGGCGAGGCGGAAGAAGAACCGCTTTGGCGCCTGCCGTTGACCGAAGTCTATGACGAGGCGTTGAAAAGTGCCGTTGCCGATCTTCGGAATTGTGTCTGGGAAGATGGCCCCGATGCCCTGCATGCCGCCCGATTCCTGCAGCATTTTGTCCCCGAGCAGGTTCCGTGGGCGCACATCGATATCGCCGGTGTCTCGGAGGCAGAGGAAGACGGTCCGCTTGGCCCCGAGGGGGCGACGGGATTTGGTATCCGTTTGCTCGACCATCTGGTCGCCGATGGTAGCAAAGGATAAAATAGCTCGATGACACCCCGCGTCGGCTTCTACCATCTGCAAAAGACGAGCCTTGAGCAGGCGTTGCCACGGTTGCTCGAAAAGGTGCTGGAAAGCCGTCAGAGGGCGTTGGTCATGGCCGGGTCGGCCGAGAGGGTGGCCTTTCTCGATTCGATGCTGTGGACCGCGGATCCAAGCTCCTGGATTCCTCATGGAACGACGCGTGACGGCGATGCCGACTGCCAGCCGATCTATCTGACTGATCGAGACGAGAATCCCAATAATGCCAAGGTGTTGTTGCTGACCGACGGGGTGGTCTGCGACCGGGTGGGGGATTTTTCCCGTTGCCTGAATCTGTTCGACGGCAAGGACGAGGTGGCCCTCAATGCAGCCCGCGCCTTGTGGAAGGAATGGAAGGGCCTTGGTTACGACCTGACCTATTATCAGCAGACCGATCGCGGTGGCTGGCTGGAAAAGGCCAGGGCGAATGCCCCAAACGTTGCCGAGGTTGGCGTGGCTGCCGGCGCCAACTCAATAAACCACGACGCGGCAGGAGGAGAAGTATGTTGAAAGGCAAGTTGCTGGTGGCCCAGGGGGGCGGACCGACGGCGGTGATCAACCAATCGCTGGTCGGTGCGGTACTGGAATCACGAAAATTCCTCAATGTCGATCTTGTCTACGGGGCTCTGCACGGTGTGCGGGGCATCGTCGACGAAGACTTTCTCGATCTGACCCGCGAAACGACCCACAATCTCGAGATGGTGGCTCAGACTCCGGCGTCGGCCCTTGGTTCGACGCGGGACAAGCCGGATCTGAAGTATTGCCAGGAGATCTTCAAGGCTCTACGCGCCCACGGCGTCGCTTATTTCTTTTACATCGGCGGCAACGACAGTTCCGACACCGTGCGTATCGTCAGCGAAGAGGCTCAGAAAGCCGGATATCCGTTGCGGACAATTCATATTCCCAAGACCATCGACAATGATCTGGTTCTGAACGACCACACGCCTGGTTTCCCGTCGGCGGCGCGCTTCGTCGCCCAGGCCTTCATGGGCGCCAATCTCGACAATTGGGCGCTGCCCGGCGTCTATCTGGCCGTGGTCATGGGACGTCATGCCGGCTTTCTGACCGCCGCCTCGGCGCTCGGCAAGAAGTTTCCCGATGACGGTCCGCATCTGATTTACGTGCCGGAACGCGATTTCGATCTCGACCAGTTCCTGTCCGACGTCAAGGACACCTATGATCGGTTCGGCCGTTGCGTGATCGCCGTTTCCGAGGGCATCCACGATTCGTCGGGCGTGCCGATCGCCACCAAACTTGCCAAAAAACCCGAGCTCGATGCGCATGGCAATGTGCAGCTGTCGGGCTCCAGCAGTCTGGCCGATCTGTTGACCGATACCATTCGGACTCGCCTTAAAATCAAGCGGGTCCGCGGCGACACGCTGGGTTATATGCAGCGGTCCTTCATCGGCTGCGTGTCCGACGTCGACCAGCGCGAGGCCCGTGAAGTTGGTGAAAAGGCCGTTCAGTATGCCATGTGGGGCGAGCAGGACGGATCGGTGACCATCCAGCGTACCGGCTTCTATTCGGTAGACTACAAGCTGGTGCCGCTGGCGCTGGTTGCCGGCAAGACGCGGACCATGCCCGACGAGTTCATCGCGCCGTCAGGCACCGACATCACCGATGCCTTCCGTCTCTATCTCCGGCCGTTGCTGGGGTCGCGCATGCCCGATGCCTATCACCTGCGCAGCAAAAGCAACAGCGTGCCCAAGATCCTGAACAAGTAGGCGTTTGGTTCCGTCTTCGTTATGGCCGGGCTTAAGCCCGGCCATTTTGCATCGACGGCGATTGGGACCGCAAAAGCGGGAATCTGGAAACGGCAGAAATGTTATCTGCGCCGCATGGATTCCCGCTTTTGCGGGAATGACGACTACAAAATACCGGCAGCCGAACCTTTGAAGTAGCCGACCGCACGCCCTAAGCGGAGGACGCCTCTTCCAAAGCCATCTGTGCGGTCAGCCAGGCGTCCTCGGCCTCGGCCAATGCCTTGCCCAGTTCTCCCAATTCGCGTTGCAGGCGGGCCACCTCCTCCGAGGGCCCCTGATAAAGCTTGGGATCGGCCAGCTTTTCCTGCAGGGCGGCGTTCTTGCGATGCAGAAGATCGACCTGATGTTCGGCACGTTTGGCGGCGTTGCGCAAGGGAGCCAGCTGTGTCCGCAGCTCCGCGGCCGCCCGCCTTTCGTCCTTGCGGTTGGGACCGCTGTCTTTCGGCTCGCGGCCTTCGCGCCGGGCATCGCGGGCCTGGTCGAGCAACAGCCTTTTGTAGTCGTTGATGTCGCCCTCGAACGGGCGGACCTGGCCGTCGCCAACCAGCCATAGGCGGTCGGCCGCCAGTTCAATGAGGTGCGGATCGTGACTGATCAGCACCACCGCCCCTTCATAGGCGTTCAGGGCCGAAACCAGTGCCTCGCGGCTATCGATATCGAGATGGTTGGTCGGTTCGTCGAGAATCATCAGGTGAGGGGCGTCGCGGCTCATCAGAGCGAACAGCAATCGCGATTTTTCGCCGCCCGACAGGTTGGCGACCTTGACGTCGGCCCGGTCCTGGCCAAAGCCGAAGCGCCCCAGTTGGGCGCGGACTTTCGGTTCCGGCGCGTCGGGCATGAGGGCCAACATGTGGTCGTAGGGCGTTTCGGAGACGTTCAGTTCCTCGGTTTGATGCTGGGCGAAATAGCCGATTCGCAATTTCGGCGACCGATGCACGTCTCCTTCGAGGAGGGCGAGGCGGCCTGACAGGACTTTTGCCAGGGTCGATTTGCCGTTTCCATTGGCGCCCAGCAGCGCGATCCTGTCATCCATATCGACGCGCAGGCTGAGATTGCGCAGGACCGGCTTGCCCGGCGTGTAGCCGGCCTGTCCGCGCTCGATGGCGATGATTGGCGGTGACAGGGGTTCCGGATCGGGGAAGTCGAAACTAACCGGTCGATCTTCGATCACCGAGATCGGTGGGCCAAGGCGTTCGAGCATCTTGACCCGGCTTTGCGCTTGCGCCGCCTTGGTCGCCTTGGCGCGGAAACGGTCGATGAAGGCCTGCAGTTTCTGGCGCTGCTCCGACTGCTTGCTGGCCGCTTTGGTGGCCAGTTCCATTTTTTCACGGCGGACCTGTTCGAAGCGGTCGTAGTTTCCGCCATAGGCGACCAGTTTCAGTTGGTCGATATGAACGATCCGGTCGGCGACCGTGTTCAGCAGGCCGCGGTCGTGGCTGATGACGACCAGGGTGCCGGGATAGCCGGCCAGATGGTTTTCCAGCCACAGGCTGGCCTCCAGGTCGAGGTGGTTGGTCGGTTCGTCGAGCAAAAGAAGGTCGGGGTTGGCGAACAGGGCTCCAGCCAGGGCGACGCGCATGCGCCAGCCTCCCGAGAAGCTGCCGACCGGGCGGGCCTGCGCTTCGGGCGAAAAACCGAGGCCGGCCAAAATCGCTGCCGCCCGGGCCGGCGCCGAATGCGCTTCGATGGTGGCCAGACGTTCGTGGAGCTCCGCCAGACGATGGGCGTCCGTACTGGTCTCGGCCTCGGCCAGCAGGGAAGTCCGCTCAGGATCGTGCGCCAGGACACAGTCGAGCAGATTTTCGTCACCGTCCGGCGCTTCCTGCGATACGCAGCCGATTCGCGCCCGCGGACGAACGGTGATGGAGCCGGCGTCCGCCTGTAATTCACCGAGGACGAGTTTCAAAAGCGTCGATTTGCCCGATCCATTACGTCCGACGAGGCCGACACGCTGGCCCTGGGCGACATGAACGGTGGCATTTTCGAGCAGGGCTCGTCCGCCGATACGGTAGGTGAGATCATTGATGTGAAGCATTGCTGAGCGGAATAGCATGTCTTCCCTGGGCAGGTCAAAGGCCTGCCGCAGCTATGAAGCTGGTCGTTGCCAGCCATGAGCCGAGAGGGTATAACCCGCCTTCTTCCGCCCGAGCAGAAATCGGCTCGCGGTGGGCTTGGGGAAATGAGGCGCGCGTCGGGGGAAGAGCGCGCCCGATCAGACAAGGACAATCGAATCATGGCACTTGAACGCACTCTGTCGATCATCAAGCCAGATGCCACACGCCGTAATTTGACGGGGAAAATCAACGCGCGTTTTGAGGAAGCCGGTTTGCGCTTCGTCGCCCAGAAGCGTCTGCGGCTGACCCGGGAACAGGCTGAAAAGTTCTACGCGGTCCACTCCGAACGGTCGTTCTTCAATGACCTTTGCACCTTCATGACGTCCGGTCCGGTCGTCGTTCAGGTTCTCGAGGGTGACAATGCCGTGGCCCGCAATCGGGAACTGATGGGGGCCACCAATCCCGCCAATGCGGCACCAGGCACAATTCGTGCCGATTTTGCCGAATCGGTCGAAGCCAATTCGGTGCATGGCTCGGATTCGCTTGAGAATGCCACCAATGAAATCTCCTTCTTCTTCGCGCAGATCGAGATCGTCGGCTAAGACGAGAGGTCGCGTTTCTGGCCGGGAAAAAGATCGGCCAGAGAGGCTAAAGCGCGATTCGATTTGATCTCATCGCGCTCCAAGACGTTATCGACGCCCCCGTTTGCGGGGGCGTTTTTTTTGTTCTCGGCGATGTGATGTCGTTCCCTGGGCGGGCTGTCGAAGAATTTTACATATCTTTGGTGATATGTCGGAATTTTTTACAAAAAAGAAAATCGGTAAGGTTGTAAGACCAATGTTTCTCCCGATGGCATATGAATTGCTTTAATTTCAACAGCTTAAAGATCTTCAAAATGGGTGCCATATCCTCTGGCGCCCGTGCCGTCGCCTGCGACGCCAGGTTCTCCGACGTCACCAAAAATAAAAAAAGCCATCGCGCGATGATCTTGACGCGGTGGCAAAACAGATGGGGTGAAGAAAACGAAATGAGAGAAATAAATCCAAGATTATCTCGGCGCGTCCTGTTGGGCAGCGCCGCCGCCGGGATTACCTTGCTCGGTCTCGATCGGGTGGGAATGGCGGCCACCGTCAGCGATCCTTGGTCACAGGCCCGCGATATCGTCAATCGGCTGGCCAGTCCGACCGCGTTCCCATCCAGAACCTTTTATGTCTCGGCTTATGGGGCGGTTCCGGACGGCCAGACCGACAACTATCTGGCCTTCAAAAGCGCCATCGTCGCTTGCAACAAAGCCGGCGGCGGGCATGTCGTGGTTACTGCCGGAACTTGGTATGTCGCCGGTTCGATCTTCCTGCTGAGCAACGTCGATTTCCATCTCAATGATGGTGCCACCATCCTGTTCAGCGCCAATCCCGCTGATTACGCCAAATATGGCGATCGGGATTGCGGCCCCAATGGCAAGCTGTCGCTGCAGCGCTGGCAGGGAAACGATTGCATCAACTACACGCCGCTGGTTTACGCCTACCAGCAGAACAATATCGCACTTACCGGCGATGGTGCCGCGACCCTCAACGGGGGGGCTTACAGCGGCGGCGGCGCAACCGCCACGTCATCCGGTTGGCTGGATTGGAAGACGCCAAGTTCCAAGTCCAATGTCGCAAACTACACGGACATCAGCAATGGCACTCAATATGCCACGCTGAACGCCTCCTACGGCATTCCAAGCAGCCTTGAGACGGCAACGTTCGGCAGCGGCACCGGTACCACTCTGTTCGGCGACGAAGGCTACCTGCCGGCCCTCTCCGAGGCCGGGGTCGCGGCGAACCTGCGCGTCTTCGGGGTCGGTCATTATCTCCGTCCGTCCATGGTGCACTTCTACCGTTGCAACAACGTGATGATCAGCGGCATTACCACCAACAACAGCCCGATGTGGGAAGTGCATCCGTGCCTTTGCCGCAATGTGGTGATCCGTAACTGCAATCTTCTGAGCCAGACGGTCAACGGCGACGGCATCGATCCCGAGTCCTGCTCTTATGTCTGGATCACCGGATGCAATTTCTTCACAGGCGACGACCCGATTGCCATCAAGGCCGGAAAGAACCTCGACAATTACCAGCCGTGTCAGAATATCGTCATAGATAATTGCTATATGAAGAATAGTCCCGGTGGAGTCACCATCGGAAGCGAAATGAGTGGTGGTGTCCAGAACGTATTTGTCCAGACATGCACGATAGATAATTGCACGATATCTCTAAGAATAAAGACAAATATGAATCGTGGCGGCTATGTGAAGAATGTATACTACAGGAATATCTCAATTCCCAATGGAGGGAGTCTGAGCCGGGGATATCCCATCTTCTTCATCAATGCGACCTACTCGTGGAATGCCGATGCGATCAGAACGCGGCCGCCGGTTGTGCAGAACATCAATGCCGACAACATAATCGTCGGCAAGATGGCAAGCCGGGCTTACAGCAATTACCAGGGCATCTACATCCAGGGGCCGGATGCATCCCAGTACAATGGAGCGGGGACGCCAACAGTCTATCCGGCGACCGCCGTCACCATCAGCAACAGCAATTTCGGAACGTCCAAGGGGCCGGCTCCGGCCTTCTTGAACAATGTGACGAATTTGGTGCTGAACAACGTCACGATGAACGGGAAAGCCTACAGCGCAACTCTCGATGTCGCTTTGACGTCAGCGGGGACGAATTATCCGTGATGCAACCGCGGATAAACGAACCGGCCTGCCGCAGGGCAGGCCGGGATCGTCTGGATGGCTTCTTGGTATCAGCTGAAACGGACGCTGACGACCTCGTAGGATTTCGAACCGCCGGGCGCACTGACTTCAACAGAGTCGCCGACTTTCTTGCCGATCAAGGCCCGTGCCAAGGGAGAGCGAACCGACATGCGGCCTGCCCGGATATCGGCTTCATGGACGCCGACGATCTGATAAACCGACTCGTCGTCGGTGTCCTCGTCGGCCAGCGTGACGATTGCGCCGAAACGGACGGTGTCACCGGTCATCTGCGAGGAGTCGATGACCTGGGCCCGGCTGATGATGTCTTCCAGTTCGGTGATGCGTCCTTCGATGAAACTCTGGCGTTCTCGGGCCGCGTTGTATTCGGCGTTCTCCGAAAGATCGCCATGTTCCCTGGCTTCGGCAATGGCTCGGATCACCGCGGGACGTTCCACGGTTTTCAACTGCCTGAACTCGTCCTCCAGACTTTTCAGTCCACCCGGAGTCATCGGGATTTTTTCCATACCCACTTCCTGAAAAACACAGAATGCCCATCCGGCCAAGGCGTCTCGGCCGCTGAGCATTCCTCGTGGTAAAAACCTAACGGGCCGCTTCCGGTCGTCCCCTTAGGTTTTTACCTTCGAGTCCGTCGGCTGGCGTATCGAGGGACCCAGCGCTCGTGCGCTGGGTCCGGACCGCTAGAACGAAGTCTTAAAATACGACTGCAGCGGTGCGACATCAAGTGTGCCCGCTCGCAGCGCCTGGATGGCGTCCACCGCCGCCCGGGCGCCCGCCAAGGTCGTGTAGTGCGGGATGTTCCGGGTCAATGCCGTGCGGCGAATGGAGAAGCTGTCCGAGACGGCTTGCGCCCCCTCGGTGGTGTTGACCACCAACTGCACTTGGCCCGACAGCATGGCGTCGACGCAATGCGGTCTGCCTTCGAGGACCTTATTGATGGTCCCGACGTCGACTCCTTGGGCCCGCAGCAGGTCGGCCGTGCCACTGGTGGCGATGACCTTGAAGCCCAATTCGACCAGATGGCGGGCGATATCGACCAAATGCGGTTTATCGGCATCACGTACCGACAGGAAAGCCGTTCCTTCGGTCGGCAAACGGGTGCCGCTGCCCAATTGCGATTTGGCGAAGGCTCTGGGGAAATCGCTGTCGATGCCCATGACCTCGCCGGTCGACTTCATTTCCGGCCCAAGCAGAATATCGACGCCGGGGAACCGGGCGAAGGGGAAAACCGCTTCCTTGACCGCCACATGGCCGAGCGGTTTTTCGCTCAGATGGAACGAGGCGAGACTCTCGCCGGCCATGATCCGTGCCGCGATCTTGGCGATCGGTATGCCGGTCGCCTTGGCGACGAAGGGCACGGTCCGGCTGGCGCGCGGATTGACCTCAAGAATATAGATATCGCCGGCCTTGACGGCGAACTGCACGTTCATCAGACCGACGACTTTGAGTGAGCGGGCAAGGAGTCCGGTCTGATGCTTGATCTCGGCGACCACTTTGGGCGGCAGCGAATGCGGCGGCAAGGAACAGGCGGAATCTCCCGAGTGGATTCCCGCCTCCTCGATGTGCTCCATGATCCCGGCGACGTAGACGTCTTTGCCGTCGGCCAGGCAGTCGACGTCCACTTCGGTGGCGTCCGACAGATAGCGGTCGATCAGCACGGGATTGTTGCCGGTGACCAGCACCGCGTCCTTCATATAGCGTTCCAGGCCTTCGTGGTCGTGCACGATGCGCATGGCCCGACCTCCCAACACGTAGGACGGCCGGATGACCACCGGATAACCGATCTCCTCGGCGACGACTTTGGCCTCGTCGAGCGTCCGTGCGATGCCGTTGTCGGGTTGGCGCAGGCCGATCTCATGCAGCAGGACCTGGAAACGCTGGCGGTCCTCCGCCAGATCGATGGCGTCCGGCGAGGTTCCGAGGATGGGGATTTCGGCTTTTTCGAGAGCGGCGGCAAGTTTCAGCGGCGTCTGGCCGCCGAACTGCACAATGACGCCCTGCACATGGCCGTTCGATTGTTCCTTGCGGACCAGTTCGATCACCGTTTCGGCGGTCAACGGTTCGAAATAGAGGCGGTCCGACGTGTCGTAATCGGTCGACACGGTTTCCGGGTTGCAGTTGACCATGATGGTTTCTTTGCCGACCGCCGACAGGGCGTAGGCAGCGTGAACGCAGCAATAGTCGAACTCGATGCCTTGGCCGATCCGGTTGGGGCCACCGCCAAGAATGATCACTTTGACGCGGTCGGACGGCTCGGCTTCGCAGGCGGCGGGCACCATGCCGTCGCCCTCGTAGCAGGAATACATGTAAGGCGTGCGGGATGGAAACTCGGCCGCGCAGGTGTCGATCCGCTTGAAAACCGGTTTGACGTCCAGGACTTCCCGCCGGAACATGGTCTCGACCAGCGTTTTTCCCGACAGCTGCGACAGGCGCTCGTCGCCGAAGCCCATCTTCTTGAGGCGCAGCAAACCGGGAGCGTCGATCGGCAGCCCATGCTGGCGAACTTCGTTTTCGGCTTCGACGATGCCCTTGATCTGATCAATGAACCAGGGGTCGTAGCTGCAGCAGGCGTGGATTTCCTGGACCGAAAAGCCATAGCGCAGGGCCTGTGCGATGACCAGCAGACGGTCAGCGCGCGGCTGCGATAACGCCGCCTTGATGGCTCCTTTGTTGCGACCGCCGTCGGCTCCGGGGATTTCGACCTCGTTGAGGCCGGTCAGCCCGGTTTCCATCGACCGCAGGCCTTTCTGCAGGCTTTCCTGGAAGGAACGGCCGATGCTCATGGCTTCGCCCACCGACTTCATCGAGGTGGTCAGCATCGGATCGGCGCCGGGGAACTTCTCGAAGGTGAAGCGGGGGATCTTGGTGACGACATAGTCGATGGTCGGTTCGAACGAAGCCGGCGTCACCCCGGTGATGTCATTCAGCAGCTCGTCCAGCGTGTAGCCCACCGCCAGTTTGGCGGCAACCTTGGCGATCGGGAAGCCGGTGGCTTTGGAGGCCAGGGCCGACGACCGCGACACGCGCGGATTCATCTCGATGACCACCATGCGGCCGTCCTTGGGATTGACGGCGAACTGGACGTTGGACCCGCCGGTATCGACCCCGATTTCGCGCAAGACCGCGATCGAGGCGTTGCGCATGATCTGATATTCTTTGTCGGTGAGCGTCAGGGCCGGGGCGACCGTCACCGAATCGCCGGTATGCACCCCCATCGGGTCGACGTTCTCGATAGAACAGATGATGATGCAGTTGTCGTTGCGGTCGCGCACGACTTCCATCTCATATTCTTTCCAACCGAGAACGGACTCCTCGACCAGGACCTCGTGCACCGGGCTGGCGGCCAGGCCGCCGGCGACGATCTGTTCGAACTCCTCGACGTTGTAGGCGATGCCGCCGCCGGTGCCGGCCAAGGTGAAGCTTGGCCGGATGATCGTCGGCAAGCCGACAAACTCCATGGCTTCGCGTGCGTCGGCCGGGCTGCGCACCATCTTCGAGCGCGGCGACTGCAGGCCGATCTTGTCCATCGCGTCGCGGAACAGCAGCCGGTCTTCCGCCTTGGCGATGACTTCGCGCTTGGCGGCGATCATCTCGACACCCAGCCGTTCGAGAACGCCGGCTTCGGCGAGCGCCATCGCCGTGTTCAGCGCCGTCTGGCCGCCCATGGTCGGCAGCAAGGCGTCGGGACGCTCCTTCTCGAGGATCTTCGTCACCACTTCGACCGTGATCGGTTCGATATAGGTGGCGTCGGCCAAGCCGGGGTCGGTCATGATGGTCGCCGGATTGGAATTGACCAGAATGACGCGATAGCCCTCTTCCTTCAGTGCCTTGCAAGCCTGCACGCCCGAATAATCGAACTCGCAGGCCTGGCCGATGACGATCGGCCCGGCGCCGATGATGAGGATGGATTTGATGTCTGTCCGTTTGGGCATTGTCCGACTTTCCGTTTTCCCGGCTGAAACCATAACCAACAAGGCGCCAAGGGCAGTCACTGCTCCTGGCGCGTCTGGGGGGCGACCACTAGGTCTTCGGCTTGTTGGCCTTCATCAGTGAAACAAAGCGCTCGAACAGATAGTGGCTGTCCTGCGGACCGGGGCTGGCTTCGGGATGATACTGCACCGAAAAGACCGGGCGGTCGGCGACCGAGAGCCCCTCCACCGAGCCGTCGAACAAGGAACGGTGGGATACGGAGACACCCTTGGGAAGGCCCTCCTCGACCACGGCGAAGCCATGATTTTGGCTGGTGATTTCCACCTTGCCGGTGAGCAGGTCCTTGACCGGGTGGTTGGCGCCACGGTGACCGGTTTCCATCTTGCGGGTCTTGCCGCCCAGGGCCAATGCCAGCATTTGATGGCCAAGACAGATACCGAACAACGGCAGACCGGCGTCGAGAACCGCCTTGATGGCCGGAACCGCGTAAGTGCCGGTTGCTTCCGGATCGCCCGGGCCATTGGACAGGAACACGCCATCGGGATGGTGGCCGAGAATCTCTTCGCCGGTGGTGGTGGCGGGCACCACGGTCACTTTGCAGCCGGCGCTGGCCAGACAGCGCAGAATGTTACGCTTGGCGCCGTAGTCGACGGCGACCACATGGAATTGCGGGTCGGCCTGGCGGCCATAACCCTGGCCCAGTTGCCACAGGGTCTCGTCCCATTGATAGGTCTGGCCGCAGGTGACGTCCTTGGCGAGATCCATGCCGAGCAATCCGGGCCAATCGGCGGCCTTTCGGCGCAACGCCTCAAGATCGAATATGCCGTCCGGCGCGCGGGCGATCGTCCCGTTGGGGGCGCCGGTTTCCCGGATGCGCCGGGTCAGAGCCCGCGTGTCAATGCCGGTGATGCCGATGATGCCATTGCTGGCCATCCAGGCGCCAAGATGGCGGCTGGCCCTCCAGTTCGACGGCTCCGTGACGTCGGCGCGCAGGATCGCGCCGCGTGCCGCCGGCGTCAGACACTCGATGTCCTCGCCATTGGCGCCGACATTGCCGATATGCGGAAAAGTGAAGGTGATGATCTGCCCGGCATAGCTGGGATCGGTCAGAACTTCCTGGTAGCCGGTCATCGCCGTGTTGAACACGACCTCACCGACAGCCGAGCCCGTGGCGCCCAATCCCTTGCCCCAGAGGACGGTTCCATCGGCCAACACGAGCGCCGCCGTGGCACCTGGCGGAGGAGGGCTGAAACTTTGATTTTGCGGCGCTTCATCAGACATGGATGATCTCTTGACCTGTCAAAATATTGGCACGCGCAATCCTGGCCGCGCCAGCTGAATATCGCGGCGCGTCCATGGCGGCCTGGGATGGCCGCATGCGTGCAGGCAAATTTGCGTGTAGATAGGCAAAAAGGCGGTGCCCGTCAAGTGTTCGATTGATTTTCAAAAATCATTTATTTTCAATGCCTTGTCAATTTGCATTCGAGGCTGGATTCCTGTAGCCTCCCAAGCTTCCGATAGATTTGGGGGAAGGATAGGGTGCTATGTTGCGCCAACGGCTCAACGACGCGTTGAAAACCGCCATGCTCGGTCGGGACAAACGAACCGTTTCGACGGTTCGCTTAATCCTTGCCGCGCTCAAGGACCGTGATATCGCGGCCCGGCCACGGGGTCTGTCCGACGGAGTGCCGGACGAGGAAGTCTTGCAAATGCTGCAGTCGATGACGAAGCAGCGCCGGGAAAGCATCGCCCTTTACGAACAGGGTGGACGTCTCGAACTGGCCCAGCAGGAGGCCGAGGAAATCGCCATCATCGAGCGGTTCCTGCCGGCACAGCTGTCGGCCGATGAAATGGCCGCGGCGGTAGACGGTGTGATCGCCGAAATCGGCGCCCAGGGGTTGAAGGACATGGGACGGACCATGGCCGTCCTCAAGGAGCAGTTCGCCGGGCGCATGGATTTTTCCCATGCCAGCGCCATCGTCAAGAAGAAGCTCGGCTGATAGAGCCGTTTTCTCCTTCGGACGAGGAGAGCGAAAGGTCGGACGGAGAACGGGAATGATGCATCCCTTCTTCGTATTTGTGTCATACTCCGGCCTTTCGTGGCGAAAAAAGTTTTGCGTTCGGCAGGCCGATACGCCGACGCATGATGTGCCACGGTATCGGCTTGCTTTCCGTCACCAGAGGTCCCAGAAGTCGGTATGGCTTTTCCGCCTTCCTTCCTTGACGAGATCAGATCACACGTGTCGTTGGCTTCGGTCATCGGACGAAGCGTCCGGCTGACCAAGAAGGGGCGTGAACATCTGGGGTTGTGCCCGTTCCATAACGAAAAGTCGCCGAGTTTCACCGTCAACGAGGACAAAGGGTTCTATCACTGTTTCGGCTGCGGGGCGCATGGCGACGTCATCACCTTCGAGATGCAGACCCATCACCTCAGTTTTCCGGAGGCGGTGGAACGGCTTGCCGCCGAAGCCGGCCTCGATGTGCCGGTTCAGGCTCCCGAAGAGCGCGTGCGGGCCAAGCAGGCCGCGTCGCTCTACGACGTCATGGACAAGGCCTGCGCCTTTTTCGAAAGAGAACTGCATGGGACTGTCGGGCGGGCGGGACTCGAGTATCTGCGTCGGCGAGGGCTGAGCGACGAGACCATCGCGCGATTCCGCTTAGGTTTCTCGCCGGACGCACGCACGGCTCTCAAGACGGCTTTGAGGCAAGCCGGCCTGCCCGAATCCCTTGCTATCGAGGCCGGTCTGCTGATTGTTCCGGAGGGGGGCGGCGAAAGCTACGATCGCTTCCGTGGTCGCGTGATGTTCCCGATTACCGATCGGCGTGGGCGGATCATCGCCTTTGGCGGCCGGATCCTGAGCGACGGCCAGCCGAAATATCTCAATTCGCCCGACACCCCATTGTTTCACAAGGGCAGCGTGCTCTACGGCCTCGCCCAGGCGCGCGAACCGGCGGCCCAGGCCGGAACGGTGATCGTCTGCGAAGGCTACATGGATGTCATCGCACTCTGCCGCGCCGGTTTCGGCCATGCGGTGGCGCCGTTGGGAACGGCGATCACCGAACAGCAAATCGAATTGCTGTGGCGCATGGCGGACGAGCCGATCATCTGCCTGGATGGTGACGCCGCGGGACAAAGAGCCGCCGGCAAGGCCGCGCTCAGGGCGTTGCCGCTGCTGAAGCCGGGGTACAGCCTGCGTTTCGCAGCGGTGCCGGCGCCGGAAGATCCTGACAGCCTGATCGCCGCAGAGGGGCCTGCGGCCATGCAACGGGTGCTCGATCAGGCGCGGCCGCTGTCGGAAGTGCTTTGGCAACAGGAACTGGCTGGTCACGCCATCGATACACCTGAACGCCGGGCGGCGCTCGAACATGATCTGATGGAGAAGGTATCGCTGATCGCCGACAAAGCTGTTCAGGACCAATATCGAAGCTATTTCCGATCGCTGTTGTGGGAGACCTTCCGTCCGCCGCGTCCTGCCAAGCCGGCCTTCCGGCCCTTCGGCGGCCCCGGCCGGGGCGACCTCCTCCGCTCGCGGGGGCATCGGCTGGTCGACCGCGGCGCCGATGGCCGGTTGCCGGGCGCCGGACGTCCCCCCACTCTGCCGCCGGCCTGGTTGAGCCAGGAAAGACTGCTTCTTTTAATGGTAATTCTGCATCCGGTTCTGCTGGAAGAGGTGGCGGAGAGGCTCGGCAATCTGCGTTTCAAAGATTCCGACCTTGACAAGCTTCGACAGGAAGCCTTAAAGCACCTCGACGGCTGGGGCAGCCTTGATTCCGAGGATGTGCAGTGCCATTTACGTTCGTGCGGCTTTTCGCAGATATTGGACTGCCTTCTGGAAGCCAGAGCCCATGATCAGAGTGCCCACATCAAGCCCGACGCACCGGTCGAGGCTGCTCGTGCTTTGTGGGAAGACGCATTCAAACTATATACCGAGAAGGATCTCACGGCCGAACTGCAACAGGCGGAACAGCAGGCCGCTCTTAACATGTCGGATGAGACCTTCGGATATTTAAATGCCCTGTGGTCGACCAAAATCAGGGGCGGTGACGTATAACTTTTGAGGCTGTTTCCTCTTCTTTTCGCTGCGTTGCGAAAGGGAACGGCACACTTTCAAGGATCATCGCCAAACGGCGACCGCTTCTTGCGGGCGGCGACGAGTTGGTGGGGAGCGGAGACTGGATGGCTAGCAAAGCGACGAATACTGCGGATGTCTCTGAGACTCAGGACGAGCACCTCGACGGTCCGTTGCTCGACACGTTGGGAGTTGCCGTCAAAAAGATGGTGGCCCGCGGCAAGGAGCGCGGCTACGTCACCTACGACGAATTGAATGCGGCATTGCCTCCCGACGAGGCATCCTCCGAGCAGATCGAAGACACCATGTCCATGCTTTCGGAGATGGGCATCAATATCGTCGAGAGCGAAGAGGGCGAGGAGGCGCAGGCTACCGAAGAGGAGTTCACGCCCGAAAGCGGCGAGACGCCGGTGGCCGGCAACGTGGACGAAGAGGATCTCGGCCGTACCGATGACCCGGTCCGCATGTATTTGCGTGAAATGGGCTCGGTCGAGCTGCTCTCGCGCGAAGGCGAGATCGCGATCGCCAAGCGTATCGAAGCCGGTCGCGAGATGATGATCGGCGGCATCTGCGAAAGTCCGATGACCATCCGCGCCGTGCTCGAATGGCACGATTCGCTGGTCGAAAACAAGATGCTGCTGCGCGACATCATCGACCTCGATGCGACCTATGGCAGCCCGGGCGAAGGCATCTCGGAAGAGGAACTGGAGGCAGGGCCGCCCGAGGAAAAGGTTGTCGGAGCGGTCGCGCCGGAAGCCGACGAAGAGGAAGTGGTGGCCGGGCCCGAAGGTGAGGGCGAAGGCGCTCCCGAAGGCGAGGGGGTGCCGGTCAACGGCGAAGAGAGTGAAGGCGAGGAAAGCGGTATTTCGCTCGCCGCCATGGAATTGGCATTGATGCCGACGGTGCTCGAAACATTCGAGGGAATCGCCGAGACCTATGGCAAAATGTCGAAGGTGCAGGAACAGCGCTTGGCCGCCTTGCAGAAAGGCGAGAGCGCCACTCCGGCCATCGAGAAAAAATACGACAAGCTGAAGACCGAGTTGGTTCATCTGATGGACGGCGTGCATCTCAACAATGCCCGCATCGAGCAACTGGTCGATCACATGAACGGGCTCAACCGTCGTTTGATGAGCTTCGAAGGCAAGCTGCTGCGCTTGGCCGAGTCATGCAAGATCAAGCGCCAGGATTTCCTCGACAGCTATTTCGGCTACGAGCTCAATCCCAATTGGCTCGAAAAGGTGACCGAGCGTCCGGGCAAGGGGTGGAAGGATTTCACCTCGAAGCATGCCGGCGAAGTCAATACCATCCGCTCACACATTTCCGAGGTTTCGCAAGAGGCCGGTCTGCCGATTTCGGAATGGCGGCGCATCGTCTCGACGGTGCAGCGTGGCGAGCGCGAGGCGAGCAAGGCCAAGAAGGAAATGATCGAGGCCAACCTGCGCCTGGTCATTTCGATCGCCAAGAAATACACCAACCGCGGTCTGCAGTTCCTCGACCTGATTCAGGAAGGCAATATCGGTTTGATGAAGGCGGTGGACAAGTTCGAATACCGCCGTGGCTACAAGTTCTCGACCTATGCGACGTGGTGGATCCGGCAGGCGATTACCCGATCGATCGCCGATCAGGCGCGGACTATCCGCATCCCGGTGCATATGATCGAAACGATCAACAAGCTGGTTCGCACCAGCCGCCAGATGCTTCATGAAATCGGCCGTGAGCCGACGCCTGAGGAATTGGCGGAAAAGCTGTCCATGCCGCTCGAAAAAGTCCGCAAGGTCTTGAAGATCGCCAAGGAGCCGATTTCGCTCGAAACGCCGATCGGCGACGAGGAAGACAGTCATCTTGGCGATTTCATCGAGGACAAGAACGCGGTTCTGCCGCTTGACGCGGCCATTCAGGCCAATTTGCGTGAAACGACGACGCGGGTGTTGGCCAGCCTGACCCCGCGTGAGGAACGTGTTCTCCGTATGCGGTTCGGCATTGGGATGAACACCGACCACACCTTGGAAGAGGTCGGTCAGCAGTTCTCGGTGACCCGCGAGCGCATCCGTCAGATCGAAGCCAAGGCCCTGCGCAAGCTCAAGCATCCCAGCCGGTCCCGCAAGCTGCGGAGTTTCCTCGATACCTAGTGGTATTGGTACCAGGAAGAAACAAATTGTCAGTAGCACCGGCGTCCCTGCCGGTGTTCCTGCGTGAGCCGGAAAGGGGCCGGGGGGCGCCGGAAAACCGGCAGGGACGCCGGTGCTACTGTGTTTCCTCCAGGGGCGGGTCGGCGCGCCACCGTGCGCTTGGCCGCGGCCTCAATGACCGCTGGAGCGGGCATCCGATGCCACTTTCGATCTAATTCATAGCCTCTCCTGCCGGCCTCCGACGGGAAACCGCCGTTTGAGGATTACGAAATCGTCTGACCGCTTCTGACGATTTCAATGGCCAGGGAATCGAGAGGCAGGATCCTTTCGGCGGCTCCCAGGGCGATCGCCTCCTTGGGCATGCCGAAAACCACGCAGGTGGCTTGGTCCTGGGCGATCGTCGCGGCTCCGGCTTGCCGCATTTCCAGCAAACCCTTGGCCCCGTCGTCGCCCATGCCGGTCATCAGAATACCGAGCGCATTCGGGCCGGCATATTGCGCCGCCGACCGGAAAAGCACGTCGACCGAGGGACGGTGGCGCGACACCAGGGGGCCGTCCTTTATTCCCACGCGGTAGTTCTGACCGCTGCGGTGCAGCAGCAAATGGTGGTTTCCCTGGGCGATCAGCACCCTCCCCCGTTTGACGTGGTCACCATCCTCCGCTTCTTTGACGTTAACCGCGCAAAGGCTGTCGAGACGCTCGGCAAAGGCCATCGTGAAATGTTCCGGCATATGCTGAACGATCACGATGCCCGGTGCGTCGGGCGGCAAAGCCTGGAGCACGTAGGTGAGGGACTCCGTCCCGCCGGTGGAGGCTCCGATACAGACGATACGGTCGGTGCTTGCGATAGCGACCCGGCCGGGAACCGGCGGGGGCATGATGACGTCGGCCGTCAGCTTTTGTTCCGGCGGTTGACGCGGGCGCGATCCAGGGGGCGGGGGTGTAACGCGTCGCAGATGCGCGGATGCCGCGGCGACCACGATATCGCAGATGCGGATTCGGGCTTCCACCAGTTGCTGGCGGGTATCGATTCTCGGTTTCGCGATGACATCGACGGCTCCGGCGGCCAGAGCCTCGATCATCTCGGACGACCCCTCGTCGGTGAAGGCAGAGCACATGACCACCGGGATCGGCCGTTGCGCCATGATTTTTCGCAGGAAGGTGATGCCGTCCATCCGGGGCATGCAAACATCGAGCGTGATGACGTCGGGAATTTCCCTGCTGATGCGGCGTGCCGCAGCGTAAGGGTCCGCCGCGGTTCCTATGACTTCGATGCGGGGATCGCCAGCAAGGATCTCTGACAGAGTCTGACGGACCGATGCCGAATCATCGACGATCAGGACTTTGACTTTGTGGTCCGGCAATCTTTCACTCCCGCATGAACACGGTGGGAGCGACCGATCGAAGCGGCAGAGAGAAACCGGCAGTGGCCTCGGAATGGCCGATGATCAGATAACCGCCGGGATGCAAATGTTGGCAGAGCCGCTTCAGAACCTGTTCCTGCGTCGGTTTGTCAAAATAGATCAGAATGTTGCGGCAGAAGATGATGTCCATGCCCATGTCGACATCATAGCTCTCGTCCATCAAATTGAGGCGGGCAAAACGGACCTGCGTCCGTATTTCCGGAGCCACGCGGACCTCTTGGCGCGCGCGGTCGCGCGAACGCATGAAATAGCGCCGCAACAGCTCTTCTGAGACCGGAGCGCTCATCTCTTCGGGATAGATGCCAAGCAGTCCCTTTTCCAGGACTTCAGTGCAAATATCTGTCGCCAGGACAGAATAGCGATAGCCCCGCTGGGTCTGGCCAAATTCCTGCAGCACCATGGCCATGGTATAGGGTTCGGCGCCAGTCGAGCAGGCGGCGCTCCAGGCTTTCAGGGTTCGGCGCCCGCCCGCCCCGGACTTGGCCAGCAAGGTGGGCAGCCCCTGTTCGGTCAGAAACCGGAAATGTTGAGGTTCGCGGAAAAATTCCGTCTTGTTGGTGGTGACGGCATCGATCAGGTGGATGAACTCGTTATTCAGGTCGCCTTGGGCGAACAGATGGTCGCAATAGGCATTGAGGCTTGCCAATCCGAGTTTGCTCACACGGCGGCGCAGGCGGCCTTCCACCATCACTTTTTTTGCCGGCGGCATCTTGATGCCGCTATATCCCTCGATGGCTTTGGCCAGACGATGGAATTGCTGGGTACTGAGGCGGTCGTGAGCGTCTTGCGGCGCCATCCGTTGTCAACCTTCGTCCGTTGTCGTTTCTGCGGTGGCTATCGGTCCGGTGATGAGAGCCGTTTCCTCGCTGGAAAACAGCCGTGGCAAGTCGAAGACGATGACAAAGGAATCGCCTCTTCGTCCGACACCTCGGATATAGTCCGATCGCCACTGGGTCCCAACGTCGGGGGGCGGTTCCATGTCGTGGTCGTCCAAGGGCGTCACCTCGAAAACGCGATCGGCGAGAACGCCCATGGTCAGTGTTTTCCCGCGGGTGTCGATGTCGAGAACGATGATACGCGTGTGCTCCGTCGCATCGGTGGCCGGCAGGCCCAATTTGACCCGGAGATCGATAACCGGCACGGATCTGCCGCGGACGTCGATCATGCCCAGCATGAAAGGCGGCGCATGGGGAACGCGGGACACCTGACGGGCGTCGAGAATTTCCCGGACCTTGTCGACATCGACGGCAAAGACCTCTCGGTCGATGCCCAGAGTGACATATTGCGCCCCGCCATGAAGGGCTTCGATTTCAGCCATGACCATTCCCTCTGCAGCCAGTTCCTGTGTTCTTGCCGGACGGATGCGATCGACTGCAGGCTGTCCGGCAAGGTGGCGCAATGCCTATCCTACCAAATTGTCGTCAGAAGCGTTCGAAATCGGCGTCGTGTGCGTCCTTGCCACCGCTTGCCAGATCGAGTGTGAATCCCCGGCCGCGGCTCTTCGTCGCTCCATTCGCGCCTTTCGATGTTGTCAACAACAGGGCCTTAGAGGAACCGGCGACGACGGCGTTCTTTTTTCGTTTCGGTGTGCCGGTTGCGGCGGCGGAGGTGGCGCCGCCTTGCTGGTCGGTCCGGAAGTAGGAGATGGTTTCCTGCAATTGCTCGGCCTGGGCCGCCAGTTCCTCGGAGGTCGCCGACATTTCCTCGGAGGCGCCGGCATTCTGCTGGGTGACGGTATCGAGCTGCTGGATCGCCGTATTGATCTGTTCGGCGCCGATGGTCTGTTCGCGGCAGGCGGCCGAGATCTCCTCGACGAGGTCCGAGGTCCTCTTGATGTCGTTAACCAGTTTGGTCAGCATGTCGCCGGCTTCCGCCGCGACCTTCACGGTGTGCGACGACAGCGTGCTGATTTCAGCGGCGGCGGCCTGGCTGCGCTCGGCCAGTTTGCGGACCTCCGAGGCGACGACGGCGAAGCCTTTGCC
>JARLJB010000368.1 GCA_031291415.1 Telmatospirillum sp.
ACGAGCATCTGCTCGACATAGGCGTGGAATGTGCGGCCGTTGATCGGGCCGTCGAAGACGCAGGGAGCGGCAAGGCGGTCGGCCCTGAGGGCGCCGAGAAAGGTCAGCGTCCGCCAGTGGCCGTGCGGGGCGAAGCCCTTCAGGCGCTTGCCCTTCTGGCCCCAGCCATAGAGCGGAGCCATATTTGTCTTGATCCAGGTTTCATCAATGAAGACAAGCCGTTGAGGATCGAGCCGATATTGCCACGACCGCCAGCGCTGCCGCCTGCGGGCGGTGTCTGCGCGGGCCTGCTCAAGGGCAAACATCGTTATTTTGAAGCGCAGGCCCTCGCGACGCAGGAAGCGCCAGATCGCATCATGCGAAACGACGATGCCGCGCGCCGCCAGTTCATCCTTCAGCCGATGAAGCGTCAGCTGCGGCGCTTCAGCGATGCGCTGCACGATGAAGGCGCGATGCGGCTCCAGCACCCATTTGCGATACCCGCCCATCTTGGCAGGGGCCACCGAGCCCGTCGCCCGGAGCCGCTGTGTCCATTTGACCACCGAGGACACCGCGATGCCAAACCGCGCAGCAACAGACCGGCACGGCTCCTCGAACAGTCGGCGCAGAAGATCGCATTGGCGAAAGCGGCCGTGCCGGTTCTTCGAGAAGGTCGAATGGTTCGGTACATCGCCTTCGAGGCCAAGGCGGCAAAACCATCGATAAGCCAGGTTCAGGTGGACTTCGTCGCATAGCCGGCGCTCCGAGCGGATGCCGAAGCAATAGCCGATGATCAGCATGCGGATCATCAACTCCGGATCGATCGAGGGCCGGCCGATGTCGCTGTAGAAGGGCCGCAGATGACCGCGCAAAACGCTGAGATCGACGAACCGGTCGAGGGCGCGGACAAGATGGTCCTTCGGCACATGGCGCTCAAGGCTGAACTCGTAGAACAGCGCTTCCTGCATCTCGGTTCGTGCGCCCATCATCGCCTTGTCCCCCGCTTCGAGAACAATTGAATCAGGACTTTAGCTCGCCAGCAACACCGACTTTTTCAACAATATCGGCGCATTCCAGTCGTTTGGCCTGCTCGATAGACCGCCTCTCAAAAGGGTATACCCGAGCCCTACGGAATCGGCACCTTTTGGGGCACTGTCGCTGCGCTTGGCGTGACAAATGTCGTCGCCTGTCCGGTGTCGCCACCTGCCACCAGCCGCGCTTGAACAAGAACGCAGTCGAATTGTAGAGTGCTTCGTTAGGCGGTCTGCCAGGACGAGTGGCAACGCCCAGAGGCCTGACTCTGACGTTTCAACGCGGCGCGCGTCGACTGGGCTGAAACGCCAGAGGCAAAGCATCTTTGGCTTCCAATTGCCAATGGCGGTCCTTGGATTGCGATACCGGAACTCGTTAGAACCGAGGCAGCAAGCAAATGTCGCGGCCTGACCAGCCGTTGCCTTCAAGGCAGGGGCCCTGGCATCCGCCATTGCGAGGAAGGCTGCGATGATTGGACGTACCATAAACAGCTGTTGGATCGGATGAGTTGATCGTGCACCAATTTCACTTCATTTCGGGTCTGCCGCGGTCCGGCTCGACCCTGCTTGCGGCGCTGCTCTCGCAAAACCCCCGATTCCACGCCGGAATGACCAGTCCGGTGGGATCGCTGTTTGCCGGTATGATGACGCAATTCGGAGCAGGCAGCGAGTTCGGTCCGGTGATCTCGCGCGACCAGCGCCGCCGGCTGCTTCGCGGTCTTTTCGAGAACTTCTACGCCGATCAGGCCGACAAGGACGTGGTGTTCGATACCAATCGGATGTGGTGCTCCCGGCTGCCTGCAATCGTCGACCTGTTCCCCGACGCCAAGATCATCGCCTGCGTCCGCAATGTGGCGTGGGTCATGGACAGCATCGAGCGGCTCTATCGTGCCAATCCGTATGAGAATACGAAGCTGTTCGTCGATGATACCGAGAGAAATACGGTCTATAGCCGCGTCGATACACTGGCGCAGCGAAACCGGCTCGTCGGATTTCCCTGGGCCGCACTCAAAGAGGCCTTCTACGGAGAGCATGCGAAGTCGTTGCTGATCGTCGATTACGATCTCTTGACGCAGGCTCCGCAGAAAATCATCGAATTGGTATATGATTTCCTGGGCGAACCCCTGTTCGCACACGATTTTGAAAACGTAAACTACGACGCCCCGGAATTCGATCAGGCACTTGGCTTGGCCGGCCTGCATCGGGTGAGATCGAAGGTGGAGTTCGTATCGCGCCGCACAATCCTGCCGCCGGACCTATTTGAACAATATTCGAAACTGTCGTTCTGGCTGGACGGTTCGGGCAGCGAATCGCGGGTGATCCGCGCGAAGCTGAAGCAGTGACATGAGACGTCGCTCATTGAAAAAGTGACACATGTGGAAAAATTCGTACCCGCCCTATCAGGACTTCTTGCTACGCGCACGACCTGCATGTTACCCGAGCATTGGCGGGTCGGAAGTACGTAAAACTCCGCCTGGGCAAGGCAGCGGGGCGGAGATTTCGCTATGTGGTGGTCGAAACAAGCCGCACCTCAGCCCCCGGCATCCCTGGCCAAGACAGGCCAGAGCAGACGGCGCACGCCACTGATGATGCAGCTCGAGCCGCGCTTCATGTTCGATGGCGCGGCCGTCGTGAGCCACGCCGATGCGCTGCATCTGGCGCTCGATCAAGCCCACCACAACGCGATCGAAGCGACCGGCGCCCTGCCCGTCACGAACGCCGCCCCGGTTGCGGCGCCCGCCCCGACTGGTCCGGCGGTGATCTTCGTCGATTCTCGTGTCACCGATTCGGCCAGCCTGTTGAAGGACGTCGCACCCGGAACGGAGATCGTCACGCTGCAGGCCAGTCAGGATGGCTTGCAGCAGATATCCAGCTATCTGGCACAACACCACGAGGTCGGTTCGGTCGAAATCCTCGCCCACGGCAATGATGGAGAATTGCTGCTCGGCGACACCAATCTGACCAATGCTAACATCAATGCCTACGCGGATACGCTGAAATCGATCGGCAGCAACCTGAAGGCCGGCGCCGACATCCTCGTCTATTCCTGCGATACGGCGGCTGACGCCAATGGCGTCGCCTTCGTCGATACGCTGGCGCAACTGACCGGCCACACTGTGGCTGCCTCGTCGAATGTCACCGGCGTCGACGGCGACTGGACGCTGGAGGTGACGACAGGCGACATCACGGCCAAGTCGGCGTTGTCGACGACGGCCGAGGCAAACTACCAGTATGATCTAGGTGCGATCGCCGTGACGTCTTCAGCGGATGACGGCTCCGCCGGTACCCTGCGATACGACATCTCCATTGCCAGTGCGGGCGACGTGATCTATTTCGATGGCACTGCCCAAACGGTGACGCTCACGCAAGGGGCGCTGAGCATCTCGAAAAGTATCACGATCGAATCCGATGTAGCCGGCGATGGCGCCAGCGGCAGCCAGGTCACGATCAATGCCAATTACAAAAGCGGCGTACTGAATATCACCGGCGGCAACGTCAAGCTGATCGGCCTGACGATCGAGCACGGTCTGATCTCGGGCAATGGCGGCGGCTATGGCAGCTTGGCTGGCGGCAGTGCGCTGGGGGCTGGCATCTTCGCCAGCGGCAGTTCCACGATAGTGAGCATGAACCACGTTACGGTCAGCTATAACTATGCGACTGGCGGTGGCGGCGCAGGCGATGACACTGGAAGCCTGACTGGGTACGTCTTTGCTGGCGGCGGCGGCAGCGGTGCGGCAGGAACGGGCGGCGGGACGGGCGGAACTTACAACAATACCACCCACGGCTTCAAGCAAGTCTATGCAGGCGCAGCAGGCAGCAGCGGCAGCGGCGGTATTGGCGGATATGGACAAGCCACTCCCAGTTTGACAAGACCCAGCGCCGGTAAGGGTGGCACCTCGGGCATTAGTGCTGTTGCCGGCGCTGGCGGGTCCGGAAGCTATGCCAACGGCAACACTTATGTCGTAGCCGGCGGAACTGGCGGCAAGGCCGGGACCGGCGCACGAACGATTAGCGGTGGCGGCGGCGGCGCAGCGGACAACTATCTCACGGGTGCAAATGGCGGTAGTGCCGCCGGTGGCCTCTATGTTGGCAACGGCGCCAAAGCCTATGTGACAAATGCCACATTCAGCCAGAACTACGGAGCCGGCGGCGGCGGCGGGGGCGGATGGACGGGTCAAGCAGGCAATGGCGGCAATGGCGCGGGCGCGATCATGGTCGGCGCGACCGGCATTCTGAAATATCAGAGCAGCAGCGTGACGTTGACGGCGAATGAAGGCGTTGGGGGCGCAGGGGGGCATACCAACACCGGAATGGCTGGAACATCGGGCGCCAGTGCTGGCGCCACCACAATTGAAAATCTCGGAAGCGCAGGAAATGTCAGCGTACTTTCGGCGCCAACCGTATCCTCGATAAATCGGGTTGGCAGTGCCACGAACAACGGCACGAGCGAACAGTTTACCGTGACCTTTTCGGAAGCGGTCACCGGCGTCGCCGCGAGCGATTTCACGCTCACGGATAGCAATACGGTCACCGGCATCATTTCCAGTGTCACCGGAAGCGGCACCACCTATACGGTAACCGTCGGCTCCGTCGCAGGCGATGGCACGATGCGACTCGACCTCAACAGCTCCGGTACTGCCATAGTTGACGCCGTTGCCCAAGTGCCGATCACCTCCGGCTTCACCTCCGGACAGACCTATACGATCGACCACACAGCACCGACCGACTCCTCGATCTCCCGTACGGGCGCCACGCCGAACAATGGATCGACCGAAACATTCACAGTGACGTTCTCTGAAAGCGTGACGGGCGTAGCGACATCCGATTTTACCCTCGCCACCACCGGTTCGGCATCCGGAACGATCGCCTCGGTCTCAGGCAGCGGTACGACCTATACGGTGACGGTGAACGGCGTGACGGGCGATGGTACGCTCGGCCTGAACCTCAAGTCGGGCACCAGCATCACCGATCTGGCCGGCAACGCGGAGAGCGGCAGCTTCACCGGCCAAGTCTATACGGTCGACCACACGCTGCCGACCGTGACCTCGATCACGGCGCTCGGATCTTCGACGAACAACGCCAACAGCGAGCAGTTTCACGTTGTGTTCAGCGAAGCGGTGACAGGCGTCAACGCGGCTGATTTCAACTTGACCACGACCAATACGCCCGGCGGAACGGCACTCACCACCGGTGGGATCGTGTCGATCACCACGAGTGACAACACGACCTATACGGTCACGATCGGCGGCGTCGCGGGCGACGGCACGCTGCGGCTCGATCTCAAAGCCAATGATGCCGGGATCACGGACGCCGCCGGCAATGGCGCGACGGCGGCCTTCACCGGCGGCGACGTCTACACGATCGAGCATACGCCGCCGAGCGTCAGTTCGATCGTCGCCACCGGCAGCAACCCGAACAATGCCAGCAGCGAGTCGTTCACGGTCACCTTCAATGAGAATGTGTCCGGCGTGAATGCCGGTGACTTCGGCGTTAACCTCACAGGCAGCGCGAACTACACCGGCCTGAGCGTCACCCCGATATCCGGCTCCACCTACGCTGTGACCGTGACCGGCGTGACCGGCGATGGCACCCTGCAACTCACCGTGGACCACTCGTCCTTGGACATCACCGACGCCGCAGGCAACGTGCTGAACGCGGATTATACCAGCGGCCAGACCTATACGATCGAGCACACGCCCCCCACCGTCACCTCGGTCGGCGTGCCGTCGAACTCGACCTACATCGCGGGACAGAACCTCGATTTCACCGTCCATTTTAGTGAAGCGGTGACCGTCGATACCAGCGGTGGAACCCCCGAGATCGGCGTGACGCTCGATACCGGCGGCACGGTCTACGCCCAATATGTCAGCGGCAGCGGCACCTCGGCGCTCGTTTTCCGCTATACGGTCGTCGGCGGAGAAAAGGATCTCACCGGCATCACGCTCGACGGCGCCATCACCGCCAATGGCGGCACGATCAATGACGCGGCCACCAACAGCGCGGCCCTGACGCTCAATTCCGTCGGCAACACCAGCGGCGTGGACGTGAATTCGATCCCACCGACCGTGACTTCCGTCAGCGTCCCCGGCAACCAAACCTACGGCACCGGACAGGCACTCGATTTCACGGTCAACTTCAGTGAAAACGTGCTGGTCACGACGGGCGGCGGAACGCCCTACATCGATCTGACATTGGACACAGGCGGGACGGTCCATGCCGCCTATGTCGGCGGCTCGAACTCCAATCAGCTGACGTTCGAATATACGGTCGCGAACGGCAACGACGACATGACGGGCGTGGCCCTCGGGTCATCCATCGTGCTCAACGGCGGCGCGATCAAGGACGCGGCGACGAATTCCGCGGTTCTGACACTGAACAGCGTGGCGTCGACGACCAATGTGCTCGTCGATGCGATCCCGCCGACCGTCAGTTCCATCGATATCGCCGGTACCAGCCCAAACAACGCCACGACCGAAACCTATACGGTGACGTTCTCCGCGCCCGTGCACGGCGTCGACGCCAGTGATTTCACGGTTGCCGGGACCGGCACCGCGTCGGGCAGCATCAGCACCGTCAGCGGCAGCGGGACCACATGGACCGTCGTGGTGGGAAGCGTCACCGGCGACGGCACCTTGCGGCTGGATCTCAACAATGCCGGCGATCCGATCACCGATAATTTCGGCAACCAGCTGACAGCGGCCCATACCGGCGACCACAGCTACACGATCGAACACACGCCGCCGGCGGTCACGTCGGTTACCGTTCCGGGCAACGCGACCTATGTCGCCGGGCAGAACCTCGATTTCACGACGACGTTCAGCGAGGCTGTGACGGTCAACACCTCCGGCGGTACGCCACGCATCGCCCTGACGCTGGATACCGGCGGCACGGTCTATGCGGACTATGTCTCGGGCAGCGGCACCAATACGCTGACGTTCCGCTATACGGTCGTCGCCGGCAACCAGGATCTGACCGGCATCGCCTCGGGCTCCGCCATCGATCTGAATGGCGGCACGATCAAGGACGCGGCGACGAACAGCGCTTCCGGGGCCGGATTGAACATGACCGGTGAACCCTCGCTCGCCGGCGTGGACGTCGACGCCATCGTGCCGGCGGTCAGTTCGGTCGCCGTGCCTGTGAACGGGACCTACGGAACCAATACGGACCTCGACTTCACGGTCAATTTCACCAAGGTCGTCAACGTCGATACCGGCGGCGGCACGCCGTATATCACGGTGACACTGGATACCGGCGGCACGGTCGACGCATTCTACTTTTCGGGCTCAGGCTCCACCGCATTGACCTTCCGCTACGTGGTTCCGTCGGGCAAACTCGATACCAACGGCATCACGGTCGGCAGCAGCATCGTGACGAACGGCGGCACGATCCAGGACGCCATCGGCAACGATACCGCGACGACGCTCAACAGTGTCGGTTCGACCACGGGGGTGCTCGTCGATTCCATCCTTCCGACGGTCACCTCGATCGATACGGTTGTCGCCAGCACCAACAATCTCTCGACCGAAACGTTCACCGTCACGTTCTCGACCGACGTTTCACTCAGCCCGCCCGATACGACGGACTTTACGTTGCACAAGACGGGTTCGATCGCGGGAACGATTTCCTCCGTCACGGCGGTGAGCGGCAGCGTCTACACGGTCACGGTCACCGGCGTCACCGGCGACGGAACGATGCGGCTCGATCTCAATGCATCTGGAACGACGATCACGGACGCCTATAGCAATCAGCTGACAGCGGCTCATACCGGCGACCAGAGCTACACGATCGAGCACACGCCGCCATCGGCAACCGCGATGACCGTGCCAAGCGATGGCACGTACGGCGTCAGCCAGGCGCTCGATTTCACGGTGACCTTCAGCGAAGCCGTGACCGTCGACACCTCGGTCGGCACACCACGCATCGCCATCACGCTCGATACGGGTGGGACCGTCTACGCCGATTACGTCAGTGGCAGTGGGACCGGAACGTTGACGTTCCGCTATACGCCGACGGCCGGCGTGCAGGATCTGACCGGCATCGTCACCGGCACGGCGATCGAGGCCAATGGTGCGACGATCAAGGATGCAGCGACGAACAACGCGGTCTTGGCGATCAATGCGGTCGAACCGTCGACCGCGGGCATCGACGTCGACGCAATCCAGCCGGCCGTGACCTCGGTCGGCGTTCCGGCCAGTGCGACCTACATCGCCGGCCAGGATCTCGATTTCACGGTCAATCTCAACAAGACCGTCACGGTCGACACCAGCGGCGGCACGCCCTACATCACGCTGACGCTCGATTCCGGCGGCACGGTCGACGCCCACTATATCTCCGGCTCCGGCACGAGCACCTTGACCTTCCGCTATGTCGTGGCCAACGGCAACGAGGATGAAACCGGCATTGCGCTGGGCAATACACTTGCTCTCAATGGTGGCACGATTAACGACAGCCACGGCAATGCCGTTGACGCAACGCTGAATGGCGAAGCGTCGACCGCCGGCGTCCTCGTCGATGCCGTCCCACCCGTGGTTTCGACGATCACGACAACAGGTACGACGCTCAACAATCAGTCGAGCGAGACGTTCACCGTCACCTTCTCGGAGGCCGTGAGCGGGGTCGACGCCAGCGACTTCACGCTGCACACCACCGGAACGGCCGCGGGTACCGTCGGCTCGGTCACGACCAGCGACAACATCACCTATACGGTCACGGTCGGCAGCGTGACCGGCGACGGCGCGCTGCGGCTCGACCTCAACGGCAGCGGCACGGGCATCGCCGACCTCGCGACCAACGCGATCACCACGGGATTTACATCCGGCCAGAGCTATGCGGTCGATCACACGGCGCCGACGGTGACGGCCGTCACGGTGCCGGCCGATGCAACCTACACCGTCGGCCAGACGCTGAATTTCACGGTCACATTCAGCGAGCCGATCACTGTCGATACGACGGGCGGTGCGCCGCGGATCGCCATAGCGCTCGACGTTGGCGGGCCGGTCTATGCCGACTACGTGTCCGGCAGCGGCAATACCCTGACCTTCCAACACACCGTGCTGACCGGCGAGCAGGATTTCACCGGAATCGCCACGGCGGCGAGCATCGCGCTGAACGGTGCGACCATCCGGGACGCGGCAACCAACGCAGCGGTGCTGACGCTCACCGGCGAACCCTCGACCGCCGGCGTCAAGATCGATGCCAATCCGCAAGCCCCCGCCCCGGTTTCGAGCCTGCCAGCGCCGCCCGACACTTCCCCGCCTGTGGTGCCTGTTCCCGTCCCGAGCGCACCGGTCGGACTGAGCGCCGATTTCAGCCCCTCCCGGCCGGGATTCGTCGCCGAGCCCAGCTATTCTGCCACCTTCACGGAAAACGCCAATTTTGCCGTCCCGGTTGCCTTCGACGGCAGGCTCGAGTTCCAGTCACCGTTGTCGCTGCTTGAAGCGCAGGTGGGTGGCGACGTCGTTTCAGTCCAGGCCAAGCAGACAGATGGCATGCCACTGCCTTCCTGGCTGCATTTCGATGCCGATACGGGCAAGTTCACCGGTGAAATGCCGAAGGACTTGGCCGAGGCCGTTTCCGGCGAAACATCGATCAGCATCGCATTGGTCGTCCGGAATTCGCGGGGCGACGTTTCGCAAGTCAACTTCACGATCGATCTGAGCGCGAGCGGCCGCCCACAGACCAGATCGCCGCATGGCTGGAACGAGCCGACAGTGCGCGAAGCGGATGCCCTCCCGGTGACGGATGTCGGCCATCGGATCGCAGAGCAGAGCGTTGCCATTTCTCACGCCGACTGGGGGGCGACGCTGTTGTTGCAGCGGCATGGCGCAACCATCGAACACGGCGATCGTGTCGCGACCGGCCGCCCCGGTCTTTCGGACCAGTTGAAGACGCATGGATGGGTCGGGATGAAGACGGCCCGTTTGGCACTGCTGGAAAGCGTACGCCGAAGCGCCAGCCGGTAGGACTGCGCGCGCTCAGTGAAAGTCGATGCGGATGAACCAGGTCACGCCGGCAGCGTTGGAGGCACAACTCCAACTGCTGGGCACCCTCGTCGAACTGGGCAAACGCACGCGTGACGCCGCAACCCCTGCGGAACTCGGGTTCATCATCGTCAATGAAAGCCACCGGCTGGTGCCGTACCGGCAGGCCGCCCTGTGGCTGCGAGACGGCAAAGGCCGGGGCCGGATCGTCGCCGTATCGGGCAGCCCCACGGTCGAGCGGGGCGCGCCGTTTACGGCGTGGCTCAATCAGGTCTTCGCCCGACTGGACATGTCGATCGGCACAGCGGCAGTCCGGCCGGTGTCGAGCATCGATCTAAAGGGTTCAATTGGCGACGAATGGCAGGAATGGCTGCCGGCTGACGGTCTATGGGTGCCGTTGGTGCGTCGGGCGGATCGGCCGGTCGGCGTCATCCTGTTCGCCCGCGACAAGCCATGGACCGAAGGCGAACAACATCTTCTCGGCGAGCTTTCTGGCAGTTACGCCCACGCGATCGCGGCATTTCGCGGCGGGCGACGACGCTCGCTGGTGTCCGGGCGTTGGTGGCACACCAGCCTCGTCAAGCTCGCGCTGGCAGCCGGACTGGTCGGCGCCTTGTGCCTTCCGATCCCGCTTTCGGCATTGGCGCCGGCGGAGGTCGTCGCACTTGCTCCGACGATCGTGCGGGCGCCGCTCGATGGCGTCATCGATCATTTCGCCGTCCAGCCGAATGCGCCAGTCTCGGTCGATCAACGGCTGCTGGAACTTGATCCCCGCACGATCGAAAACAAGCTCGAGGTCGCTGACAAGGCGCTTGCCGTCGCCGAATCGGAATACCGCCAGGCGGCGCAGTCGGCCCTGTTCGACGACAAGAGCCGCTCGCAATTGGCTGTGCTGAAGGCGAAAATGGACCAGCGACGTGCCGACGTCGCCTATTCCAAGTCGCTGCTGGATCGAATTCATGTCACGGCCAGCCGGAGCGGGATCGCCGTCTTCGACGATCCCAACGACTGGATCGGCCGTCCTGTGACGATCGGCGAGCGGCTCATGGAAATCGCCGATCCCGGACAGGTCGAACTGGAGATCTGGCTCCCGGTGGCCGACGCGATTACATTGAAACCGGGCGCGGAGGTTGAATTCTTCCTCAACGTCTCGCCGGGGGAACCTTTGCGGGCGACGCTGCGGCAGGCGAGCTATGAGGCGACGATGTCGCCCGGAAATCTCCTCGGCTATCGGCTGAAGGCAAGCCTCGCCCCAACTGCAAAGGTCCCAAGGATCGGTCTGCGCGGCACCGCCAAAGTCTACGGCGAGACGGTCAGCCTGTTCTACTATCTGGCGCGCCGGCCGCTCGCCAGCGCCCGTCAGCTGTTCGGATTCTGAGCCATGACAGGTCAGGCGACCGCTGGCGGTCAGACCCGATCAAGGCTCCCGCCGCTGCGCGAGGAAATCGCGATATTCGCCGGCCCTGCCACGCACGCCGGCGCCCCCACCTGGACCTTGCACGATCCGACCCGAAACCGGTTCTATCGATTGGGGTGGGAGGAGTTCGAGATCCTGTCGCGCTGGGACAGCGCCGACGCCGACGCGCTGGTCGATCGGGTCAACGAAGACACAACGCTGGCCATCGAGGCGCAAGATGTGGCGGATCTGATCCGATTTCTCCATGCCCATGACCTCTTCAGTCTCTCGGGCCCGCAATCGACAGCGCATCTGGCGGAGAAGGCCGAGCGACAGAGGGAGGGCTGGGGGCAATGGCTCCTGCACAACTACCTGTTTACGCGGATCCCGCTGGCCCGGCCGGACCGGTTGCTGACTGCCGCCTACCCGTATGTGCGTTTTCTGTTCAGCCGAACGTTCGCGCTGGCGATCATCCTGATCGGCCTGAACGGGGTCTATCTGGTTGCCCGGCAGTGGGATGTCTTCCTCGGCACCTTCGTCGATCTGTTTTCGGTCGAGGGCGCCGTCTGGTTTGGCCTGACGCTGGCTTGTCTCAAGGTCGTGCACGAGCTCGGCCACGCCTTTACCGCCAAACGTTACGGCTGCCGCGTGCCGCAGATGGGGGTTGCCCTGCTGGTGATGGTTCCGATGCTCTATACGGACGTCAATGACGCCTGGAAGCTGACATCGCGCGGCCAGCGCCTCAGCATCGGACTGGCGGGGGTCGCCGCCGAACTCTGCTGTGCCGCCCTGGCAGCATCTGCCTGGGGGCTCCTGCCCGTCGGTCCGGCGCGCAGCGTCGCCTTTCTGGTAGCAACCTCGACGTGGGTCACGACGCTGCTGATCAACCTCAGCCCGTTCATGCGCTACGACGGCTATTTCGTGCTTTCGGATTGGCTTGAAATTCCCAATCTGCATTCACGCGCCTTTGCGCTTGCGCGCTGGTCTCTGCGTGAAGCCCTGCTCGGGCTTGGCGACCAACCGCCGGAGTACCAACCGTCCGGTCGTCGGCGGTTCCTGATTGCGTTCGCCTATGCGACCTGGGTCTATCGTTTTTCGCTCTTCGTCGGCATCGCGCTGATCGTGTATCATTTCGCGGTGAAGATTGTTGGCATTGCGATGCTCTTGACTGAAGTGGGTTTCTTCATCGTGCGGCCGATCCTCAACGAACTCCTGGCCTGGTGGAAACGGCGTGCGGACATACGGTTCAATCGTCGGACGCTGACGACGGCCGCGGGCATGCTCGTCGGCGTGGCCCTGCTGATCGTGCCGTGGAAATCCGCGATCGATGCGCCGGCCGTGTTGAAGAGCCGGCAGCACATCGATGTGTTCCTGCCGGAATATGGCGCCAGAATCGCCAAGGTCGGCGCCGTGGAGGGGCAAGCGGTCGAAAACGGTGCCGCGCTTCTGCAACTGGTGTCGCCCGACCTCGACGAGAAAATCAACAGCGCCAAGAACGACCTGACCATCCTGGAATGGCAGTTGAATGCCAAGGGGATCGATGCATCCCTGCTGGCGCGCAGTCAGGTGACCGAGCAGGAATATCTGACCGAGCTGGCGCTGATCCGCGGATTGACCGAGCAAAGGTCCCGTTTGGACGTGACGGCGCCGATCGCCGGCAAGGCGGTCGATCTCGCCCCCGATCTGGCTCCCGGCATGTGGCTGGCCGCCAAGACGCGGCTGTTGTCAGTGATCGATCCGCAACATGTCATGGCGGAGGCCTACGTCGACGAAGCCGATCTGGCGCGCATCAAGGCAGGAACGGAGGCGCTGTTCGTCGCCGAGGCCGACAGCCGGATCGAAGTGAGATTGACGGTGACCGAAATCTCGGATGCCAGCACCCGCGTCTTGGCCGACACGATGCTGGCTTCCACCCTCGGCGGACCGGTGTCCGTCCGCAGCAGCGATCACCACGACCTCATTCCGGATCGGGCTCTCTATCGCGTCATGCTTGCGCCAACCGGCGAGCCCGACCCGCCGACCCGGATGCTCCGCGGGCATGTGGTGCTGCAAGGCGAGGCGGCCAGCCTCATCGTACGGGCATGGCAGTTCCTGCAGGCGGTCGCTGTCCGTGAAGGCGGCGCGTAAGTCGGAGCGTGCCGGCCCCCCTCTCGGCAGGACGTGGCAAACACGCCGCGCATTGCTCTGCCTCATTTCGAAAGCAAGCGGCCACAGTACAACCGCAGCCTAATGAGATCAGCAGATCAACCCATAGATGTGCTCGTCAGTCGCATATTTGTCACGCGTTGCTTCCGATCGCGCTGCCCGATCATTGCCATTTGCCCGTTATACGCAATTCCTATTAGAATATCCGTGGATTGCAGCAGAGAGATACCCTGACCGCGGCAAGCCATTTTCGTAAGAGCGCGAGCGAGCAATAATGAAGACGACACAACCGCTGGCCGTCAAGAGCCGAACGACGCTGGTTCGTTCGGTTGTCGTTTTCGCGGCGGGGTTCGCCACATTGGTGGGATTGGCGGGATGCTCGGTGGCCCCGGTGCCTTTGACCGATCAAGACCGCCTGCTCGAGGCAACCGCCGATAAGGCGGACGTCTTCGGCAGTCAGCAGCCGCTGACGCAGCCCCTGACGCTGAGCGCGGCCTTCGATCGCGCGCTCAAGTACAACCTGGATGCGCGCGTCAAGTCGATGGAGGCTGCGCTCGCCCAGGACGATCTGGATTTGAGCAACTACGATCTGCTGCCGAAAGCCGGATACACCGCCAATCTGTCGAACCGTTCCAACCTGAACGCCGCATCGAGCGAGTCTGCGGCGACGGGCGTGCAATCGCTGGTGCCGTCCTATTCGACGGAGCGAAACGATCTGGCGGCGAATCTGACGCTCTCCTACAACCTTCTGGACTTCGGCGTGAGCTACTATGCGGCGCGCCAGCAGGCCAATCGCAGCCTGATTGCGGAGGAGCAACGCCGGAAAGTCGTCCAGACACTGCTTCAGGACGTCCGGCGTGCCTTCTGGCGGGCTGCCAGCGCGCAGGCCATCAGCGGCCGGATCGTCGCGGCTATTCATGCGGCCGAGGCAACGCTGCCGGCAGTTCGGCGGGTGGAATCAGAAGGGCTGCATTCTCCGGTCGACGCGTTGCGCTATCAAAAGGAACTGCTCACCGAGATCGGGCGCCTGGAGGCTGCACAGCAGGCCCTGGCCGCGTCCAAGGCCGAACTGGCGGCGTTGATCAATCTGCCGCCCGGCCAGCCGTTCACCATCGCCGTCCCCGGCGAGAAGCCGATGCGCTTCTCAGCCCCGGCGGCACACATCGCCGATCTGGAGTCCCTGGCGCTGGTAATGAATCCCGAGATCCGCCAGGAAAGCTATCAGGTGCGGATCAGCGTCGATGAAGCACACAAGGCGCTGTTGAAGCTGCTGCCCGGCATCACGCTCAGCTACGGACCCAACTACGACAGCAACAAGTTCCTGCAGAACAACTATTGGTCTTCCGGATCGTTGCTCATCGCCGGCTATCTCAATAACCTCATTACAGCTCCTGCGGCATTTGCCCGCGCCCACGACAACGAAGATGTGAGCTTGCTGCGTCGAAGGGCGATGAGCATGGCCGTGCTGGCCCGGGTACACATCGCCTACGAACAGTACGTTATGGCGTCGCATTCGTATCAGCGGGCGCGGCAACTGGCAGATGTCGACAGACGGCTGTACCAGCAGATCGCCAATCGCTCGGCCAGCGATGCGAGCGGCGATCTGGAGCGCATTTCGGCGCAAGTGAGCGCGGTCTTCTCAACCCTCGAGTGCGACCAGAGTTACGCCGATGCGCAGGCCGCACTCGGACGGCTCTATGCCACGCTGGGGGTGGATCTTCCTTCGGGCGGGGCCGAAATTCTCGACATGGCGCAATTGCAGGCCGCGGTCAGCAAGCTGAACAGTGAACATCATATTCTTGAAAGCACCGTGGTATCGGGTCCTCAGACCGCTACGCCCGCCCCCTCTTCCGAGCCGGTCGTTGCGCCGAAGGCTGAAGTCGACGGGCTGGACAAGCTTGCCGCGGCCGACACCGGCAACTCAGCGCCTTCACAGCGCGCCGTGGTAACGGCGCTCCTCGTCAGGGAGCCATTGTTGTAATGGCAGAGCTCGGGCAGTCTCGCGTTTCGGCCGAGATGCCTGTCGGACGGCAGTGGCGGCAGCGCGTGCGCAGAGCGACATCGACGTGCGTCGCGGCTTGCGCGGCGCTTGTTGCACTGGCGACGTTGGCTGCTCAGGCTCAGAGTGTCGCGCATGGCCCGCTCGAACCGGATTTCCGGGCGGCTCCCGAGCTGCGGGCTCAGATCACCGCTCGCCACTACTCGACATTGTCAGGCGAGCTGGCTGCCCAAATCATTCAGATCCGTACGAATATCGGCCTTCATTTCAAGAAAGGCGATGTGCTGGTTGAATTCGATTGCGCCGTACAGCGGGCGCAGGATGCTCACGCTCGCGCGACCTTGGTGCAGGCGGAAAAGACCTATGCAATCGACACCCGTCTGGTCCAATTGAAGTCGATGGGCGTGCTGGAGCTGGAGGTTGCGGAAGCGGAAGTTGCCAAAGCCAAGGCGAACGTCGCGGCCAGCGAGGCGGCAGTCTCCAAATGTACCATCCCGGCCCCGTTCGACGGCGTGACGGTCGATCAGAAAGCCCAGCAATTTCAATATGCAACGCCGGGGCAGCCGCTGCTGGACATCATTGACGACAGCAATCTTGACGTCGAACTGCTGGTTCCGTCGCATTGGCTCGTCTGGCTCAAGATCGGATATACGTTCGATCTCCATGTTGAAGAAACCGACAAGATATACCAGGTGAAAGTGATGCGCCTGGGTGGTCGGGTGGACCCTGTCAGCCAATCGATCAAGCTGTACGGAGAGATCCTGTCGGGCGCGAAGGAACTGATGGCCGGAATGAGCGGCCGCGCCAATATCATTCCGAACAACTCAGCTTCCGAAAGCCCATCTTCTCCTGCCTCACATACGCCGTGATTCACTCACGGCGGCTAGGGGCGGTCCGTATAGTGGGACATCGGATGCCCTCCGGGCTGAACTGAGGGTCGATCGCACCGGCGCGAAACCGAGTGGTTCCGTCATTTGCAGGGCAGCTTTCCGTGACCACCGTACTGTTGCTTTTGGGGTGTCCGAAAGGATCAAGCCGAGACCAGCGTCCTGTTCGAACTCATCGCGCATCGATACGAAAGACACAGCATCGCCATCACCGCCAATCAAGCTTTCTCCGCCTGGAACACGGTATTCCCGGACGCCGCCATGACGGCGGCGGCCGTGGACAGACTGGTCCATCATGCGACGATCATAGAAGTAAACGGCGAAAGCTATCGAGAGCGCTCTGCCGCCCGCAGAGCCGCGAAGGAGGATCCCCAGAGGTTGGTATAGCTTTCCATGGGCGCGCCTCGTCTCACGGCTGTGTAATTGTCGCCATCCGAACCGGCACCGACAATTACCGAGGACACGACCTCAAACGGCTAGCGACAATTAAAGTAATTGTCGCCAAGGCACCCCCTTGTCAAACGACAATTATACAGGTAGCCTCCTCATCGCTACTCGGCGACGGCCCAATTTTGCCAGTCTAATTGTCGCTAGATGGACATCATAATTGTCGCGTTGCAGCGGCCTGATCGTTTTCGCGAAGCTTTGCAGCGTCGTGCAGGATCTCGATGACGCGAGCCGGAAGCGGCACTCAATGCTCGCGGCCGGCCTTCATCCTACTCGCTGGAACCGTCCAGATTTTGTTGTTGAGGTCGATCTCTCCCCATGTCGCGTCGGTGACCTCGCCGCCCCGGGCGGCTGTCAGGATCAGGAATTCGAGCGCCCTAGCGGCAACGGCCACGGGTCCGCAGGCACTCGACAAACGCAGGAACCTGATCGTACGGCATAGCCGGCTGATGGCCGCGCTGGAGCTTCTGGCGGCGCGGCAGGAGGTGGTCAAGGTGCCCCCGCCACTGTGCTGGGTTTTCGCCAGTGCGCCATCCGCGCGCCTTGGCGGCGTCCAATACCTTCTCGATGCGCCCGCGTAGTCGGGATGCCGTCTCCTGCTTTGTCGTGACATTTATTCGGTGACGGCCCGTTTTGATATAGGGGGGCCTTATAGGAGCGAGGCCAATCATCCCGAGCGAAATGGGATCGTTGAAGTTTTGACCAGATCCTTGAGGTTTGATAGTCCAAGTGTATCAATCATCCTGTCGATAGCAGCATGCGCCAGCGGTGATGAGAGGGAAGGCCCGAGAATGATCCGCTCAACGATTTTTGAAAGAGAGAAGTCATCTTCTGTTATTCCAGAAATATGTTCAATTTTAAACTTCAATTTTGGCTCGACCCCGCGCGGACCAACCCAATAACTGAACATGCGATCAAACGACTTGCTTGCATCTCTGTCCCTCATGTACGCAACGCGCCACTCTTTCTCTTCTTCAAAGCCCTTATGTTTTGTGAATACGGAGAACAATTTTAGACGTTCGAAGAACCAATATGAACCGAGGTAGAGCTTGTCGTCTGGAAGGTTGGCTTCGCCTACTATCTCAGAAAACTGTGTGACGCGTTGTTGCAACCAGGTCTTTCGATCTTCCGTCGAGCCGTACTGCACCTTTGCAATGATCAACGGTGACGAGTTGCGTACGTTAATTCTCGCGGAGTCAAATACAATTGCCGCGCCAGCTCCGTTTCCACCGTATCCCCGCCACATCGATAGCAAACCATCGGTGTCATCTTTGGAATGTTCGGAAAGACAAAATATGTAAGTATCGAGAGCGTGATCGCGAGCGAACATGTCAAAGTAGTGGTTGAAACTCGACTTGAGTAGATCAAATCGCTCCTTAGTCCGGCAAGCGGATTCAATTTCGGCGCTTGTCAGAAATAGATTCGCACCAGAATTGATTCCGAACCGAACCTCCTCCATATCATTCATGAAGAGAGGGTTAGAAAGCCAAACCTCATTGTTTCGTAAGATCGCTTCTAATACTGGAATCGACGTGTAGTGAGCGAGTAGTGGTCTTTTTGTTGGGAACGCGTCTTCTTCCCTAAGATCCGAAAAAAGCGGCGCAAACACTTCGAAAAGTACATCGCTCATTTCTCTCTCCCAGAACACGCAATGGTTATCATGAACTATATCAAACATTCGACAATTGCATAAGGCGACATCAAGGGACGTTAGCGAAAGTCGCCGTCATTGCCTTGCACGCAGTTCCTCAGAGTGCAGGCATCGCGCCCGCCATGCCAAACGCGATGGCGATTTGACCGTGCGATAGTCGCTTGCAGAATGAATGACGGCTTCGGGCCACCTGCCGTCAGCGTGACCGGCAAGGCACCTCGGCCGCTATCCTATCGACAGCGGAAACGCCGTCTTGTTGAAGGCGTCGGCGCATCGGGCCAACTGTGGCCATTTGAACGATACCTGCTACGCCGTCCCAGATCGGCGACTTCAGGTAAGGTTTAGCCCACCATCCGAAAGCAGGATTTCGCCGGTTAGATAATCGGACTCCACCAGCATCATGACGGCTTGAGCAATGTCGTCGGGGCTGGCGGCTCGGCGCATCGGTGCGCGCTCCCGCCAAAGTTGCTGCGCCGCTGCCCAATTCGCCGTGAGCGGAGTGTCCACGAGACCTGGCGCCACAGCGTTTACCCGTATGTCCGGCGCCAGGGATAGGGCCAGCAGGCGGGTGACATGATTCAGGGCAGCCTTAGCCGCGGCATAGGGGATTGATGCACCCTTTGGCCGGACACCAGCATGGGAACTGATGTTGACGATGCTGGCGGAGCGGCCACGCCGGGCGGCCGCGCGCAGGAACGGCTCCGCTTCCGCCACGAGCCGAAAGGGAGCGATCACGTTGACTTCGTACAACTCGTGCCAGATGCCCGATGTGGCGCCCCCGAGATCACCGTGGGGGATCACGTTGCTGATCCCTGCATTATTGACGAGGACATCCAGACGGCCCCAAAGATCGGCCGCCGTCTGGACGAGCCTGGCACGATCATCCTCCAATGCCAGGTCCGCCTGGACATATGCGGCATGCCCGAGTTCCGATGCCAAGATGTTCCCGGCATCCGCAGAACTGCGCGAATGGAGGACGACCGCGTAACCTTCCCGGACCAAGCGCCGAGCGATAGCCACACCGAT
>JARLJB010000010.1 GCA_031291415.1 Telmatospirillum sp.
ATGAAAAGTCTTGGAAATCTCGACAGATTGCCGGCCAAGACCGAAAAATTGGCCACAGCTTGGCTTCATGCCAACCTTATCGGGACCCTTCTCACCGAGAACCTCGCTACCGTGGTTCTCGACTCCCCCCCCTCTGGACCTCGCGGCTAAACCCAGGCCAGTCTCAATCTGGCGGCTGGTAGATAACCTGCTCAGGCGCCTGCGCGCCCAAATCCTTGGCCCGCTGTCACCACAGCCGATCATGCGAAAGACTTGGGCTCTCCTCAGATATCTCACCGATGAAGCCCGAAAACGGATGCGACAGGTCCAAATTTGCTTAAGTTAGCGCCTATGCGCTTTCGCGGGAATGACGGAGAAATGTGACAGGGCAACCGTAACTGACGACACGCTCACCAGGCGCCCGTTGAAAAAGAGCTTCCCCGTTTCTGGCACACCAGCCCTTGTGGAGAGGGCCGGCGTTGGGGAACCCTGATCGTCTGTCATTCCGGCGGCGGATTGGCGGCGATCTTTGCCTGCAAAGCCTCGAAGAGGACGTCGAGGCGACCGCCGTTGGCGCGCAAGATCGACAGAAAATCGCTCTTCACGGTTTGCAGAACGCTGAAACCGTCGATGGACACGTCGGCAATGATCAGCCTGCCGTCGGCCGCGGAGGCGACGGTCCAATCGACGGCCAGCGTATCGTTGGGAACGACGGCCAAGGAATGCACCAGCAGGCGACCGTCGGGCAGGGTCTCGCTGGCCGCCAGATCGACATGCAGGCTTGCCGGCACATCCTGCAACTGACTCGACCAGCATCCCAGTAAATATTGATTGAGCAGGCGTCCGAAAGCGATCTTCTCATTGGCCGAGGCGCGTCCCCAATAACGGCCGAGAGCATCTTCGGCGTAGACCGGGATGTCGCCATAGCGGTCGATCAGATCGCGAAGGCGTGCGACACGTTCGCCGGCCGTCAGGTTTTGGCCGCCATAGGCTTGCAGGGTGTCGGCCATGACCTGAGCGATCAACTGCCGGCCGGCTTCGGAGTCATCGTCCGCCATGGCCGGGTGGCTGACGATGATCGTGAAAAGGATGGCGGCGAGACGAAGAAAACGAGTCATCGGTCTGTCTGCTCTCGGCTGTTGGCGATCGTTACGGTCTGCGGCTCGCCTGGTATCGGCGATCATCCGGTAAAGGAATTGGTGCCCAGATCCCCGGCGATTCGTTCGCCGCTCACCCGTTTGGTGATCTGGATGCGATATTTCTTGATGCGGTGCCACAAGCTGCGTTCGTTGATTCCCAAAAGGGTGGCCGCACCGACCTGGAACCCCTCGGCCCGATTGAGCGCGGCAACGATCAGATCCCGTTCGATTCCCGCCAACGCCTCGTCGAGGTCGATCGGGAAACGGACATTGCCTGGGTCGGCCGGTTGCGCGTCCGACAGATAGGGAGGTAAATCGCCGTCGCCGATCTGCTGGCCTTTGCAGACGATCACCGCGCGCTCGATGCAGTTCTGCAGTTCGCGGATGTTGCCGGGCCAGGAGTAGCGGCTCATTGCGGTGAGCGCCTCCGGCGTGAAGCCGCCGATACGTTTACCCATGTCGGTGTTGAGACTGTCGAGGAAAAACCGGGCGAGGGTCGGAATATCATCGATGCGCTCGCGCAATGGCGGCAGCGAAATGGGAAAGACGTTCAGGCGATAGTAAAGATCTTCCCGGAACAAGCCGCGGCTGACCTCTTGGCGCAAATCCTTGTTGCTGGCCGCGATGATGCGGACATCGACGGTGGTTGTCCGCGCGCTGCCGACCGGCTCGAAAGCGCGTTCCTGCAGGACACGCAGGATTTTCGCCTGAATGGCCATCGGCATGTCGCCGATTTCGTCAAGGAACAGGGTCCCCCGGTCGGCCTGGGCGAAACGGCCGATCCGATTGGCCACGGCACCGGTGAAGGCGCCTTTGACATGACCGAACAGCTCGCTTTCCAGCAAGGCCTCCGGAATGGCGGCGCAATTGATGGCGACGAACGGGTGATCGCGGCGTTGGCTGTTGTAATGGATGGCCCGTGCCACCATCTCCTTGCCGGTTCCGCTCTCTCCCGAAATCAGAACATTGGCCCTGCTCTCGCAGACTTCCGTGATGCTCTCGATGACTTTGCGGAAAGCCGGGCTGGCGCCGACCAGATTGTCGAATCGGTAACGACCGACCAGTTCGTCGCGGAGGCGCTCGTTGTCGGCCAGCGCGTCGGACAGTCGCAGCGCATTCTTCAGGACGGTTTCCAGGTCGTCGATTTCGAAAGGCTTGCCGACATAGTCGAAGGCGCCCTCTTTGATTACTTCGACGGCATCCTTGACCGAGCTGTAGGCGGTCATCACCACGACGGGAAGGTTGGGAAGCCGGAGCTTGCTTTCGCGTAAAAGATCGCGTCCGCTCATTCCCGGCATACGCAGGTCGGTCAGCAGCAGATCCACCTGCTCGGTCTCCAGAAGGCGCAGCGCATCCTTGCCGGTGCGGGCACTCAGGACCCGGAAACCCAGCTGCTCGAGAGCAACCGTCAGAACGTCCGAGAGGCGCTCTTCGTCATCGACGAGCAGGATCGTGTGCGACATTGGCCATTGTCCGTTTGCTGATCGGCAGAATAAGGGTGAAGGTGGCTCCATGGCCAGCCTGGCTCTGGATTTCGACGCGCCCGTGGTGACTTTCCATGACCGAAAAGACCTTGGCCAACCCGAGACCTGTGCCGTGCGGTTTGGTCGTGAAGAAGGGGTCGAAGATCTTGTCCGCGATGTCCTTGGGGATGCCTGGACCGGTGTCGGTGAAATCGATGCGCAGCCGGTCATCGCTCTGCGCCAGGCGAATGGTCAAGCGACCGCCCTGTTCCATGGCCTCGACGGCATTTAACACGAGATTGAGGCAGGCCTGGAACAGATGATCCTCGTCGACGTCGACAACGGCGCCGGCGCTGTCGTCGATGACGGCAAGTTCTATTCCATGGCGGGACAGTTCGGGCTCGCAGAAGTCGGCGACGCGGGCCACCACCTGTGTGAGCGCGAGCGGCCGCAACACCGGTTCGCGCGGACGGGCGAAAGAGAGAAACTCCTCGATCAGGCCATCGATGCGGCGAACCTCATCGATGACATAGCCGATCAGTTTGGCGTCGCCGGCCGCCAAACCGTCGCGTTTGCGGATCAGTTCCGCCGATGTCTTGATCGTTCCCAGCGGGTTGCGGACCTCGTGCGCGATACCGACAGCCACTTCGCCGACCGCCGACAGCCGGTCTCGTCGCCGCAGGTCGACTTCCAGGCTTTGCAACTGTCCCAATCGCTCGGCCATGTGGTTGAACACGCGCGCCAGTTCGGCCACCTCGTCCCGGCCCGTGACATCGACGCGATGGTCGAAATTTCCTTCGGTGATCGATTTGACGCCGTCAGCCAGAGCGCGGAGCGGTTTTGACAGGCGTCGCGAGACAAAAAGCCCGGCGATGGTCGTCAAACTCAGGCCGGCGGCGAAAACCGTGACCAGAATGTTCACGGGCAGGTCCCAGATGCTGGGCATCTCCGATGACCTGAGGCCGGCCGACATGACGCCGATCATGTCGCCCCGCTCGTTCTTCACCGGCAGATAGAGGACACGGTATCCGCCTTCCTCGGCTTGCGGGTCGTAGACGCTCTCGACACCATCCTCGAGCTCGCCGGTCACCTCAGACGGCAGAGGGGTGCCGCTGGCAGTGTCGCTGCGCGACGAATAGATCATTTGAAAACCGTTCGGCCGGCGGTAGTAGAGCCGGAGATCAAGCGTCGTGATGGATTGGAGGTTTTCGATGAAATTCTCGTCAAGCCAGGTCCCGACCAGAATTTCATAGGATTGGCCATTGGCCTCATAAGTGAAGGCGCCGCCGGTCATCACCTGGTTGGTGTCGGGCAGTTGCAGCGCGTAAAGGGTGTTTTTGACCTCTGGCGACAATGGCTCGATGCGGCGGATGGGATAATTGGAATAGAGGATATTGTGATCCTTGTCGGACACCACAACGACGCCGTAGCCCAGGGTTTGCGCCAGATGCAGAAAGGCGTTGTCGGCCTTGACCACGGGATCGCCTGCACCGTGCTTCTGTTCATAGAGGAAGCGGGCGAGGCCGACAGCCTCGGACTGCGATTCCTTGAAGCTGTTGAGGAACAAGACCGAGGTCTCATGCAGGAATGACTGGACGTCGTTATTGACCACATGGGTTACCAGCCGGACCGTGAGGTCGGCGGCGATCGACGTCGGGACGAGACTGATCAGCAGCGAAGCGATGATCAGTTTGCCCTGCAACGAGGACAGCCAGCGCCGCAGTCCTCGCAACTCTTCAGTTTGCGGTGCGGTGGTCATGGCGCCAACCCGGGACGGCAGGGGGCAGCCCGCCTCCCTTGTCGCCGCGGCGCCCGATGACGCCGTTGCCTGTCGGGCGTTCGGGTGAACCTGTCCATGGACATTCCTTTCGCCGCCGAAACCGATCCCGCCGCCCCTTGTTCCGGGTGCCGCCGGCCAGGTCCGGACGGCGCCTTAGGTGCCGTGTTGGTCGGCCGCCGGAGCGGAGCCGGGCACGAGGGCGCTGACATCGACCCGGGTGGCGAAGAAGGCCGCCAGGGACCGGTTCACAGTGTTGCGTTGTTTGTCGACGGTAATCATGTGGTAGCTGTCGTCGAGCAGCAGAAGTTCTGTCGGCCCGCCGATATGGCGCGCCACATATTCGGCATTCCATTTGCTGGCGACATCGTCATTGGATGCGTGGGCGATGAACGCCGATGTCTTGATCGTCGGCATCTCTTTCTTGACCTTGTCGACCAGTATCAGCAACTGGCGCAGCGAATGGCCGGTCATGCCGAGATTTCCAGCTTCGGCGGAGTTTCCCGAAACCATGTTGGCGACCACCCGCTGGCGCAACCGATCGTCTTTGATACCATAGGGGAAATTTTCAACGAAACGGTAATGCAGGCCGAGCGGCGTGTTGAGAAAGAACGGCAGCAGGAAGGAAAGCCGGGGGATCGCCCAGCCGTCATAGCGCAGCGTCGTCGACAGCAGGCCTAGCCCACGAATTTCACCAGGGTGATTGGCCGCGAGATGCATGGAGAGCACCGCGCCCATCGACAGTCCGGCGACGAACACGACCTCGTGTTTCTTGCGCAAGTTGGAATAGGCCGTTTCGACGCTGGCGTACCAGTCCTTCCAGCCGGTGCGCAGCAGATCTTCCTCGGTACCGCAGTGGCCGGCCAATTGACAGCCGTAGACGGTGAATCCCGCTGATGCCAATCCCTTGCCGAGGAAACGCATTTCGGTCGGCGTACCGGTCAGGCCGTGGATCAGCAACACGGCGGCCGAGCCACCGGGAAGAAAGAAGCTGGCGTCGGGGATTTCCGCCGGGCGCTCCTCCGGGTCAAACCCTCCGGGGCCGGACCAGGGCTTGGCTCCAAAATAACGAAGCTTGAAGCGTTGCCAGGCGGTACTGCGGGAAAACAGGCTTTTCTGGTCGCTGCTCATGATGCCGTCTCGTCATCCCCGTGAAAAACGGGAGTCTTGGGGAAGTGATGTGAACCAATCGACATGGGACGTGGAATGTATCCATTGTTTGTTGTTCGGGGCCTGGCGCGAAATTCTCGCACCAGGCGGCAATAGCGTTCACAGACTCCGTCCGTGGCGTCAGATCTGGCAAGTCTCGATGAGGATGACTCATCGAGACTTGGTATAAATCACCCACGCGCCGCGCGGGTGAACAACTGATCGAGAAGGTTGAACGCCAGGTCCATTTCCTCGTAGCTGATGGTCAACGACGGGGCGAGGGTGATGACGTTTTTCCAATAGCCGCCGATATCGAGAACCAAACCGACCTTCTTGCCATTGGCGTCGAGGTCACCCGACATGGCGATGTCGACGATCTTATCGGTCATGGCCTTGTCCGGGGTGTAGCGGTCCTCGGCCGTGATCTCGATGCGAAGCGCCATGCCAAGGCCGTCGACGTCGCCGACGATCTTATGCCGCTTCTTCAGATCCTGGATGCCTTGCAGGAAGTAGGCCCCCTTTTCGCGGGTCATCGTCTCGTAGTCTTCCTCTTCCATCATTTTGACGGCTTCGAGGGCGACGGCGGTGCCGAGAGGATTGGATGCGAAGGTCGAGTGCGTCGAGCCCGGCGGGAAGATCGCCGGCGTGATAAGGTCTTCGCGAGCCCACAGGCCGGCAATCGGATTGAGGCCATTGGTGACCGCTTTGCCGAAGACGATGATGTCCGGTTTGACATTGAAATTTTCGAGAGCCCAGAACTTTCCGGCACGGTAGAAGCCCATCTGGATCTCGTCGTCGACGAGCAGAATCTTTCTCTCCTCCAGAACCTGCTTCAGCTTTTCGAAATAGCCGGGCGGCGGGATGACATAGCCGCCGGTTCCCTGAATCGCTTCGATGTAGAAGGCGGCATATTCCGAACTGCCATGCTTGGGATCCCAGACGCCGTAATATTCGGTATCGAACAGGCGGGCGAACTGATCGACGCAGAACATCCCGCAATCCTCGCGCTTCTTGCCGTAAGGGCAGCGATAGCAGTAAGGGAAGGGAATGAACTGGGCGCGGTCGCCGAAATGACCATAACGGCGGCGATAGCGATAGGACGAGGTGATCGCCGAGGCACCGAGCGTGCGGCCGTGGTACCCGCCTTCGAAGGCGAACATCAGGCTTTTCCCACCCGAGGCGTTGCGTACGATCTTTAAGGAATCCTCGATGGCCTGGGCGCCGCCGACGTTGAAATGGATGCGTCCTTTGGTGCCCCAGGTCTTTTCCACCCGCTTGGCGATGGCGGTCGCCAGCTCGATCTTTTCCTTGTGCAGATATTGGCAGGCCAGCTGCGGCAAGACGTCGATCTGGCGATGCAGGGCGTCGTTCAGGCGCTTGTTGGCATAGCCGAAGTTGACCGCCGAATACCACATCTGCAGATCGAGGAAGGGCTTGCCTTCAGTGTCATAGAGATAGGATCCTTCGCAACGGGCGAAGATCTTCGGCGGGTCGATGTAGTGGACGGTGTCGCCAAAGGAACAGTACTGCGCCTCGTCGCGCAGCAGGTCACTATCAGTCATCTAAGCTTTACTCCAGACATCAACCGAACGCGACAGCCACTCCGAGCCGTAGCGGCTCATCGAGCAGGGTCGCCAGCAAATCGTTGGCATGGGCGAAATCGCGGAATGCGACGAAGGGAAGCCCCTCGCTGCGGCAGTAGGCGAGCAATTTGTCTTTGGCAAAAACCAGGTCGACACTGTTGGCTGCGCACATGTCGGAGGCCCCATCACCGATCAGCAGGCTCAAGGCGCGATCGGTGGTCTGGGCTTCGGCAATCTTGCATTTGCAGGTGCCGCTGGCCTTGCTGCAAGTGGCGTTGGCGTTTGGAAAGGCCAAACGATACCGTCTCGGTCCAGTGGTTTCGAGATGGTTGGCGAGAATCGGCAGATCATCGAGGCCATGACGGCCAAGGATTCGGCTGATCGCGTAATCGAGTCCGTCGCTGACCACCGTCAGGCGAACGCCGGCCTTTTTGCAAGCGGCCGCGAAGACCGGAAAGGTCGGATCGATGGCGACGCTGTCGAGATGGTCGTCCAACTCCAGCCGGGAGGCGCGGATGAGATCGACTTGACGCGCCATGCACTCGCGCGAGCCGATCTGGCCGTTTTTCCACTCGTCTTCGATGTCTTCCCAGCCATCCAGGGCAAAACGATCGAGAATGCTGTCGGTGACGTCCTCTAAGGCGATCGTGCCGTCGAAATCGCAGAGAATGCGCCAGTCCATCGCCTGATTTTCCCTCTCGGTGTTCTTATTTGCCGTTGATATCAGCAAATTTTGTGCCATCTACGAGGGGCGCGGAAATGCACGAAGTGCGGTCGGCGCGGCGGCGTTTAGGGCTCCAAAATTTGTAGCTCCATTCACAAATTGCTGTTTCTTCGCCGGCATATAAGGAGGATTGATTGCTCTCGGGAGGATGGATGCAGCGCGGCTTTGGTCTTCGGTTCCGTCGGGTCGGCTGGGCATGCGTCGCTGTCCTGCTGGCTGTCCCGGCCATGGCCGGCAGTATTGCCTCACCGGCCGGCCGGGCGCTGGATTTCGATATCCTTCGCAAAGGCGAGATGATCGGCCATTACCATGCCGATTTCGTCGACGAGGCCGATCATCGTCTCGAAGTTCGGACGCGCATCAGGGCCGAGGTCACGGCCGGTCCTATTCGGCTTTACCATTTCACGCACCAATCGGCCGAGGTTTGGCAAGGCGACAGGTTGGTCTCGCTGGCTGCCGATACCGATGACGACGGCGAGATCCACCATCTTGTCGTCAGCCGGGATGGCCCGACCCTGCTGTTGACCGTCGATGACAAGACCCACGCAGCGGCTCTCGACGCCGTGCCGTCGAGCTTGTGGAACAGGGGTATGCTGGACGGCAAACGACCGATCTTCGACATGACCGATGGACAGGTATTTCGAATCGAGACCCGCTGCGCCGCCGCCGAGGCGGCCGGGTCCTGTGAAATTTCCGGGGAACTGACGCGGAAGCTCGATTACGATGCCGATGGTATGCTGGTCGGGCTGTCGTTTCTGGCCGACGATGGATCGAAAGTGATGTACCGTCGAAATTGAATGCTTATTATGAGTACTCGCCTATTGGATAATATGGGCGGGGCTGGATACCGGGATCCCCATGGGATCGTTCAGCGGTTGATCGGCGAGGGTAGGATGTACGAAGGTCGGGGCTGTCGAAAGTCAGGGGCTTCCTTTTGGCCCGCGAATGCCGTAAACAGCCCGACCGCGGTGACTCTCCGGGGGAGGTCTCTCCCGAGGGAGGTTCGTCGCTTAAGCGGGGCAAGCTGTGTCAGGCATTGAACAAGGTTAAGAGAGAGAATGGCTCGGCGTGAAGTCCAACCGGGGCAGAAGTATCAACAGGCTGAATCGTCTTCCGTTTGGGAGGTCATGGACCTTACCAAAGATGGGGAGGGCATCGCTCATGCGCGTTTACTGCGGGTGGGAGATCCGACAGCCGTCAAAATGATCTCAGTATCCGCACTGAAGGATCCGCGCCTTTATAGGCTCGTTGGCGAATAGGCCGAAAAATTCGGTCCTTGCGGCAGGGCGTCTTTTTCCCGCCCTTGTCTTTGGCGTGCGCCGCCCCCAAAGGACGGCCAGGCGCCTGTCCCTGCGCATCCCGCGCAAGGTCGAATTCGGGAATCCAAAGTGAGCATGAGCCGTCGCAGAAGCCGACGTAACGAAGAGCAACGTCGGCGAATCCTGATTTTTCTTGGCAAGGTGCTGGGGGCAGCCGGTATCGTTGCCGTTACCGCCTATTACGCCTACGAGGTCGGATATCGTGTATCCGAAGGTGAGGTTCAGACGTCGAAGGAAGCTCTGCAAAAGGCGCAGGATCACCTGAAGGCGGTAGAGGACGCGGCGGAGGCCGACCATCTGGCTCAAGTTCAGGCAAATCGGCAGTTGTCCGATCTCGCCTCCCGTTACGAGCAGATCAAGCCGAACGACGAACTCAGGGATCTCACCGATCTGTTGCGGGCAAAACTCGCGGCCGGTTTGACGGCGCGGCGTCTTTCGCTGGTCATCAAATCGGCTGAAATGCCGCGCAACTGCCAGCCATCGCCCAGCCGGCGCCTTCTGGTCCATACGCCATCGGCCAAAACGATGCCGGCCGGCGGGCTGTTGCGTTTGGACGACCAGGTCAGCGTAACGGCCGAAGCGCCTTTCGTCGGCGACGGCCGTGGCATGTCGTTCGATCCGGCGGGCGCGGTCAAATTGCGTATTTCCGTCGAAGGCGTCCGGGATGCCGAAGTGGTCGGCGTTTTGCCTCTCGATTACCTTCTTTCCGCCAAGGGTGGGGAATATCACATCACCTTGTCGGCGGCCAACAGCAAGGGCTGGGTCGACGTGGCGACGGAACGCTGTGCGTTCCGGTAACGGCTTCTCAGGGGCTGTCGTCAGTTACTTCAAAAGTTCGTCTGCGGGTATTTTGTCGTCGTCATCCCCTTAGATCAGCGGGGATCCATGGTTGGAAAAGACAATGACTCCACGACCAAAGACAGTTGCGGCTGAGGCATGGATTCCCGCTTGCGCGGGAATGACGGGAAAATGTGACAGAAAAACCGTAACTGACGACACGCCCGAAGGTTCCATACGACGCCTCCGCTCCGCTTCCGGCAGGCTCAGGGTTGTTCCAGGCGCAGACGCAGGCGTTCGCAAACCGTTCGTAAAATCTTGAGCCGCGCGTAGTTCTTGTCATTGCCTTCGACCAGGACCCATGGCGCCTGGCGCGTGCTGGTCCGCTCGACCATGTCGTTGACCGCCAACACATAGGCGTCCCAGTTGGCCCGGTTCCGCCAATCCTCGTCGGTCAATTTCCACTTCTTGTAGGCGATTGTCTCCCGTTCCTTGAAACGGCGATACTGTTCGTCCTTGGTGATGTGGATCCAGAATTTGACCAAGACGGCGCCATGCTGGACGAGTTGTTCCTCGAAATCGTTGATTTCGGCGTAGGCGCGCATCCATTCGTCGGCGACGGCGAAGCCTTCGATCCTTTCGACCAGCACCCGCCCGTACCAACTCCGGTCGAACACGGTGACCCTGCCGGCACGGGGCAGATGGCGCCAGAAGCGCCACAGATAATGCTGGGCGCGTTCTTCGTCGGTGGGGGCGGCGAAGGGAATGACCTGATAGTCGCGGGCGTCGAGAGCGGCGGTTAGCCGTCTGATCGATCCCCCCTTGCCGGCGGCGTCGACGCCCTCGAAGACCAGCAAGGTCGAGATCTTGCGTTCCTTGGCCTGGCGGCAGAGAACCGCCAGATCAGCCCGCGCCTGCTTGAACTGCTGGGCATAGGCCTCCTTGCCGACGCAAAGCGTCATGTCGAGAGCGTCAAGGACGGTCAACGGCCGCACGGTGCCATCGGCGCTGAGCGTCGCGGTCGGTTCCTTCGGTTTGTGAGCGCCGCCATGTCGCGCTTCCGACTCCGCCGCCTGTTCGATGGCGTCGCGATGGTCATGCACTTCGGCCAATTCGGCCGAACGCCGGGTCCCGGCGGCCTGGCGGATTTCGGTCAACGCCCTGGTCCGTCTCTCGCGGTCCACCAGGTGCTTGCGGATGGTGTCGCGCAGGGTGGTGAGCACCAGGAGGCTGCGGAACCTCGAGTCCTCGCCCTCGACGATCACCCAGGGGGTTTGTCCGGTTCCGGTATGCTGCAGGGCCTGTTCCGCCGAAGCGATGAACTGGTCGTAGCGCTTCCAATTCTGCCAGTCCGTTTTTTTCACCCGCCAGCTTTGCAGCGGATCCTTCTCAAGGCTCTTCAGACGGCGCTTTTGCGCTTCTTTGCCGAGGTGCATCCAAAACTTGACGATGAGGGCGCCGTCCTTGGCCAGCATCTCCTCGAAGGCCAGAATCCGTTTCAGCTCCTTGCCAAATTCGGCGGTGGTGACGCGTCCATGCACGTGGTCGAGAATCGGTTGCGAATACCAGCAACTGAGGAATAGGCCGATCTGCCCCCTGGGCGGAAGGTCGCGCCAATAACGCCAGAACGTCGGACGCTGACGCTCCTCATCGGTCGGTCCGTCATAGGCCCGGGTGAGAATCCAGCGCGGGTCCATCCATTCGTTGAGAAGATTGACCGACTCGCCCTTGCCGGCCCCGTCGACGCCGGCAAAAACGACGATCACCGGAAAATCCGCCGTTCGCAGATCCTGCTGTACCGCCAACAACTCGGTACGCAGCGTGTTGGACACCCGTTCGAAGTCTTCGCGGGAAACTTTTTGTCCCAATTCCGCCGTTTGAAACATGTGCTTCCTCACCTTCCTGGTCTTCGTCCGGCATGGTGGATTTTTCCAGAATGGAAGCCTATTCCCTCGGTTGCACGGGGGCAAGCGGCTGGTCGGAAGTACATGCCGGCGTTTCTCACTGGATTATTGTCCTCGACTATGCGACATCTTTTGTCGGGTTTTTCCGGCCGCCCTTCCCCAGGGCGCCGTAACTCGCTCCGCGAGGGCCATCATCGACAGCCCCAGGCGAGCCTTCTGCATCTGCCGATTGGAGGAATGTAATGACTGTACGCGTCGCCATTAATGGTTTTGGCCGCATCGGCCGCATGGTGTTCCGCGCTGCCGCGAAAGAGTTTTCTGATATCGAGATCGTCGGTATCAATGACCTGCTCGAGCCTGGCTATCTGGCCTACATGCTGAAATTTGATTCGGTGCATGGACGGTTCGACGGCGACATTTCGGTCGACGGCAATTTCCTGGTCGTCAACGGCAAGAAGATCCGTCTGACCGCCGTCAAGGATCCCGCCGAACTGAAGTGGAACGAAGTCAACGCCGACGTCGTGGTCGAATCGACCGGCCTGTTTCTGACCACCGAATCTTGCCAGAAGCATCTGGCCGCCGGTGCCAAGAAGGTCGTTCAGTCGGCCCCGTCGAAAGATGACACGCCGATGTTCGTCTATGGCGTGAATCACACGAAATATGCCGGTCAGGCGATCGTTTCGGCGGCCTCCTGCACGACCAACTCCCTGCCGCCGGTCGCCATGGTGTTGAACGACAACTGGGGCATCAAGCGCGGTCTGATGAGCACCGTGCACGCGGCGACCGCCACCCAGAAGACCGTCGACGGCCCTTCGTCGAAGGATTGGCGCGGTGGCCGTGGCATCCTCGAGAACATCATTCCGTCCTCGACCGGTGCCGCCAAGGCCGTCGGCAAGGTGATCCCCGAGCTGAACAAGAAGCTCACCGGCATGGCTTTCCGCGTTCCCACCTCGGACGTGTCGGTCGTCGACTTGACCGTCGAGCTCTCCAAGGAAGCCTCCTACGAGGACATTTGCAAGGCGATGAAGGCGGCGTCGGAAGGCCCGCTCAAGGGTGTTCTGGGCTACACCGAGGAAAAGGTGGTCTCCACCGATTTCCGTGGCTGTACCGCGCCGTCGATCTTCGATGCCGACGCCGGCATCCAACTCGACAGCACCTTCGTCAAGGTGGTGTCCTGGTACGACAACGAGTACGGCTATACCTGCAACCTGCTGCGCTTCGTCCGGCATGTCGCGGGCGCCAAGTAAGCGTCTGTTCAGAAAGAACCACGCCGTTCGGGACAGATGCTGTAGCCCGAGCGGCGTTTGAGCCATGGCGGACGCGAAGGCGTCCGCCACCACTGAACATCCCTGAGGACCGTCTGGAAGCGAAGCAACGTCGTTAGTTC
>JARLJB010000062.1 GCA_031291415.1 Telmatospirillum sp.
GCCACTTGATCGAAAATTTCTTCTGTCGACTCAAGCAGTTTCGAGCCATTGCGACCCGCTACGATAAAACTGCGAGAAATTTCCTCGCCGCCGTTCACCTGGCGGCCTCTGTGGTCTGGCTCAATTGAGGACACGCCCTAGACCGCTGTTTTCGCGGCGGGCGTCAGGATGTCGGCGATTTCGCAGGCCAATGCGCGAATTTCGTTGGCGGCCGTCCCCTTCGGCTGGGTTTCGACGACGCCCTTTCCATCCATCATGCTGGCCGCGAAGGAGCTACGGTTACCCAGCGTCGATCGGGCCAGGGGCATTCCTTCGGCCTCGATTCGTGCCCGGATGGTGTCGGCCAGGCGGCCCCGGGGCGGCAGGCGGTTGAGAATGAGCAAGGCGTGGCCTTTTTCCCGCCGGACCAGTTCGAGGGTCGGTTTGGCGGCCCAGAGATCCATCGGACTTGGCTGCACCGGAACGAGGATCAAAGAGGCTGTTCTGATGGCAATTCGGGCGTCTGTTTCGGCGTGCGGAGGCGTGTCGATCAACAGGATATCGAAATCCTCCTTCAACCGGTCGATTTCGGTCGAGAGTTTCCAGCCGGGAATTTCCGTGGCGATCAAGGACGAGGAAATCGGGGTTTTCCCCCGCAAGGCGAACCAGGCCGAGACCGATCCCTGCGGGTCGACGTCGAGCAGGGCGACACGGTATCCTTGCGATGCCCAGGCGACGGCAAGCTGGACAGCAATGGTGGTTTTTCCGGCCCCCCCCCTTTTGCTGTGCAATGGTCACTAGTTTTGCCGCCATGGTTCCCTCGACAGTTGTTTTGAAACGGAAGGATGAACTGTCCAGAAGGATTTTCAAGCTTTAGTCAGCTTTGTCGCGGCGATGGGAAAAAGCTTTTCCGTTGCCTTTTGCGCTGATCCATGCAGGCTCGATACCGTCGGGATATTAGATGAGAGCCATCATGCCCAGCCGTGTTGCATATGCCGTTTGCTTGCTTTTTCTATTTCTCTGGTCCGCCGCCGATTCGGCGCAGGCCGGCTGTCCACTGGGATCGATCGACCATCGTCAGGGTGGCTCCTATCCGGCAGCGGCGCGCGGCGGGCAGCTCGATGTCTTCCACGGCGTCAGCGTCGCCGATCCCTATCGTTGGATGGAGGCGATCGATGAGCCCGAGACCAGGGACTGGGTCAAAGCCGAAGCCAAACTGAGCGCCGCCTGTCTGGCCGCGATTCCCGAGCGCAACGGCATTGCCCGGCGCCTCAAGACGCTATGGAATTTCGAGCGCTGGTCTGCTCCGGTTCAGCATGGCGCCAATTGGTTTTTTTCCCATAACGACGGTTTACAGAACCAGTCGATGCTGTTCGTCGCCCCGACGCTCGAAGCGGGTCCGCGCCTGCTGCTGGATCCCAACGGGCTGTCGAAGGATGGAACCGTGGCCTTGCGCGAACTGGCGATCAGCGACGATGGAACGCGTCTGGCCTATGCTCTTTCCGAGGCCGGTTCCGATTGGCAGACTTGGCATGTGCGCGACGTCGCCACCGGCAGGGATCTGCCGGACCAGATCCACTGGTCGAAGGCCGGTTCTGCAAGCTGGTTGAAGGACGGCTCCGGTTTCTACTATACGGCCTATGATCGGCCGCAGGAGGGGGCTGCACTCAAAGAGCGCAACGTTTATCAAAAGCTCTACCTGCACAAATTGGGAACCGCGCAGAGCGCCGATCGATTGATCTATGGCCGTTCGGACGATCCGGATTGGTTCGTCGGCGGACAAGTCAGCGACGACGGACGTTTTTTGGTCATCCAGGCCAATCACGGGGACGACGTGCGCAATACCTTGCTGGTCGAGGGTCTGTCGGCGCCGGCCACGGCCATCCAGACGGTGATCGGCGAGCCCGACGCCAGTTATACCTTCATCGGCAATGTCGGCGGAACCCTTTACGTGCTGACCGACCGCGAGGCGCCGCGTTACCGGATCATCGCAATCGATCTTGGTCGGCCACAACCGGAAAACTGGAGAACGATCGTCGCCGAAAGCGATGAGACGTTGGAAAGCGCCGGCCTGGTCGGCGGCCAAGTTGTTGCCAAATATCTCAAGGACGCGCATAGCGCCGTGGTCCGTTTCGCTCTGGACGGCAAAAGGCTGGGCGATGTCGGGTTGCCTGGTCTCGGCACTGCCAGTGGTTTCGATGGGCAGTTGGCAAGCTCAGAGACCACGTTCGTGTTCAGCAGCTATACGCAGCCGCCTTCGGTCTACCGCCTTGATCTCAGTACCGGCAAAACGGCGGTCTGGCGCGCACCGAAGCTCGCAGGTTTTGACCCTGCGGCGTTCGAGACCCGTCAGGTCTTCGCGTCCAGCAAAGATGGAACGAAGGTCCCGATCTTTCTGGTGGCGCGCCGAGGCGTTGCCCTGGACGGCAGCAACCCAACCATTCTCTATGGTTACGGCGGCTTCAATATTTCGCTGGAACCGCAATTCTCGCCGTCCATCGCCGGCTGGCTGGACATGGGCGGCGTTTATGCCGTCGCCACGCTGCGGGGCGGCGGCGAATACGGTCGGGCCTGGCATGAAGCCGGCATGAAGACCCACAAACAGAACGTTTTCGATGATTTCATCGCGGCGGCCTCCTATCTGATCGACGAAAAATGGACGTCTCCATCGCGGCTGGCCATTCTCGGGGGATCGAACGGCGGCCTGCTGGTCGGCGCCGTCCTCGAGCAGCGGCCGGAGCTGTTCGCGGCGGCGGTGCCTGAGGTCGGCGTCATGGATATGCTGCGATTCCGCGAGTTTACCATCGGGAAGGGGTGGGAATCCGACTATGGGTCGGTCGATGACCCCGAGGAATTCAAAGCGCTGCTTGCCTATTCGCCGGTCCACAACGTCAAAAGCGGTGTCGATTATCCGGCGACATTGGTAATCACCGGCGATCATGACGACCGCGTGTTCCCCGCGCACAGTTTCAAGTTCGCAGCGGCGATGCAGAACGCCAATCCCGACGGCAAACCGGTTCTGATCCGTATCGAGACGCGGGCCGGACATGGCCAAGGCAAACCGACGGCCAAACGCATCGCCGAGACCGCCGACGTCTTCGCGTTCATTCGTCAATCGTTTGGACTGGCCGCGGCAAGGCGGTTGGAAAGGAGAGAGTAACCGATGTTGAGAAAAATCAACCAGATCCTCGCCATGCCCGAGCTTGGAAAGCTCATTCTGCGGGTGTCCTTCGGCATCATGATGCTGTTTCACGGCTGGGCGAAGATCGTCCATGGGGTCGCCCCCATTGAAAAGATGCTCGTCGCCCACGGATTTCCGGCCATCATGGCCTGGGGCTATCTGGTTACCGAAGTCGTGGCGCCCGCCTGCATGGTCTTGGGACTATGGACCCGCCTCTCAGCGCTGATCGTCGCCTGGGGCATGGTCGTTGCCACGTACCTGAGCGACACCAACCTGTCCGGCGTTACTGCCGTCGGCGCCTGGGAGGCGGAAAAAACCGCTGTCTATCTTTTCGCCGCTGTGGCGACGGCGCTTCTCGGGTCGGGACGCTACGCCGTCAGGCCGGATTAACCCATTTTGCCGCGTCCCTGAGTCTCACCGGCTTGTCCCTTGACAGACTGTGGATTTATGGCAGAAGTGTTGTCCGCTATATACGATCGTATATAACGGCGATTGACGTTCCTCACGTGGAATAATCCGGTGTCGGCTGGCGGACGCCGCCACTGCGGGATCGGCATCGCGGTTTCGCCTTATCCGTAAAGCCATCTCGGGGGAAAATATCCATGTCGGCTCCGCATATTGCCGTCGCAGCAATCGTCCACTCAGATGACGACGATGCCGGTGTCACTGAGCTTCTAGCGAATTTCGCGTTGGATCTGGTCCGGCGTGGCACTGCCGTCAAGGGGTTGGTCCAGCGCAACACCCCCAACGAGAGCGGCGGCCATTATCATATGGATCTGATCGATGTGGAGACCGGCCATGCCTACCGCATCACGCAAGATCTCGGGAAAGGATCGTCCTCCTGTTGTCTCGATCCGGGGGCGATCGAGGAGGCCAGCGTGGTGCTGCGCCGGGTTTTCGACAGCCCGTCCGAATTGGTGGTCGTCAACCGATTCGGCGGTCAGGAAACCAGCGGCAGAGGATTCGCCGACGAGATGCTGCAGATCATGGCCGAAGGCGTGCCGTTGTTGACCGCCGTCGCCGCGCGTCACAAGGCCGACTGGCAACGGTTCACCGGTCCAAGCACCATTTTGCTGCCGCCGACCAGGGAGGCGCTTGAACGGTGGTTTTCCGGTCTTCCCGGCAATGACGGAGAGCGGACGGTCCAACAGCATTCCGGCGTCCTGGCCGAGACGATCGACGCGGTGTCCTCGCTGCTCGGTCCAATGCTGAAGGATATTGTCGTCGAACGGGCGGTCATCGGTCAGTACTTCACGGGCGTCAAGCTGAGCACCGGCAGCGGCGGCGCCGCCTTTTCGCTCGCCAAGCCGATCATCAACTCGGTCAACTGCAAAGCCCTGCCCAAGGCGATCTACCAGGCAGGAAAACTGCGCGGGCGACCGGTCACCGAGTTCCTGAACGACATCTGGGAGGATGTCGGTGCTTGTCGTGCCCTCGGCGTGGCCGTCGTCAATGCGCTGGCCGACACCTGTTGGCGACGGCATCCGCATCCGGGATGGTTCATCGAGAGTGGCATTGACGCGCTGACGGCGGCGAACCCGCAACCGGGCGAAAGAGTGGTCATGGTTGGGGCGTTCGTATCCTACGTGCGCCGGCTGAAGGAGGCAGGTCAGCCTTTGACGGTGCTGGAGCTCAGCCCAACCACTTTGACAGCCGACGAAATGGTGTTTTTCCGCCCGGCGGACCAGGCGCCCGAGGTCGTTCCGAACGCCGATCTGTTGATCTTGACCGGATCGACGATGGTCAATGACACGATGGACGATCTGTTCGCGCTTGTGCAACCCGAGACGCGGGTCGCCGTGGTCGGCCCCAGCGTGCCGCTGCTGCCCGATATTCTGGGCGATCGCGGGGCGGACATCCTGGCGACCATCCGCATCACCGATCCCGATCACTTCCTTGATGTTCTGGCCGAAGGCGGCGGAACTCAAGGCGTCTACGACGGATCGGCTGAATTGGTGATCATGCGGCGCCGGGACTGACCTCTCCAGGCTCGCGAAGGATTGGAAGCATGCGGATGACAGTTCGACATTGGGTAAGATTGCTGACCTGGGGAGCCCTTTTGGCGGTAGCGGCCATGCTGCCGGTGGCCGCGAATGCGGCAGACGACTCTCAGGTGGCACCCGGCGAGGCGGCGATATGGGGAACCCTGCCGCCGAAAATCGACCGTGTTTTCGCCGCCGGCCCACCGGCATCTGTCCTGGTGGCGGTGATCGCCCCGGAGAAACTGATTGGCTGGCCCCTTGAGTTGAGCGCCAAGGCGAAGGCTCTGCTGCCCCCGGATCTCGCCGCGTTGCAAACGGTCGGCCACTTGGCCGGTCGGGGCAGTACCTCCAGTCCGGAAGCCGTCGCGGCGCTGCGGCCGGACCTGATCCTCGATGCCGGGGAGGTCAGTGCCACATATCTGACCATGGCGGAACGGGTGCAACGCCAGACCGGCATTACTTATGCCCTGATCAACGGGCGCTTCGTCAATACTCCGACGATTCTCCGGCAAGCCGGCAAGCTTTTGGGCCATCCCGATCGCGGCGAGGAGTTGGCCCTCTTTGCCGAAGGATTGATGGCTGAGATCTCTCGAAAGATCGCCACGGTTCCGCAATCGGATCGGCCGCGAGTCTATTTTGCCCGAGGTCCGCATGGCCTCGAAACCGGACTCAGAGGATCCATCAACAGCGAGCTCATCGAGTATCTGGGGGCGGTGAACATCGCCGGCGAGAAGGAAGGCACCGGCATCGCCACCGTTTCCATGGAACAGGTGATGCGGTGGGATCCCGACGTCATCCTGGTCGAGGCGCCGACCTTCGTTGCCCAGGAGGAGTCAGCCTCTTTCTTCAAAGACGGGTTGCAAAAGGACTCTTGGCAGCAACTCCGCGCGGTTCGCAATCATCGGGTCTTTCTCGCGCCGGCTTTGCCCTTCGGTTGGATAGACGCTCCACCCAGCGTCAACCGGATCGTTGGACTTCCCTGGCTGGCCGGGAAGCTCTATCCCGACCTGTTCAAGGACGTCATGCGCCAGCAGATATTGACGTTTTATCAAAAGTTCTACCGCGTCACTCTGTCGGATGAGCAGCTCGATCATCTGGTGAAGGGGGACGCATCCATATGACATCCGAGCCGATGTCGGCGGCCGTTCCTGAGAAGACGGCGGCCTTGCCGCTGATCATCTCGGCCGTTCTGCTCGTGGTGGTCGTTGTCGCCTCCTTCCGAATGGGACGGTTCCCGGTGACGTCCCATGACGTGTTCGCCGTGGTCTGGGCCAAGATCAGCGGCGGCACTGCGTCGGTCGAACCAGTGGTGCAGGCCGTCATCCTCAATGTCCGCTTGCCGCGGGTCATCGCCGGTATTCTGGTGGGCGGCGCCTTGTCGGTGGCCGGCGCGACCTATCAAGGGATGTTTCGCAACCCATTGGTATCGCCGGATATTCTCGGCGTCTCGGCGGGGGCCGGCGTCGGGGCGGTTCTGGGGATCTTCCTCGGCTGGTCGGTTTTGGCCATTCAAGGTGCTGCCTTCCTGACCGGTTTGGCGGCGGTGGCCGGTGTCTATGGTCTGGCGATGACGATGCGCCATCAGGAACGGACCCTGGTCCTGGTGCTGACCGGCGTTGCCGTGGCCACGCTGCTCGAAGCGGCGCTGTCGGTGATGCAATTGTTGGCCGATCCCTATACGCAATTGCCGACCATCACTTATTGGCTGATGGGAAGCCTCAATGCCGCGTCGCCCGAGGATGTCATGGTGGCCGGCCCGGCCATTCTGCTTGGCCTGATTCCCCTCTGGATATTGCGCTGGCGCATGAATCTGCTGTGCCTCGGCGACGAGGAAGCGCAGGCGCTTGGCATTCAGACGACAGTCTTTCGTGCCATCTTCATCGTTTCGGCGACCCTGATGACGGCGGCCGCCGTGGCAATCAGCGGGGCGCACGGCTGGCGGGGCCTGGGTTGGGTCGGACTGATCATTCCACACATCGCCCGTCTGTTGGTCGGTCCTGATTTCACGCGACTTCTCCCCATCTCGCTGATGTTGGGGGCCGCATTCATAGTGGCCATGGACAGCCTGGCCCGCAGCATGGGGGTAACGGAAATTCCACTCGGCATTCTTACGTCGGTGGTCGGCGTGCCGTTTTTCCTGTGGCTGTTGACTTCGATGAGGCGTGTCTGGTGACCTTGCTGAAGGTTGAGAATCTCGATTTCGGTTATGGCCGAAGGCGGGTTGGAAGCGGCATCGGCTTCGACTTGGCCGGTGGCGATGTGATGTGTCTGCTGGGGCCGAACGGCAGCGGCAAGACGACTCTCTTCAAGACGCTGCTCGGTCTGCTGCCCTGCCAGGGAGGCCGGATCGTCCTCGACGATGAACCGGTGGCGCTGTGGTCTCGCCGACGGTTTGCCCGCGCCATGGCTTATGTGCCGCAGACGTCGCCAAATTCGTTTTCCTTCAGCGCCCTGCAAACGGTGGTGATGGGCCGCTCGGCGCATATCGACCTGTTTTCCCGGCCGACGACACATGATTTCGCCATGGCCAAGGGCGCGATGCGGGCCTTGGGAATCGAGGCTCTTGGGTCCCGGCCGGTTCCCGAGCTGAGTGGCGGCGAGCGACAATTGGTGATGATCGCCCGCGCCCTGGCCCAGGAACCGCGCATTCTGGTGATGGATGAACCAACCGCCAATCTCGATTTCGGCAATCGCGTGAAGGTCCTTGGTCAAATCCGGAAATTGGCGGATCAGGGCATTGCCGTGATCTTGTCGACCCACGATCCCGATCACGCGTTTCAGATCGCCAACCAGGTCGCTCTGTTGCATGAGGGGCGGCAGGTCGCATGCGGGGCGCCGGCAAGCGTCATCACAGCCGAGAGCCTGCGTCTGGTCTACGGCATCGACGTATCCATCGTGGCGGTGTCGGGCAAGGCGACGCAGCATTGGGTTTGTCTGCCCGACAGCCGCCTGAGTTCTGTTCAAGAAAGTCTTTGAGAGTCCTGTGCCTTAAGGGGGATGCCATGTGGAAGATCTACGACGACCTGATAGCCGCCGTTCCTGAGGACTCGGTGGTTTCCGAGTGTCTGATGGGGCTGAATTGGATTTTGGTCCGTTCCGAGGGGGTCGGCGTGGCGATGACGCCTCGGGAAACTGGGGCCGCTGCCAAGGCGGCCGGGTCGATTTCCGGGATGAAGACGCGGGACTTGGCGCAGTGGGTAAAATCGTGGAATTTCATGGAAGCCGCCATTGGCCTGGCGGCGATCAATTCAGCGATCAACGCGCCGGCAACGGTCGAAAGCCGGTGCGGATTTCGCCTTGAGGACATGCCGAGCGAGGATGTTTTCCATTATCTCCGCGATGACTTCAAAGGTAAGAAGGTCGCGGTTATTGGCCATTTCCACGGTTTGGAGGACTTGGTTGACATCTGTGAACTGACGATACTCGAACGCTGTCCGCAAGACGGCGATCTGCCCGATCCGGCCTGCGAATATATCCTTGGCGAGCAGGATATCATCGTCATGACGGCGACGACGCTGATCAACAAGACGATGCCACGCCTGCTGCAGCTCGGCCGGAACTCCCGGGTTGTCGTCTGCGGTCCCAGTACTCCCATGACGCCGATGATGTTCGGCCACGGCGTCGATCTTCTTGGCGGTCTGGTCGTCGAGAATCCGGCCGTCGCTTGGCACGTGGTGCAGGAAGGTATCGAGCGCGGCCTTTTGCAGACGGGCTCGCGGATGGTGCGTTTGGCCGCGCCGGAGGATCGCCGCCGCGCGGTTGCGGGCTAAAACTGGAAGAATCGCTCCAGCCCGAGGCCGCTCATGTCGATATCGGGTGGCCGGTTGGAGACGATATCGGCCAGAACGCGTCCGGATCCGCAGCTCATGGTCCAGCCCAGGGTGCCGTGCCCGGTGTTGAGGAACAGATTTTCGATCCGCGTGCGTCCGATGATCGGTGCGGAATCCGGTGTCACCGGGCGCAGGCCGGCCCAAAGCTGGGCTTTGCCGAAATCCCCGGCACCGGGAAACAGGGTGCTTGAGCGTTCGGCGACGGCGGCGGCGCGTACCGGATTCATTTGCAGGTTCCAACCGGCAAGCTCCGCCGTGCCGGCGCACCGCAACCGATCGCCCAGCCGGCTGTAGACCAGCTTGTGTTCGTCGTCGGTGATGGCAACCGTCGGCGCCTTGGTCGGGTCGGTGACGGGCAGGGTGGCCGAGTAGCCCTTGGCCGGGTAAATCGGCAGGGAGAGGCCCACCTGACGGGCCAGTTTCGGGCTCCAACTGCCCAGTGACAGAACGAAGGCGTCGGCCCGGAGACGGCCTTTGTCGGTGGCGACCGACACCATCTTGCCACCTTCGAGTTCGAGGCCCAGGATTTTCGTGTCGTAGTGGAAGGTCACACCCTTTTCGGCGCATAGCGCGGCTAAGCGCTGCGTGAAACGATGGGCGTCACCCGACTCGTCACCCGGCGTGAAGATGCCGCCGGCCAGTTGCGAATGAACGGCGGCCAGGGCCGGCTCGATGGCCAAAGCCTCGTCGGCGGTTTTAACCTCGCGGGCGAGACCCAGGTTGGTCATTACCTGAGCGGCGCCGACCGCATGTTCGAAACTTTGAGGATCGCGGTAAATGTGCAGAATGCCGCGGGTCTTCTGGTCGTACTCGATTCCGGTTTCCGACCTCAGGTCCTGGAGACAGGCCCGCGAATAGATGGCGACCCGCAGACAGCGGTCGATGTTGATCCGCATCCGGCTGGCGGTGCAATTGAGAAGAAAGCGAATTCCCCAGGTCCACAGCGCCGGATCCCAGCGTTGCCAGCGGAAGATCAGCGGTGCGTCTTCCTTGCCCAGCCACTTCAGGGCCATTTTCGGTGTCCCGGGATTGGCCCAGGGCTCGGCATGACAAGGTGAGATTTGTCCGCCGTTGGCGAAGCTGGTCTCAAGGCCTGCGCCCGGTTGCCTGTCGACGACGGTCACCTCGTGACCGGCCTTGGCCAGATACCATGCAGAGGTCACACCAACGACGCCGGCGCCGAGAACAAGAACCTTCACGATTCAGCCACTCCAGGTATTTTCCCGAGAAAGCGACTGGTATAGCGCTCTTCCCGCTTGCCTTCCAGTCCGGCTCGCCGCAATTCACATATGAATTTTATGGGTATTCGTGGGAAGCGCCATTCCCGGGGTTGCCAAAGCGTCGCCACGGATTAACCTATTAAGGGACTTGGTGGATGTAGGGGCACCAGGTGCGGCGTTCGGGCGAGCGCCGACGACGAAAACCCTTGGGAGTAGGAACTCCTGGGGCGGCAAGTCTCTGGAGGCACTTGTGCACAGTTTGCTGTCCACCGCCGAGATGTATGCTGCCGATCAGGCCGCAATGGCCGCTGGTGTGGCGGGTGAGGTTCTGATGGAGGCCGCCGGGTGGCAAATCGCCATGGCGGTTCGCCGCAATTTCACACCGCGGCCGGTTCTCGTTCTTTGTGGTCCGGGAAACAATGGTGGCGACGGGTTCGTCGCGGCGCGTCTGCTGGATGCCTGGGGATGGCCGGTCAGGCTGTTTTTGCTGGGTAGCGGCGATCGTCTGACCGGCGACGCGGCGGTCATGGCCGGGCGCTGGCGGGGGCAGGTCGAGACCCTGACGGAAACCATTTCCGAAGATGGCGTGTTCGAGTGCCATCCTTTGATCATCGATGCGCTGTTCGGGGCCGGTTTGGCCCGCCCGCTCGATGGTATCGCGCGGGCGGTCGTCGAAGCGATCAATGCGCGCCATCTCGATGTGGTGGCCGTCGACGTGCCGAGCGGTATTGACGGCAACAGCGGAGAGGTCCGGGGCGTGGCCCTCATGGCGTGCCTGACCGTCACCTTTTTTCGCGCCAAGCCCGGTCATGTGCTGTTTCCGGGACGTCGCCATTGCGGTTCGCTGGTGATTGGCGATATCGGCATTCCCAATCACGTGCTCGCCGGTGTCGCCCCGAAGACCTACGTCAATGTGCCCGCGTTGTGGCGAGACGACATACCCTGGCCGCGGTTGGATGGTCACAAATACGACCGTGGTCATTTGCTGGTGGCGGGCGGTGGCACGCTTTGCGGTGCCGCCCGTCTGGCGGCACGGGCCGGACGGAGGGCCGGTGCCGGATTGGCGACCGTGGTGGCGCCCGACGCGGTCCTGCCGACCTATCGTGCCGATTGGCCGGGCACCATGGTCCTGTCCATCTCGTCCTTGGACCTGCTGCTGGAGGATCGGCGCGTAACTGCGGCGGTTCTCGGCCCAGGTCTGGGAGTGGGCGAACAGACGGCGGCTCTGGTGTCGAGGACTCTCGTTGCCGGCAAACGATGTGTTCTTGACGCCGACGCCTTGACCAGCTTTGCCGGTCGGGCGGCCGATCTGTGGCGGTTGGGTGGCAATCCTGTCTTGACGCCGCACGACGGCGAATTCGCCCGGTTGTTTGGCAATCTTTTGCGCGGTGACCGCCTGTCTCGCGCTCGCGCGGCGGCGGCCGCAAGCGGTGCCGTGGTGGTGTTGAAAGGACCCGATACGGTGGTTGCCTCTCCCGATGGACGGGCGGCGATCACCACGAACGCGCCGCCTGATTTGGCAACCGGAGGCACCGGCGACGTGTTGTCTGGATTGATCGGCGGTCTGCTGGCTCAAGGGATGGATAGTTTCGGCGCCGCGTGTCTGGGCGCGTGGTTGCATGGGCAGGCAGCTCGGATCGTTGGTCCGGGGCTGCTCGCCGAGGATCTCATCGGTGCGGTTCCCGCCGTCTGGCGGATGCTGTCCGATGAACGGTCTCCGTCCTCGCCGGCGCGGGCGGAACGGCTGGACGCCCGGAGCCGCCGGACGAGAGGTCCGATCCGAACGACTGGTTCCCAGCCGTTCGGCGATTCGGCCTACCAAATGGATGAATTGTGATGAGCGACGATGGCCGGTGCGGATGCCGTCCATATCGATCTCGACACGGGGAGTAAACCATGGACGAAGGAAGATTGGCGGGATTCGTGACACAGGCGGCCAGTTCCGGCCTTTTCGATCGGCTGCGGGGCGTGTGGCGGGATATCGCCCAGTCCTTGGGGAAAAGTTCCCGGACAGATCAGGAAATGGCGGCTGACGATGCCTCCTTGCTGCGCTCGCAAGTTCTCGATTGTTTGGAGGGGCGAGGCGGCGAGGTTTCAGCAAGAGCGCATGCCGCCACTCTGGGGCGTTCCTATCTGGGGCTCGGCGTCGACGGGCGGCGGACCTTTCTCAAGCTTTTGGCCGACGAATTCGGAACCGACCCGGCAGCTGTCGATGAGGCGATGACGGCGGTGACGTCCGCCGCCACGCCCGCTGCCCGGGTCGCCGCCGAACATGTCTTGCGCGAGGCGCTGGTCAGCCCGCGCCAACGCCTGCTGACTCAGTTCAACGCGCTTCCCGAGGGGGTCAAGTTTCTGGTCGACATGCGGGCGGAACTGTTGCCGCTGGCCAAGGCCGATCCGGGGATGAAAGCCGTCGAGAGGGATCTCAAGGAGCTTCTGGCTTCCTGGTTCGATGTCGGATTTCTCGAATTGCAGCGGATCACCTGGCGGTCACCGGCTCTGATCCTCGAAAAAATCATGGCCTACGAAGCCGTCCACGCGATCCAGGGATGGCCCGATCTCAAGAATCGTCTTGATTCCGACCGTCGTCTTTACGCCTTCTTCCATCCCCGGATGCCAGACGAGCCATTGATTTTCGTCGAGGTGGCGCTGGTCCGCGGCATCGCCGGCAACATTCACGAACTGCTTGATGAGCATGCGCCGGTCGAGGATCCGGGAAAGGCCGATACGGCCATCTTCTACTCGATCAACAACGCCCAGAAAGGGTTGGTCGGCATCAGTTTCGGCAATTTCCTGATCAAGAAGGTGGTCGACAGCCTGTCGCATGAATTCCCCAATTTGAAGACTTTTGCGACGCTGTCGCCAATCCCCGGATTCCGGACTTGGCTTAATGAAAAGCTGACGGAGGGCGAGGTGTTGACGCCGTCCGAAAGCAAGATCGTGGCCGCCTTGCCGACGCCCGACAACGCTTCGCTGGGGGCATTGCTGGACAGCCGCTGGAACGAGGATCCGCAGGTGGCGCAGGCCCTGCGTCCGGTGCTGTCGCGCTTGTGCGCCCATTATTTGTCCGAGCGGCGATCCGACGGACGCCGGGCGCGTGATCCGGTGGCGCACTTCCATCTGTCGAACGGCGCCCGCATGGAACGGCTCAATTGGCTTGCCGACACCTCGGAAAAAGGCATCGCGCAGTCGGCCGGCATGATGATGAATTATCTCTACAAGCTTTCCGAGATCGACAGTAATCACGAGGCTTACAGCGGGCAGGGGCGCATCGCCATGTCCTCGGCACTGCGCGCCTTGCACAAGAACTGACTGGAGCGGCGAGCGTCAGGTGCCGCGGATCATGGTGAGGAAGCTGTCGACCTGCACGGATAGCCGATCTGATTGCTTGGCTAACTCGCTTGATGCGGTCCGCACCTCCCGTGCGGCGTGACCGGTTTCGCCGGTCGCCACTGTCACGGCGCCGATGTGGCTGCTGACTTCGTCGGTGCCGGTCGCCGCCAGCTGAATATTGCGGGCGATGTCTTTGGTGGCGGCGCCTTGCTGTTCGACGGCGGCGGCGATGGCCGAGATGATTTCATTCATCTTGGTGATGGTGCTGCCAATCCCGACGATGGCCGAGACGGCTTCCTTTGTGGCGTTTTGCACCGCGAGGATTTGCGCGCTGATGTCGTCGGTGGCCTTCGCCGTCTGATTGGCGAGACTTTTGACCTCGCCGGCGACGACCGCAAATCCCTTGCCGGCCTCGCCGGCCCGGGCAGCCTCGATCGTCGCGTTCAAGGCCAGGAGGTTCGTCTGGCTGGCAATGTTGTTGATCAGTTTGACGACCTCGCCGATTCGCTGAGCCGCTTCGGTCAGACCTCGCATCTTTTGGTTGGTGCGCTCCGCCTCATCGACCGCTGACGTGGCGATTTGATTGGATTGGGAAACTTGGCGATTGATTTCGTGGATCGATGACGACAATTGCTCTGTCGCCGCGGCGACGGTTTGGACGTTTTCCGACGCGTTGCCAGCGGCGGCGGCCACCGCACTGGCCTGCTGGGCGGTCTGATCTGCTGTCGAGACCATCGAGCGGGCCGTCATCTGCAACTCGTTGGTCGCCGCGGCGACGATTCCGACGACGGACGAGACGTCACGCTCAAACGATGAGGCTTGTTCCGTAAGTTTTTGGTGGAGCGTGTCGATATAGACGGACACCGACAGATCCATGTCCAGGAACGCCACCTTGTTGACGGCGCAGAGCAATGGAGCGATCCGATCCGGTGTTTTCCTGTTCTTGCTGCAGACCAGCGCGACGATCTTGTTCAGAATGAAACCGTAGGCGGCGGTATACCAGCGCGGCTCCAGCCCGATCCGGGCGTGTGCCTCGCCGATCTTCTTGACTTGGATGAAATAGGCCTCATCGAACTTTCCGGAAAAAACATTGTCGAGCCAATGCTGCTTCTGCAGTCGCCGGGCTTTTTCGATCGAGTTGTTGGCAAAGGTTTTGGCGGCTTCCGGTGTGCGCTGCACATGCCTGTAAAAGTCGTCAAGAATGGTCTCGATGTTTTCGGCAAGGATTGGCCGCAGCTCCCGCAAAGCGGCACGGGTTTCGTCGTCGATGAGGAGAAAGGATAATCTCTCATTTTTATCGAGACCCATATCCATGACAATCTCCGGTAATTAATAAGTATATTAAAATCTATCTCAAGGTGTATTGGCGAGCAACGTCGCGCTGCAAACTATGACCTATGGTGGACCGAAACATGATATTTCAATGACTTGGTATAAGGTGTGGTGCCCGGAAAGGGTTCATCGGGCGCGCGTCGCGTGAGAGCAAAAAATTCCCCCGGCGACTGTGACGTCACCGAGGGAGACATTCGGTTTCCGGTCGCTGGCCCGGGGGGGAGGAATTCAACCGGCGCGAACGGTACCGAGGAAACTGCCGACCTCATTGCGCAGGCGGTCGGAATTGCGGGCGAGGTCGGCGGTCGACGACAGAACCTTTTCCGCCGCTGAACCGGTGCTGATGGTAGCCTGGCTGACGCTGCCGATATTCCTCGATACTTCCTGTGTGCCGTGGGCGGCCTGCTGGACGTTGCGGGCGATCTCCTGCGTGGCGGCGCCTTGTTCTTCCACCGCCGATGCGATGCCGGCGGAAATCTCGCGGACCTGATTGACGATGCCGCCGATGTTCCTGATGGCGTCGACGGCGCGGCGTGTCTCCTCCTGCACAGACGAGATCTGACCGCTGATTTCTTCTGTGGCCTTGGCTGTCTGGTTGGCCAAATTCTTCACTTCGCCGGCCACCACGGCGAAGCCTTTGCCGGCGTCGCCGGCTCGGGCCGCTTCGATGGTGGCATTCAAAGCCAGCAGATTGGTTTGGCTGGCGATGTCGTTGATCAGCTTGACGACTTCGCCGATTCGGTCGGCTGCGGTCGCCAAGGCTTGCACCATGGCGTCGGTTCTCGCGGTTTCTTCCGAGGCGGCGATGGAAATTCTGGCCGCCTCGCTGACCTGTCGGGAAATTTCCGAGATGGAGGACGACAGTTCTTCAGCGGCTGCCGCCACGGTCTGAACGTTGGAGGTGGCCAATTCGGCCGCCGTCGCCACATTGGAGGCCTGCGCCGTCGCTTCCTGGGCGACCGCGGACATCGATTGGGCGGTGTTTTCCATATCCTTAGCCGAACTCGTCACGGCTTTCACCACCTCCATGACGCTGGCTTCGAAGCCGTCGGCCAGTTTTCTCATTTCCTGTTTGCGCTGTTCAGTGGCACGCGCCTCGGCCTGTTCCTGGTCCCTGCGCAATGCATCGACCTTGATGGCGTTGTCCTTGAAGACCTGGACGGCCTTGGCCATTTCGCCTATCTCGTCGCGATTCGCGGTGCCGGGAATGTCGACCGACAATTCTCCGGCAGCCAACCGGCCCATGGTGGCTGTCATCTGGGTCACCGGGCGGCTGATGCCGGTGGCGACGATCCACATGATGCCGATGGCGATCAAGGCGACACCCAGACCGACGACGACCTGCCAGAAAATGGACTGGTCGCTACGATCTCTCAACGCGGCGCTCAACTGATTGGCTTGCGCCAGGACGACGTCGCGGGAAACGGTAATCAACACCGACCAGGGTTTGCCGGTCTTGCCAAGTTCTATCGGGGAGAAGACACGCAGCATATCCTGCTGCCAGGTCAAAGTCTCCCGCCCGCCCTGAATGGTGGCCAGATCTTCGCTCCAGGTCTTGCTGTTCTTTTCAAAGCTTTGACCGATCAGTTCAGGGTGGCCGCTGTAGGCGACGATCAGCCCTTTGTCGCTGAGGATGACCACGTCGTTTCTGCCGCCGAAGATTGCCTGATTGACCTCGGACGCCAGCTTCTGAACCGAATCCAGATTGAAATCGGTACCGGCGACGCCGGCGAACTTTCCATTTATGACGATCGGCACCGAGATCGTCGCGAGAAACACCGATTTTCCCTGGACGATATAAGGCAGCGGACCAAGAACGCTTTCCTTCCCGGTTTCCTGTGGCCCGATGTACCAGCCGCCTTTCATGACCCCGTTGGGATGCAGGTCTCTGCTGTCGTATTCGACCAGCGGCTGCATGGCGATATGCCCCTGCGAATCCCTGTTCCAGTAAGGAATGAAACGACCGGTCGCATCGGTTCCCGTCTCACGCTGGTTGCGGAACGCCTCGTCCTGGCCATCCAGCGCATTGGGCTGCCAAGCGGTATAAGTTCCGTTGAAACTTTCGTTTTCGCGAAGCACTGCCAACAGCACATCGTTGATATGCTGACGTCGAATACCGGCGCCCTCCCCGGTGAATTTCGAGGTTGCGATGACGGCAAAGGAATTGGCCAGCGTTCGGGCGCTGACCAAAGTGAGGTCGAGACGCGAACGGATCAACCCCGCTTGGGTCGATGCCAAGTTCTGGACATAATCCCTGGTCTTTTGATCCAAAAGGCTAGAGACGTTCTGCTCTACGAAATCATTGCTGCTCTTTGTGAAAGAAACGCTGGCAGCAACGGTGGCAGCGGCCGCACCAAGCAAACAAAATCCAGCTAGAGTGGCTATTTTTGCTTTTATGGACGAAAATTTCATTTCTATTTTCCCCCTCGCTAGACAGCCGAATTTTTAGTTTTTACGAAAAATATCTATGGAAAAGATCATCCATCCAGTTCTGGGTCTTACCTTTGGCACGGCGGTTTGGTCGGCGGAATTCTTCCGGAAGTGCAACCTGTACGTTTCATCGGCAGTAAAAAAGAATACCGTCTGAGCTAAAATATAAACAATACGCCGCTACATAGCAATACTTATGGTTGATAACAGCGTCGCAATCGTGTGACAGCGGTCATCGAAAATTGCCAACTTGGACGACGGCGATACAAAAACGATCAGATCGTCTCAATGCCACATTCTTGTTGTGGGAAAGGCAACGGAAAACACCCCCGTTCATGTTGGTGAACGGGGGTGTTGGAAAGAGGCGGGGGTGTTTTTTGAAGTTGCGTCAACCGGCCCGGATGACGTCGAGAAAGCCGTCGACTTCGGCCGACAATTTGTTGGATTGACCGGTCAGTTGTCCGGCGGCAGTCAGCACGTCGCGGGCCGACTGCGCGGTCGTGCCGGCGGCACTCGTCACTGCACCGATGTTGTTCATCACTTCGCCGGTTCCGTGGGCCGCTTGTTGGACGTTTCTGGCAATTTCCTGGGTCGCAGCGCCTTGTTGTTCCACGGCTGCGGCTATGGCGGCGGCTATTTCGTTCATCTTGCCGATCGTGCCACCGATTCCGCCGATAGCGGACGCCGCTTCCTTGGTGGCGTTCTGCACAGCCAGGATTTGCACCGAAATCTCGTCCGTAGCCTTGGCTGTCTGATTGGCAAGGCTTTTGACCTCGCCGGCGACGACGGCGAAACCTTTTCCCGCCTCGCCGGCGCGGGCTGCTTCGATGGTGGCGTTCAAGGCCAGGAGATTGGTCTGGCTGGCGATGTTGTTGATCAGCTTGACCACTTCGCCGATCCGCAGCGCCGCCTCCGTCAGCCCCTGGACCAGTTGGTTGGTGCGATGCGCCTCATCGACCGCCGAACCGGAAATTTCCGTCGACTGACTGACCTGTCGCGAAATCTCATGGATGGACGCGGTCAGTTCTTCTGCAGCTGAGGCGACCGTTTGCACATTTTCAGAGGCATGGGTGGCGGCGGCAACAACGGCCGAGGCCTGCCGGGTCGTTTGTTCGGCGGCCGCCGCCATCGCCTGCGCGGTGGACTGCAAATCGGTGGCGGCGGTGGAGACGACGCTGACCGAAGCCGCGACATCTTTTTCGAAATGGTTGGCGCTGGCGCGTAGCCGGCCATCCTTCTCTCGAAGCACGTCGATATAGACGGAAATTGCCAAATCCATGTCGAGAAAAGCCGCTTTGTTGATGGCGGCGACAATCTCGGCAAGACGCTCAGGTTTCTTGCGGTACTGCTGCGTGGCGATCGCGACCAGTTTGTTTACGATGAAACAGTAGCCGGCGATGTACCAGCGCGGTTCCAAACCGACCTGGGCATGCGTTTCCCCGATCCTGGTGACTTCGGCAAAATACTCGTCGTCGAATTTGCCGCTGAAGACGTTGTCCAGCCAATGTCGCTTCTGCTGGCTGCGGGCGTGTTCGATCGACCGATTGGTGAAAATATGCGCCGCTTCTGAGGTTCTCTGAACATGCCTGTAGAAATCATCGAGAATATCATCAATATATGCGGACAGAATCGGTCGAAATTCTCTTAATGAATTGCGATCACTTTCGTTGATAAGAAGAAATTGAATCCTATCATTCTTTTTATAATCTGTTGTCATAAATCCCTCTGCGATAATTACTCGGATAAAATCGTATTGATATTTCCGATGGCTTGGTGAAATACGTCGCGCTGATAATGACTCAGCGTAATCCATGCTCGCAAGTGCTATTACCAAAGGTAGGGGGGGCACTTTTTGGAAGGTGACCGCGGGGCGGCTTTTGCGCTGTTTCCTGAAAAATGTCTGTGCTATAGACATCCGCTCCGGCCCGATAGCCGGGGCGTCGGCACGTCCGCGGGCGTGGTGGAACTGGTAGACACACTGGATTTAGGTTCCAGCGGCGCAAGCCATGGGGGTTCAAATCCCTTCGCCCGCACCACCCGGCCACGCGTGCCGTAGGTTTTTCCCCGGCCCAGGTTGCAAAGCCGCCTGACGCGGTCGATATTGTCTTTTTCGATTGGCAGAGAATTCAATGCAGGTAACTCAAACCAACGCTGACGGCCTAAAGCACGAGTTCAAGGTCGTCGTTCCCGCCGCACTTTTGGAAGAGAAGGTGTCGAGCCGTCTCACCGAGGTCGGACGGACTGTCCGTATCCCCGGGTTCCGCCCAGGTAAGGTGCCCATGGGCATTCTGCGCCAGAAATATGGCTCGTCAGTCATGGGCGAAGTCTTGGAAACGGCGGTCAACGATGGAACCAAGCATGCGCTCGACGAGCATAAGCTGCGTCCGGCCGTGCAGCCGAAGGTCGAAATCACCTCCTTTAAAGAGGGCGCCGACCTCGAATTCACTATCGCCGTCGAAACCTTGCCGGAGGTGAAGGTCGCGGGCTTGGGCGAACTCAAACTCGAAAAGCCGGTATGCCCGGTGAGCGACGAGGCTGTCGACGAGGCTGTGCAGAATATCGCCAACCGGCAAGAGAAGACCGATGCGGCGGGCGAGGCCCATGCGGCCGAATCCGGCGACGTCGTGGTCATCGATTTTCTGGGCAAGCTGGACGGCGAGCCGTTCGATGGCGGCAAGGCCGACGGATATTCGCTGAAGTTGGGTTCGGGTAACTTCATTCCGGGATTCGAGGACCAGTTGGTCGGGGTCAAATCCGGCGATGACCGAGTCGTCAAAGTGACGTTCCCCGCCGATTACGGGGTCGAGAAGCTTGCCGGCAAGGGCGCCGAGTTCGAGGTCAAGGTTCATGAGGTCCGTAAGGTCGTGCCGACGGTCGTCGATGACGAACTGGCCAAGACGTTGGGATTGGGCGACCTGGCCGAACTGAAGAAGGCCATTCGCGAGGAAATCGAGCGCGACTACGGCAATCTATCGCGGGGCCACGTGAAGCGTCAGCTGCTCGACAAATTGGCCGAGCAGTATGATTTCGTCGTGCCGGAAGGCATGGTCGATCTCGAATTCGAGGCGATTTGGAAGCAGCTGGAACAGGAAAAGACCGAAGGTCACCTGGACGCTGCCGACCAGGGCAAGACGGATGATGAACTGCGCGCCGAATACCGGGCCATTGCGACAAGGCGCGTCCGCCTTGGCTTGGTGCTCTCGGAAGTCGGCAGCTCGAACAACATCACTATTTCCCAGGAAGATCTGAATCGGGCAGTGATGACCGAGGCCCGGCGCTATCCCGGACAGGAACATCTGGTATTCCAGTATTTCCAGAAGAATCCCGACGCGCTGAACAGCCTCAGGGCGCCGATCTTCGAGGAAAAGGTGATCGATTTCATCTTGGAATTGGCCAGCGTCACCGAGAAGACGGTGACGATCGAGGATTTGCGCAAGGATCCGGATGTCGAGTCCCAGGCCTCTTCCGCCGATGAGGCGCCGAAGCCGAAGAAGAAGGCAGCCAAGAAGAAGGCCGCCGACGAGTAAGCGAGGGTCCCACGCTTCTCCCTCTTTCCGCCGTTATCGGCGAGGAGCGGCCGCAAAGGCCGCCTCTTCCGCCGATGATCGGTCGGAGCAGGGGAGAGCGTTCGATAGACGGACGGCTGGCGGGATCGGCGACAAGCGCCATCGCTGAGATGAAGATGTATCAGGACGAGGTTGGATGATGAAAGACCGGGACCCTATCGATCTTTATATGAATACCCTGGTTCCCATGGTGGTCGAACAGACCAACCGCGGCGAGCGCTCCTATGACATCTACTCACGCCTGCTCAAAGAACGAATCATCTTCCTGACCGGCGAGGTTTTCGATCAGGTTTCAGTGCTGATTTGTGCCCAGCTTCTGTATCTTGAATCAGAAAATCCGACCAAGGATGTCGCTTTTTACATCAATTCTCCGGGCGGTGTGGTGACGTCGGGATTGGCGATCTACGACACCATGCAATATATCCGTCCGGCTGTCTCGACCGTCTGTATCGGGCAGGCGGCGTCCATGGGATCTCTGCTGTTGACGGCCGGGGCTCCGGGCAAGAGATTTTCGCTGCCGAACGCGCGGATCATGATCCATCAGCCATCCGGCGGTGCACAGGGGCAGGCCACCGACATCGAGATTCAGGCCCGCGAGATCCTTGCGTTGCGTGCCCGGCTCAACAATATGTATGTCGGTCACACCGGGCAGAGCCTCGATGTGATCGAGCGTGCCATGGAACGCGATAAATACATGACTGCGGCAGAAGCCAAAGAGTTCGGCCTGATTGACGAGGTTGTGACGTCACGCCCATCGGTTTCGGAGGCTCCGGCGCCGGTTTGAGATACCTCGGGCCATCCGCTGCGCCGGCCGGGCACTTGCGAGAGTATCCCGGGTCGGCGCCATGGTTTCAATCAAACGGTCAGCGTGGCCCCCAGATGGTCGTGGCCTCCCGGATGTCGGGGAGCGCCACTCTTGCAGTGTGACCACATTTTGCATTGTCTGGCGGCGGCCCAAAGGTCTAACATAATTCTGCTGCGGTCGCTCACCCAATGGAGAACCAATGACTAAGTCCACCAGCGGCGATTCGAAAAACACCCTCTACTGCTCCTTCTGTGGAAAGAGCCAGCATGAGGTGCGTAAACTGATCGCTGGGCCGACCGTGTTCATATGTGATGAATGCGTCGAGCTGTGCATGGACATTATCCGCGAAGAGCACAAGACCCATCTTGTGCGGTCTCGCGATGGAGTGCCAACGCCGCGCGACATTTGCGCTGTTCTTGACGACTATGTGATCGGTCAGGAACACGCGAAGCGCGTGCTGGCGGTGGCTGTCCATAATCATTACAAGCGTTTGGGTGCCGGCGGGAAAAATCCCGAAATCGAGATCGCCAAATCCAACATCCTGTTGGTCGGTCCGACCGGCTGCGGCAAGACGCTGCTGGCGCAGACTTTGGCGCGGATATTGGACGTGCCCTTTACCATGGCCGACGCGACGACTCTGACGGAAGCCGGCTACGTGGGTGAAGATGTCGAGAACATCATCCTGAAACTGCTGCAGGCGGCCGACTACAATGTGGAGCGGGCGCAGCGCGGTATCGTCTATATCGATGAAGTGGACAAGATCAGCCGCAAGTCGGACAATCCGTCGATCACTCGCGATGTGTCGGGCGAAGGTGTCCAGCAGGCTCTGCTGAAGATCATGGAAGGCACGGTCGCCTCGGTTCCGCCGCAAGGGGGGCGTAAGCACCCGCAGCAGGAATTCCTGCAGGTCGATACCACCAACATCCTGTTCATTTGTGGCGGCGCCTTCTCTGGTCTGGAAAAGATCATCGGCGCGCGCGGCAAGGGGACGTCGATCGGCTTCGGCGCCGATGTTCGCGGTCCTGAAGAGCGGTCGACGGGCGACATTCTGCGCGAAGTCGAGCCAGAGGATCTTCTGAAGTTCGGTCTGATTCCCGAATTCGTCGGTCGTCTGCCGGTTATCGCGACCTTGACCGATCTCGATGAGTCCGCTCTCGTCGATATCCTGTCGAAGCCGAAGAACGCCTTGGTGAAGCAGTATCAGCGCCTGTTCGAGATGGAGGACGTGCGCTTGTCCTTCAACGACGACGCCCTGAAGACCATTGCTCAGAAGGCCATCCTGCGCAAGACCGGCGCTCGTGGCCTGCGGTCGATCATGGAGAGCATTCTTCTCGATACCATGTTCGATTTGCCTGGCCTGGACAGCGTCGAAGAGGTGGTGATTAACGGGGAAGTGGTTGAGGGGCGGGCGCAACCCCTTTATATCCATGCCGATCGCCGCGAAGACGTCGGGTCGAGTGCGTAATAGAAAACTGCCCCTTGATCCGGCGGATATGAAACCGAAGTATTAGACGGGTGGTCGCTAACAGCAGCTACTCGGGCTGATCGGAACGCTCGTGAATAAGAGGTAGCATGGTTGAGCTTACGCGCGGAGACATTTTCCCCGTTCTTCCGCTTCGGGATATCGTCGTCTTCCCACATATGATTGTTCCACTCTTTGTGGGACGAGAGAAGTCGGTGCGTGCCCTTGAAGATGTTATGAAGGAAGACAAGCAGATACTTCTGGTCGCCCAGAAGAATGCTGCGCAGGATGATCCCTCTTCGGATGACATTTACAAGGTCGGTACGGTCAGTACCGTGCTGCAGCTGCTTAAACTGCCGGACGGCACCGTGAAGGTGTTGGTCGAGGGCGGTCAGCGGGCGCGTATCACGGGTTTCACCGACAACGAGGCATTTTTCCAGGCGACCGGCGAAGTGATCGTCGAACGGACTGGCGACATGCAGGAGCTGGAGGCGCTGTCCCGTTCGGTGGTGGCGCAGTTCGAGCAGTACATCAAACTCAACAAGAAGATTCCGCCCGAGGTGCTGGTCTCGGTCAATCAGATCGAAGATCCCGGCAAGTTGGCGGACACGGTCGCTTCGCATCTTCAGCTGAAGATATCGGAGAAACAGGAACTCCTTGAGATCGAGACGATTTCGGAGCGTCTTGAGCGCGTCTATTCCTATATGGAAGCCGAGATCGGCGTCTTGCAGGTCGAAAAGAAGATCCGCAACCGCGTCAAGCGGCAGATGGAGAAGACCCAGCGCGAGTACTATCTGAACGAACAGCTCAAAGCCATTCAGAAGGAATTGGGCGAGACCGAGGATGGCAAGGACGAGTCGGCCGAGATCGAAGAACGGATCAGCAAGACCCATCTGTCGAAGGAAGCCCACGAGAAGGCCACCGGCGAGCTGAAAAAGCTGCGCAATATGAGTCCGATGTCGGCGGAAGCGACAGTGGTCCGCAACTATCTCGACTGGATTCTGACGATTCCTTGGAAGAAGCGCAGCAAGGTCAAGCGCGACATCAAGCTGGCGGAACAGATTCTCAACACTGACCATTACGGTCTTGAGAAGGTCAAGGAACGCATCCTTGAATATCTTGCCGTGCAGCAACGGACGATCAAGGTAAAAGGACCGATCCTTTGCCTCGTCGGCCCGCCCGGTGTCGGCAAGACCTCGCTTGGGCGGTCTATCGCCAAGGCCACTGGGCGCAATTTCGTCCGCGTGTCGCTGGGCGGCGTGCGAGACGAGTCGGAAATCCGTGGCCATCGGCGGACCTATATCGGATCAATGCCCGGCAAGATCATCCAGGGGATGAAGAAGGCGAAGACTTCCAATCCGCTGTTTCTGCTGGACGAGGTGGACAAGCTTGGCGCCGATTGGCGAGGCGATCCGGCATCGGCCTTGCTTGAGGTGCTTGATCCGGAGCAGAACAACACGTTCAGCGACCATTATCTTGAGGTCGACTATGATCTTTCCGACGTGATGTTCGTCACGACGGCCAACACCCTGCGGATGCCGCAGCCGCTGCTTGACCGCATGGAGCTCATCCGTCTGTCGGGCTATACCGAGGATGAGAAGGTCGAGATCGCCAAGCGGCATCTGATCGAAAAGCAGATGAAGGCGGCGGGGTTGAAGAAGGGCGAGTGGTCGATTTCCGACGATGCGGTTCGGGATCTGATCCGCTATTACTCGCGCGAAGCCGGGGTTCGCAACCTCGAACGCGAGATTGCCAATCTGGCCCGTAAGGCGACCAAGGAAATCCTGTTGAAGGGTACCACCGGCGGCAAAGTCGCGGTGACGAGACGTAACCTCGAGAAATATGCCGGAGTCCGTCGCTATCGGTACGGAGAGGTGGAACTCGAGGATCTCATTGGCGTGGTCACCGGTTTGGCCTGGACGGAAGTTGGCGGCGAACTGCTCTCCATCGAAGCTGTTTCGATGCCCGGCAAAGGGGTGTTCACCCATACCGGAAAGCTGGGCGACGTGATGCAGGAATCTGTGCAGGCCGCACGTTCTTATGTCCGGGCGCGGTCGGTCAATTTCGGCATCAAGCCGTCCGTTTTCGAAAAACGCGATATCCATGTGCATGTGCCGGAAGGCGCGACGCCCAAGGATGGACCGTCCGCCGGTGTGGCGATGTGCACCGCCATCGTTTCGGTGCTCACCGGTATTCCGGTTCGCAAGGATGTCGCGATGACCGGTGAAATCACGTTGCGTGGACGGATCTTGCCGATCGGCGGACTGAAGGAAAAGCTGCTCGCGGCTTTGCGGGGCGGTCTGAAGACGGTGCTGATCCCGAAGGACAATGAAAAAGATCTGGCGGAAATCCCCGACAACGTGAAAAGAGGGCTTACAATTCTGCCAATGGCGACAGTTGATGAAGTATTGCACAATGCTTTGACTGCTCCTTTCACTCCGATTGAGTGGGAGCCGGAGCAGGAGCCGATGACCATCGCCAAGGCCGAAGCGGCTGCCGAGGAGCTGGGTCTGGTGACCCACTGAAGTCCTAGGACCACCTGGGTTTTTTGCAAAGGCCGCCCTGTTTACAGGGCGGCCTTTCCTTATGGTTGGAAATTCCCCCACGCTGCTCGCCAAAAGCTGCAGATTCGGCAGAAAACCTGGGGATAGGAATGGATCTTTGATTGACTAGTATCCAAATGCCGTTTTAGACTGCATCCATCCTTTTATGGTAGTTGGCTTTGCACTGACTATAACTTGCGGTTTTAACGGAAGGGGGCACCAAGTGGCTAATAAGAACGATCTCGTGGCTGTAGTGGCAGGCGCCGCCGGTCTTTCAAAGGCCGATGCGGCGAAGGCTGTTGATGCCGTGTTTGCGGCCATCACCGATGCTCTGAAAAAGGGCGAAGAAGTTCGTCTGGTGGGCTTCGGGACTTTCGCGGTATCGGAGCGTGCCAAGTCTGAGGGGCGTAATCCTCGGACAGGGGCCAAGATCGTGATCCCAGCATCCAAGCAGCCGAAATTCAAGGCGGGCAAGGGGCTGAAGGACGCAGTCAACTAAGGCACGTTTTAATATTGCTTTATGGAAAATGCCGGCTACGAAAGTGGCCGGCATTATTCATTTGCGCCGAACGCAATCATACCAAGGGCCGGGCGGCGAACCTCCGTCCGCCTGGGCTTCCGCCGCATCGGCTGCGCGGCCGCACTTGCAGCCGATCAACGGCCATAGGTCACAACTTATTGCCGTTGGTATCAGATGTTTGAGCTGATCAGCTGGCGGTTGATTCCCGGAGCTGTGCCACCGGTGCCGGTGCCCCAGTAACTTGTCAAGGCGACGGTATCGCCGAGGAACAGGTTTCTGTCGCAGCGCTCAACGCCGGACACCCCGCGAACCGGGGACTCGGCCGGCGCAACCGGTCTGGCTCCCTCGCCGGCATATTGCCAGAAGCGCCATCCTTTCGTTGCCCAGGCAATGGGAAGTTGCGGTTGGTTGCGGTAATCGGCAAGCCACAAATCGCATTGCGCCAGAATCGATTGCGGACTGATCGCGGCTCCCAGGCTGCGGCCACCAGGTCCCGTACGCTTGCCGTCGGCCCACGATGGATGGGTGTAGAGCAGCGGCAGCCGGCCGGTGAGGGTTTGGATCGTCTGAACGAATTCCTCGGCCTGGGAAATGCTCATGGTGTTGGCCGGAATGCGTTCATTGAGTTCGAGATCGAGTGCCAGCAGCGTATCGGGGCCGGGCTGGGCGGTGGCCAGAAAGTTGTTGGCCTGATCGGCGCCGGAATATTGGCGCGTACCAAAATGATACGCTCCCCAAAGCATTCCGGCGTCTTTTGCTTTGGCCCGCCGTTCGGCGTAGAGGGGGTCCTGCCAGTCGCCTCCCTCCGTCGCCTTGTGAAACACGGCAAGAATGTTGCTGCGTTCGCGAGCCAGGCCAAAATCCGAGACTCGGACCGAATGGCTGATATCGATCATGGCGTCGATGATTCTTGCCGAGGAGATGTTAGGCGCGAACATGGCGTTCGGTGGCTGTGCCGGGGCCGGCTGACTGGCGGTCACCGGTGAGGCGGGGCGGTTGCTGCAACCAATAAGGGAAATATTGCCAATACCCAGGAGTCCGGCAAGAACCCGGCGTCGTGAAATCATCGTGCGAAAACCATCATTTTCTTATTGTTGTCCTGCTCCCCAGCAGGCCGTAGCGGGAGAAACTATAACACGTGAGGAGGCCTGTGCTATCGCGCTTGGTGTGGTAACGTCCGGAAGGCCGCAAAGCAGCCATGCCGAATGTGCGGAGCCGATTTGATCCAGGCGGGTGACCTTGGGTCAAACGTCGGTTGACGCTGGGCGGGCTGAGGGGAATCAATGTCTCATCGCAGCCAATATTCCAATCGAGGATCACGTGAAAACATTCTCTTTGCACCGCAGCGGCTTTGCCCTTTTCGCCGGGCTCGTCCTGTGGGCCGGTTCAGCGGCAGCGACCACTCTGATCACCGACGACGAAGCCAAACGTCCGAACGATACGCAGACCTCGGCCACCCGGGGCATCACCCGCGGCCCCAGTATCCGTTACGACGCGCCTCCGGCCGGACCGGCCGCTCATGCGCCCTTCGACTTTCATGTGCAGTTCGAGGCCCATGGAGGCGCGACGATTGATCCGTCACATATCAAGGTCACCTATCTCAAGGTTCCCAGTGTCGATCTGACTGAGCGGTTGCGCCCCTATATCTCAGCCGACGGCATCAACATGCCGAAGGCGCAGGTACCGTCCGGGGAGCATCCTCTGCGCGTCGAGGTCGAGGACAGCGATGGACGCAGCAGTGAGCAGATGATCAGCCTGAAAGTGCCGAAGTAACCCTGTCGTCAAGACGCCACCGGTTATGGGAGAAATTTCCCGAGACCTGGGAAAAATTTGCCAATGCCGGTGGCGATCGAGCAGGCTGCCGTGACGATCAGGGCAAGGTAGTTCAGCCAGCTCGCAATGTTCTCGGCCCGTAATTTGGCATGGACGCGGGTTTCGTTCTTGGGAGCCGAGCTCTTGGCCAGCAAAGTGGCGATTTCGTAAACGAGTGAGTCCTTTGAGTCGTTCGATGACCGGCGGGACCGCCACAACCCCCGAAGCAGATGTCCGGTTGCAAAGGCCAGCGCGATGCTGACGGCGTATTCTGTGGTCTCAATCCAGTCATGCAGGTTGTCGGGTAACACCGGCACATGGTCGATCGTCCCGGTGATGGCCAGCATGCCCCAAACGGCGGTGACGGCAACCGTTACCGCCATGGCGACGGTAGCGGTCACTGAGCGCGGCCCCAGGAGCCCGAAAGGCAGCGGCAGCAGGATGGAGACCAGCCGCAGCACCCAGGTGTTGAGATCGAAAGTGGCGATGATGACCCAGTGGGCCGCCAGGAGCAGTGCGATCAACAGCAAGGCGGGTGCCAGCAACGCGACATCGGCCGTCAGACGGCGGGCCGGTCGGGGCGGAACGGTCTCCTTGGATCGCACGTCATCGACGTGGCCGGACAGCGTCTGCAGGGCTGTCTCGACGGAGGCGAGCCGCGCTTCGATGGCGGTGAAGCGGTCGAGCACCGGACGGAGAACCGATAGATCGCGTCCGCAATGTTTGCAGACCAGGGCGCTGTCCTTGATTTCCTCGTCGCAAAATGGGCAATTCAAAGAGTCTTCTCCCCGGCGCCGCCGCGGGCGGACCCGCCGATCTTTGTGCACGAGCCAACGGGGGCTCGGCGGGATGTCAAGTCTGGATAGTCCTTTTGCGCTCCTTGGCGGAGAGAGGCAAGGACAACTGCGGAATTGATGCTCAGGAACGGAAAAGCCCGGTATTACCAAGACCGCATGACAGACATGTTAAAATCAGGCTTTTGTTCTTTCGTTCACTCAGGCGCCCTGTCCTGTTAATGCCGAGACTTTCTCGTCACAACCAAACTAAACGGATGACCTTTCGATGCAGTTAAAGTGGGCGGCCCGGATTGCGCACCGGGGGGGAATTCTGCTAGGCCTCTTGTTGGCTTTTCTGGCGGTTTCGGCGCTTCCGACCGCCGCGTCGGCGGAAGAACAGGCAGAGCATCGTGTTGCTCTCGTCATCGGCAACGGCGCCTATCGCAATGCCTCGCCGTTGGCCAATCCGCCTCATGATGCGGAGTTGATCGGCGAAACCCTGAAACAGCTTGGCTTTACCCTGGTCGGTGGGGCGCCACTGGTCGACGCGGACAAGCCTGCCATGGAATCGGCGATCCGCGAGTTCGGCCGGCAACTGCAAGAGGGCGCCGTCGGGCTTTTTTATTACTCGGGTCATGGCATCCAGGTTGGTGGCACCAATTACCTCATCCCGATCAGCGCCAATATCGCGAGCGACGTCGATGTCAAATATGAGCTCGTCGATGTCGGTTTCGTTCTCGACGAGATGACCCACGCCAACAACCGTCTCAACATCGTTATCCTCGATGCCTGTCGGAACAATCCGTTCGGCCGCAAGAGCGCGCGCGCCATGTCGTCGGGACTGGGCCAGGTTCTGGCGCCGGCCGGAACCGTGATCGGTTACGCCACGCAGCCCGATAACGTCGCCGCCGACGGTACCGGCCGTAACAGTCCCTACACCACGGCCTTGGCGACATCGCTGCAAAAGCCGGGCCTTGATCTGTTCGGCGTCTTCAACGACGTCGGCATCCAGGTCAAGCAGGTGACCGGCGGACAGCAGCAGCCTTGGCTGTCCGCGTCACCGATCGAGGGTAAGTTCTTCTTCGCCGGCGAGCCGGAGCCTGGCGCGGCGGGCGTCGATCCCGACGCCTTGTTCTGGGACAGCATCAAGGCCAGCACCAATGGCGAGGACTTTCAGAATTATCTCGCGAAATTTCCGAACGGAAAATTCGCCGACCTGGCCAAGCGCAAACTGTTGAGCGATTGCGACAAGCTGGCGGCTTCACCCACCGATCCCGATCGTCTGGGCGATGGCGTCGCGCCGGCGGCGATGGACAGCCACCGCGCAATTACTGCGTGCAAAGCCGTGTCAGGCAGTCAGCGGGCCGACTATCTGCTCGGCCGGGCTTACGAGGCGGCCAACCAGTTCGACGCTGCGGCGGGTGCCTACAAGAGTTCTGCGGATCAGGGGTATGGCCCCGCGCAATCGGCGCTGGCGGCACTCTATGATACGGGTCACGGTGTTCCCGCCGATCCGGCGCAAGCCGTGGCGTGGCATCGCAAGGCGGCGGCTCAGGGCCTGGTGGCATCCGAATTGGCCTTGGCCGATCATCTGGCGTCCGGGCGCGGTATCGCCAAGGACGAGGCCGAGTCCCTGCGGTGGTATCGCAAGGCGGCCGAACAGGGAGCCGCTCCGGCAGCGGCTGTCCTCGGGCAGGTTTTCGCGACCGGTCGCGGTGTCGGGCGCGACGATGCCGAAGCCGTTCGCTGGTACCGCAAGGCGGCCGAGCAGGGCGTCGCTTCGGCGCAGACGCGGCTGGGAGAAGCCTATAGCGAGGGCGTCGGTATCGGACGCGATGCCAACGAGGCGGCCAAGTGGTATCGCAAGGCGGCCGAGCAGGGCGATGCGGCTGCCGAATATGATCTCGGATGGTGTTACCAGTTCGGTATCGGTGTTGCCGCCGATGCGAAGGCCGCCGTCTCATGGTATCGGAAGGCGGCAGACCAGGGCTATGCGAAAGCTAAGACCGCATTGGCGTCGTTGACCGGATCGAGTGATTGAGCTATGCGGGATTTTCGAACTCTGCGGTGGGGCATCCAGATCGGATTTGCCCTGCTGACACTGTGGATTGGCTATGACTTTTTGCTGTTCTATCAGCAGGTGACCGGGGCGGGGCCGGTTACCATCCATCGTCCGTCAGGCGTCGAGGCGTTCCTGCCGATTTCCGCTCTGCTCGGATTGAAGCGCTGGCTGCTGACCGGGCAGTGGGACGAGATTCATCCGGCGGGATTGACGCTGCTTCTGGCTTTTCTGATCGGGACAGTGGCGGCGAGGCGGGCCTTCTGCTCCTGGATCTGTCCCGTCGGCACTTTGTTGCACGGCCTGGAGTGGTTTCGGCGCCGGGTCTTGCGGTTGCCGCCGCGTTGGAATGTTCCGAACTGGGTGCGCGCCGTTTTCCCTTTTGCGAAATACCCCTTGATGGCGGGCTTCCTTTGGATCGCCTTTGGCATGCCGCTGAGTTCGATCGAGGAATTCCTGCATCAGCCTTACAATATGGGAGCTGACGGCGCGATGCTGGCGTTGTTTGCCAATCTGTCGCTCAAGGGAATTGCCATATTGGCGTGCCTGTTGCTGCTTTCCACCGTTCTGCGCAATGGCTGGTGCCGCGTTCTCTGTCCTTATGGCGCCCTGTTCGCCGTCGTCGGCGTGCTGTCGCCCTTCCGAATTCACCGGGACGAGAGCGCCTGCAAGAACTGCGGGTCCTGCACGCGGGCCTGCGGCATGGGAATTCCGGTTTCGCGGCTCGGGACGGTCAACTCTCTCGAATGCACGTCATGCCTGTCCTGCGTTTCCTCGTGCCCTGTCAACGGCGCCTTGGGGGTTCGCAGCTTTTGGGGAGGTTCGGTCAAACCCTGGATCCTGCCGGCCGGCGCGCTTGCCATTATGGGCGTGGCCTATGGTCTGGCTGTGATGACCGGGCATTGGGACTCGGTCCTGACCCTCGACAACTACCGTTTTGCCTATCTGATGGGGGGAAGCGGTCACTGAGTTTGTCGGCGGATCCGGGTGGTGCCGTCCAGCGGACGTTTCGACGGATTTTCGGCGCCCGAAACCATTCCGGTTCACCGTATCAGTCGCAGGATCGGACATGACGGGAGGGACAAGAAATGACCGCCATAAGCGACTATGGCGTACCTGATTTCCTTTCGAAATGGACCTCGGGAAATGTGACCAGGCAGACCACGGACGACACGGATCGGGCGACCATCCAAGAGGCGGTGGTGGCAAACCCGCCGTCGTCCGATAGTCCTGTCACCGTTACTCCGGCCCTCTCCCCGACGGTTCAGGCGACGTTGATTGCCAATCAGACGGCGTCTGCCCCGGCCGGTGTGCCGTCGGCCGCCATGATCGTCGCCGCCGATATTCTGGCCCTGGATACCATTCGGATGTTGGACAGCAATCACAACGGAACGCTGTCCAAAGCGGAAATCGCCGCCGTTTCTCCGATCGCCGCCGCCGGCAGCGATGTCCTGGACACCAATGGGGACGGCCAGCTTAGCGTGGAGGAGTTGGCAACGGCGACGCTTCAAGGAAGCGGTCTGTTCTCCCTTTGATGGGAACATGACGAGAACATGTGTCTCGTGACAATCTTGGTATTTCGAGCCAGTTCCTTCGCGTGAATTCGCCGTTCGCGCCAATCTTCATCATTGCCAAAACCACGCGAATCCCCTAGAAGACCGGGGATCGGGCGGTTAGCTCAGTTGGTAGAGCGCCTGCTTTACACGCAGGATGTCGGGGGTTCGAGTCCCTCACCGCCCACCATACCTTTCCCTTTTCCCGTCGATGGAACGCATCCCGCTCCAAGCCTGATCCGCGCTTGAAAGCGCCGGTTCGATTTGAGCGCGTCCGGTGCGGAACTAGACAGAAACAAATTGCCAGAGTGGCACCGGCGTCTCTGCCGGTGTTCCGGCGTGAGCCGGAAAGGGTCCGTCCGCTTGGCGGCGGCACACCGGCAGGGACGCCGGTGCCACTCGTGTTTCATTCAGGGCGGGTCGGCC
>JARLJB010000063.1 GCA_031291415.1 Telmatospirillum sp.
CGCAGCGATCAAAGCTCGACCGTGCGGGGTCAGTTTGGCATTCTTATGGACGTTCACGGGGTATCCTTGCTGGGTTGTGGATTCTCGCAAAACTCACATACCCCAAGGGAATCCCGTGAACAACCTATTGAGACGTTACAGCTAGCGTGTCGTCAGTTACGTCAAAGGGTCGCCTGCGGGTATTTTGTAGTCGTCATCCCCCAGATCAGCGAGAACCCATGGGCGACATGGATTCCCGCTGATCTAAGGGAATGACGGCAAAATGTGACTGAAAAACCTTAGCCGACGCACGTCGCTCTATAAGTCAGTCTTCTCACGGGCTTTGGCGTAACCGATTGCCGTCAGATCCTCCTCGATCTCTTCGAGAATTGCCGGATCGTCGATGGTCGCCGGCATCTTGAAATCCTCGTGATCGGCAATTTTCTGCATAGTGCCGCGAAGAATCTTTCCCGACCGCGTCTTCGGCAACCGCTTGACGACCGTCGCCGTCTTGAAGGCGGCAACCGGGCCGATCCGCTCGCGGACCAACGTGACCACCTCCTTGAGAATTTGCTCGTGCGACTTGCTGACACCGGCCTTGAGGACCAGAAACCCGAGAGGCAATTGTCCCTTCATGGTGTCGTGCACGCCGATCACCGCGCACTCCGCGACATCGGGATGACTGGCCAACACCTCTTCCATCGCCCCGGTCGACAGACGGTGGCCGGCGACATTGATGATGTCGTCTGTCCGGCTCATGACATAGACATAGCCATCCTCGTCGATATAACCGGCATCGGCGGTTTTGTAGTAACCGGGAAATTCGTAGAGATAGCTGTCCTCGAAACGCTGGTCGGCGTTCCACAAAGTGATGAGCGCACCGGGCGGCAGCGGCAGCTTGACCACGAGGGCTCCGGTCTGACCCGGCTTGCAAGCATGATGCCCCTCGTCCAGAACCTGCACGTCCCAGCCGGGCACCGCTTTCGTCGGCGACCCATGCTTGACCGGAAATGAATGCAGCCCGATGCAGTTCGCGGCGATCGCCCAACCGGTCTCGGTCTGCCACCAGTGGTCGATCACCGGCACGTGAAGATGCCTCTCCGCCCACTGCAAGGTATCGGGATCCGATCGTTCTCCCGCCAGAAACAGCGTCCGGAAATGACCGAGGTCATAGTTCTTGAGCAACAGGGCCTCGGGATCCTCGCGCTTGATCGCCCGGAAAGCGGTCGGAGCGGTGAACAAAGTCTCGATCTTGTGCTGCGCGATCATCCGCCAGAAGGCGCCGGCGTCCGGCGTTCCCACCGGCTTGCCCTCGTAAACGACGGTCGTGCAACCATGCAGAAGCGGCGCATAGACGATATAGCTGTGGCCGACCACCCATCCGACATCGGACGCCGCCCAGTAGACTTCGCCAGGTTTGACCTTGTAGATGTTGGACATCGTCCATTTCAGCGCCACCATATGACCGCCGTTGTCGCGCACGACACCCTTCGGCTGCCCGGTCGTCCCCGAGGTATAGAGAATGTAAAGCGGATCGGTCGCCGCGACCGGCACGCAGGCATGCGGCACCGCCGTCGCCAACGAGGCCTCCCAGTCGACGTCGCGCCCCTCCGTCATCGCGGCCGACACCTGCGGCCGCTGCAAAATCACCGTGTGGCCGGGCTTGTGGACCGCCAATTCGATCGCATGGTCGAGCAGTGGCTTGTAGGCGATGGTCTTTTGCCCCTCGATGCCGCAGGACGCCGAGACAATCACTTTGGGCTTGGCGTCATTGATCCGCGTCGCCAACTCGGCGGCGGCGAATCCTCCGAATACGACGCAGTGAATTGCCCCCAGCCGTGCGGACGCCAGCATGGCCACCAGGGCCTCCGGAACCATCGGCATGTAGACGATGACCCTGTCCCCCTTCCCGACGCCCAGCCCAGCCAGAACGCCGGCCAGACGGGCAGTCTGATCCTGCAATTGTCGATAGGTGATGCTTCTCACGATGCCCACCACGGGACTGTCGTAAAGAATCGCCGCCTGGTCGCCACGACCAGCCTCGACATGGCGGTCGACCGCGTTGTAGCAGGTGTTGACAAGAGCGCCGGTGAACCACCGATAGAAGGGCGGATTGGTATCGTCCAGGACTTTGTCCCAGGGCTTGTACCAACTGATCTCCTTTGCCGCGTCCCCCCAGAATTCAGCGGGATCGGTCAGCGACCGGTGGTAGGCAATGTCGTAGGCATTACTCATATTCGTTCCCTCCGGTTGAGGCCGGACAACTTATTGTCGTCTTTCCGGAAGAAACTCTGCAAGAAATTGCTGTCGCTGGCTAGTGTTGAAAATCTGACGGATAGCCCCCACGCCACCGTCAGATTTTCGGCACAATTCAATCAGTTGGTCCACACGCACAAACGTCGAACCGTTAACCCGCGCCATTTTGATAACGTATGGTTGATTTTCAACCCGAAAAATAAACACATTAGTCATCTGGTGATCTATATTGGCAGGGTCAGTCAGTCCGGCCAGCGAAGATGACGTGGGCGCGGGGATCCGTTCGCCTTGGTGGAGAAATTCAAGCCTCTTATGGGACGAATACCTCTTTCATCCCTTGTAGCGCAGCCGCGGGATCCCGCTGCACCTGACCTTGCCCAACGGTACCGTTTGCAAGACTGACAACCTCAGCAGTCATCCTTCTATCGGACTGCCCGAGATTTCGGGAACGTCGTCCACTTGGATACAGGGGAAAAGACATGCGCCTAACCATCAAACTGAAAATGCTCGCGACCTTCGGCATTATCATTGTCTTGTCCCTGGTGGCCGCCGTGCTGGCGATTACCAGCCTTGGCAACCTCAACGACCGCATCAATCAGTTGGTCAATGTCTCCGCACAACGGGTAAGCTTGGCGGAGCGACTGGAATTTGAACTTGCAGTTCTCTTCCGGGCCGAAAAGAACTTCATCCTCTCGAGCGACGACGCCACCATGAACCATTATGAGGAGGAGATGAAAGGCCTCCTCGCCGATCTGGGCCGGGACCGCGAGAAGCTGAGAGCGGTTTCGTCGGAAGAGGGCAAGCGCAAACTGGACGCCTTCGGCACGACTCTCGACAAATTTTCCGTTGTCCAGGCCAAGGTCCGCGAACTGGCCCGCCTGAATTCCGAACAACGGGCCAAGACGGTGTCGGAAAAGGAGGGCCGCGACGCGTTCGGTCAACTTCAGGCCAGCCTGCAGCCGCTTCTCGACAAAGTCGAAAAACTGCCGGCGGATAAATCCACCCTCGCCGCTCCGTTATCCCGTTTGTCCTTCAAGCTGATGGAAATGGATCGCGATGAGAAGCGCCTCATCCTGGCGACCGATGATCAAGTGGCGGAACGCGTCGGCAAGGAATTGGATGCCTGCGTTGGCGACGTCCTGCGATTGCGCGACCTGGTGCGCTCCACTGCCAGCGGTGAAGACAGAGTTACGGTCGACATCTTTGCTGACAGGCTGGCGTCTTGGTTGAAGATCGATGGCGAAATCCGCCGGCTGGTGGCGGAGCACGGATCGGGCCGTGCCTTTGCCCTGTCGATCGGTCAAGGCAAGGCGCTGATCACCGATCTCAGCGCCATGCTCGACGAAATGGTGGCCCTGACCGAAAAACACATGGCCGACGACAAGGCCGGCTCCGACAACGAATACCAAACCATGCGGTCCAGCCTCATCGCCGTGGCCGCAGTATCCCTGCTCATCGGCTTGGGAAGCGCACTTTGGCTGGCCCTCAGCGTCGGCCGCGGCTTGGCGAGAGCCACGCGCCTGGCCGATGCGGTGGCAATCGGCGACCTCAATCAGAACGTGAGCCAGTCCTCCAATGACGAAATCAAGGATCTGATCACCGCGATGAACTGCATGACGGCCAATCTCCGCGCGACCGCCGAGCTTGCCGCCGCCATCGCCGAAGGAGACTTGAGCGTCGAGGTGAAACGCCTATCCGACAAAGACACGCTCGGCATCGCTCTCGGAGGAATGGTCACCAATCTGCGCAACACCGCGCAGGTGGCATCGACCATCGCATCAGGTGATCTGGCGGTCGAGGCGAAGCGCCGGTCGGACAAGGACACGCTCGGCATCGCTCTCGAAGGAATGGTCGCCAATCTGCGACAAACGGCCTGGTTCGCCACCACCATCGCCGCCGGAGATCTGTCCGTGGAGGCAAAACGTCTGTCGGACAAGGACACGCTTGGCATCGCTCTCGAAGGAATGGTCGCCAATCTGCGCAATACCGCACAGGTGGCAGGCGAAATCGCCCAGGGCAATTTGACGGTGGTTGCCAGGCGTCTCTCTGACCGCGATGTCCTCGGCATCGCCCTGGAAGGCATGATCGCCAATCTGCGCAACACCGCACAGGTAGCTGAGGGAATCGCCGACGGGGATCTGACCGCTAAAGCCGAGCCGCTCTCGGAGAACGATGTTCTTGGTATCGCGCTCAAGACCATGCTTGAGAAATTACAGGCGGTAGTGGCCGATGCGAGCAACGCCGCCAACAATGTCGCCTCGGGCAGCCAACAGTTGTCATCCGGGGCCCAGCAATTGTCGCAGGGCGCCTCGGAGCAGGCCTCGTCGACCGAAGAGGCCTCAGCCTCAATGGAACAGATGGCCGCCAATATCAAGCAGACATCCGACAATGCCGCCCAGACTGAGAAAATCGCCAGCCAATCGGCTATCGACGCCCAGGTCAGCGGCGAGGCGGTCAACAAGGCGGTCATCGCCATGCAGACCATCGCCGAGAAAATCACCATCGTCCAGGAGATCGCCCGCCAGACCGACCTTCTGGCGCTCAATGCCGCCGTCGAGGCGGCTCGGGCCGGCGAGCACGGCCGGGGCTTCGCCGTCGTCGCTTCCGAGGTCCGCAAACTGGCCGAACGCAGCCAGGCGGCGGCGGCCGAGATCAGCGGACTGTCGTCGCATACGGTCAAAGTCGCCACCGAGGCCGGCGACATGCTGGGCAGATTGGTTCCCGACATCAAGAAGACGTCCGACCTGGTACAGGAAATTTCCGCCGCCTGTCGCGAGCAGACCATCGGCGCCGAGCAGATCAACACGGCGATCCAGCAGCTCGACGTCATCACCCAGCAGAATTCCGGTGCGTCCGAAGAGATGTCGGCGACATCGGAGGAGCTTGCCTCCCAGGCCGAGCAATTGCAGAACACCATCGCCTATTTCCGTATGGAAAACTCCGGTCGGAGCAACGCGCAAGGGAACCGCGGCGAGCACGACGCCTCGCCCGGTCCGATGCGCAATGCTGCGAAGCGTAAGAAGGCCATTGCCGTTCCGCGTCCTCGAATGGGAGATCCGACGCAGTCTGTTTCCACAAAAGCTGCGACGTCGAAAAGATCGGCAGGAGGATTCTCGCTCGACCTGGAAAGCGGCGGTCCGGACAGCCGGGACAGCGAGTATGAACATTTTTAGATCTGTGGCGCCGATCATCGTCAAGCCGGAGGAATCCTCATGAGTCCTATTTCCCCCGAGGCTTTGGCCAATTACTGGTCTCTTCCCGCGGTCGAGATCAATTTGCTGGTTTTTGCCAATCTTCTAGGCGCCTTGGCGCTTGGGCTGCTGGTCGGCTACGAGAGGAGCTATCACGGACGGGCGGCCGGGATGCGGACCTATGGCCTGGTTTGCGTGGCGTCCGCCGCCCTGACGATCATCGCCGGTTATCCCGGATATTGGTTCGGCGGCCATACGCTGGCAATGGACCACGCCATAGGTGACCCGACGCGCGTCATCCAAGGTATCGTCACCGGCATCGGTTTTCTCGGGGCCGGGGTGATCATGAAGGAAGGCTTCACCATCAGCGGTCTGACCACTGCGGCCTCAATTTGGGCTTCTTCGGTGATCGGCGTGATGATCGGCTTGGGATTCTATGCCGCCGGTATTCTGCTGGCGGTCATCTCGGCGCTGTCCATGCTATGGGGATCGCGGCTGGAACAGTGGCTGCCCTCTCGTCCGGCCGTCGCCATCACCATGTGCTTCCGCGTTGGCTTCCGCCCGAAGGAAGAGGTCTTGCGCCGGGTGGCCAGCGAACGCGGTTACGATATTGCCTCGGGCACCCTGGCCATCACTTTCCACGACGGCCATCCGGAATGGCGCTTCGTGGCCATTCGCCGCAGCAAGGATTTGGGCGAATCACTGTCCGAAATCGCCGACGAACTGACCGATTTCGAAGGGATCCTGTCTTTCTCAATCACCCACGCGCGAAACTAGAGCGCAATAGCGCCGTCGCGAAGGACGACGAGGCCGCCACGCGGCCTTTCCCCAATATCCACGACGGATATTGGCCGCCCTTTTGCACCAATTACCCCGAACGGTATTTGAGCCTTTGAGAAATCGTAGCTTTTTCAGCGTTATTTCAACGGACAAGGGTGCGCTGGAACAATTCCTTCACAAGGGGTCTGGTTCATTCCATAGGGATATGGTATTTCCTTATTGGAAACTTTTGTACTCGACATTCCATGTGAGGGACCCATGAAGACAGTCATCACCGCGCTTGGCGTAGCAACCCTGTTGTTGACCACTCCCTGCCTCGCCGCCAGTCCGAGCAAGGCGCCTGAAAGCACTACCGCGACGACGGCACCGGCCGCAACGGCGACACCGGCCGCCACCAATGCCCGCGACGACAGCCGCGAGCAGTTGAAGGCCAAAAACAAGGATCAGTGGGACAAGCTCAAGCTGACCCAGAAAGGCGAGATGGACAAGCTGAAGGGAGAACAGAAGGACTTGCGCGATAAACTCAAGGCCGAGCAAAAGCAGCAACGGGACAAGTTGAAGCTCACCCAGCGCGACGAGTACCGCAAGCTTGTCGATCAGGAAGCCGACGCTCCCGACGCCAGCGCATCGCGTCGCAAGTAAGCCCTAGACAGAAACAAATTGCCAGAGTGGCACCGGCGTCTCTGCCGGTGTTCCGGCGTGAGCCGGAAAGGGTCCGTCCGCTTGGCGGCGGCACACCGGCAGGGACGCCGGTGCCACTCGTGTTTCATTCAGGGCGGGTCGGCC
>JARLJB010000369.1 GCA_031291415.1 Telmatospirillum sp.
CCAGAAATTGTCGCACATCCATCTGGTCAGATTGCGTCCGTCGGGATCCTTGGGAAGCTTTTTCATGTCGGCTTCCTTGGTCACGTCCTTTTGCAAGGCGGCCCACGCTTCCTTGTGAAGGGTATTCAGCGTTGCGCCTTCGGACATGTAAATCCGGTTGTCGGATGCCAGCGCCACAAAGTTACGCACTTTACGCTTGAGCGCCACGTCCGACACCAGCCCCTGATTGGTTTCAGGGTCCAGCCGGGGCATATTGCCCGCATCGGGATCGCCATTCGGATTACCATTCGTCACATCGAAAAACAGGACGAATTCATAGCGGTTGGTCACAGGCGTGCTCATGCGTCGTCCTCGCTCTTTCCGGTTTCATCATCGCCGTCCACATCGGGACGACCTTTGAACTGTTCCTTGCGCTGGTGATAATAACCCACCGCAAACCGCCCCTGTTCGGCCAGGGGCAAGGAACGCGGCAGGTCCAGCGTCAGATTGCCGAGAATGTCCTCGATCTCGCGTTCCAGCCACGCGCCCTTGCCGTCCTTGCGCAGACGGGCGAGGTGGTTCTGTACCCCGCGCAGCAACAGGGGAAACACGCGGGCAGGCGTTGCCGATGCCGCGCCGAAATAGCGATCGCGGATGGTGGCGTTGATCTTGCCCAAGGCCATGCGCTGTGCGGTTTCGAGCACCGCAAACAGCCGCCCCAGTTGATAGGCCTTGTTCGGTTCGTCAGGCGCCAGGCTCACGGGCACGTCCTCCTTTTGGAAACCCTTGCGATGGTCACGGGTCAACACCGCGCGAATGACGGCGCTGTGCCAGCCGGTCAGAGGATCATCCCCCGCACGTAGGCGCATGATCACCGCCGCCAACAAGCTTTGCGGATAGCGCGCGCCGGTCAGCACCGATCGCATCACTTCCCCGGCCAACAGGGCCGGGATGTTTTCGAATTTGCCCTGCAACGCAGTGGTTTGGGCCAGCAACCGATTGACACCGGGGGCCCCCGACCAGCCGAAGGGCCGAGGCTCCATACGCAGGTCATCAAAATGCGCGGCCAGATTGCGGGCAAAGACCTCGAAATCATCGGTCAGCCAAAAGCGCACCGACAGTCGCGCCGCATTGGGCGACAGACCCAGAACATGAAATTTCGTGCCAGGCGTGATCGCCGGACGAAGATCCGAAACCGCCCGTCCCCTGGCAATCGCATCAAGGACTTCCGCGATTTTTCGGGCTTCCTCCGCATCGTCCGGGGGATCATTGATGATAGCGAACAAGCCCTCTGCCGCCTCCGCCGCCTCGGCATTGCCGGCGTCGGCCCAGAACACCACTGTCGCATCGCCGATCGGGCGGCG
>JARLJB010000370.1 GCA_031291415.1 Telmatospirillum sp.
GATTTGGGCTCGATGGCATAGGTCATAGCCGGTTCGGGAGGCGTGGCGATCTGGACCTGAATGTCGGCGCCCTTCTGGCCGAGCGTGTCGCCGGTGAGGGTTTCGCGGAGCTTGGCCACCGCGCCGAGATCGCCGGCGTGCAGCTCGGGAACTTCAACAGCCTTGCGGCCTTGCATGATGGCGAGATGGGCGAAACGCTCCTCGATGCGGCGGGTGTAGTTCTGCAGGGTGGCGTCGTTTTTAACGATGCCGCTGACAACTTTAAAGAAAGTAATGCGGCCGGCGAAGGGGTCGGTCATGGTTTTGAAGACGACCAGGCCGGCGGGTTCGGTGTCAACGACTTTGCGGGCGATGGTGTTGTCTTCAGCGTCGGGCGCGGCGTTGAGATTTTTCGCGATGTAGGGGGCGCGCTCGGTGGGGGAGGGGGCGTAGGCCTTGATGAAGTCGAGCAGGTGGTCGAGAGCCATGTTGGCCAGGCCGCTGGAAAACAGAACCGGGAAGATGCGGTCTTCGCGGATGGCTTCATGCAGCGCGGCGACGAGGTGCTCCTGGGGGATGGTGCCCTTCTCGAAATACTCTTCCATCAGTTCGTCTTTGCCTTCGGCAACCAGTTCGACAAGGGCTTCGTGGCGGGCCTTGGCGTCGGCAGAGACGCTGGCGGGAATTTCGGTGGTGACTTTGCCGCGGCCGTCGGTATTGGGGGTGTAGTAGAAGGCCTCCATGGTGACGAGGTCGACGATGCCGTGAAAGCCCTGGGCGTCGGAGATGGGCAACTGGACGGGAACACAGGTGCGGCCCCAACGGTCCTGAATGTCGTCGAGCAGGGCGCTGAGTCCGCCACCGCCGCCGGCCTTGGGGTGATCCATCTGGTTGACGAGGACGATGCGGGGCAGGCCGGCTTCTTCAGCGTATTTCCAGACGCGCTCGGTGACGGCCTCGACGCCGTTTTGCGCATTGACGAGGACGACGGCGGCTTCAACGGGAAGCAGGGCGGCCTTGGCTTCGTGGGAGAACATGTGGAAGCCGGGGGTGTCGACGAGATTGATTTTTGCGCCTTGCCACTCGACAAAGGCGACGGCGTTTTGCATGGTGACGCCGCGGGCGACTTCTTCTTCGTCATAGGCGGTGACTGCGGAGCCGTCTTCAACGCGGCCCTGGGTGGGGGTCATTTTTGCGGCATGCAGCAGAGCGGCGATCAAGGTGGTTTTGCCGCTGTGCGCATGCCCGACTACAGCTACGTTACGGATCTCACTTCCCTGGTAGGTTTTCATGGGTTTCTCCTTGATA
>JARLJB010000371.1 GCA_031291415.1 Telmatospirillum sp.
GTCGGCGCGACCGGTTCGTTCGCTCCCGGCAGGACCAGGGTCAGACGCTCAGGATTGTCGCGGCTGTCCTCCACCCGGATCGGCGATACAAGACAGCCGGCAGCGAGTTCGCGGCACCGCCGGGATCATGCGGACCGAGCGCGAAAAAATGTTCGGGATTTTTCCTGGTCACCACGGCGCAATCGGTGTTGACCAGGTGTTGACCACGCCAAAAACGACGAGGGCCGCTTACGCGGCCCGTCTCGTAACGCACTGATTTTCTTGGAGAAATTGGAGCGGGCGAAGGGATTCGAACCCTCGACCCCAACCTTGGCAAGGTTGTGCTCTACCTCTGAGCTACGCCCGCTCAATTCGGCGTTGCCGCCACGTAGGCGGCGTCGGGAGCCCGGATAATACGCAAAGACGCCTTCTTTGCAAGCAGGATTTTTCGATTTTTGCAACATTGGAAGGCCACTGCGGCCGGGTCTTGACGCCCTTTGGACTTGCCTAAGAGGCCCACCCGGTCCATCTATTGGCATCATTGGCGAGTTTTGCGAGAGGGCGAGGGCGCAAAGGATGGAATTTCTGCTCAACAACGGCACCAAGGCGGCAAAACCATCCGCCGGATCCTTCGTCAAGGACAGCGATACGGCGCATTTCGTCGAAGATGTGCTGGAAGCGTCCACGAAAGTTCCGGTCATCGTCGATTTCTGGGCGACCTGGTGCGGTCCCTGCAAAACCCTGGGTCCGCTCCTTGAGAAGCTGGTCACCGCAGCCGGTGGCGCCGTCCGTCTGGTCAAGATCGACGTCGACAAGAATCAGGAACTGGCCGCGCAGATGCGCATCCAGTCGATTCCGGCGGTTTATGCCTTCAAGGATGGTCGGCCGATCGACGGATTTGTCGGAGCCGTCCCTGAAAGCCAGGTCAAGGAGCTGATCCAGCGTCTGGCCGGCGACAAGGCGGGCGCCATGGGCGTCGAGGACGTTCTGACGGAAGCCAAGGCGGCTCTCGATGCCGGCGACACATCCGCAGCGATGACGCTTTTCCACGAGGTGCTGGCCCAGGATCCGGAAAACGCCACCGCCGTCGGCGGCAGCCTGCGCTGCCTCGTCGCCGCCGGACAGATCGACGAGGCAAAGCGGGTTCTCGCGTCGCTGCCGGACAGCCTTTCCAAGCATGCCGACGTCGTCGCCGTGCAAACCACTATCGAATTGGCCGAGCAAGCCGCCAAGGCCGGCCCGACCCAGGATCTGCGCCGCGCTGTCGAGGCCAATCCCGACGACTTCCAGGCCCGCTTCGATCTTGCTATGGCCTGCTTCGCCGCCGGAGACCGCGAAGCGGCCGTCGATGAATTGCTGGAACTGTTCCGTCGCAACCGGACCTGGAACGACGATGCCGCCCGGCAACAGCTGGTCAAGCTGTTCGATGCCTTCGGGCCAGCCGACCCGTTGACGAAATCGGGACGGCGGCGTCTTTCCTCTCTGATGTTTTCGTGAGGGAGACCGTGCGGCCGTTTCATTCCCGTCTGGAGGATCTGCCGCGCATCCTGCCGATTTTTCCATTGTCGGGAGCGCTGCTGCTGCCTCAGGGGAAGCTTCCGCTCAACGTCTTCGAACCGCGTTATCTCGCGCTCGTGCAGGACTGCCTGGCCTGGGGCCGCATTCTCGGCATGATCCAACCCAATGTCTCCGGTTCGGGACCGAAAGATCCTCCGGTCTTCGATACCGGCTGTGCCGGACGGATCAGCGCTTTCAATGAAACCGAGGACGGCCGGTTGTTGGTCACCCTGACCGGTGTCTGCCGTTTCCGGGTCGCCGAGGAAATCGAAGGAACCCGGGGGTACCGCCGCGTCATGGCGGATTGGACACCCTTCGCCGACGACCTCGCCGAGGACGAGCCTGACTTTGAGCTGGACCGGGCGCATCTGTTGACGGTGCTTCGGTCCTATCTCAAACTGAACAGCATGGACATCAACTGGAAAGCCATTGAGACCGCCAGTGATCTATCCCTGACCGTTTCCCTGGCCATGCTCTGCCCGTTCGAACCACGGGAAAAGCAGGCCCTGCTCGAATCGCCGAACCCGGACCACCGCGCCCAGACATTGGTCGCCCTGATGGAGATGGCTTTGGCGGAATCGGTCGGCGGCAAGGGCCACCCACGCCAGTGACCGACCTTACCTCTGGTTCAAGGACCATCCCACGATGACTGACCATATCCCGGGGATCGACCCGAAGCTTCTTGAAATCCTGGTCTGCCCTGTGACCAAGGGACCGCTCAGCTATGATGCCCAGCATCAGGAACTGATCAGCGAAAAGGCACAACTCGCCTACCCGATCCGCGACGGCATTCCGATCATGCTGCCCAGCGAGGCGCGCCCGCTCAATGAGCCGAACGACGTCGCGACGGTGCCGTGACATGCCCGAACCGACGGAAATCCGTTACGACAAGGCCAGCCACGTCCTCGATATCGCTTTCGACGACGGCGCGCATTTCCACCTGCCGGCCGAACTGTTGCGCACGCAAAGCCCGTCGGCCGAGGTTCAGGGTCATTCGCCGGACGAGCGCAAATTGGTTTCCGGCCGCCGCCATGTCGGCATTATCGGAATCGAACCGGTCGGCAATTACGCCGTCCGCCTGGTCTTCGACGATCTCCATGATTCCGGGCTCTACAGTTGGTCCTACCTGTACCATCTCGGCCAGGATCAGGACGAGATCTGGCAGGCCTATCTGAGCGAAATCGCCGCCGCTGGCCTGAGCCGCGAACCGTGAACGCCGACCTGGAGCGGCTTGCGTCAACGCGCACCGCTCCAGCGACCACGCCGGCCGCGGCCAGGCGGGCGGATGCCCGCCGGCGAAGGACATGAATAAAAGCTAGAGCGCCTGCCCTTTGAGCAGCCGCGGCAGATCGCCAACCAACCCCATGGCGTGACGCATGAAGAATTTTTTCATCGGGCCGATACGGTTGACGGCCGCCAGCCCGATGTCGCGAGCCAGTTGAACCGGCATGACATTGTTGGAAAACAGCCGGACCAGCCCATCGGTCAGCCCCAGCATCAACAGATTGTCGAAGCGACGCCAGCGGGCATAACGCTCAAGGACCGACGCTTCGCCAATATCCAGACCAAGCCGCTTGGCGTCGACCAGCACCTCGGCCAACGCCGCGACATCGCGCAATCCCATGTTCATCCCCTGCCCCGCCACCGGGTGCATACCATGCGCGGCATCGCCGACCAGCACCAATCGATGGGCGGTATAGGAATTGGCGAATTGCAGCGCCAAAGGATAAGAAAACCGGGGCCCTTCCACCGCAATAGTGCCCAGGAAATCGCCAAACCGGCTTCCCAGCTCGGCCAGGAAATCGGCGTCGTTCTGAGCGATGATTGCCGGCGCCAAATGTGCCTTTTCCGACCAGACCACCGATGATCGATGTCCCGGCAAGGGCAAGATGGCGAACGGACCGGACGGCAGAAAATGCTCCTGCGCGATGTTGTTATGCGGCCGCGTGTGAGCAACGGTGCAGACGATGGCCGTCTGACCATAGCTCCACTTCGTCAGACCAATACCGGCTGCTCCCCTGGTCGGCGAGCCGCGGCCATCGGCGGCGATCACCAGGGACGCCCTCAGCACCATGCCATCTTTGAGGCGGGCGACCACTTCGCCCGCCGTCCGATCGAGCCCGGCAATGGCCGAAGGGGCAAAAAGCGAAATCGCCGGCAAATCGGCCATGCGGCGGGCTATCGCGGCGCGGATCGCCCGGTTTTCGACGATCCAGCCAAAGGGATCGGTTCCGATATCCTGGTGATCGTAATGCAGAAAGAGCGGCGAATGCCCGTCGGCGACGCGGATTTGGGCGATGGCCGCCGCCCGCGGCGCGATCTCCGGCCAAAGCTCCAACGCGGCCAAAGCCTTCTGAGGAGCAAGCGCGATGGCCGAGGCCCGGCCATCAAAGGCCTGTCCCACGGCAACTTGCGGGTTTTCGGTGTCGACTACGGCGACCGACAGGCCGGCCGAAGCCAAGGCGACCGCCAGCGGCCCACCGATCAGGCCGCCTCCGACGATCAGAACGTCTGTGCGAAGGTCTTTCATGGGCGGAAGAATGGCTGCTTTTTTCCCGTCTCTCAAGGTCCCACGCGCCGGCATTGCAATGCTGGCGCCAAGAAATCCGCCTTGCCGCTTTGTTTGGCAGCAAGCGGAACGGAAATAGCACAAAAATTCAGCACAGAAAGGACTACCATGGGGGCGAAGAACGCTCGTCGGATTGCCTGAGATCAACAAAGACGCCTGGGATTCCGCCGCTTTTCAAAAAGCGGCACGATCCTTGAAAAGGATATTTTGCGCGGATCGATCGCAAGACGGCTTGCGGGTGGATCAACTGGTGGCTTTCCCCGGACCCGCCGACAATTCGGGTGGGATACCGCGCGGTGAATGGTGAAAGCCGGAAGGCATGAGGGTCAAACGATGAAGCTAGTTGTCGCGATCATTAAGCCGTTCAAGCTCGACGAAGTCCGCGAAGCATTGACGCCCCTCGGCATCCAGGGGTTGACGGTAAGCGAGGTCAAGGGTTTCGGCCGCCAAAAGGGCCAGACCGAGATCTATCGCGGCGCCGAATATATGGTGAATTTCCTCCCCAAGGTGAAAATCGAAGTCGCGGTGAATGATGACGTCGCACCGCGAGTCGTCGAAACCATCCAGACCGCCGCCCGGACCGGCAAGATCGGCGACGGCAAGATTTTCGTGTTCGAATTGCTGCAGGCGGTCCGTATCCGGACCGGCGAACTCAATTCGGACGTTCTCTAGAGTTACCTTTGCGTGTTTCTTCCTGTCTCCTCCCAAACTCGGCCCGGAATGTTCTTCCGGGCTTTTTTTTGGGCGATTTCAGGACATTCGGCGCAAGAGAGCATTTGCCTAAAATTTGACCATCGCCTCAAGGGACTGCCTATTGGCGCATCACCGCAGCTTCCGACAAGACCGCGGAAGTGATCACATCCCTAGGAACCTTCGGGATTCTTTGGAATGGCACGGTTCTTGTTATGGATGGGGTAAGTCGCTGCGCCGAATGCGCTTTTGTACGCACACGCCGTTGGGCACCGCAGATGGCTCTAATCTGGATGTTTTGGGACCTTCGGGGGTGACCATGAGGCTTACGAAAAGTGGTTTTTTTGTTGGTAGCGGGCTGACGCTTGCGCTGACGTTGCTGGCGGGAGCCGGACTGGCGCAGGAGGCGACGCCGGCGGCTGACGCGGCGGCAGCGGCGGCACCGGCGGTTTTGGACAAGGCGGACACGGCGTGGATGCTGACATCGACGGCGCTTGTCCTGCTGATGACGATACCGGGTCTGGCGTTGTTTTACGCCGGCATGGTGCGCA
>JARLJB010000372.1 GCA_031291415.1 Telmatospirillum sp.
CGGCGGCGCCGGCAAGCAAACAAATCTCGACAGCATTTCTTGCCGCTTTGGCCGGCAACACCGGCAGAGACGCCGGTGCCACCTGAACTTAAGTCAGCGCCGATGCGGTTGCGCGGGGATCCATACCCGCCGGCTGGATTCCCGCTTTCGCGGGAATGACGAGATGATTCGTTCCGTTCTGCCGAGCGTCTGAATGCGGGCATCGCTTGCGTCCTGTCTCTGGCATTCTTTTCGGTCGTCATAACTGTCCCGCCTACCTTTCCCGCAAACTTTCGCCCCAGTAGCGCAGGACCGGGTCGAGGACATATTCGATCACCCGGCGCCGGCCGGTTCGGATTTCCGCCGTCACCGCCATGCCGGGGGCCAGCTTGACCGGTCCCTCGTCGGCGCGGATCCAGTCGCGCGACGGATGGACGCGGACCGAATAGACGGCCCCCAGTTCCTCCTTGGTCCGGCCGGTGCTGGCCGGGTCGGTGGCGGTGGCCGGCTTGCGGGTCGGGTCGCTGTCGGACCCTTGCACGGTGTCCGAGGAAACCACCGTCACCTCGCCGGGGATGGTGCCGTACCGGGTGAAGGGAAAACTTTCGACCTTGATTTCCACCGGCTGGCCGGAACGGACGAATCCGGCATCCTTGTTCTGCAGGGCCGCTTCGACGGCGATGCCTTCGCCTTCCGGCACGATCATCAGGACCGGCTGCGCCTGCGAGACGACGGCGCCATTGGCGTGTACGGCAAGCTGCTGCACCACGCCGGACACCGGGGCGGTCAGCGTATGCTGGCGCATCCGCTGACGCGCCTTGATTTCCTCTTGCGCAAGGCTGGCGGCCTTTTGTTCGGCGTCGGCCATCTGAGTGAAGGCGTCGGCGCGGAATTTCGCTTCCGTCTCTTTCAGCCGCTCCGTCACATTGGCGATCGCCGACTCGTCTTCGGCCAGCTTGTGGCGTGCCGATTCCAATTCCTGCTGACGGTCGATGTGCTCTTGCTCGATCTTCAGATATTCGGTGCGGGACTGCCAGCCGAGGGCCGACATCTCCCGCTTGGTGTCGGACTGTTCGGCCAGCAGGGGCACGGTCTTTTCCAGGCGGCGGATGTCGGCCTGGGTGCCGCGCTGTTCCGCTTCCTTTTGTCGGCGTTCCTGCTCCAGGGCGTCCCGCGTCGACCGGTGATCGGCCAGTTTCTGCAGCAGCTCGGAGCGGTGCAGGGCCAGCAGATCGGCGGGCACGGCGACGTCGGGCGGCAGGACAAGATCCGTCTTGCCGTCGAGCAGGGCGTGGTAACCGGCGGCGATGATCAGGTTCTCCAGCCGTTCCCGCGCGTAGCGCGCTTGGTCGGCCTGAGAATCGGTGGGATCGAGTTCGACCAGAACCTGGCCGGCCTCGACATGGTCGCCGTCGCGGACGTGAATGGCGGTGACCGTGGTGGATTCCGAAGCGGCCACCGGTTTGGTGTTGCCGGCCGGGATGATGCGGCCCTGCGCGGTGGCATGAATATCGACCTGACCAAGGCAGGCCCAGATCACCGCCGATCCGAACATCGCCATGATGATGGCGCCGGTCAGGCGTCCGGCCGGCGAGGGCGGCGTCTCCATGATCTCGATGGCGGCCGGCAGAAAGGCCAATTCCGCCGCCGTGCGCGGTGGACGGTGTGGCCGGCGCTGTTCCATCTGCCAGGCGGCCCGCCAGACGGCGAGATGGCGGCGCAGCGGTTCCAGCCGCATGAGAACGGCGTCAGGCGTCCACATCGCCGGCCTCCTGGCATCGCCACAACTGGGCATAGCGGCCATTTTGCGCCAACAGGGCGTCGTGGCGGCCCTGTTCGACAAGCTGGCCCTTTTCCAGCACGACGATCCGGTCGCAATGGCGAACCGCCGACAGCCGGTGGGCGATGATGAAGACGGTCCGGCCCCGGCACATGGCTTTCATGTTGTGGCGGATCTGCGCTTCGGATTCGTAGTCGAGGGCGGACGTCGCCTCGTCGAAAATAAGGATGTGCGGATTGGAAATCAGCGCGCGGGCAATGGCGATCCGCTGGCGCTGGCCGCCCGACAGATTGGCGCCGCGCTCGACCACCATGGTGTCATAGGCTTCCGGCAGTTCCAGGATGAACTCGTGCGCCGCCGCCAGATTGGCCGCCTGCACCACCGTCTCCATCGGCAGCGACGGATCGACCAGCGCGATATTCTCGCGGATGGACCGGTTGAACAGCACGTTTTCCTGCAAAACGACGCCGATCTGGCGGCGCAGCCACGCGGTGTCGATCAAGGCCAAATCGACGCCGTCGATCAGCATGCGGCCGGACTCGGGCAGGTAAAGCCGCTGGATCAGTTTGGCCAAGGTGCTTTTGCCCGATCCCGAGCTGCCGACGATGCCGATGCTTTCGCCGGGCGCCACGTCGAGGCACAAATCGCGGATGACGTGCGGCCGATCGGGACGATAGCGAAAGCCGAGATGCTCGAAGGTCACACGCCCCTGCATGGCCGGCAAAGCCGATCGGGCGCCGCCCTGGCGCTCGGTCGGGGTGTTGAGGATGTCGCCCAGCCGGTCGACCGAGACGCGCATCTGCTGGAAGTCCTGCCACAGTTGCGCCAGCCGCAGAATGGGCGAGGCGACGCGCCCGGCCATCATGTTGAAGGCGATCAGGGCGCCGATACTCATGTCGCCGTCCATGACCGACTCGGCTCCCAGCCAGAGGATCAGCACGGTTTGCGCCTTGCTGATGCCCTGGGCGATCTGTCCGGCCGAAACATTGAGATTCTGGGCGCGAAAAGACGACGACACATAGCCGGCCAGCAACCCTTCCCAACGGCGCTGCATTTGCGGTTCGACGGCCATCGCCTTGCAGGTTTCGGCCGCCGTCACCGCCTCGACCAGGAACGCCTGGTTTTCCGCGCCATGATGGAATTTTTCCTCTATCCGCCGCTTGAGGACCGGTGTCACCGCCAACGACAGCCCGACATAAAGCGGCACCGTGGCCAGAACGATCCAGGTCAGCGTCGGCGAGTAGAAGAACATGACGAGGAAGAAAACGACGGTGAAAAAGGCGTCGATCACCAGGGTCAAGGCGGACCCGGTGAGAAAATGGCGGATATTCTCCAGTTCACGGACCCGTGCCACCGTCGTTCCGGTCCGCCGCGCCCCAAAATAAGCCATCGGCAGGCCCATCAGGTGGCGAAACAGTTGCGAGCCCAGCTCGACATCGATACGGCTGGTGGTGTGGCTGAACACATAGGTCCGCACGCCGCCCAGAAGGACTTCGAACAGCGAGACGAGACCGAGGCCGACCATCAGTACTTCCAGGCTGGACAGCCCGCGATGCACCAGGACCTTGTCGGTCACCACCTGGAAGAACAGGGGGGCCACCAAGCCCATCAACTGGGTGCAGAAGGATGCGGCCAACACCTCGCCGAGAAGCCGCCGGTAGCGGACGACGGCGGGGATGAACCAGGACAGGTCGAAGCCGCGGGCCGGGCCGGCCAGGGCTTCGCGGTGGGTCAGCAGGATCAGCCCGCCGCTCCAGCCGGCGGTGATCTCCGCTTCGCTTTTCAGTTCGGGAACAAGCCGGCGCGGATCGTGGACAAGGAGCTTGTCGCCGTTTCCCGGATCGGCGGCAAAGCGGGCGAACACCACGAAGGTTCCGTCGGCCATCGCCGCGATGGCGGGCAAAGGGGCCCTGTCCAGCCGCGACCAGGCGCTGGTTACGGTCCGGGCCAGCAGTCCGGATCGCTTGGCGCACCGTACAATATCGACGGTATCGAACGGCGCGTTTGTCTTGCCATGGTCATGGCGAATCTGCTCTGTGTCCGCAGGGATATTGAAGAATCGCAATATCAGCGCAAGACTCAGCAGGCCTGTATCAGCCGTCCCGTCATGACAGTCATATCCTTCAGGCATGCACCCTCCCACCGGCGCCGCTCGCAAAGTATCGCCGCCCCTAATATTCCTGAGGAAAAGGCGGGGGAATATGCCAAATGGTATAATTCAGAAAAAACACTTCTCATTAAAAAAAGGTTAAGTCCATCATCTGTATCCTTAACCAGTGTTTTTTGGGGAATGATCGATATTTTACGAAAAATTTATTAAATATTACTTCTGAATTTAGCGCGTATACTTACTGGTGTTTTTCTACCATAAATTGTTATTGGATGGGCGGCGGAGCATGGGGATGCAACCGGTTGGCGGACCAGGCTATTCGGGGATTGGGTTCCGGGCATTCGGGATGAAACGCTGATTGAACGTTGGTGACGCAGGGGTACCTTTGATGACTCTATCCATCGACTATTTTTCGCCGGACTATTCCGGTGATTTCATTGCCGCCATGGCGCGATCGGCACGGCAGCGCGGCGAAGAACACCGGGATGCTGGTCGCCTGAAGGAGGCCTTGGCGGCTTTCGACGAAGCGCTGGGACTCTGCCCGGATGACAGCGCGACTTTGATCGGGCGATGCCGGATGCTGCAGAAGACGGGCCGCCAGGAAGAGGCGCTGGCCGGCATCTGGAGGCTTTTGGGCGACGGCCACAACTCTCCGGCGGTGTGGCAGGAGGCCGGCTCGGCGCTGCTCACCCTCAACCGGACGAGCGAAGCCAGGGCGGCCCTGCGCAATGTTCTGCTGCGCGATCCCCATGTAGGCCATGCCTGGGGATTGCTGGGCGAAGTGCTTGCCAAGCAAGGCAAGGAGTCCGCCGCCGAGATTTGCTTTCGCCGCAACGCAGCATTGGCGCCCGACGATGCGCTGGTCAGGTTGCGACTTGGCCAGTGGCTGATGCAGGCGGCCGATTATCAGGGGGCGATCGAGTTCTTTTCCGAGGCGCGCCGTCTCGACCCGTTGTCGCTGGACGCTCTCAGCGGCCTTGCGCAAACCTACATCAGCCTCGGGCGTTTCGAAGAGGCCGAGCCCTTGTTGCATCAGGTCATCGAGAAGAACGCCGATCACCTCGACGCCCGCCTCGGATTGGCCCGCCTTTGCTTGCTGAAGGGCGATTTCGCGGCCGGTTGGCCCGCCTATGAATGGCGCCGGCGGCGGGCCGATTTGAAACTGCCCAAATTCTCAGGCCCTGAATGGGATGGTTCGCCGCTTTGCGGCAAGACCCTGTTGGTCTATGCCGAGCAGGGGTTCGGCGACGTCATTCAGTTCCTGCGCTATGTCCCCCTGCTGTTCGCCGAGGGCGCGCGGGTGATCCTGCTGATTCCGAAAGAGCTGGAGCGTCTTTGTCAATGTCTGGCGGATGTCGCCGAGATCCGCTGCAATTTCCGGTCCCTGCCGGCTTTCGATTTTCATATTCCCCTGCTGTCGGTGGCGCTGCATCTCGAAACCCGCCGCGAAACCATTCCGGCCGGCATCCCCTATCTCAGCACGCCGCCGTCGGTCAAACCCAAGCTGCCGGTACCGCTCGGCACGCGTCTCAAGGTCGGGCTGGTGTGGGCGGGGCGGCCGACCCATGCCAATGACCGGCACCGCTCGGTCGGATTGAAGGCGCTTCTTCCCCTGGCGGCCGTTCCCGGCGTCACCGTCTATTCGCTGCAAGCCGGACCGAGAGCGGCCGATATCCATAAGGCGGCTCATCCGGTTCTGGTCGGCGATCTGTCGCCTCATCTCAAGGATTTTGTCGATACGGCCGCCGTCATCGAGCAGCTGGATCTTGTCATCGCGGTCGATACCTCCGTCGCCCATCTGGCTGGCGCCTTGGGGAAGCCGGTGTGGGTCCTGGTGCCGTTCGCTCCGGATTGGCGCTGGATGCAAAAGGGCGAGGACAGTCCCTGGTATCCCTCCATGCGGTTGTTCCGCCAGCCGGCGTCGCTGGCCTGGGACGGCGTCATCGAACAAATGTCGGCCGATCTCGGCCGCTGGGCGGCGGCGAACGACGAAACCGGGGTCACCGGGGATTGCATCGTCCATTCGGTTTTTGCCGGCCAGGACGGGAAAACCCGTTATATCATGCCGGTGCCGCGCGAATATCTCACCGATCCCGGCCTCAATTATCTCGCGCATCGGGAACGCAACGGGGTCGGCTACGAATATGCGACACGATGCTTTCTCGACGCCCATCTGCGTCCGGGCGACCTGTTCATCGATGTCGGCGCCCATTGGGGGATCATGTCGCTGCATGCGGCGACGCGATGGCCTGGGCAGGTGCAGGTCATCGCCTGCGAACCGACGCCCCGCAACGTTCCGCAACTTCGTCGTTGGATCGACGAGAATCGTCTTTCCGACGTCATCGACGTTGTTCCCGAGGCCATTGCCGATCTGCGCGGGCACGGGATCATGCTGCCGCAAAGCACGATGGGCCACAGTCTGCAAAAAAGCGATGCGGGTGCGATCCCGGTGACGACCATCGACGATCTGCTGGACGAGCGTCCGCATCTGGCCGGCCGGCGGGTGATCGTCAAGATCGACGTCGAGGGCAGCGAAGGCGATGTGATCACGGGCATGGCAAGGCTGCTGGCCGGCGGAACCGTTGCCGCCATCATTTGGGAACGTGGCCGTACCTATGATCAGATGCCCGAAGGCGAAGGGGTCGCCGCCATCCGTTCGGGGCTGGCAAAGTTGGGATTCACGGCCTGGCGATTCGATTCGGAGGACGCGGCCGGCGTTCTGCAGCCTTTCGTCGACGGCCGCGTGGAGAACGTTTTTGAACTGGCTGCCACGGATCGGCCATTTCCGTCGTATGGCGCGACACGCCTTGGCAAGGACAGGCAACCGGTCGATCCGCAATTCGATCTTGCCGAACGGGCCGCCGATTTCTTCGGCAAGGGTTTGAAGTTCCAGTCCTCGGGGGAAACCGACAAGGCGCTGTCGGCCTATGCGCATGCCGGCACCTATGACCGGCGCTCTCCCGACCTGTTCAATAATCTGGGCGTGGCCCTCCAACGCCTGGGTCGGTTCGATGCCGCCGAGGTCGCCTACCGGCGATCGCTCGCGCTGGTTTCCGATAATCCCTCCTGTCTTTCCAATCTGGGCAGCCTGTTGCGCGAAATGGGAAAATTGGAGGACGCCGTCAAGGCGCATGTGGCCGCCGTTGCCTTGGCTCCGGCAAGCGAGAGCATTCTCGTGAACGCCGGGCATGCGTTTCGGGATATCGGGCGGTACGGGCCGGCGCGATCTTTTTACGAGAAAGCGCTGACGGTGCGCCCCGGCTATGTCGAGGCGGCCCGCGACCATGCGGAACTGCTGCTGTGGCAGGGCGACTTTGAAAAGGGGGCTCGGGCGTTGGAACCCTTCCAGAATTCCCCGGCCGCCAGTGATCCGGCGGGACGGCAATGGCAGGGTGAAAGTCTTAAGGGGCAATCGATTGTGCTGCTGGACGATGCCGCCTTGGAAGACGTTCTTCTGTACGCGCGGTTCATTCCAACCCTGGCTGGCGGGAAGGGCGCGAAGAAGATCGTCGTCCATTGCCGGCCTTCGGTGGCTCGCTTGCTGGCGACGCTTCCCGGGGTGGACGACGTGGTTCCTCGGGACGGGGACATTCCGGAATGCGATTACCACCTGTCGCTGCGCGCTCTGCCGGCAGCGCTTAGGATCGATCGAAAGTTGTTCCTGGCAAAAGTGCCCTATTGGCATCCAAGGCCGGCCGAGATTTCCCCGCATGGCGATGGCCGGCTGAAGGTTGGCGTGGCGTGGTCTTCGTATCCCTCGCGCGCCGGGTCGTCTTGCCCCCTGTCGTCGCTGGCTCCGCTTTTGTTCCACCCGGAAATTGCCGTTGTCAGCTTGCAGCAGGGAACGGCTGCCGGTGATCTTCAGTCCATGGGCCTGGACGCGGTGGCCGAGGATTTCGGTCCGAGATTGGTCGACCTCGCGGAAATGGCGGCGGTCATGAGGTCGTTGGATCTCGTGATAACGGTCGATGGGGCTGTCGCGCACGTCGCTGGCGGGCTCGGCGTTCCGGCTTTCGTCTTGCTGCCGTTCACGGCGGACTGGCGTTGGGCGGGCGCGGGCGAAACCTCGCTCTGGTATTCCTCGGTCCGCCTGTTCCGGCAATCGCGTCCCAACGACTGGACACAGGTTCTGGCCGACGTCGGTCATGAACTCGACCAAAGGATCAGCCGGGAGGCCGACGAACCATCAATGTCGCCCTCAAAGAGCCGGGAGATCGTTGCTGCGGGTGCTCCAATTAGCAGCTGATCGGTTTCGATCACCGTAGCCAGGCATCATGCCGCCCGGCGATCGCTTCCACCTGATTGCTGAAGTTCGCCGATCAACTGGGTCAGCAGTCGCACAACGTCGTGCGACGCCTGCTTCATCTCCTCGGCGCGGGCCCGTGTTGTTGCCTCGTCGCCTTTCCAGAAGGCGGCCAGGGCGCGTTTGCCGGCGTCATGGACTTGTTTATGTGGTTGGGCGATCGCCCGGAAGGCAGGCTGGGAACGAATGCGGTCGTCGGAAACATTGTCGTACCATTTGCCCAAACGGCAGGTGTGATGGTTGGCAAGGTCGGCAGCCTTTGTTTTCGAGCGGCCGGCCACAACCGCCAGAACGTTGTTCACAAAAGTCTCATGGTCCGATTTGGCCTTGTTCAACAGCGCCAAAGCGCCGTGGTCCGCGACTTTTCCCAGGACGTCGGGAGCAATGGTCTGGGTCGCGTCGAAAGCGACGTGCAGGAACTGGTTGTCTATTCCGACGATTTTTCCAGTTTTGCGCCCGCCGAGGTCGGCACAATCGACATCGATGGACTGGCCGACCGATGATGATTGGCCGCCGCCGTCCATGAAGATCGTGACACCGCCGATCGATACCGAGGTCAGTGCCGCCGCCGTGCTGTTGTCGCCGATCTTTGCCCGGCAGCCGACGAAGACGCCGAAACGCGGTGTCTTGCGTCGGCACACATCCTTGCTGCTGGTCCTGATCACGCGGCCGACGGTACGGCTGAGGCCGGCTACCGTTTCGGTGACCCGTGAACCGTCCTTCTTGACGTCCTCCGACAACTCACACGATTGGGCTGCCTGTTCGGCGAGCGCCGCCATCAATGAGTCGACCTGCCTGGCGGCGTCGGCCGTCAGGTCGACGGCCCTGGAGATCTCGCTGGTAGCCGCCGACTGTTGCTCGATGGCGGCGGCGATGCCGGTCGTTGCGGTCTCGACCTCAACAATCGTCGTGGCGATGCCACGGATCGTCGCCAGCGCGTTCATCACCTCGTCGCGGATGTTCGTGATCTGAGCGGTGATTTCGGTGGTCGCCCGGGCGGTCTGATTGGCCAGCGTCTTGACCTCGGCAGCGACGACCGCGAAGCCTTTGCCGGCGTCTCCTGCGCGCGACGCCTCGATCGTAGCATTCAATGCCAGCAGGTTGGTCTGGGCCGCGATGTCGGTGATGACATCGACCACCGAACCGATACGCTGTGTGGCCTCCGACAGGCCCGACATGACGGCCTCGGAGGTTTCGGCCGATTGGACGGCGCGATCGGCCATGGTCTTGGCGCCGCCGATCTGGCGGGTGATCTCGGCGATCGAGGCATGCAGTTCCTGGGTTGCTGCCGAGACGGCTTCCGCCGACGTCATCGACTCGTCGGCCACAGACACGGCGGCCGTGGCGCTTTCGCGGGTACGCAGCGACATGTGGTACAACTGGTCCGCAGCCTCGCTCACTTCGCCGGTCAGGCTGGAAATGTCGGCAACGGCGCCGCCCAGTTCGTTTTCGACATTGTCGGCCATGTTCAGCAGGGCATGGCGCCGATCGGCCTCGGCGGTTGAGCGTTGCTGCTCCTGCTGGGCATGGAGCGACCGATTTTCTTCGGCGTGGCGTTTGAAAACTTCGACCGCCCGCGCCATTTCGCCGATCTCGTCTTGTCGGGCTGTGCCTGCAATGGCGACCGACATACGGCCTTCGGCCAATTGCGTCATGATCGCCGTCAGACGCGTGATCGGACGCGAAATGCCACGTGACAGCAGGACTCCCATGACGCAGGCCAGGGCCAGACTGCTCCAACCGATTATCGCAACCCAACGCGACACCGTGGCCATGTCCTTTTTTGCGGCGGCGATGGAGAGGTTGGCAGAGTCCCTTATCATTTGGGTCAGTTCTTCGTTGAGGGCGTCGATTCTGCGCCCGGCTTCCGCGGCATCCCGGATGACCGCTGCCAGTTCGTCCGCGTGGTCGGCGACCTGATCGCGGAGGCGACGATAATTTTGCACCTTGGTGCCGTAATCAGCGGTCAGCGCTTCGATTTCCTCGACCTTGGCCCGACGTTGAGGATTGACGATCGACGCCTTCAACTCTGTCTGGCGCTCGCGGGCAAGAGTCAACTCGGCCAAAGCGTCCTGCCACGGTGCCTCGTCCTTGGTCAGGAGGGTCTTGGCCATATTGCCGCGGGCCAGAGCAATGTTCTTGGCCATCCGTTCGGTCAGGACACCGTTTCGATTCTGCCGTTCCATGATGACGACGGTCTCGTCGGCAATCTTGCTTTCATAGCTGCCGAGCGTCGCAAGCAGTAGAACCAGACCGCCCATGGCCGCGAAGCCGGCCAGCAGTCGTACCGATATCTTGCCTTGGAGAAACATCGGAATCCCCCGTCAACGGACGCACGAGCCGACAAAAATATCATGTATGCAATTTAAGGTAGAAGAAATATCAGATTAGCACGCTAAAACGGCAGAGGTGCCTCTTTTGTTCAGACGACGCTCGATCCAGTCAGCGTTCGCACTGGATCATGAAGGTGAACTCTTTGGCTCGGCTGGCGACATCGGCGACCGGCAGCGCGGGACCAGATTTTGCGCGTTCATAGGTCACGCTGTTGGAATCGAGAAAGTTCTCGATGATCGACGACTTGATCGCGAAGTTCACATTCTGGGGAATGTCGCCGGTCACCTGCGCGACCTTAACGGCGTTCATCTTCGCGGTCACCAGCCCCAGAACATGACCGGCGTTGTCGAGCACCGGACCACCGCTGTTGCCAGGTTGCACCGGCGCGGTGATCTGCATCAGCCTTGTATCTTCCTTCAATCCGGCCAAGGCGCTGACGATGCCGGTCACCACATTGCCCTGCGCCGTCAACGCGCCGGCCAGTGGAAAGCCATAGACGACGATGTCCTGTCCCTGTCTTGGCGCGGCGATTGGGGTGAAGGTCGCATGGCCTCCCGCGAAGGAGGCCACTTTGATCACCGCCAGGTCATTGTTGGCGTCGCTGGAGACGAGCGACGCATCGGCGATTCCGGCGTCGCCGAGATGAACCTTGATCGCTTTGCAAGCTTGGACGACATGGGCGCTGGTCAGCGCGTGTCCGGATCTGTCGATGAAGAAGCCGCTGCCGGAAATCGTGCTTCCGTTGGGGACGGCCGGCAGGACCTGGCGGGTGACTGCGACGCCGACATCGGCCGCCGCGTTGATGACCGAAAGCGGGAAGGCATTGAGGAAGGCAATCCGGCTCAACTTGCCGGTCGGCAGAACAATGCCGATGCTTTGTCCACTGCTGCGGCGAACCAGCGACCATTGCACCGTGCCCTGGCCGGCGCGGGCCGCCCAAATCTTATAGTCATAGGCGCCGAAGTCGTGTTGGTCGCCATCGTCGGCCGTGACGATCGACGTGCTGTCGAAGACACCTGCCCGATCGATGGCCCTGGCATCGGTCATGAGATTCAAGTCGAAAAGGCTCGAAAAGAAGATTTTGTCTTCCTCTTTTCCAATTTTTATAACCGTATGCGTGTATTCCAGATTTTTGTCTTTTGTCGGAAGAACGATCAGGACGGAACCGTGAACCCTATCCGGAGCCTGGGAGACCTTCCCGATCAGAGCTTCTGCCTCTGATTGCTGCGCTTCGTAGGCTTTTTCCCTGGTTTCGTAAGTCACGTTGTTGATCCGAATTCCACCCGGAGGGATCGCGTTCGCGGTCTTGTTTGTCGGTACCGCGCATCCCGACAATACGAAAGAGAGAATAAGAAAGGAGACGGTCAATACTGATCGGATCATGCCCATGGCCCCACGCTTTGCCCGGCACCGAGTATAGGAATGGAATTTTCTGCGTGCAACCCAAGCCTTTTATTGCATCGATATGATCGGAAAACGGAATTCCTTGTCTTTTATCATAGCACTTTAAACCGCATTCGGACTTGGCGTTTGTCGGGAAATGCCCCAGTTATGCCCAGGAGAATGCACTCCATTTTCGGGCGATCTTTTTTTGTAGGATGATGGCATGAGGATTTATCTCGCTGGACCATTGTTTTCCGCCGCCGAGCGCGACTTCAACACAAGGTTGACCGAGGCTCTGCGCCGCCTTGGTCACGAGGTCTGGTTGCCGCAGGAGCATGAGCAGCGCTCGAAGACCGTGGCGCAGATTTTTGCCGACGATGTCGCCGGTATTGTCTGGGCGCAAGGGATCGTCGCCAACATGGATGGTTCCGATCCCGATTCGGGAACCTGCTGGGAATGCGGCTATGCCTATGGCCGCGGCATGCCGATCGTCCTGTTCCGCACGGATTTCCGTGGCGTCGGCGAGGCCAAGGACGCTCCTTACAATCTAATGCTGACCGAATCGGCGACGCGGCGTCTTGATCTGCCGTTCGCCGATGTCGACGAGGTCGCCCGGCAGGTTGCCGAAGCGCTGGCAGTCATCACTATTTAAGATTGATCTTGCGCTGACAGGCGCTCGATCCCTGCCCATTCGGTCAACATACACAGAAAATGCTGATTCACCACGGAGACACGGAGGACACAGAGCGGCTTGCCGGAGGCATTGGACCCTCCGTACAGAAATGCGCCTGGCCAAAAGAAGCCAATGCCTGCGACACTTTCCCGACCTCCGTGCCCTCCGTGTCTCCGTGGTGAAATATCTCTTGGCGCTCCGCTTGAACCAAAGGGTCAGGAATTGGTGGCGACAATCGGCTGACACTCGCCGAGATGGGATTCGATGTCGGTTGGCAAGGGGGCGTCCGTCACCAGGGCGGTGAACTCATCGAGGGTGGCGATGCGTGCCACCGCGTGATGCCTGAATTTCATCCCGTCGGCGACCAGCAGGGTCTGTCGCGCGGCGGCGATGGCAAGTCGTTTCACGGCGATCTTGTCGACATCGTAGTCCATCACCGAGCCGTCGCCCTCGATTGCCGAACAGCCGATGACCGCCACGTCGACCTTGAACTGCCGCAAGGTCGATAAGGTGGTGTCACCGACCAGAGATCCGTCGGCACCCCGCAAGGAGCCGCCGAGGACGAAGGCCGAACAGGACGGAAGACCCTGGAAAACGCGGGCGCAGTTGAAACTGTTGGTGATGATCTGCAGTCCTTTGCGGCCAAGCAGGGCGCGCGCCACCGCTTCGACGGTCGTTCCGACGTCCAGGAATACCGCCGCGCCGTCGGCGATGCGGGACGCGGTCGCCGTTCCGATGCGCTCCTTAGCATCGCGGGCCAGCGCGCTTTTTCCCGCATATCCAAGCCGGATTCGGCCTTCCGGCAGTCCCGCACCGCCGTGAAAGCGCTGCAGATGGCCCGATGCGTCAAGGCGGATGATCTCGCGGCGCACCGTCTGCATGGAAACCCCAAGATGGTCAGCCAGCGCTTCAATCGTCGCGTAACCCTGATCTTCGATCCAGGCGACGATATGTCGCTGGCGGCTGGTCAGATCTTTGGCTGATGACATCATGGGGAGAGGTTTATCCTTGCGCTGTGATGACAGGCGTCTTGGTTGCGGTCATCTGTAAACTATCTTACAGGATGACTGCCATTGGAAAAAGCGACCGGAGATCATCAATGTCGTCCCTTATGTTAGATCGGGCCAACCGCACAGTTCTCTATGGAAAACGTCGATTCGATGCCAGAAATTATGGCTGGGTCGACACTGATCTTGCGGTCCAGGGCGAGCCGGTCGATGCGCGCGCCGCGCTGGCCTGGCTTGCCCGCGAGGGCGGATTGCGGGCCATTCCGGTCGCGGTGATCGGTCCGAGAACCGCCAGCGATCGGGAAGTGGAGGTGGCGGAGGCTGTCGGCCGCGGCGTGGCGGAACTCGGCCTGCCGCTACTGACCGGAGGGCGGACCGGCGTCATGGAGGCGGCGTCGCGCGGAGCGGTCACCGCCGGCGGTCTGACGATCGGTTTTATTCCCGACGAAGACTGGCGGAGCGCCAATGCTTACGTCACCGTGCCGCTGGCGACCGGCATCGGGCCGGCTCGCAACGTGCTGATCGCCAGGGCGGCGGCGGCACTGATTGCCGTCGGCGGTGAATATGGGACCTTGTCCGAGATGGCTTTCGGCATGCAGTTCGGTAAGCCGGTATTCGCCCTGTGCGACGCGCCGTTCGTCCGTGAGGTGATCGTTTGCGCCGACGTCGAAGATTGTCTGGAGCGGTTGGCCAAAAGTCTGCTGCAGCTGCCTTAGAGTTCCGCACCGATGCCACTGACAATTTGTTTCTCTTTAGATATAGGACCCTATCGGTTGGAGACTCCCCACAAGGCGTAGTTTCATGGAATAATCATGCATTCCTTGTGGAAGATATCTTACATTACCATCGCATTCTTGGTTCAGAGGGCGACGGCGCATGGCGGTTCTCACCTATCTCTATCTGATTTTTCTGGTGGCGCCGATCCTCTTGCTGCTGGTCGGGTCGTTCGGCGGTGTCTGGGCTAATACCCTTTTGCCGACCGGCGTCACCGTGCATTGGTATGGGGCTTTGTTCGAGGATCCCAGCCTGCAGCGGGCTTTCCGCACCAGTCTGGTGGTGGTGACGGCGACCTGCGTGATCGATGTGGTGGTCGGTGTGCCGGCCGCCTATGCCCTGCATACGCAAGCGAGGAAAGCTGTGCGCTTCGCCGGTCGTCTGGTCAGCCTGTTGCCCGTCGCAGTTCCCGAGCTGACATTGGCGTTCGGTTTCATCTTGCTGTTTTCGACCGATGCATTGCCATGGCTCGGCAGCACCCCTTTGTTGATTGCCGGCCACGTGGTTCTCACTTTGCCTTATCTGCTCAACACCCTGTTGGCTGATATGGAGCATCTGCGACTGGCCGAACTGGAGGCGGTTGCCGGGTCGCTGGGGGCCGGTTTCACCAGTCGGTTTTTCGACGTGGTGGTGCCCTCCTTGCGCCACAGCGTGCTCGCCGGTCTGATCACCGCCGCGGCGCTGTCGATCGGCGAATTCCAATTGTCCAATTTGGTGTCCGGATTTCTGAACCGTACCTATCCGACCTTCCTGCTGCAGGCCTTTTACGGCGCCACCGGCTTTGCCTGTGCCGCCACGGTCGTGCTGTTGGGGTTGGCCGTCGCAGCAGCGGGGATCGGAGCTGCCGTCGCGCGTGCCGGCGGTCGGGCGCACGGCTGAGGTGACATGATGGCCATTCATTTCGAAAACGTGACCTATCGCTATCCTGGCAGCGACGCTGGCGTGTTCGACATCAATCTCGAGATTGCCGACGGCGAGCTGTTGGTGGTCATCGGACCGTCCGGATCGGGCAAAACGACCTTGCTCAAACTGCTCGCCGGCTTCATTGAGGCCGATAGTGGCCGTATCCTGGTGGATGGCCAGGAAATGGCGGGGCTGCCGCCGCATCGCCGCAATCTCGGGATCGTTTTTCAGTCCTATGCTCTGTTTCAACATATGACGGCGGCCCAGAATGTCGCCTATCCGCTGAAAGTCCGCGGCATTCCGCGCCGCGAGCGCCTTCTGCAGGCGCGTCAGGCGCTGGCCCGCGTCCGTCTCGACGGTTTCGCCGATCGATTGCCCTCCAGCCTGTCGGGCGGACAGCAACAGCGGGTGGCCCTGGCGCGCGCGCTGATTTTTTCCCCAAGGGCTCTGCTGCTCGATGAGCCTTTGTCGGCGCTCGACGCCTTCCGCCGCGCCGAGATGCGCGACGAGATCGTGCGTGTGCAGCGCGAAGCGGCCATCGCCACGCTGCATGTGACGCATGATCTGGAAGAGGCCATGTCGATCGGCGATCGGGTCGCGGTCATGCATGGCGGTCGCCTTTTGCAGGTGGCCGCTCCTCAGACGCTCTATGACACGCCGGCCGACCGACGGGTTGGGGCCTTCGTCGGCAAAGCCAATCTGTGGGAAGCCAGGGTCAGCGTGCCGGGCCAGATCGCTACGGCCTTTGGAACGCTGCCCTGCGATACTCAAGGATGGGTTCCCGGGTCATCGGTGGTTGCCCTGGTGCGGCCCGAAAGAGTCATTCCCCTGGCCAATCTGGCCGATGGCCGGGCGAGCGGGGCGGTGTTCACCGGAACGCTCTGCCACGACCGCTTCGCCGGCCCGACGCGCCGCTTCGATATGGCGGTTGGGGGGGCTGTTATTCACGGCGAAACGGGTGGATACCGGGGGGGTATCGTCGCTGTTCAGATTTCGCCGGACGCCGTCCGGCTGCTTCCACCGACGACCTTTGACGCATGAGGGGTGTGATCATGGTGACCTGGTTTGTTCGTCTCGCGTTTTCTGCGGCCTTGCTAAGCCCGGCCGTCGCAATGGCTTTCGACGGGCCGGAACTCTACGAGGGGGAAAAAACCCTCTACGAGGCCGCCGCCAAGGAGGGCATGGTGGTGTCGTTCGACACCGGTCCGACCTGGGCCAATTGGAAGACCGAGTTCGCCAATTTCAAGAAGCGCTATCCGGAAGTCGAGATCGTCTACAACGACATCGGCTCGGCGGTGACGGTGACCACCCTCGAAAAGGCGCGCAATCGGCCGCAGGCCGATACCGCCTATTATTTCGCAGGCTCGGCGGTGGACGCCATGGCCAAGGATGTGGTGGCGCCCTTTAAGCCGGTCAATTTCGAAAAGTTGCCGGCGGCATTCCGCGATTCCGAGGGAAAATGGTTCACCATTCATACCCTCAACGTCGCTTTCCTGGTCAATACCAAGCTCGTCAAGACGATCCCGCAATCCTGGGCCGATTTGCTGAAGGCCGACTACAAGAACAGCGTCGTCTATCTTGATCCGCGCTCGACCGGTCAGGGACAGGTGGTGGTGTTCGCCGCCAATTTCGCGGCCGGTGGCGAGATGGACCATGTCCAGCCTGGTCTCGATTATCTTGGCAAACTGCACAAGGCCGGCAATGTTTTGCGGACGGTCGGCACGACGCCTTATGCCCAGTTCCTGAAGGGCGAGATTCCCGTCTGGATCGGTTATGAGAACGATGGTCTGAAGGCGAAATATGTCGATGGCATGGGCGACGACGTGGCCGTGGTGATTCCCAAGGAAGCTTCGGCCGCCGCGCCTTACGCCATCAGCCTGGTCAAGGGCGGACCCAACCCCAATGCGGCGCGGCTGTGGCTCAACTTCGTCATGACCGACCAGGGACAGGCGACTTTTGCCGAAGGTTTCGTCCGTCCGTCGGTGCCCGGGGTCGCTCTGCCGGCCGACGTGTCCTCGAAACTGCCGCCGGCTCCGCAGTTGAAGCCGGTCGATGTGGTGAAGGCCCAGGCGGCCAAGGCGGAAATCGACGCCGGCTGGGCGCATGCGGCGCTTGGCCAGTAAGAAAATGATCCTGCTCTTTTCAGACAACCGCTAAGGAACGACGGAAGATGGCCTCGCGTGGCATTCTCGTGAGCTTTCTGCTGCCCTGTGCGGCGATCTTCCTGCTTTTTTTCGTCGTTCCCCTGGGATCGCTGTTCGTCGAAGCGTCGGCGGAAGGTCTTGAGGCCTTCCGCCGGCTGTTCGCCGATCCACTGTTCTGGCGCGGCCTGGGGGGCAGCCTGATCCTCGGCACATCGGCGCCGCTGGGGTCGGTGTTGATCGGTTTCGGCGTCGCGCTTCACCTGTCGCGGTTGTCCGAAACGCTGCGAACCGTCCTGATGTTCGTCATCGCCCTGCCGTTGACCTTTTCGGGGCTGATCGTCGCCTATGGCTTCATTCTGCTGCTGGGCCGGGCCGGCTTCGTGACCTTGGCCTTGGCCAAGCTCGGTTTCGATCCGGCGGTGGTCGGGGCATTCATCTTTACGCCGGCCGGTCTGGGGCTGGCCTATAGCTACTATCTGATCCCCCGCGTGGTGATGGTGGTGCTGCCGGTCTTGCGCAATTTCGACGTCGGTCAGCTGACGGCGGCGCAAAGCCTGGGGGCGCCGTCCTGGCGCGTTCATCTCGACATCCTGCTGCCGCAGGTCTTTCCGGCCTTGCTGCGGGCCTTCTGCCTGACCTCGGCGGTCGCCATCGGCGCCTATGGGACGGCGCTCGCCCTGGTCGGAACGCAGCTCAACATTCTTCCCTTGCTGCTCTATTCGAAGATTTCCGAAACCGGAACCGATTTCCCGGCGGCTTCCGCCTTGTCCATCGTCCTGCTGTCGATCTGCTGCCTGATCATCGGATTGTCAGAGGTGGCCGGCGGTGTCCGGTTCAGACGGGTAAACGGCTAGACCAGCGCCCGCCGCGATCGTCTCGAGCAGGGCGATCAGATCGTCGGCGTGTCTGGGCAACGGCGCGCTCTTGGCCAGCAGGCCGAGCGAACGGGCCTTGTTTACCACCCGGACCATCAGCGGTGCTTCCAGTCCGGCCCGCGCCAGCAGGTCCGGGTCGGCAAGGATCTCGGCCGCCGGACCTTGTGCCAGCACCCGTCCTTGATTGAACAGGGCGACGTCGTCGGCAAAGCTGTAGGCGAGGTCGACGTCGTGGCTGCTGAACACCAAGGTGGTACCGTTTCGGCTCAAGGTGTCGAGGACCGCCAGGAGATGGGTGGCTCCGGCGTGATCGAGGCCGGCGGTCGGTTCGTCGAGCAGAAGAATTTCCGGCGCCATCGCCACGGCGCCGGCGATCGCCACGCGCTTCTTCTGGCCGAACGACAGCATGTGGGTGGGCCGCGCCGCCAGATCGGCGATGCCGAGCGCCGCCAGCGCCTGGTCGACGCGGATGCGGACGGCGGCATCGTCGAGGCCGAGGTTGATCGGTCCAAAGGAGACATCCTCGGCGACGGAGGCGGCGAACAGTTGATCGTCGGCCTCCTGCAGGACCAGCCCGACCCGCCGCCGCCAGGCCGCCAGTGCCGTCCGGTCATAGCCGGCCGGTCGGCCGTCAAGCAGGATGCGGCCGGATGCCGGCCGTAAGGTGCCGTTCAGATGCAGCAGCAGCGTCGTCTTACCGGCGCCGTTCGGTCCGAGAATGGCGAGCCGGCGACCAGCCCCGATCGTCAAATCGAGAGAGGTGAGGGCCGGCACGTCGCCGGGATAGGCGTAGGTCAGGCTTTCCGCCCGCAACAACGGTGGCGTCATGTCAGGAGTCCAATCGTTGCCGTCGCCGTCTCGATCAGCAGGACGGTGGCCAGGCCCGGCAGTGACCGGGGCGCGGATCGCGACAGCACGCGCAACTCGCCGTTCCAGCCGCGCGCCGCCAGACCGATCTCGAGCCGCCGTGCCCGGTCGAGGGCGCGGGGCAGCAGATTGGCGATCAGCCCGCCCAACGACCGCAGTCGCCGCCGCACCCCGACATGACCCAGCCGGGCCGCCTGCGCCGCATTCATCGCCGCCGCCGTGTCGGCCAGCAGGAACAGAAAGCGATAGGTGAGCAGCGCCATCTCGGTGATTTCCGCCGGCACGCCCAGGCGGCGCAATCCCGCCACCAGATCGCTGGCCGGCGTCGTCAGCGAGAGAAACAGGAGACAGGCGAGGCCTGCTTCCGAGCGGCAAGCCAAGCCGGCTGCGGCGGCCGGCCCGCCGGGCGCCAGCGAAAGACCGTGCCCATCGACCTGCAGCAGCAGGGACAGCGTTCCGGCCAATAGGAAGCCGGTCGGCGCCGCCGCGCACGCCAGCCAGACGCGGATCGGAACCCGCGCTCCGGCCAGTGCCGCCAGGGTCATGACGATGGCCACCGTCAGTGCCGTTGGATACGGCGGCAGCGTGACGTCGAGCAGCAGCATGCCAAAGGTCAGCAGAGCTTTTTCGCTTAAGGGACGGCTGCGCCAGCGATTGAGATGGGCGACCCTATCGATCGGCGACATCGTCGCGCCGCGAGGAGTGGCGCCGTCCGATGACGTAGCCCAGAAATCCCGCTCCCAAAGCCGCCTGCAGCGCGAACAGCAGGCTTTCGATTTCGTCGCTGGGCGGCTTCCATAATGGTTGGAACCAGGGTTGGTAACCGGGATTGGCCGCGACGATGGCGTCGGTGCCGAGATCGTCCGACCCCCGGAATTCGCCTTGCAGGCCAGGCAAGACGAGAGGCGCGGCGACAATCGCGACGACGGCGGCGATCAGCCAGAACGAACGACGGGCCGCCATCATTTTATCTCTCCGGACAGCGAGCTGATTTCGTCGGGTTTCCCGGCCCGTCCCGACAGGGCGTTCATCACGACGACCGTCAGCAGGCCTTCGGCGATCGCCAACGGAATCTGCGTGATGGCATAGATCCCGCCGAACTTGAGCGTGGCCCCCAGGATGCCCGAGGCTGGATCGGGATAGGCCAGCGCCAGTTGCACCGAGGTCGTGGCGTAGGTCGCCAGATCGCCCAGGGTGGCGGCCAGAAACACGCCGACGGCCGAGGGAACGCCGATCTTGGCGGCCAGCCGCCAAACCGCCCAACTGACCCACGGGCCGGCGATGGCCATCGAGAAAACATTGGCGCCAAGCGTGGTGAGCCCGCCATGGGCCAGCAATAGCGCCTGAAACAGAAGAACGATGGAGCCCAGCACGGCCATCACCAATGGGCCGAAGACCACGGCCCCCAGTCCGGTGCCGGTGGGATGGGAGCAAGAACCGGTGACGGACGGCATCTTCAGAGCCGACAGGACGAAAGTGAAGGCCGCAGCGGCGGCCAAGGTCATCTTGACCTGCGGCCGCTCGGTGACGATTCGCCGGAGCTTGCGCGCCCCCGCGACGACGAATGGCGCGGAGACGGCGAACCAGCCCGCCGCATGCGCCACGGGAAGGTATCCTTCCATGATATGCATCTGTTCCACCTCGAACGACAAAGCGGTGCCATTCCATCCGTCCCGGAACACCCCGCCCAGGTCGGCGTCGCACACGCAACAGCGATGGCAGGTCTCCTGGCTCGCGGGTCGTCGGTTCCAGCTCAAGCCTTCCCAGCCCTCGTGCGGCTCCGCGGTGGACGTCGGAGCCACGGCCAGTGGCGATCTCAGGTGCTGGAGCCTCCACGCTTACAGTTGCGGGGGCAGCCACGGGTTCGGCGTCCTTTTCGGATGCCTCACCGCATTCCCTTTTCACCTCGAGCCGCCACAAGGCGGCCTCAAGGAACCATCAAAACGGAGTCTATTCGCCATCCGGGACAAGGGTCAAGCCTTCAGGACAATCGGGGAAGCGTCAAATTCTGTTAGTTCGCTACCGTCCTGATGGCCGACCCGCGGTGGATGAAACACGAGTGGCACCGGCGTCTCTGCCGGTGTGCTGCCGCCAGGCCGTCCTGCTCACGCCGGAACACCGGCAGGGACGCCTGCGCCACTGACAATTTGTTTCTACCTAGGTTTCACCACGGAGACACGGAGAACACGGAGAGAAATGTGGGTTGAAGCGCACCACAGTAGGTCGACAGGGTCGATCTCCGTGTTCTCCGTGTTCTCCGTGTCTCCGTGGTGAATGAGAATCAAGCCGGGCCGGGCGGGGCGGTGGTCGGCGGAGCGTGCAATATTGGCCGATCATAATGCAGAATTGTCCGCTATCTGACAGACAATGCCTCCGACATTTTTCACAATATCCCCAGCCTTGAAGATGCAGAAAAGTCCGAGCAACGGAACAGGGGGGAGATGCGCCCTGTCACCGGCCGGACTATGACAACAAATGGACGTGCCTGTTTTTCGATAAATACGTTCTGTATTGGGATAAATCCTGAACTAGAACGTCTATTCGAATATATACGGCAAAAATAATAATTAGAGCATCAATAATGATGCGGTGAAACGACGGTCCGAAGAAAGCCGTGGTGGGAAAGACCAAGGATCTTTCAACAGCCTTTGCGAAGTCCGATCACCGCGCCGAATCCACGGGCTCGTTCGTCCGGGAAAAGGGATGGAAGGGGACGTCATGTTGAGTTCAACGATTCTGGCTTGGGGAGGTGTTCTCCTCTTGTTGGCAGGCGAGGTCGCAGCGCTTGCCTCGATGCGCAACGTCTTGCGCGCTCTGGTCATCTCGTCTCTTGCGGAAATGGGATATGTGCTGTTCGGCTTCGGGCTGGGTTCGGTTGCCGCCGATACCGGGGCCGTGATGCATATCGCTTACCAAGTGGTCATGCGGGGGCTGCTGTTCCTTGCCCTGGTGCCCCTGGTTCGCGCCGCCGGCGGCAGCCGTCTCGACCAGATGGCCGGCATCGGCCAAACAAATCGGGCGGCATCCCTGATGTTCGGCTTCGCCATGTTCTCGGTCATGGGATTGTCGCCGTTCAAGGGATCGTTCAGCAAATTCCTGGTGCTTTACGGCGCCATTGAGCAGGGCCAGTGGGGGCTTGCCGTGTTCGGCACGCTGGCCTCGATCGTTTCGCTGTTCGTCTACGTCACCATCATTCAACGGATCTGTTTCGAGCGGCGGCCCGAAGACGAGCCGGCCGGCCAGTCGTCGCCGATCGGCATGCTCTGGCTGCCGCTGGCGATCCTGACGGCGGCGACCATCGGCATGAGCCTCGATCCGCAGCCTTTGGAAGCCTGGGCACAACGGATGGTTGGTGCCGTCGGCGGTGCCGGACTGCCCGACTATGAAAGCCCCTGGTCGATGCTGGTCCTGGTGCCCTACCTCGGCGGTTTCGCTCTTTATGGAATCGGTTTGGTGTCGGGCCGTCTGCGTGACCTGGCCGCCATCGCCCTGGCGGCGGCGACCCTGGTGCTGGCCTGGCAAAACGGCAATTCGGACGCCGCCTCCTGGCTGTTCGCGGTGATCTTCGCGGCGGTCGCTCTGGTCGTCGTCCTCTATTCCTTCGCCTACATCCGCGCCCATGAAAATGCCAACCGCTACTACTTCTTCCTCTTCCTGGCCATTGGTTCGTTGCTTGGATTGGCGACGGAACAGCAATTCGGCAATTTCTATGTGTTCTGGGAATTGATGACCTGGACGACCTATTTCCTGGTCATCCACGAACAAAGCGAAAAGGCGCTGAAAGCCGGCCGCAAGTATTTTCTGATGTGCGCGACCGGCGCCTATGTCATGCATTTCGGCATTCTGTTGCTGCATGCCCAAATCGGCAGTTTCGACATGGTGACGATAGCCGCCAACGTCGATCATCTGCCGCCCGGCGTCACCACGGCGATTGTCTTCCTGTTCATGGCCGGTTTCGCCGTCAAGGCCGGTTTGTTCCCGGTGCATGGTTGGTTGCCCGATGCCCACCCGGTGGCTCCGTCGTCCATCTCGGCGCCGATGTCGGGCATCGTCACCAAAGCCGGCGTCTTTGGGTTGATCAAAGTTCTGTTCGTATTGTTCGGGGCCGGTTTGCTGTCCAAGGCCTCGCCGGCCGGATCGTTCTCCTCCTTCGGACTGACACTGTCCGGCCTCGGTGCCGTCACCGTCGTCTATGCCGAGATCAAAGCGCTGCGCGAGCGTGAACTGAAACGCATGCTGGCCTATTCGACCCTGGCTCAGGTCGGCGAGATCATCGCCGTTCTGGGTCTGGGCAGTTATCTGGCTTTGGCCGGCGCGACATTCCATGTGATGAACCACGCGGCGATGAAAAGTCTGCTGTTCCTGGCCGCCGGCTCCTTCATCTTCCGCCTTGGGCGCAAGAGCATCGACGATTTCAAGGGGGTCGGCCGCGCCATGCCGCTGACCGGATTGTTCTTCGCCATCGGCGCTCTGGGTGTCATGGGCCTGCCGCCTTTCTCGGGCTTCTTCAGCAAGTTCCTGATGATTTACGCCTGTGTCGAGGCCGGTCAGTGGCCGCTGGCGGCGATCATTCTGACGGGCAGCGTCATCGGCGCAGTCTACTATGCCCGCGTTCTCAGGATCCTCTTCTTCGAACGGTACGAGGGAGCCCCGGTCGCCGAAGCGCCGTTCTCCATGTTATTGGCGACCGGTTTGCTGGCCGTCGTGGTGGTCCTGGGCGGTCTTCTGCCCGGCTACGGCGTCGATCTGGTGCGGCCGGTGGCCGATCTCGCGGCATCGCGCGGCGGCATGCTGGTGGTGGATATTCCCAACCTGCAGATGCTGTGGCCGACGTCCGCCATCGTTGCCGCTCTCGGCGCCGGGCTGGCTTTCTTCGTCGGTCGCTATCATCCGGTGCCGGCCGGCCTGTTGTCGGTTCTGGCCATGCTGGGCAGTGTCGCGGCGATTCTCGCCGAGGGAGCGTATGGCGAGACTCTGTCCTTCTGGTTTGCCCTGCTGATCGCCGGCGTCGGCGCCGTCAACCTTTTGCATTCCATCGGCTATATGCGTCACGGCCATGCGCATGGCCGCTATTACTTCCTGTTTCTGGCAATGATTGCCGGCCTGCTCGGCATGGCGGCCAGTCCCGACCTGTTCAATTTCTTCGCCTTCTGGGAAATCATGAGCAGTTGGACGCTGTTCTTCCTGATCATCCACGAGGAAACGCCGGAAGCGCTGCGCGAAGGGTTCAAGTACTTCCTGTTCAACTTCATCGGCGCCAGCATCATGTTCCTCGGGATCGCCATGCTGGGGGCCAGATCCGGTGGCTTCGGCTTCGACCAGATCCGCGCCGCGGCGCCGGGGATGGAGCTGCCCTGGTTGGCCGGTTCCCTGGTTCTGATCCTTCTCGGCCTGGCAATGAAGGCGGCGATGCTGCCGATCCGCATCGACTATCAGATGCATCCGGCGACGGCGCCGACACCGGTCAGCGGCTACATCTCGTCGGTTCTGCTGAAAAGCGGTCCCTATGGCGTCCTGAAACTGTTTGCCGTGCTGGGCGGGACCGTTCTGTTCTCCCGCCTGGGCATGGTCATGGACGTCAGCCTGCCGTTCTATGTGCTCTCGGTGGTGGCGGCGATCACCGTGCTTTATGCCGGCGCCCAGGCAATGATCCAGACCGGCGTCAAGCGGGTGCTGATCTACGCCACGGTCTGTCAGCTGGGGTACATCCTTCTCGGACTTTCACTCGGCTCGGCGATCGGCGTCGCCGGCGGTCTCATGCATCTGGTCAACCATATGCTGCTGAAGGATACCTTGTTCCTTGCCGCCGGTTGTATCCTTGCCCAGGCCCATGTCGTCGACCTCGACGATCTTGGCGGTCTGGGACGGAAAATGCCCTGGACCATGGGCATGTTCCTCTTCGCCGGCCTGTCGATCGCCGGCGTGCCGCCGCTCAACGGTTTCACCTCGAAATGGATGATCTTCCAGGCTTGTCTGCAGTCGGGGCATTACCTGCTGGGGCTGGCGGCGCTGATGGGCAGCCTGTTCACCCTGGCGGCCATTTTGAAGTTTGCCCACGCCGCTTTCATGGGCGAGACGACAAGGGCGTCCGAGACGATGACCGAGGCTCCGGCCTGCATGTTGGTCGCCATGGGTGTTTTGGTCGCGTCGTCGGTGGCGATCGGATTTTTTCCCGGCCTGTTGCTGGTGCCGATCGCCGGCATCCAGCAATCGCTGGGGCTTGATGCGGTCGTTGCGACTTGGAGCGGTCCTCTCCCCGGTCTCGGAGGCTGGTCGAACGGACCGCTGGCGCTGCTGCTGATTGCGCCGGGGATGGTGGCCTGGCTTTACACCCGCTGCGGCGGTTCCAAGGTCCGCGTCGGCAACGTCCATCTCTGCGGCAACGCCTTCGACCTCAAGGAAAGCAAGATGAACGTCAACAGCCTTTACGAAAGCCCCGATGGTCTGATCCGCACGGTTCTGGCGGCACCGGCCGACAAAGGGAGTGCCCGGCATGTCTGATAGTCTTTCCCTGCTGTTTGCGGTCCTGGTCTTCCCAGGCGGGCTGTTCGCCCTGGTGCTTGGCCTGGCGATCAAGGGTGTCGACCGCCGTGTCGCCGCCCGCCTGCAACGCCGCGTCGGACCGCCGCTGCTGCAACCGTTCTTCGACCTTATCAAACTGTCGCGCAAAGAGACGATGGTTCCCGCCCAGGCATCCGCCTTCATCTTCCGGTGGGTGCCCCTGGTCGGCCTGTCGGCGATGGCGCTGGCGGCGGCGATGATTCCGATCAATGGGGTCTACCAGCCCAGTACTGAGCTTGGCGATCTGCTGGCGCTGTTTTATCTGCTGGCGGTGCCGGCCGTGGTCCTGATGCTGGCCGGCTCCGCCTCGGGTTCACCGTTCGGCGCTATCGGATTTTCCCGGGAAATGGCCATCATGCTGGCCTACGAAGGCCCGGTGCTGCTGGCCTTGCTGTCGGTGGCGATCCGGGTCGGCGTCGGCGAGGGACATCTGATCAGCCTGTCGCTGTCGGACATCGTGGCCTATCAGATCGCCCATGGCCCGTTCCTGCTCGATCCCTGGATGTGGCCGGCGCTGTTGACCTTCCTCTGCTTCTTCCCGGCCAATCTCGGCGTCCTGCCCTTCGATATTCCGGAGGCTGAAACCGAAGTGCTGGAAGGACCATTGCTCGAGTATTCCGGGCCGTCGCTCGGTCTGTTCAAGATGATGTCGGCGGTGAAATGCGTCGTCGTTCTCGGTCTCGGCATCACACTGTTCCTGCCGGGCGGGCCGGACGGTATCGCCGGATTGCTTGTCTTCGCGGTGAAATGCACGGTTCTGGCCGTCCTTGGCGTCACCGTCGTACGAACCGCCATGGGACGCATGCGGATCGATCAGGCTTTCTATTTCTTCCTTAAATGGCCGGCTGCGCTTGGTATCGCCAGTCTGGTCATCGTTCTGGCGAGGTCGTGAGATGAACGCGCAGAATCCCTCCCTGCTGTCACGGCTTTCGTCAAAGTCGCCGTGGCTTTATCGGATCAACGCCGGGTCTTGCAACGGCTGCGATGTCGAACTGGCAACCACGGCGATTATTCCCCGCTACGACGTCGAACGGCTTGGCTGCCAATATTGCGGCAGTCCCAAGCACGCCGACATCGTGCTGATCACCGGTCCCCTGACGATCCGGGTGAAAGACAAGGTCTTGCGTCTCTACGAGGAAATTCCCGACCCCAAGGTGACGGTCGCCGTCGGCGTTTGTCCGATTTCGGGCGGTGTCTTCCGGGACAGTTACGCGATTGCCGGACCGCTCGACAATTTCATTCCGGTCGACATCAACATTCCGGGATGTCCTCCACGTCCACAGGCGATCATCGAAGGCATCGCCAAGGCGATTGCCATTTGGCAGTCACGAATTTAGGGAGGTCGTCGTGTGGTTCTTACCCGTTCTCATCAGGAACCTGTTGAAAGGTCCGTCGACCGAGGCTTTCCCGTTCGGCGAGGCGATGACGCCGAAAAAGATGCGCGCCCGGATCGCTTTCGATCCCGAGTCCTGCGCTCTTTGCCGGGTTTGCGCGCGGATCTGTCCGGCCGGCGCCATTCAGTTCGAGAAAAGGCCCGACGGGCTCGAATTCAATCTCTGGCACAATAGCTGCGTTTTCTGCGGCTTGTGCACCCTTTACTGCGAGTCCGAAGGGCTGCACGCGACCGGCGATTGGCATCTGTCGCATCCGCAATCGGAAAAGTACGACCTGGTCGAAAAGGCGACGGTGAAATTCCAGAAATGCAGCAAATGCGGCAAACAGAAGATGCCGGCGCCGCTGCCGCTGATGGCCAAGCTTTATCCGGGACTGAGCGCCGACGAAATCGAACGTCTGCGCGCCATGTGCCCGCAATGCCGCAAGGCCGAAACCGCACCCCAGGACGGAGGCACCCAATGAAGGACGTGGAGGTTATCGTAACCAGGAGTCTGGCGGCGGCCGCGGCCGACCGCTACCAGGTGAATTGGCGGACCGATGTCAAAGGGGTGACGACCGGTTGGTGCGTGCTCGACGACAAGGATGAGCTTGTCGCCGTCGCCCGCGCTTTGACCGAGCTGTCGGCACGTCTTTCGACCATCACCGCCTATGGGGCGGAAAAAGCCAAACAGACCGGAAAATTCGAGATCGCCTATCACTTCGACCTGGATGGCGACACCCTGACGGTGACCGTGCATATTCCGGTCGAGGGCGAGATCGACAGCATGACCCCCTATTTCGCCAATGCCGACTGGCCGGAACGCGAAATGGCCGAACTCTACGGTATCCGATTGCGCGGGCACCCGCATCCCGAACGTCTGTTCATCGACGAATCCCTGGGTGAAGCGGTGTTCGACCAGTACATCCCCTATTCGACCATGGTCAACGCGGCGACCACCAAAGGCCTTTGGGAAAAGGTGCTCGCCAAGGGCAAGGAACAGGTGGCGAAATGAGCACCTATAAGATTCCGGTCGGGCCGCTGCATGTGGCTCTCGAAGAACCGATGTTCTTCAAGGTCGAGGTTGAAGGCGAAACCGTCGTCGGTCTCGACATCACCGCCGGTCATGCCCATCGCGGCATCGAATATCTGGTGGCCAAGCGCAACATCCACCAGAACATCGTTCTGACCGAACGCATCTGCTCTTTGTGTTCCAACAGCCACCCGTTCTCCTACTGCATGGCTCTGGAGCGCATCGCCGGCATCGTCGTGCCCGAGCGCGTTGAATATCTGCGGGTCGTCGCCGACGAGATCAAGCGCATCGCCTCGCATCTGTTCAATGTCGCCATCACCGCTCATTTGGTCGGGTTTGATTCGCTGTTCATGCATGTCATGGAAATCCGCGAAATCATGCAAGACACCAAGGAGAGCATCTTCGGCAATCGCATGGATCTCGGCGCCAATTGCATCGGCGGCGTGCGCTACGATCTCGACGCCGAGGGGCGCGGCTATCTGTTGGCGCAGCTCGACAAACTGAAGGCGCCGCTGGCCGAGGTTCGCGCTCTTTATGAGACCAACGGCTCATTCCTGCGGCGAACCAAAGGGGTTGGTGTGTTGCCGCGCGCCGAAGCCATCCGGCTGGGGTTGGTCGGACCGGTGGCCCGGGCCAGTGGTGTCGATTACGACGTCCGCCGCAAGGCTCCTTACGTCGTCTATGACAAGCTGTCTTTCGATGTTCAGACCCTGCCCGACGGCGACGTGTGGTCGCGCACCATGATCCGTCTGCGGGAAGCCATCGAGTCCATCCGGATCATCGAACAATGCATGCGCGACATGCCGGAAGGGCCGACGACGATCGATAAGACGCCGGAAATCCCAGCCGGCGAGTCGATCGCCAAATCCGAGGCACCGCGTGGCGAGCTGATCTACTATCTGCGCACCGACGGCTCGGATAAGCCGGAACGCCTCAAGTGGCGGGTGCCCAGTTACAACAACTGGAAAGGTCTTCAGGTCATGCTGACCGGCGCGAAGGTGGCCGATATCGCCCTTGTCGTTGGCAGTATCGATCCCTGTATTTCCTGTACCGAACGGTAATACCAGCCCGCAATGAGCCAGACTCATTGCGGGCTGGCTGGCCCATTGAGGGCCCGCGAGTTTATGCGAGCGTAGCCTAGGGTTTCGGAGAAACCCGCCCGGCGCATGAGGGCTTCGTTGATCGGTTTCGATCAACGAAGGTTGGTAAAAGGATCGTCGATGCACGAAGCATCCATCGTCAGCGGCCTGATGCGCGTTCTGCTTGATCATGCCGCTCAGCATGGGGTCGATCATATCTGCCGGGTCACCGTCAAGGTTGGACGGTTGCGCGCGGTCGAACCCCGGGCGCTGATTGGCTGCTTCGAGGCTTTTGCCGAGGAAACCATTGCCGAGGGGGCGGAACTGGTCGTCGTCTCGGTGCCGATCGTCGGGCGGTGCGACGACTGCGGCGGGGAATTCGAAATCACCGGCTTTCTCTTTCGTTGTACGCAATGCCAGAGTTCCGAGATTACGCTGATCAGCGGACAGGAACTTTATCTCGACAGCTTCGAGACATGAGCAGGGCAAACGGCAGAGCCATTGGCACAGGAGTGACCCATGTGTAAGGAATGCGGATGCGACAGCCATGTGGTCGCGCCGACGCCGGGACCCAGGCGGATCGACGTCGTCCAGAATCTCCTGAGCGAGAACGATCACCAGGCGCTTCATAATCAGGAACATTTCGATGCGCATGGTGTCATCGCCATCAATCTGATGTCCTCACCCGGCAGCGGCAAGACCAGCCTGCTGGAAGCGACCATCGAGGCGTTGGCCGGCGAGCTGCGGATCGCCGTGATCGAAGGCGATCTCGAAACGGAAAACGACGCCCTGCGCATTCGACGCCATGGCGTGCCCGCCGTGCAGATCACCACCGGCATGGCTTGTCATCTCGATGCCGGCATGGTGCATGACGCGCTCCACCATCTCGATCTCGACGATATCGATCTGCTGTTCATCGAGAACGTTGGAAATCTGGTCTGCCCGGCCGGCTTCGCTCTTGGCCAGCATGCCGACGTCGTCTTGCTGTCGGCGACCGAAGGCGACGATAAGCCGGCGAAATATCCGGTGATTTTCCGCCAGGCGAGCCGCGTGCTGATCACCAAGGCCGATCTCTTGCCCTATCTCGGTGATTTTGATCCCGCGCGGGCCGCCGCCGCCGTTCACCGGCTGGCCGCCGACATGCCGATCGATGTGCTGTCGGCGAAAAGCGGGGCCGGCATGGACGGCTGGTTGGGCTGGTTGCGGACTTTCCGCCGGCAGCTCCAACCGCTTCGCAGATCCGTCTCCCACAAATAGGAGTAGGACGAGCGTCCCTGCTCGTCACGCCGCGAGCCGCGGCGTTCCTTCTGGCGACAACGTCGGGATCCCTTTCCGGCTTTGCCGGAACTCCGGCAGAGACGCCGGAGCCACTGGTGGGACGTAAAAGTCACCAGTGGGACGAGCGTCTCTGCCCGTCGCGCCGCGGGCAGCGGCGGCTCTTCAGGCAGTATCATCAGTATCTGACACCGGCGGCGACGCCGGTGCGGCTTCCGTGTTACTCCGGAGTTCCCATATCATCGCTGTCGGACATCCGGATGGGACGCCACGCATGCTGATCGACCAATTCAATCTCAGTGTCGCCCTTTTGCAGCAGACCTGCGTCTATCTGGTCATCGCCTATCTGATGAGCCGGACGCCGCTGTTCATTCCGTTGATGAGCGTAACGATCCGTTTTCCGCACAAGGTCGCCTGCTATCTGGTGTTCTCGCTGTTTTGCATCCTCGGTACTTTTTTCGGGCTGCGGGTCGACGATTCCATCGCCAACACGCGGTCGATCGGCGCCGGCCTGAGCGGCATCCTGGGCGGACCGTCGGTGGGCATCGCCGTCGGGCTCACCGGGGGATTGCACCGTTACGCGATGGGCGGCATGAGCGCCTTGGCTTGCGCCATTTCGACCGTGGTGTCCGGGTTGGTGGGCGGTGTCGTGCATCGCTATCTGATCCGTCGCGGCAAAATCGACCAGCTTTTCGATCCTTTGCGGGTCGCCGTCGTCAGCCTGTGCGCCGAGATCATCCACATGCTGATCATCCTGGCGCTCGCCCGGCCATTCGACGCGGCCTCCCGGCTGGTCGGCGACGTGGCCGTGCCGATGCTGATTACCAATACCCTGGGCGCCGCCCTGTTCATGCGGATCCTGCTCGACCGCCGCATCATGTTCGAGCGGCAATCGAGTGTTTTTTCGGCGATGGCCTTGAAGATCGCCGCCCGTTCGGTTGGTGTGCTGCGGACCGGTTTCAATCAGGAAAATTCGACCCGCGTGGCGCGGATCATCTATGAGGAAACCGGCGTCGGCGCCGTCGCCATTTCCGATCGGGACAAATTGCTGGCCTTCATCGGCGTCGGCGACGACCATCACCTGCCGGGGATGCCGATCACCTCGCCGCAGACGCTGCAGGCCATCGCTGACAACCGCGTGCTTTATGCCGACGGCAACGAACAGGTCTACCAATGCTCGATCCGGGCCGATTGCCGGTTGGGCGCCTCGCTGGTGATTCCGTTGCACGATGAGGACGAGAGGGTGATCGGCGCGATCAATCTTTACGAGCCGCGTAACAAGTTGTTCTCGACCATCAACCGAACCTTGGGCGAGGGGATTGCCCGCCTGCTGTCGACGCAGATTCTAACGGGCCGTTACGAGCAGCAGAAACAACTTCTCACTCAATCCGAAATCAAACTGCTGCAGGCCCAGGTCAATCCGCATTTTCTTTTCAACGCGCTCAATACCCTTTCGGCGGTGATCAGGATCAACCCCGAACAGGCCCGCGAACTGGTGCAGAATCTGTCGACCTTTTTCCGCAAGAACCTCAAACGGTCGAGCGAGGAGGCGGGCCTGGCCGACGAGATCGAGCATGTGAACGCCTATCTGCAGATCGAACTGGCCCGCTTCAGTCCGCATCTGTCGGTCGATATCGACATGCCCGAGGATCTGCTCGATGCCAGATTGCCTGCATTCACCTTGCAGCCGATTGTCGAAAATGCCATCAAGCATGGAACATCGCAGCTGATGTGCGACGGACTGATCCGGATCGAAGCTGTTCGCGATGGGAATGACCTGGTGATCAGTGTCGAGGACAATGCCGGTTTGTACGAGGCGCGTCCGGGCGGGGATGGACTGGGCATGAGTCTGGTCGACCGCCGGATCAAAAGCCGTTACGGCGATGGTTTCGGTATCACGGTGGAGTGCGAGCGCGATGCCTTTACCCGTGTCAAACTTCGTATTCCGCTGGAGACGGCGCGCCCATGATGAAGATCCTGATTGTCGACGACGAGACCCTGGCCCGGCAGGAACTGCGCGTTCTGCTGGAAGAGGCCGAGGATATCCAGATCGTTGCCGAATGCGCCAACGCCGTCGAGGCGGTTGCCGCGATCAACAGGCAACAGCCCGACGTCGTCTTCCTCGATATCCAGATGCCGCGTGTCAGCGGTCTTGAACTGCTCTCCATGCTGCCGCAGGAACGCATGCCGCACATCGTCTTTCTGACCGCCCACGACGAATATGCCGTCCAGGCGTTCGAGGAGAACGCCTTTGACTATCTTCTGAAGCCGATCGATCCGGCCAGACTGGAAAAGACCCTGCATCGCCTGCGCCGCGATCGCTCGCCGCAGAATCTGCAGGTTCTGCAAGACAGCAATCAACTGAAGCAGATTCCCTGTTCCGGCCTGAACCGCGTCTATTTGATGAAGCTCGATGAAATCGAATATGTCGCCTCGAAGCAGAGCGGGGTCTATGTGGTCGGTGGAAACGGACAGGAACGTTTTACCGAGCTGACCTTGCGGACGCTTGAGGAAAAGACCCCGCTGATCCGCTGCCATCGCCAATATCTGGTCAATCCGGACCGCATCAAGTATAGCGCGGCGGCTGATTTTAGACAGATCGGCGGGAGATTTTAGACAAGAAATCCGCCGTTTTTTCGCGACCGCCGCACTGGGTAAGCTAGCTCCTAGATATGATGACTTCACCGGCCACGCGGTTGGTGCCAGCGGACA
>JARLJB010000011.1 GCA_031291415.1 Telmatospirillum sp.
TTGGAGCCCGAACGGCGCTCCCGCTTCGATTGCTTTCTCCGCGAGATCCAAGGCTTTTTCGGGATTTTTCGGAACGCCTAACCCATCGCCATACATCGCGGCGACATTGGCCATGGCCTTGCTCGACCCAGCGTCCGCCGCTTTTTTGATATTTTCGAATGCTGTCGAATAGTTCCGCACCACGCCGTGGCCGTAATAATACAAGATGCCGAGATCGAGGAGTGCATCCGTGTAGCCTGCATCGGCGGCAGTCTTGTAATTGTGTAAAGCGGAGATATAGTCCTTAAGTTTATCCTGCGCGCGGCCAAGTTGATAGACAAATCGAATCTCTTCCGGATGCGCCTTTACTTCAGCCTGGCAAGCCTCGACGCCCCGGCGCCAGTCGGATTCGTTGGTTTCATGTACGTCCGATGATGACAGAATCGGCGGCCGCGGCGCGGCGATTCGATCGCATTCGGTGGGAGGTTCCGATGGCGAAGCGGTTGTATCACGCACATCGGTTGGCGTATCATGGGGCGCGGTGGGCTTGGGGGACGGCGAGCTGGAGGCCGCCGCCGCCGCTGGCGGCGCTTGTTGTGCAACAGGCCACGACGGCACCGTAGGAATCTTAGCATGGATCAACGAAGAATGGTTCCCGGGACTCCGTGTTGCAGGTGCCGAGCCGGGAACCACGCCCAGGTCAAACCGGACATCGGCAGCCTCGCCGGTGTCAATACAATGGCCGGCCACTTCTGGAACGTAACCCGGCCCTCCTAAACGATCCGCCTGGGCTCGTGTCGCCATCAAAGCCAGTGTGAGAATTACATGTAGACCAAAGATAAACCGTTTGGAAATCGAGGTTCTTGGCAATACGATAAAAAGGGAATTTGTCGTCATGCGTCATTTCCTCGAAATATCGATCGTGTCACAAAGGTGAAGTGTCAATGGCGCTCGCGGAAACGCATCTTGTGCTAGCAAAAATGCCGAGGTAACGGACAGACAAGCATGTTATTAGGGCAGCAGGCTGGAGGCTTGGGCGTTGGCCTATTGATCCGAATACCAAGGATTCGCCGCTTGTAATTAACTGGGCTGATTGACTCTTGGTGACTGTCTGTCGAGGGCGTGTCGATGGCATTGGTACAATTAATTCCGGCTGGGCAGTTTCTAATATTCATCGCATCGGCAGGAATATATATAGACGTTAAAAACAAGCCAAGAATTGACATGGTCAAGGCGAATCTTGGACGAAGTCCCCTAGCGCGTGCGGGAATGACTTCCAAACCGCCGTAAATTAGGCCTTGCATAGGCATTCTCCCGTTAGGAACGCCCAATTATGTGATCCAGCGAAGCCCCGCGCATCCTTCATTTGGATGAATTGCCGAAAATAGACAGGTGGCATTCGGTCGGCCCCGGTGATTGGGATAACCCGTGCTTGGGAATGGGCTTTGGGCTCGCCGTCGATGTTTGGGACCCAATCAGCGGACTACCATTAAGGCCAGCGCTCATCGTGCCGCGATGATCGGCCGGACAGACGATCGCAAACGACCAAGATCGCGAAAACGCCGAAATTGGTTTTTGCTCGGACGACCCATGTGCCACCGGGAATTTGGAAGGACAAGCCGCCGAGGCCCCCGATCATCAAGACCAAGCCGATGTCCGCCTGCGTCCCTTCCCCGGCCAAGTTCCGGCCCCGGCATCGAGGACACCGCCGAAATCGACGATCGCGGCGCGACCTTGGCCATTTGCCTCGACCATGACATCGTTGAGTCTTCCTAGATCCTCCCCGGTCGCGCTCAGGACTTTCCCACCGGTCACGGTATCGATGGTTTGTTGGTCAACGATGAAAGCCGAGGTTCGGCCCGGAGCCGGGTTAGGTTCCTGGGTGGAATATGGCGGCGGGGAAATGGGTCGTGCCGGACTCCTAGCCTGCGCGTGGGCTCGAGTGCAAGTGGTGAGAACAACCACGGTTGCGGCATGCCGCGCGTTGATGGCCTCTTTCTCGCATCCTTGCTGTCCGTATCGTGCCGCCATCCCGACCTATCGCGCCATCCAA
>JARLJB010000373.1 GCA_031291415.1 Telmatospirillum sp.
TGATTTCCTGAAAACTTCCGTCCCATTACGGCGTCATGGCCAGGCTAGACCCGGCCATCCACGGCCAACGGGGCTGCAAGACGTGGATACCCCGCCCAAGCGCCGTGTATGACCATCTACTGAATGTCAACAGGCCTTAGTTAGTGGCGCGTTTCATCTTAAATGAAAGGCGCCATCGAGCCCGAGCGGCGCTTGAGCCTGCCGAAGCCGGAGGCGAAGGCATCGCATAAATCCGAGTGGACCGTGTCATTTTAGATGACATGGTCCACTAGGTTCTGTTTCTGCCGCCGAGAACACCGACGAACCAGAGTACGGCGACAATCACTAGCACCAAGCCAAGGACTCCACCAAGTCCGGCGCCGCCGTAAATGCCATACCCGTAGTACCCGCCGCCACCGCCAAATAGGAGAACCAACAGTACAATTACAAGGATTGTAGGCATTTATGATCTCCCCGCATGCCAAATGCTTTCCGGCATACAATTGATAACCACTACGGCTTCAGTGCACCCCGGATAGCATCCTTCACGCCTCCGATGGCGTTCTGCACGCGTCCCTCCGCTTTGTCGCTTTTGCCATTGGCGGTCAGTTTGACGTCGCCCAAGGCTTTGCCTGTCGTTTCCTTGATGGCGCCCTTTGCCTGTTTGGCGGCACCAGCGATACGATCTTTGTCCATGTTGCCGTTTCTCCGCTTTCCAATGCCATTGCTGGCAGATCTTTCGGGATGCCTCCGCAGCCAAAGGCGGGCGGAGATTCTCAGCAATAACGTCAGCTTCAGAATAGGGGCGGATTCGGTAAGCGTGGAAGGATCGGAATTTACTTAACCGGCGCGACGTCGTTGGGAACGAACCTCGCGCGAACGCCGAAATTGGCGGGACCTGGAAGGCAGGCCTTCGGTCGGCCTGAGTAGATTCCGACGCTTACTCAGGGGGCTCGCCGCCCGATAGCCCGGGATTTCGGGCCGACATCGAGCGAGTCCCCGTCTTCGGCCTTGGTTGCGCCGGTGGCGTTTGCGGACTCTCGACCGCCTCTCGGCTGGCGCAATCCCGGCCCGGGACTATCGTATTGCTGGTCGCGGTCGAACTCTGCACGTTGGCTTTTCGTCTCGATGAACTGACCAAGGCGAACATCGTCGCCACGGCCTTGTTCGGCGATGGTGCCGCGGCCTGCATTTTGCGCACCGGAGAAGATGGCATTGCCGCAGTTGAAATGAGCGGCCAGCACATCTGGCCCGACACACCTTGCAGGCGACGCTGAAATAATACCAATCAGGCCGGATCGTGCGGCGTGGGCAGCAGCGAACGGACCACCGTCCACACCTGCTCGACGCCGATCGTTTTGATGCAGGCGAATGGCGTCCCGGGATCACGGGGATAGCGACAGGCCCAGTTGCAGCCATAGCAGTCCATCGGTTGATAGACGGCATAGGGCGCCCGCGGCAGATCCTCATCGACCACCGCATAGGGAAGAAAACGGCCGAAATGGCCGCCTCCCAGGATGCAGACCGAGGGGGTGCCGACAACGGCGGCCAGATGCACGGCACTGGTATCGTTGGAAATCACCAGCCGGGCGCCAGCCAGCAACCGGGCGAATTCATTGAGGTTGGTCGCGCCGACCTGATTGACCAACGGGGCATTGGCTGCGGCCACAACGGCCGCCGCCTGGGCGCGGTCCGAAGAGGCGCCGGCCAGCACGGCGTGCCAGCCGGTCGCTGCCGTGATGCGCTCGGCCAAGGCGGCAAAAAAGTCCGGCGGCCAGCATTTGGCGTCCCAACTGGCGCCGGGAAACAGTACGAAATAGTCGTCGTCGACATGTCCCAGAGGCCGCGGGGCGGCAACGGGCAGACGGCCGATTCGTGGTTCGGCGGAGATTCCGAGGCCGATCAGAAACGCCGCATTGCGTTCCAGTTCCATCTGCGGCTCGTCCGCCGCCGGAACCAGATGACTGTACCAGCCATCGGCCCGCCGCCGCTCGGCGTCGGTCATGTTCGAAAGGTCGCCGGCATAGCCGATGCGGGTGCGCCGGCTGGCGATCCGCATGATCGCGTCGCCGAACAACAGTTCGCGGGAAAACGTCGGCTGAATGGCCAGTGCAAAGCCGGCTTGGCGCAGGCGGCGGATCATGACGAAACGATAACGCGGGTCGAACAGGAAGCGACGGCGGTCGAGCGGCCAGACGCTATCGAAAACTCCCAGGGTTTCGGCCAATTCCGCCCAACTGGCGTTGGCCAACAACAAAACGCGTCTTCCTTCGGCGTGATAATGGTCGGCCAGCCGGCAGGCCGCGTCGGACCACAAGAGGAAGTCGCCGATGGCATCAAGCCGAACCACCAGGACGTCGGGCGAAACCCGGAGCGAGCCGGTGCCCAGGCCTGCCAGGCGGTCGACCAGCCAAGCCAGGGCGGCGGCCAGACGCAAGATCAGGACTTTGCGCAGGCGCGTCATCGGTACAATCCACCCAGCAGCCGGCGCAAGCGACGCCTTAGCCGGCTGCGCCAGCGCAGAAAAATGACGCGTTCCTCATAGCGGTCGGCGCTCGGGCAGGGAGCGACCGTTGCAGGGTGGCGAAGCGGGAAGGTCATCTGTCCGACCGGCGGCAACAGGCGGGGATTGACCTCGGTGGTGTGGGTGGCGCCGGGTCCGAATCCGATGTTGGCGATCAGATTGACGTTGGGCGCGATGCAAAGGCCGCCAGCGACCCAGGCGGAATAGAGCCATTGATAGTCCCAGGTGTCGATGCGTCCTTGATGCACGGCATCGAAGCACTCGCGCCAGTAGTCGCCGATCAGCCGGTCTTTGGTGATGGTCGCCAGCCATCCGTCATCACGTCGGGCCGGCCAGGATTCGAGGGAAAATTCGTAGTGCAGCCAGGCGCGCCGCCAGCTCGCCCAGCCCCAGATGTGATGATAGCGCGAGAAGAAATAGTCCGCCGGACCGCGACGCTTGCCGCCATGGAAATTGTCGCCGGAGATCAGCATGACCCGGGGATCGTCGCGGTAACGCTCCAGCATTTCGGCGCAAAAGGGAAAGAAGCTGGGATCGGGCAGACAATCGTCCTCCAGCACGATGGCTTCCTCGACCTGCTCGAAAGCCCAGGTAATGCCGCTGGAGATCCGTCGGCCGCAGCCCATGTTGGTCTCGGCGTAATTGTGCAGGACCTCGCAGGGCCAATCCACCGCCTCGGCGATGCGGCGGGTCTCGGCGCACAGTCGGTCCTCGCCAGGACGGTCCGGACGCGGAGCGTCGGCGACGATCAACAGACGTGGCGGTCGCGCTTCGCGGATGGCCGCGAAGGTGCGTGCCGTCACGGCGGGTCGATTGAAGATCAGAAAGATGACGGGCGGGGTCATTGGCGGAGCGTCGGCTGATCGACCGCCCGACGGCAGGCCAGATGATCGGCGGCGACATGGCGATCGGCCGGCAGGACCTCCATCAGCAGGCGCACAAGGCGCAAGACCCGGCCGCGTAACGCCAGTCTCACCAGGGCTTGCCGCAGCCGGCCCGGCGGATCGCGCAGGAACAGCTGCCAGGCGCCGACCGAGATCAGGCTGTAGCCCTCAGTTTTCGCGTAATCGGCCAGGGCCTGCCGGCTGTAAAAGAAGACATGCTGTCCTTCGGCCGGTGCCAGATACCACCAATCGGCGCCGAGGTCGGGTCGGTAAGGCAGCGTGCTGGCGAGCAGCAGCCGGGGCTGCAGGGCAAACAGCCGGGCCAGATCGTTTTTCGGATCGGGCAGATGTTCGAAAACTTCGAAGGCGGTCAGGATGTCGAAGCGCCCGCAGGTCAGCGCGTCGGCGTCGACCCGGTAGGATTGCGCGAAGTCACCGCGGCCGTAGCGGTCGGTGGTCCAGGCGTCGATGCCGAGATCGCGCAACAGGCGGCAAAGCAGCCCGGTGCCGCCGCCGAAGTCCAACAGGCGGGCATGGCGCAGCCCGAGGAGGCCGAGAACCGACCATAGGGCCGCCCGCGCGGTCAGGCAGCGTTGCACCGCTCCGACGTCGCTCGATGCCAGCGACGAATCGTAAGCTTCGGCAAGCCAGGAGGGCGTTTCCGTTTGCAGGCTGCCGCAGGCGCGGCATCGCTGGTAGGCCACCTGGTGACGGCCCAAAACCAGACACCGGAATTGCGGTTCGGTGTCACCGCCGCAAAGTCGGCATTTTTCGGCGGAAATCGCCATTACCCCTCCCTCGTGACCACCGGCAGAAAGGACCGCAAAGAAAAGAGCGAAAAGGCGAGGCGGTCCGTATCCGTCACCCGACCAAACAATTATCGCGCGGTTACCCGCTTGCCTTTACGCCGACAAGGCGCCGTCCGGCAAGGCCTGCGAACCGATGATGCCGGCCTTTCGATCGCCAGACCCCGCGGCTTGTCAATTTTGGCGCGCCCGACGTATGATGCAGAATGCCTTTGCAGATCTCCATTGTGACGCCCTGCCTCAATCGCGCCGATATGATTGGCGATGCGGTGGAGAGCGTCCTCCACCAGAACGACGATTGTTTCGAACATATCATTGTCGACGGCGGATCCACGGATGGGACGCTCGACCTCTTGCGGCGCTATCCGCATCTGCGGGTGGTCAGCGGACCGGACAAGGGAATCTACGACGCCTTGAACAAAGGTATTGCTTTGACCCAAGGCCGGATCATCGGCCATCTCAATTCCGACGACGTCTATGAGCCGGACGCCTTCGCACGTGTTCGGGCGGCGTTTGCCGCCGAACCGGATCTCGATTCGGTGTGTGGCGGGGCTTTGATTTGCGAAGGTGCCACGCTGGTGCGGGACTGTTCCGGCGCTGGCGACCGGATTTTGAGTTTTGCCAACGCAATGCTGGGCGTTCCGGTAATCAATGCACGGTTTTTCACGCGCGCCCTCTACGACCGCGTCGGTCCCTACAGCCTCGATTTCCGCTTGGCCGCCGATCGCGATTTTCTGGTTCGCGCGGTTCTGGCCGGCTGCCGGTGGCAAAGCGTCGATGCCGTTCTTTATCGCTACCGCATGCATGGAGGATCGGCGACCTGTACCAAGGACCTGGCGGCCCAGGTGCGGTTCAATGGGGAAAATGCCGCTTTGGCGGAGGCTTGGCTGGCCAAGCCCGACTTGCCCGATGACTTGCGCCACTGCTGTCACCGTCTCTATGGCAATGCTGTGGCGCGCCTGGCTTGGCTGCGGTTACGGCAGGGTGAACCAGCTGCCGCCGCCCGTCAGTTGCTGTCGCACCAGGGAAGTCTGTCACTGCGGCCACTGGCGGCGGCGGCGCAATCGGTTGCCGTCTACGCGATGAACCGGCGTGTTGCCTGACATGACGCCCATCGTCAGCGTCGTCATCCCCGTTTACAACCGCGCCGACCTTGTCGGCACGGCTGTGCAGAGCGTGCTCGACCAGAAAGGAATTCCGTTGGAAATCCTCCTGGTCGACGACGCCTCGACCGACGATCTGGCCTCCACGGTGGCGCGGTTTCCCGGGGCACCGCTCACCGTTCTGCGCCATGCAATCAACGGCGGCGCGGCCGTCTCGCGCAATACCGGCATCGCTGCCGCCACCGGCGAATGGATTGCCTTTCTTGACTCCGACGATATCTGGCTGCCGGGCAAGCTCGAACAACAGCTGACTTTTTTACAGGATCGGCATTTGGTCGGCGGCTGCACCGATTACTATATCCGGCGGGCCGTCGACAAAGACGAGGTCGAGGAACGGCACCTTGCCTATTGCGAGGAGCTGAGCCTGGGCGATCTGGTCTGGGGATGCTACGTCAGTCCGGGCGCCACTCTGATGGTGCGCCGCGAGGTATGGAAAGAAATCGGTCCCTTGGACCCGGACTACCGCCGTTTCGAGGATTGGGACTGGCTGATGCGGTTTTCCCGCCACCATCATCTCGGCATGTTGGCGCAGCCATTGTCCTGCGTTCGCTTTTCGGCGCCGGCGGCTCGTCAGCAGGTGGTCGAAGGTCTGATCCGTCTGCAGATTCATCACGGCGCCCTGCTGGCTAAGGAAAATCCGGAATTGGCCCGGCGCTTCCGCGCCGGGATCGCCATGGAACGCGCCGCCATGGCTTTTCGGGATCACCGGCCCTTAATCGCCGCCTGGCACGTTCTCTGTTCTCTGGCCCTGGTGCCGGTGTCCAATCTCGCCTTCGCGAAAGTCGTGGCCCCCCGCGTTCGAGGCGCCACCTATGGCGCAAAACCCAGGGTCATTCTTCCGGGCTCGTCCGGCTGATCATCCAGAAAGCCCAGTCGCGTCGCGTAGCACCGGAAATCACCGGGCCAGGCGGCGATCTGCTGCTCGAATCGGGGTCGGTCATTGGCGAAAAGGGCGCGTGTGGCCTCTTCGAAGCCGGGCAGATTGCCGGCCAATGCCGACATGACCCGATAGGCGGCTTCCTGCGCCGCCCGCATTTTCTGTCTCGTGCCATTGGTCCGGCGGGCCTCGTCGACGAGCTTGCGCAAAGTAACCGATGCGCCGCCCGGTTGCGTCGCCAGCCATTCCCAATGACGAGGCAGCAAGGTGACTTCGCGGGCGACGACGCCGAGCTTCGGCCGTCCGCGTCCTCGCGGTTCGGACGCAGAATGCTCGATGGAGCCTGATGCCCGGCCTTCCCGCGGGTGGACCTGTCTCGCGTTGTCGACTGTCGGCTGCGACAGCCGTGCGATGATGTCGGCTTTCGTGCCGCGCAAATCGAAGTCCAGCGCCTGACCGGTGCTGTCGTCAAAAATGAGGATCGGCGACGGGTTCCCGTGAGCTTCGGCATTCTTGACGGCCAGCGCCACTTCGATCAGCGGACCGGAGGACAGCAGCTTGTCGCCGGCAAAGGCGCTGCAGGGTTTGGACAGAAGATCGTTCATCGTAACAATCCTGAAAATCGAATGTCATATTTTACCCGGAATATATTTAATTCGTCAATATATACCCGGATAATAATTGACCGTCGCCATTCCGTCTGCTATTCCGCTGGCCGTCGCTCGGGCTTGGGAGCGGTTCGATCGACGGGAGGAAGATCATGGTGTCGGGCATCGACAAGAAAGCGGCGATCGCCGCCTACAAGGAACGCAAAGCCGCTGCCGGAATCTACGCGGTTCGCTGCACGGTGTCCGGAGAGGTTTGGGTCGGCCAGACGCCCACTCTCGATACTGTCTGGAATCGCCTCTGGTTCACCCTTGGGCATGGCGTCAGTCGCCCGCATAGCCTGCAAACGGCTTGGTCGCAATATGGAGACGAGTCCTTTGTCTTCGAGGAGCTTGAGCGGCTGGAAGAAGAAGAAAACTATCTCGTCCGGAAGATGCTGCTGAAAAAAAAGCTCGCCTATTGGCAGGAGAAATTGAAGGCACAGCTCGTCTGAGCGGTGCTTATTCCGCCGCCTTTTTCTTGCCACCTCGCCATGGTTCATTGATCGGAATCCAGGCGAGGAGCCCCTGCGATGTCCATTCCCGTCGACCGTCTTTTGCTGAACAGGCTGGCTTTTGGTGGTAACCCGGCGGATTTGACCGAAGTCGGTCAATTGGGCGCCGATCGGTGGATCGACAGCCAACTGGCCCCTGCCCCCGGAGACGACCCCGGCATGGTCGAGCGGTTGGCCGCTGTCCGTCTGCATATCAAATACGATGCCGGCGAAGGCTACGCCGCCGCCGACGAAATGCGGCCGCTCGCGCTTCTCGATCGTGATGTTGCCGATCTCTGGCCGCTCACCGACGGTAAGCATCCGATGGCGGGACAGGAACGGCAGAGACCCCGGCAGGAGGTGGCGGCCGCCACCTTGCTGCGGGCGATCCACTCCCGCTGGCAGTTGCGGGAGGTCCTGGTCGACTTCTGGCACAATCATTTCAACGTCAATGCCGCCGGTGACCAGGCCATCGCCGCCGCGCTGCCGGCCTACGACCGGATGATCCGCATCCACGCGTTCGGCAATTTTCGCGAGTTTCTCGAGGCCGTGGCCACCAGTTCGGCCATGCTGACTTATCTCAACAATCGGAGTTCGCGGGCCGGCAATGCCAACGAGAATTTCGGCCGCGAACTTCTGGAGCTGCACAGCCTTGGCCGCGACGCCTATCTGAATGATCTTTATAACCGCTGGCGCGACGTGCCGGGCGCCCTCAAGGGGCGCGCCGCCGGCTATATCGACCAGGATGTCTACGAGGCGGCCCGCGCCTTCACCGGCTGGACCATTGAAGATGGGGCGGGTCTCGGTGGCGGGCAGAGCTTGCCGGCGACCGGCCGCTTCGCCTATGTCGAGGCTTGGCACGACAATTATCAAAAGCGCGTGCTGGGCGTCGATTTCGACCCGTTCCAGTCGCCGATGGCCGACGGTCGCAAGGTCCTCGATCTGGTTGCCTTCCATCCGGCCACCGCACGATTCGTCTGTACCAAGCTGTGCCGTCGTTTGGTTGCTGACGTGCCGCCGGACTCCCTGGTCAAGGCGGCGACCGCCGTCTGGATCGAGAACCAGAAGCAACCCGATCAGATCAGGCGGGTGGTCGGGGCCATCGCCCATGCCCCCGAGACCCGCCAGGGATTCGGGGCCAAGGTCAAGCGTCCGTTGGAGCTGGTGGCTTCCTACGCGAGGGGGGCTGGTATCGATGCGACGGTGACCGAGGGCCTGTTGAACGAGTTGGACGGCAGCGGCCAGAAACTGTTCGGCTGGGCAGCGCCCACCGGTTATCCGGACAGCATGGACTATTGGCTCAGTTCCCATGTGTTGCGCAAGCGCTGGACGCTGGTCCTCGGCCTGACGGAAAACTGGTGGGGGACCGGAGTTTTTTTGCCCACCCAACGCCTGGGCGGTGCGATGACGGCCGAGCAGGCGGTCAGCCTGTGGCACGAGGATTTGACCGGGGCGGTCGCCGACGACGGCACGGTCGGCGCTATCCTGTCGGGTCTGCAACTGGCCGCCGGCGCGCTGCTTGCCGCCGGCCGGGCGGCGGACCCTCAGCATCGGCGGATCCTGGCCTATTGCGCCATGACTCCCGCCTTCAATCTGCGCTGACGGAGGTTCCTGATGATCGTAAGCCGCCGCGCCCTTTTGCAGACCGGAGCCGCCGCCATCGCCTGGCCGGGCCTCAGGTCGCTGGCATTGGCCGCCGACAGTGCGGCGGCTGACACCCTGGTCGTCGTTTTCCTGCGTGGCGGCTGCGACGGCCTGTCACTGCTGGCCCCCACCAACGATCCCGATTACGTGGCCGATCGCGGTCCGGATCTCCGGGTCCGCGACGATGGCGCGAAGCCTGGCCGGCCGGTCCGTCAAAACTGCGCCCCGACCGTCGATTTCCGCCTGCATCCCGAGGCGGCGCCGCTCGGCGACATTTACGACCAGCGTCATCTGGCCCTGCTGCACGCGACCGGCCTGATGAACGGCACCCGCAGCCATTTCGTCGCGCAGGATCTGATGGATCGGGGCTTGAGCGACAGTGCCGGATTGCATGGCGGCGGCATGGACGGCTGGTTGACGCGGCTGCTGCGGATCCATCCGAGCGCCGCTCCGGCCATCGCCACCCGCCCGTCGCTGCCGGCGTCTTTGGGATTTCATGGCGCCAGTCTGGCCATCCCCGATCTGCGCAGCGGCCTCACTCTGCCGGGCGGCCCGACGGTCAAACCGACGCTGGCCGCTCTCTACCGTGCCGCAAGCGATCCCTTTGGACGGGCGGCGGCAGAGACCCTGACCGAGATGGATCTGGTGGATTTGCACCTGCCGCGCGGTGCCGATGGCAAAGTGGCCGACTATCGACCGGAAAACGCCGCTGTCTATGAGGAAACCGAGTCCGGCCGCGCTTTCCGCACGGTCGCCCAGCTGCTCAAAATGGAAATCGGTCTCACGGTCGCCTGCGTCGATATCGACGGCTGGGACCATCACGACAATCTCGCCGGGCGGTTTTCCGGATTGGCCGGACAATTCTCACGCGCCCTTGCCGCCTTCTGGAACGACGCCGCCCGCTACCACGACCGGCTGACCGTGGTGGTGATGACCGAGTTCGGACGGCGTCTTCGCACCAACAAGAGCAACGGCGCCGACCATGGCCATGGCGGCGTCATGATGGTCCTGGGCGGCAAGGTCAACGGCGGCGAGATCTACGGCCGCTGGCCCGGTCTGGCCAGCGCCGATCTCGACAATGGCGTCGATCTGGCGGTCACCACCGACTACCGCGGCGTGCTGGCCGAGGTGCTGACCGCCCGTTTCGCCGCCGGGCATGCCCTGGGTCAGATATTTCCAGGCTTCACGCCCGGGAGGCCCATGGGACTCGCCCGCGCGTGAGCTGTACCGGCAGACTCTAGTGTTGTGACTCCAACAGAAAGCACCCTCGTCCGTCATACCCGCTTTCGCGGGAATGACGGACGAGGCAAGCAAGCGTTTGTGTCAGAACACTAGACAGCGGGAACCACAACCTGCAGGCGACGGATCAGCTCCAATGCTTCGTCCGGTGGGCGCTGTTCGATTCGCAGGTATTGCCGACCATCGGTGGTTCTGGTCATCATGCCGAAGCCGCAGAGAGACCGGCGCAACAGGGCGGGATCGCCGAACAGGTGCCGGGTCTTCAGATATCGGCTGATCTCGATTTCGGTGAATGGCGTTCGTGGCGGCACCATCGACCACAGAGCCCACAGACAGAGGATCTGGTGACTTTGCTTGGACGGCCAAAGACTCAGTCGTCCATTCTCATCGAACATCCGCAGAACCTGACGGACCCGGGCGAAGTCGACAGGCGGGGTGACGGCGGTTGGGGCAGGCTGGTCGAGCCGCTCATGGGCGGCGGCATCGGCGCGGAAATGCTGGAAGTTCCGATAACCCGCCGATCGCACCAGCATGTTGAGCAGCTCGACATGGCCCGGTGAATGATCGCAACCGGCAAGCTGGCCGTGCAGGGCGCGGGCCAGCGCCGAAATATCCTCGGAATGGAATGGTAAGAGCGTCCTCGACATCGCTTATCCTCGCGAGACGTGCCGTTCCGAAAGGAATTGCTGGTGGTCACCGTCTTCCAACGCGGCACAGGATAAAGGTGTCGGTTGATCGCATGGTTGGGCAGGTTTAGCTCTCCTTTAAGGAGCGGTGACGCCTTGGTGAACTGCCGACCGGTCATCGTTTGTAGCGCACGATCCGGTTGGTGGCAAGGTCTGCCCTGCTCTTCAGCAGTTCTCACCACGGGGTCGACGGGAAGCAGTTGGAAGTTGAGGGTGCGCCCAAACCCGGCGCTCTCTTGGTGTCCTTGGTGTAGCCCGCCGTCGGCGGGCGCTTTGTGGTTCATCTCTTGGCCGCCGATGAACCGGTGGGTGTCGCCTGGTCGATACGCTGCCATTTTCGCGCCATAAGACGGTGTTGAAGTTCTTTGACTATTGAACGAAGAAGATCCGATCGGACAGTATCTTGGACAGGTGGGGTCGAATGGAATTCAGAAAATCGGTCGTGGTAATTCTTGCGTTGGCGTCTTTAATGTTGGCCGGCTGCGTCGAGCGCCGGGGCGCTCCGCCGCCGCCGCCGCCGATTGCCTATATCCCGAGGCCACCGCCGGCCGAGATCGTCGAAATGATGCCGCCACCGCCCGATCCACGGCCGATCTGGGCTTGGCAGAAGGGACATTGGCGCTGGGACGGCCGCGAATATGTCTGGCATCCCGGCCACTGGATCGAGCGGCCGCCGCATGTCGCCGAATGGGTTCCGCCGCATTGGGAACAACATCCGAACGGTTGGTTCATCATCGAGGGACATTGGCGGTGATGGTCACCCGCATCCGCGCGCTTGGCCGCACCCCGCTAGATCGAAATAAATTGTCAGTAGCACCGGCGTCCCTGCCGGTGTTCCGGCGTGAGCCGGAAAGGGTCCGCCTGGCGGCGAAACACCGGCGGGGACGCCGGTGCCACTCGTGTTTCATCCAGGGAGGTGCGGCGCGCCACCGGTGCGGAACTCTAGCCCCTATTCACCATCAGCTTCTCGAACGCGGCGGCGGCGTGCTGCCAGGTCCAGCGGCCCTGACGTTCGAGACTTTCGGCGTGCATTTGCCGCCACAGGGCGTCGTCGGTGAGCAGACGCACCGCCGCTGCCGCGAAAGCCGTCTGGCCTTTGACGACGAAACCGGTTTTGCCGTCCTCGACCCGTTCCTTCATGCAGGCGATGTCCTCCACCACGCCGGGCAGGCCCATGGCTTGCGGCTCGGCGGCGGCGTTGCAGAAGGTTTCGCCGATATCGCCGCGGTAAAGGAAGACGCGCGCCTGCCCGATTTCCTCGACCAGACGGCTCTTGGCCACCGGGCCGCGCAAGATCACGCCGGCCTCGGCAAGGTTGGCGGCCCTGTCGAGGATAGGGGCCATGCGTTCGGCCTTGGCGGCTCCGATGGCGCCGTAGATGCTGCTGCCGGCGAAGATGTGCAGTTCGGCGTTGCCGACCTTCGGACGAATCCTCTCGGTCCATACGTCGAGAAGCCAATCGAGCGAACGCAGTGGGTTTGACAGAAAGATGGCTCGCGGCGGCGGTATCGTTTCGCGGGGGGACGCCCCCAGGAACAGGGGCGTGATGCCGTAAGGGATGATCACCCGCGATCCGCCGGCGGCGCAACGGGGATAAGTGCCGAGATGGCTCGCCCCGGAAAACACGATGGTTGGACGGTAGCGGAAAAGCGGCCACTGATAGCGCCATTTCAACAGATAGCCGGCCGGGTTGTGGATCCAGAAGATCCGCGATCCGGCGCGGGCGCATTGGCCGATCAGATGATTGGAGCGGTTGGCAATGTAAAGATCAGCCGTCGGTGGAATGCCCAGGCTACGGCTGTCATCAAGAGGCGTCCAACGGACACCTTTCCAGACGAGCGGCGCCTCGCAACGGCAATGAACCTCGACCAGGTGCCCGCGTCCGGCCAATGCTTCGGCCAATTCGGCAAAGGCGCTTTCGGCGCCGCCCAGCGGTCGTTCGTCCTTCATCTTGCCATCGAAGGTGATGCCGTCATCGGACATCACCACATGCGCCGGTGGCCTGTGGTCGGGGGGTGGTAGAACCTCTGGTTCGGTCATTCGCGTTCGTGCTTTGCCTTGAGATAGGAGACGTAGGGGTAAAGCGCCGCCAGGATGGCGATCAGGAAGCCGTAGCCTCCTTCCTTCCAACCTTTGGCCCGCACGAAACAGCGCCAGAAACGCGAAAAGATCCGCCGCACGTTGTTGAGCGCCGAACCGACGTCTCCCGATTCCCGCAGATCCTTGGCCCGCGCCGTGGTGTAGGCGTCGAAGCGGCGGATCATATCGGAAATGTTACGATCTACGTAGTGTTGGATATGATGCGTCAGAGCCGGCCCCTTGCTGCCCAGCAAATCCAGCTTCGGGTGTACCCGTTCGTTGCCCCAGCGTTTGGCATTCTTGCGGAACAGACCAGGATAGGCGGCCTTGCCGAAGGAGGCACCCCAACCGTAACGGACCAGCCGCTCGCCTACCCAGTTGTCGACGGTGAGAATATGGTAGCCGTGCGGCGTGCCGGCAATGACGGCGCGGATTTCCTCGGCCAAGGCCACCGGCACATGTTCGTCGGCGTCCACCTCGAGAATCCAATCTCCTTGGCAGGCCTCGATGCCTGTGTTGCGCCGCGGCCCTTCCAGCTCCCACGATCCTTCGACCAGCCGGTCGGTGAATCGCAGGGCGATCGCCTTGCTGTCGTCGGTGCATTTGTCCAGCACGACAACGATTTCATCGGCGAAGGCAAGTTTTTCCAAACAGGCTGCCAGGCGATCTTCTTCATTGTGAACGACGACCAAAGCCGACAGTTTCATCATAGTGGACATTCTTTGCTCATAGCGTTGCCGACCGATCGTTCGATCCAATCGACGGCGGCCGCAAGGTCATCGACGATGGCCGCCGGAACGCAGTTTCCCTCACGTTCGGCCTTTTCCCCCCAACCGGTGCGAACCAGCAAGGGGGTGGCACCGACGGCGCGGCCGAGATTGATATCGACGGCGCTGTCGCCGATCAGAAAGGCTTGCCGGGGATCGAATCCGTGGTCGTCGACCGCTTGTTCGACCATGCCGGGCCGGGGCTTGCGGCAATGACAGGCGTCCTCGGGGGCGTGCGGACAGAAATAGATCCCGTCGAGCGAGACATTTTCCCCGGCCAGCAGAGCCCGCAGACGCTCGTGAATCCGGCGAACCGTTGCTATATCGAAATAACCTCGGGCGATACCCGACTGGTTGGTGACCACGACGAGTCCGAAGCCCGATTGCCGCAAACGGCGCAACGCGGCGCCAACCCCGGCGATCAGCTCTAGCTGATCAGGATCGGAAAGATAGTCGCGTTCGACGTTCAAGGTACCGTCCCGGTCCAGCAGGACGAAGCGGCGGGTGGCCGTGGCGGGGGTGGTCATAGTCGTTCCAGACGAGCGGCGTAAAATCCGTCCATACCACCTTTTTCCGAAAGATGGCAGGGCAGGCTGCGCAGATCGCCGTCGGCGGTGACCAACTCGGCCAATCCCTCGACGTCGTCGGCCGTGATCGGGCGGCGGCGAACCGGGGCGCCGGCCGCTAACAGGGCTTCGATCCGCGCCGGGCCTTCCTCGGGCTGCAGCGAACAGGTGCAATAGACCACCAGACCGCCCGGTGCCACCATGTCGATGGCGGCGGTCAGCAGACGGGTTTGCGTCGCCGTCAGTTTGGCGACGTCGTCGGGACGTTTCAGCCAGGCGGCATCCGGGTGGCGGCGAAACGTTCCCGTAGCCGAGCAGGGGGCGTCGAGCAGGACCGCGTCAAAAGGTTCCTGGGGGCGCCATAGGGCGGCGTCGGCTGTCACCACCTCGGCGGCAAGACCAAGACGCGAGAGATTGTGACGGAGCCGCTCCAGGCGGTTGGCCGACCGGTCGAGCGCCGTCACGGCGGCGCCGGCGGCGGCGAGTTGCGCGGTCTTGCCGCCAGGCGCCGCGCACAAATCGGCGATCCGCCGGCCAGCGACCGGGCCGAGCAGACGGACCGGCAGGGCGGCGGCGGCGTCCTGCACCCACCAGGCTCCCTGATCGAAACCGGGCAGGGCCGACACGGCGCCGCCCGTCGTCCGGCGTCTCAGCGTGCCCGTCGGCAGAATTTCGGCGGAAAGAGCGTCCGCCCAGCCGGCGGCATCGTCCTTGACGCTGATGTCGAGAGGCGCCTCGCAGAGATGGGCGAGGGCGATTTGCCGGCAGAGGACATCGCCATAGGCCGCGGTCCACGAGTCCCAAAGCCAGTCAGGTGTGTTGAGACGGGCGGCATCCTGCTCGGCCGCCCGCTGCTGGCCCTCGCGGGCCAGCCGGCGCAAAAGCGCGTTGACCAGCTTGACATGGGCCGTTTGACCAAGGATCCGGGCCAGGTCGACGGCAGTATCGACGGCGGCATGCGCCGGTGTGTCGAGGAACAGCAATTGCGCCGTCCCCAGGCGCAGCACGTCCTGGACCTTGTGCGCCTTGGGTGGCAAGGGCGTCGCCAGGCATTGGCCGATCAGGGCGTCGATCTGGCCCAGGCGGCGGAGCGTTGTGGCGACCAGCAATCGGGCAAAGGCGCGGTCGCGCTCCTCCAGACCGGCGCCGGTGTCCTCCGGGCTCTGACGATGGCGCAAGATGGCATCCAGCGCGGCGAAAGCTTCGCTGCGGGCATCGCTCATGATCGATAGACCGGTTGATCGGCCGTGATGATTTGTCGCACCATGGATCTTTCAGCAGGAGGCAGCATGACCGAGACTCCGTCGCGCCAACCCGACCCGGCAGCCAAGCCGCTCAATCATCCGTCGAAGACTGTCGAACCGGTTCCGCCGGCCGTCGAATACGGCGGTCCGAAAGGACCCGAACCGACGCGCTACAACGACTGGGAAAAAGGGGGGCGCTGCGTCGATTTCTAAAAGCCGATGACAGGCGGGGGTCATCGCTTGTCCTTGGCATCGTCGTTGCCGGCGTCGTCCTTCTTTTCCAGGCCGACGCGCTGGCGGACGATGAACAACGGGCGGCCCTTCACCTCGTTGAACACCCGGCCGAGATAATGGCCGATGATACCCAGCGTGATCAATTGCACGCCGCCCAGGAACAGAACGGTGACCAGGGTCGATTCATAGCCCGGCACGTCGATACCGAAAACCAGCGTTTTGATCAGGCGGACGACGATATAGAGAAAGGCGAAACCGGAAATCACCGAACCGACCAGCGCCCAGATGCGCAACGGATAATCCGAGAAAGCCACCAGTCCGTCGAAGGCGAAGGACAGCAGCTTCATCAAGCCCCATTTGCTTTCGCCGAAATGGCGTTCTTCCTGTTCGTAGGGGATGCCGACCTGACGGAAACCGACCCAGGCGAAGATGCCCTTCATGAAGCGGGTCCGCTCCGGCATGGCGTTGATCACGTCGACGACCTTGCGGTCGAGCAGGCGGAAATCGCCGACTTCGCGCGGCAGCGGGACCTCGGACAGCTTGTCGAACAGCCAATAGAACGCCCTGGCGCGGATCCTGGCGCCGATGCTTTGTCCGGTCCGGTGTTGACGGACCGCATAGACCACGTCGAAGCCTTCGGCCCATTTGGCTAGAAGGTCGGGAATCAGCTCCGGCGGATGCTGCAAGTCGGCGTCCATCGGGATCACGGCGTCGCCCCGCGCGTGAGTGAGGCCGGCCGACAGGGCCGGTTCCTTGCCGAAATTGCGCGACAGGTCGATGACCTTGATCCGCGCTTCGCGGCCATGCGCGGCCAACAACCGATCCAAGGTGTCGTCCCGGCTGCCGTCATTGACGCAGATGATCTCCCAGCCGAGGTCCAGTCCGTCGAGAATTGGCACCAGACGATCGAAGAAGCGCTCGACGTTGAGCGATTCATTGAAAAAGGGAACGACGATGGAAAGACGAGGGTTGCTTGGCACGACGATTGTTCACGGTTGCTGATGAGGATGACGCGGGAGTTTAGAGAACGGTCAGGCCGGTGGAAAGGACTTAAGGACGTGAAGCGATATTATCGCGCCAGATCCTTGAGCCCGAGCGGCGCCTGAGCCCGCCGGAAGCGGAGCGGAGGCGTCGTATGAAACCTAAGGATCTGGAGCGGTTGTTTCGCGCCAGATCCTTATGCTTCAATTGGCAATATGTCCGTCATTTCCCGACGGCCGCGGGCGGCAACAGGAACTCTCCGTCCGGGTCGTGCCGGCGCAACCGGTCCTTGGCGCGGCTGCGCAGGTCGACGGCGTAGCAATAGACGCATCCCTGCGGGCAACTGTCGTAGGTGCCGATGTCACGGCTTTCGGCGCACAGGCAACCCGGTCTGTTGCCCTTGATTCGGGCGGCAATCGGTCGTCCGGCGAGATCGGACAGCCGCGCGGCGTCGATGCAGCGGGCGGCCGGCGTTTCTTCGGATACCAGATCCGGCTGTGTGCATAGGGCCAGGCGCATGCCATGTTCGCCGGCGATGGCCGCGAGATCCGACAGCATTCGCCTTTTTTCGTCCCCCGGCGGATCTTGCCAGCCAAAAGCGAAGGTTTGCGCGGCGGCTGCCAGATTGCGGCCGGTCTTGCGATAGATCTGGGCAAAACTGACCACCACTTCGTCGACGGCGCCTTCCAACCGGCAGGCCAAGCCGGCAAAGTTGGCGCGATGCCAGTCGGGTGGCGTCAGGTCGGAGTACAAGATCGGGTCATAGCGCCAGACGACGGCGCGACGGCCGAAATCGGACGCCAAACGGCGAATGACGGCGACCGACGTCTCGCCGTCGGGAACGCCGCTTTCGAGGGCGCGCGGATAACCGGTCACCGTGTATTGGACGATAAAGGGCAGTCCGGCACGGTGGACGATATCGAGAGCCGGTCGGAACGGGGCGGCATTGCGCGTCCAAAACACATAGCCATCGACGTCGTCCCTAAGGGAGACGCGGGTCGGGGGGCCGCCATAGGGATTGCTCACCCGGCAAAAGCCCGCGGCGAACCGGTTCTGAAACCAGGTTCGGTAGAAAGCCGGAATGTCCGTGCGATAACTGGCCGAGATGATCATGTCGTTCGCGTTCCTTGCGGGATCTTTGCCGGCCAGGCCAACCTTTTCCCGGCCTTTTTTATTATCGCTGTCGGGATGCCCCGGCGTTTGCCGGATTGCGGCATCCGCCAGCAGGATGTCAAGCGCCACGGCGCAACATCGCATCGGACTTGGCACTCATTGTCCTTGAGTGCTAGCATCCCGGCCGCCGCGGTTGCCGGGCAGACGGTTGCGTCCGTTTCGGGTGCGCCTTATATAACCGCAATGTGATTGAGATCCGGAAATCCAAAGGGGTTTCCACTGGTGACAACCGAAGGGGGTTCCCACGGTTGCTGCGAGCAGGACTGTGGGCACCAGCCGTATGAGAATGAGGAAGCAATGAGCAAAGTCATTGGTATCGACCTGGGCACGACCAATTCTTGCGTGGCCATTATGGAAGGCAAGTCGACCAAGGTGATCGAGAATTCGGAAGGCACCCGGACGACGCCGTCGATGGTTGCCTTCACCGATTCCGGCGAGCGTCTGGTCGGACAGGCCGCGAAGCGCCAGGCGGTCACCAATCCGTCCAACACGCTGTTTGCCATCAAGCGGTTGATTGGACGCCGTTTCAACGATCCGATGACGCAGAAGGATGTCGGCCTGGTCCCTTACACCATCATCGAAGGTGATAACGGCGACGCCTGGGTCGAATGCGATGGCAAGAAGCACAGCCCCAGCGAAGTATCGGCTTTCATCCTGCAGAAGATGAAGGAAACCGCCGAGAGCTATCTGGGCGAGAAAGTGACGCAGGCGGTCATTACCGTTCCGGCCTATTTCAACGATTCCCAGCGCCAGGCGACCAAGGACGCCGGACGGATCGCCGGGCTTGAAGTGCTGCGCATCATCAACGAGCCGACAGCCGCAGCGCTCGCCTATGGCATGGAGAAGAAGGGAAGCGGCACCATCGTGGTCTATGACTTGGGCGGTGGCACCTTCGACGTGTCCGTCCTTGAGATCGGCGATGGCGTCTTCGAAGTGAAGTCGACCAACGGTGATACCTTCCTGGGCGGCGAGGACTTCGACGCCCGCATCATCGATTACCTGGCCGATGAATTCAAACGCGAGCAGGGCATCGACCTCCGCAAGGATCGCCTGGCGTTGCAGCGTCTGAAGGAAGCCTCGGAAAAGGCGAAGATCGAGCTGTCCTCGGCGATGCAGACGGAAGTCAATCTGCCGTTCATCACTGCCGATGCCGCCGGACCGAAGCATCTCAACATCAAGTTGACGCGGGCGAAACTGGAAGCGCTGGTCGAAGACCTGTTGCAGCGGACCATCGAACCCTGCCGGGCCGCGCTCAAGGACGCCGGCCTCAAAGCCAGCGAAATCGACGAGGTGATCCTGGTCGGCGGCATGACCCGCATGCCCAAGGTCGTCGAGACGGTCAAGGAGTTCTTCGGCCGTCAGCCGCACCAGGGCGTCAACCCTGACGAAGTGGTGGCCATCGGCGCATCCATTCAGGCCGGTGTGTTGAAGGGCGAGGTCAAGGACGTCCTGCTGCTCGACGTGACGCCGCTGTCGCTCGGCATCGAGACGCTGGGTGGCGTGTTCACCCGTCTGATCGACCGCAACACCACGATCCCGACCCGCAAGAGTCAGATCTTCTCGACCGCCGAGGATAATCAGACGGCGGTGACCATTCGCGTCTTCCAAGGCGAGCGTGAAATGGCCGCCGACAACAAGCTTCTGGGCCAGTTCGACCTGGTCGGCCTGCCGCCTGCCCCGCGCGGCATGCCGCAGATCGAAGTGACGTTCGATATCGACGCCAACGGTATCGTGTCGGTTTCGGCCAAGGACAAGGCGACCGGCAAGGAACAGCAGATCCGCATCCAGGCTTCGGGCGGTCTGTCGGATTCCGACATCGATAAGATGGTCAAGGACGCCGAGGCCCATGCGGTTGACGACAAGAAGCGCAAGGAGGCGGTCGAAGCCCGCAACCACGCCGACGGGTTGGTGCACACCACCGAGAAGAATCTCAAGGAATTCGGCGACAAGGTGTCGGCCGATCAGAAGGCCAAGATCGAAGCCGATCTCAAGGCCTTGCAGGATGTTCTCGAGTCGGGCGACGGCGATCTCATCAAGAGCAAGACCGAAGCCCTGACAGCGTCGTCGATGAAACTGGGCGAAGCGATGTACAAGGCCCAGCAGGAAGGCGCACAGCCGGCCGGGCCCGCCGACGCCGCGGCGTCAGCTGCGGGCGCGCATCCGCAGGGTGCTGCCGACGGTGTGGTCGATGCCGATTTCGAAGAAGTCGACTCCGACAAGAAAGACAAGTAATCCTTATCCGTTCTTTGACAACATCCCACTCCGGACCACAAGGTCGGTCCGGAGTGGTGGATCTTCGGGATCGATCGACCGCCAATGAGTAAACGGGACTTTTACGAAATCCTGGGGGTGCCGAAGGATGCCGGCGCGGACGAGGTCAAGAAGGCCTACCGCAAGCTCGCCATGCAGTTCCACCCCGACCGCAATCCGGACGATCCTACCGCCGACGAGAAATTCCGCGAAGTCAACGAGGCTTACGACATCCTCAAGGACGAGCAGAAACGGTCGGCCTATGACCGCTACGGCCACGCCGCCTTCGAGCAGGGCCGCGGAGGCGGTGGTCCGGGCGGCGACTTCCATTTCGCTGGTGGTTTTGCCGACATCTTCGACGAGATGTTCGGCGAATTCATGGGTGGCCGGCGCGGTGGCGGTGGTGCCATGCGTGGCGCTGACCTCCGCTACAACATGGATATCACCCTCGAAGAGGCCTATGCCGGCAAGTCGACGCAGATCAGGGTGCCGAGTTCGGTGGTTTGCGAGGACTGCAAGGGAACCGGCGGCGCCGGCGGCGCCCAACCGGTCGATTGCACGACCTGCCGGGGTCTCGGCAAGGTTCGCGCCACCCAGGGCTTTTTCACCATCGAACGCACCTGCCCGACCTGCCACGGCCATGGCAAGGTGATCAAGGATCCTTGTCGCAGTTGCGGCGGATCCGGACGGACGCAAAAGGAAAAGACCCTGCAGGTCAACGTGCCGCAGGGGGTCGAGGACGGAACGCGCATCCGTCTGGCCGGTGAAGGCGAGCCCGGCATGCGCGGTGCGCCGCCCGGCGATCTCTATATCTTTCTGTCCGTGCAGAGCCACCGGTTGTTTCTGCGCGAAGGGGCCAATATTCATTGCCGTGTGCCATTGCCGATGGTTACCGCGGCGCTTGGTGGCGCTATCGAGGTCCCCTCGATCGACGGATCGCGGGTCAAGATTTCCATCCCAAGCGGCACCCAGGCCGGGCATCAGTTTCGTCTGCGCGGCAAAGGGATGACCATTCTGCGCAGTCCGGCGCGCGGCGATATGTTCGTCGAGGTGCTGGTCGAAACGCCCGTCAATCTCAGCAAGCGCCAGGAAGAGCTGTTGCGCGAGTTCGACAAGGAAGGCGGCGGCAAGGAAACCAGTCCGGAATCGGCCGGCTTTTTCGCCAAGGTTCGCGAACTCTGGGAAGATCTCAAGGACTGACCCGGGCAACGAGGGGAATGTAGATGACCAAGATCGGAATCGTCGGTTGTGCCGGCCGCATGGGCAGGATGCTGGTGGCCGAGGTGCTCGACGCCGATGGATTGGTGCTGGCTGGCGGCACCGAGCGGCCGGGTGGTGAGGCCATTGGTCGCGATCTCGGCGGGCTGGTCGGTCGTGGCCCCCTTGACTTGACTGTCGGAGATGACGCCAAGGCGCTGTTCGCAGCCTCCGACGTGGTCATCGATTTCACGGCGCCGGCGGCTGTCGCCCAGCACGCCGGTCTGGCCGCCGAAAGCGGTACCGCCTATGTGGTGGGAACCACCGGTCTTGCCGCCGATCAGGAAGACGTCCTGCGTCGGGCGGCGACGCGAACTGCTGTCGTCTGGGCGCCGAACATGAGCGTTGGCGTCAATCTATTGTTCTCGCTCGTCGAACAGGTGGCCGGCCGCCTTGATGCCGACGCCTTCGATATCGAAATTCTTGAGATGCATCATCGCAACAAGGTGGACGCTCCGTCCGGGACCGCTCTCGGCCTCGGCCAGGCGGCCGCCCGTGGTCGCGGCGTCGCCCTCGAAGACGTCTGGCAGAAGACCCGCGATGGCATCACCGGCGCTCGCAAGTCGGGGGATATCGGCTTTGCCACCCTACGCGGTGGCGATGTGGTGGGCGATCACACGGTGGTCTTCGCCGGCCTTGGCGAGCGGATCGAGATCACCCACAAGGCGGCGTCGCGGCAGATCTTCGCGCAAGGGGCGATCCGTGCCGCCCGCTGGGTCGCCGGCCGCGAGCCCGGACTTTACAGCATGAAGGATGTGCTCGGGCTGGCCTGATCCGGATCGAAAAAGGCTCTATTTGTTGGCCAACGTCTTGGCGCCGGTCAGGACGCCGGCAATCACGCCGCCGGCGATCAGCATCGATCCATAGGGATATTCCTCGGCAAAAGACGGTTCCTGCGGGGCGTCCCGTTGATCCTTGCGCGTGTCCTGCACGTTGTAAAAGGCCCAAAGGCGGCGGGCCGCCTCGGTTTTGACCGGGTCGGGCCGGCCGCCTTGCGGTTCCTCGGCAATGGTCTGAAAGCCAAGCACGGCCGCTCGAATCGGCAGCGCATTGGCAAACTCGACCTTGGCACGGAAGAATTCGGCACGGTTCTGGCAGGTTTTGTCGCTGGCGGCCTGACAAAGGGCGGCCAGTTCCTGCCAGGCGGCCGGATCGCCGGGCCAGGCGGCGATAGCCTCCAGGGCTTTGCTGCGGGCGTCGGCGGTCTGTCCGTCGCGTTCCGCATCCCGCGCAGCGCCGAGAGCCGCGGCGGCCCGCGTGCGGTCGAAACTGTCATCGGGCAATTGGGGAGCCGGGACGGCCGGCGGAGAGACATGGCGCCCCGCCGTCTGCGCGACCTTTGCCGGTGGGGCATCGGCGCAACCGGCCAGCAAAGCCAGGGCGCCGACGACGGCCATTATCCTTTTCCAAAGGGTCAAAACGGTCTTTCCTCCATGGATGACAAGCGGGATGCTACCATGAGGTTCCGTTCCGGAGGTAGCTGTCCAATGAGTCCCGTTTCCATCGACCAGTTTTATGCCCGTCTGGCCGAGCGCAATCCCGAACCGAAGAGCGAACTCAAATATTCCAATCCCTACACCCTTCTGGTCGCCGTGGTGTTGTCCGCCCAGGCGACCGACGTCGGCGTGAACAAGGCGACGCGCGAGCTGTTCCGCCTTGTCGACACGCCCGAAAAGATGCTGGCGTTGGGCGAGGCGGGATTGAAGGAGCACATCAAGACCATAGGCCTGTTCAATACCAAGGCGAAGAACGTCATCGGCCTGTCGCGGTTGCTGATCGAGCGATTTTCCGGTGAGGTTCCGGCCGACCGCGAGGCATTGGAGACGCTTCCCGGAGTCGGACGAAAGACGGCCAATGTGGTGTTGAATGTGGCCTTCGATCACCCGACCATCGCGGTCGACACCCATATTTTCCGAGTTGCCAACCGGACCGGGCTGGCCGTCGGGGCGACACCGGAGGCGGTCGAAAGGGAACTCGAACGGGTGACGCCGGATCGCTGGAAACGGCATGCCCATCATTGGCTCATTCTTCACGGCCGCTATGTCTGCAAGGCAAGAAAGCCCGATTGCCTGGCTTGCCTGGTTGCCGATCTGTGCGCCTTTTCCGACAAGACGGGAGGCTGAGGCTGAACGGCGATCAGTGAGCGCCGTTCTCGGGCCGATGGCCGATGGCATGCGAAATGTCGCGCGCCACGGCGCAGGTCCGCGCCGCCAGGTCCTCAAAACGGTCGACGTCAAGTTCGAGAACCGTGCCGACGACGCTGAGGGCGGCGATCACTTCTCCTTGCACATTGACCACCGGCGCGGCCAGGCAGCGGATGTTCTGGATATCCTCCTGATCGTCGACGGCCCAGCCGCGGGCCCTGACCTCCGCCAGATGCGCCTTGAACTCCCGAGGATCGGTCAGGGTGTTGGGGCACTTCCGGGTCCATTCGAGATGCTCTAGAATCTCATCGAGTTCGGCATCGGGCAACCAGGCCAGCAGGACCTTGCCCAGCGACGAACTATTGAGCGAAATCCGTTTGCCGACCCATGTGTTGATCATGATCTCGCGTTCGCATTCGACTTTGGCCAGATAAACGGCTTTCAGTCCCTCGCGCACGCCAAGATGGCAGGTCAACTGCACGTCCCGGGCCAGCGTCCGCAGGAAGGGCATGGCCTCCCGGTCGATATGCCGTTGATTGGCGGCCAGCGCACCCAGTTCGAACAACCGAAGGCCAAGGACATAGCCTCGGTCGGCCTGCATCTGGATGGCGCCCAGCCGGCACAAGGTCCCGATCAGAAGGTGGCAACTGCTTTTTGGAAGGCCGAGCCGCTGCTGGATGGCGGCAAAGCCAAGTCCCGGTTCGTTGGCGATCAGGTCAAGAATTCCGAAGCCTTTGACCAGGGCCGGAACTCCCGTTTTTTCGTCATCGACAAGGCTGCTTTTCATCACACCAAACTTCGAGGGGCGGGACGGACCCACGCACCATAACAGAGCGACTCCGCCACGCAAGATCGAACGCCCGAGGCCGTGGTCTTGTCAGCATGACGGGATTAGTGCTACGATGTTCATCATGATGGACAGTTAGTTCAACCTATTGAACTATACTAGCGGAGCACGGTATGAATCCCATGAAGTTAAGAGGTGTCATTCCTCCAGTCCCGACCATCGTCGACCAGCAGGGAAATCTCGATAAGGTCGGCATGGGTAAGGTCATCGACAAATTAATTGCGTCCGACGTTAAGGGTCTTCTCTTTCTCGGTAGTGGCGGAGAGTTCTGCCACATGACGAATAGTTTACGTAAACAGGTTGCGGAATTCGCCATTGCTTATACGAATGGCCGTCTTCCAACTCTTGTTTGCGTCGGGGCTCCCGGTACAGCGGAAGTCATCGATCTTGGTCGCCATGCGCAAGCCAGCGGCGTCGACGGCGTGCTCATCATCAATCCGTACTACGCCCTGCTCAGCCAGGAGCATCTCTATTTTCATTACACAAAGATCGCCGAAGCCCTGGATTTGCCGATCTTTCTTTACAATTTTCCGGCATTGACCAGCCAGGATATCAACATTTCCTTGATTTCATCTCTGGCCAAAAATTGTAAAAACATAGTTGGTATCAAAGATACGGTCGATAATATCAGCCATACGCGACAAATAATTACATCTGTAAAAGCAGAACGACCAGATTTCATGGTGTTTTCCGGTTTTGACGAATATCTATTGGATAATCTCATTCTCGGCGGCAACGGCGCCATTCCGGCGACCTCTAATATCGCGCCTGAGATCTGTTGCGGAATTTTCCAAGCCTTCGAGGCGCGGAACTTCCCCGAGGCCATCGCCCTGCAACAGCAACTGGCTCAATTGGTGCCGCTCTACGGGCTGGAACCGGCGCATTTCGGTGTGATCAAGGAGGCCATGCGAATGACCGGCCTCGACATTTCGACGGCTGTGCTGCCGCCGATCACGCCGCTTTCCGAGGACAAGAAGAAGGTCCTGGCAGCCATTCTGGCCCGCGCCGGCCTGTTGTCACCGAAAGGCTGAGGAATAGGTTATCCCGGCAATCCGGGAGACCGCCGATCCATACGCAACATGTCAAAAAAACAAATACTGAACAAAATATGGGATCAAAGGGAGGTCCATCGTGACAAGAGAAATAGACAAGCCAATTCCGTCGGGAAGATGGTGGCGAATCATTCCTCCGACTATCCTTGTTTACATATTTTCATTCATGGATAGAACGAATATCGGCTTTGCCATGGCCGGCGGCATGAACGAATCACTTTCGATGACCGCTTCCGTTTCGGGTCTTGCGGCCGGTATCTTCTTCGTCGGCTATATCATGCTGCAGGTTCCCGGCGGGCATATCGCCGAACATGGCAGCGCCAAGAAATTCATCGGCGTCTCCATTCTGGCCTGGGGCGGTCTGTCGATCCTCTGCGGTTTCGTGCAAAGCGCCAATCAGCTTCTCCTTGTCCGCTTCCTGATCGGCGTCGCCGAAGGCGGGGTCTGGCCGGCGACGCTGGTCATCCTCAGCCATTGGTTTCCCAATGAGGAACGCGGCCGGGCCAACGCCTATTTCCTGATGAACATCGCCGTCGCCTCGATCATCACGGCGCCGGTGTCAGGTTGGATCATCAGTAATTTCGGATGGCGTTGGGTTTTCATGGGCGAAGGACTTTTCTCGCTTCTCCTGATTTTTGTCTGGTGGCCGCTGATCAGCGATCGCCCCGAGGAGGCCAAGTGGATCAGCCCGGAGGAAAAGAACTACCTCGTCACCAAACTGCGCGAGGAACAGGCGGAACTGAAGACGGGTGGGGCGCGGGTCTCCTACCGGGCGCTTTTTGGCGATCTCAATTTGTGGCGGCTGGTCGGCATCTATTTCTTCTACCAGGTCGGGATCTATGGCTTCTCGATGTGGTTGCCGTCCATTCTGAAAGGTTTGACCAATAGCGGCATGACCGGTGTCGGCATTCTTTCGATGTTCCCCTACATCGCGATGATCGGCGGCCTCTATCTCTTCGCTCAGCTTTCCGATCGCAGCATGAACAGGCGGCGATACACCGCCATGCCGATCATTCTGTTCGCCCTGTCATTCCTACTGTCGACGCTCCTCAAGGATCAGATTTGGGTTTCCTATGCCTTCCTGGTTCTGTGCGGCTTCTTCATGCAGTCGGCGTCCAGCATCTTCTGGACGATTCCGCCGCTGACATTCCCCAACGAGGTGGCCGGCGGGGCCCGCGGCATCATCAACGCACTCGGCAATCTCGGTGGTTTCATCGGCCCGTTCGCCGTCGGGTGGTTCCGGACCTCCTTCGACAGCTACGACGCTGGAATCTACTTTCTGGTCGTCGCCTTGGTCGCCGGTTTCCTGCTGACGCTGACTTTGCCGGAAAACACCACCGGCAAGGTGCAGAAGGTCGAAGGCCTCGGCCGGAAAGTGTCGGCCTGATCCTGCAAATTGAAAAAAAGACAATGAAAAGGACGGCGCGGGATACCCCGCGCCGGTCCAGAGACAAGGAGAACCACCAATGACTAAGCAGCGATGCCGTACCGTGCGAGGCCTGTGGGCCCAGGTCGATGCGCTGATGCTCGGCATGAACTGGAGTGAGGAGGATATCGAAAAGCCGCATATCCTCATCGATGATGTGCAAGGCGACAGCCATCCCGGCAGCTTCCACCTCGACGTGTTGAGCGACGAGGCTGGTATTGGTGTCTATGAGACAGGCGGCAAGCCGGCGAAGTTTCATGTCACGGATATCTGCGACGGCTGGGCGCAGGGCCACGACGGCATGAATTATATTCTGCCGTCGCGGGAAATCATCGCCGACATGGTCGAGATCCATGCCTCGGTTATTCCTTGGGACGGCATGATTCTGCTTTCGGGATGCGACAAGTCGGTGCCGGCTCATCTGATGGCGGCGGCCCGCATGGACATCCCGACGATCCATATCCCAAGCGGTTCGATGCGGGCCGGTCCCGGCAATTCGACCTCGGGCCTGGCCGGTCCGCTGACCGCTCGCGCCAAGAAAGGGCAGGGTACGGCCGAGGAAATGCGGGACTTCAAGCTGACTGGCTGTCCGTCCTGCGGCGCCTGCCAGTTCATGGGCACCGCCAGCACCATGCAATGTCTGTCCGAGGCCGCCGGCCTTGCCCTGCCGGGCACGGCCCTGATGCCGGCCACCTTCATGGATATCCGCCGCATGGCGCGGCGGGCCGGCAAAAAGATCATGGAGCTGGCAGACAAAAACATCACCGCGCGGAAGATTCTCAGCCAGGCCGCCCTGCACAACGCCATAAAAGTGCATGCCGCCATCGGCGGCAGCACCAACGCTTTGATTCACATCCCGGCGCTGGCGCATGAGCTGGATCTGCCCCTCGATCCCAAGCTCTTCGATAGCATCGGCCAGGAAATTCCCTATCTGACTAACATCCAGCCCAGCGGCAAATATGTCACCGAGCTGTTCTGGTTTGCCGGCGGCGTCCCGATGATCCAGTGGCTGATCAAGGATCACCTCGATCTCGACGTGATGACCGTCACCGGCCGGCCGTTGGGAGAAAATCTCGACATTCTCTGGAAGGAGGGATTCTTCGACCGCTGCCTCCAACATCTCACGACATTCGGCATCCCCGCCGAGGAGATCATCCGGCGTCCCGAGAACGCCAAGCAGCGCGGTTCGATCGCCGTGCTGGGCGGCAATCTCGCCCCCGACGGCGCCGTGGTGAAATATTCCGCGGTTGCCGCCGCCATGCTCACCCACACGGGCCGGGCCGCGGTCTTCGACAGCGAGGAGGCTGCCCAGGCGGCGATCATCGCCGGCCGCATCAATCCCGGCGACGTCGTCGTCATCCGCTATGAAGGCCCGAAAGGGTCCGGCATGCCTGAAATGTTCATGACGACCGACGCCATCGTCTTTGACGAACGGCTGAACGGCACGGTTGCCGTCGTCACCGACGGCCGCTTCTCCGGTGCGACACGAGGCCCCTGCATCGGGCATGTTTCGCCGGAAGCAGTGGAGGGCGGTCCGATAGCCTTGGCGGAAAATGACGATCTTATCGAAATTGACATCCCGGCGCGGAGCCTGCGGATCGTCGGCGTGGCCGGCGTCAGGAAATCCCCCGAAGAGATCACGGCGATTCTGCAAACGCGTGAAGCCGCCTGGCGCTTGCCCGACATGCCGCCGAAAAGGGGCGTCCTCAAACGCTATTCGCGAAATGCGGTGTCGGCCATGGCCGGTGCCTATATGAAGTGAGTTTGCGCAGCAAACAGGCGGCCGGAGCGACGACTGCCTGTTTGCCGGGCGCTGTTGCGGGACGTCATCCGGCCCGAGCGGCGTTTGAGCTAGCTTTAGCCGGAGGCGATAGCGTCGCATAGAACTCGTGCTTTGGGGTATTCTTCCACAATCACGAAATCATCTGGCTCGCTGTCTGGAACGATGATGCTCTTTCACACTTGGCTGACTTTCGTTGCCGTCAATCTTGTCGTTTCCTATACGCCCGGTCCCAATATGCTGCTCTCGATGTCGACCGGGCTTTTGCATGGGCCGCGGCATGCCCTTGTCACGGCTGCCGGCCTGCTGGTCAGCATGTGGGTGCCGATGGCCGCTTCGACGGCCGGCCTCGGTGTCGTCCTGGCGACCTCGGCCACCGCCTTTCAGGTGGTGAAATGGTGCGGTGTCGGTTATCTGGCCTGGTTGGGCGTGAAGCTTTGGCGGGCACCATCGATGATGGTTGCGGGCGATGCCAAGGACGCGCCCGCCGCGCCAAGCCATCGCTCACTGATCATTCAGGCTTTCGGTGTCGGTCTCAGCAATCCGAAAGCCATCATTTTCTTTACGGCGCTGTTCCCCCAGTTCATCGATCCGTCGCAGTCGTTTCTGCCGCAGATGTTTCTGCTGGCGGGCACCTTCAGCGTGATCGAGTTTTGCATGATCATGTCGACCGCCGCCGGAGCCGGAACTCTTGCCCCGTGGCTGGCGCGCGGCGATCGTGCCCGCTGGATCAACCGCCTGAGCGGTGGCGTCCTGGTCGTGGCCGCCATTTTGCTGGCCGGTGTGCGCAGGGTGTGACCGTCGCGATGGTGTCGCGCCGGCTTTTTGTTCTCGTCGGACTTGCCTTTGCATCTCTTTGGCCACCGGCCGAGGCAGCCGAACCGACGATCGCGCGCGGCATCGTGCCGGTTCCCGAGGGGCAGACCAACCATGCGCCCGGCCTCGTCGAATTGACCGATGGCAGACTTCTGGTCTGCTGGTATTCCGGGACCAGCGAAGCCAACGAAGATACCCGGATCCTCTGTTCCGACAGCACCGATCGCGGTGGCAGCTGGTCGTTGCCCAGGGTGGTCGTGGATCGCGGCGAGCAGGCCTTTGGCGCCGAAGCTGCCAACAAAAGCCCGGGCAATGTCACCCTGCATTTCGACGGACGCGGCCGCCTATGGCTGATCTACGGCGTCATTCAGCGCTGGGACTGGCCTTTGATCGGTAATGTCTGTCGTAACTGGCTTTGTGGCCGGGTCGACGCCAAGGTCTCGGCCGACCTCGGTGAGACCTGGTCGGCGGCGGTGCGCCTTGACGACCAAACCGGCGCTTTGCCGCGGGCCAAGCCTGTTCACGTCGACCGTTTGGGCGATATTCTGCCGCTCTATCGGGAAGGAGACGAGACCGCCTATCTGCGCATCGTCGATCTGGCAGCGATGTCGCCGGGACAATCCTTGCCATTGCCATCAGGTTTGGTCGTGCCGCTGGTGGGCGAAGCGCTGATTCAACCCAGTCTGGTCGTTCAGCCGAACGGCCTGATCCGGGCTTATCTGCGCGACAGCCGGTCGGCGTCGGTATTCACCGCTCTGTTCGATCCCGCCAGTGGCCTGGCTGCGCCGGCGGTGCCGACCAATCTTCCCAATCCAGGCGCGGCGGTCGACGCCTGGCTCGACGACGCCAGCCGTTTTGTGCTGGTCTACAATCCCAGCACCGGCGACCGCCACAGTTTGTCGCTGGCCCAATCGACCGATGGCGTGCATTTCCATCCGGGGTGCGATCTGGTGGCCAGCGGAGCTGAAGGCGACGTCGCCTATCCCACGGTGATCCGTTCGGCCAACGGCGACTGGCATGTGGTCTATTCGTCGGACGGCAAGACCCGGATCCAGCATGTTCGCTTCAACGCCGCCTGGCTCGACCATTGTCTGGCTGCGCGGAACTAGAGGACCACATCATGTAGGTAGAAACAAATTGTCAGTGGCACCGGCGTCCCTGCCGGTGTTCCGGCGTGAGCCGGAAAGGGTCCGCTTGGCGGCGGCACACCGGCAGGGACGCCGGTGCCACTCGTGTTTCATCCAGGCGGGTCGGCCCCAAGGCCGGTGGCGAACTGAGATGAAACGCGCCACTAGCTGTTGGTTTCGCCACGCTTGCCCTGCAGCAACTGCGCCAGGCAGCTTGCTTGCCCGCTAGGCGTCAGGTTACGGCTTCGCAATTCGGCATGGGTGACCCGTTGTGCCCCCTTGTCGTCGTAAAGGAACACATCAAGGACGCAGCCGGGGCCGAAATACTGCCAGACCTCAGCCGGCGTTTCGCGGCGGCGATAGCCGGGGTCGCCCAGTTTGGCCACCACCTCGCCGGCCGCCAGTCCCTTGAGATGGCCCGGATCGTCGCCCGGTTCTCCCGGCTTCGGGGCGGTTCCGTCAAGACCCGGCGTCCCGTCGCCCGGCAGTGGACCGCCGGGACGGCCCAGCGATGCCGTGGATTGCGGCGCCTGGCAGGCGGCCAGAAAGCACAGCGCAGCCAGGGCGAGGAGATGAAGAGAGCGACGGCGGAGTTGCATGGTGGAGTCCGGTCATGAAGGCTTGCTGCAGAATAGCCGTCCTCCGGTTTTTGGCAACCGCTGACGACACCACTGGCGCGGGAGCCGAAGGGGGAGGTGTCTACCTCCGGGCTTCTCGTGTCATGCGTCCTTCGAACGCAGCTTTTCCACTTCATGGACCATGGCGGCGGTGGCGATCAGCGGCGCCAGAAGGTTGACCAACGGCAGCGTCGACACCAAGGCGAGTACGATGCCCAGCAACCAAAGGCGCAGCCAGTGGCGCCGGCGCAGCCGATCGGCGGCGGCGGGTTCGAGGCGCCGCCAGGCCGCCATTTCAAAATAGTCCCGCGCCAGCAGATAGCCGTTGACGATGCAATAGAGGGCGGCCCCAATGCCGGCGACCAGCAGCAGCAGATAGATCGGCAATGCCAGCAAATTGACCAGCAGAGCGACGGCGGCAAAGCGCAAGGCACCCCAGCCGATCTCGATCAGACCCTGATGGCGGGGCGCCGGCAGGGCCGGGTAATAGCGGGCCTCCACCGCCGTGGCGATTTCATCTTGCAGGAAGCCCAGCACCAGCGTCGCGACACTGGGAAACAGAATCAGGGCGATCACGAAGATGGCCAAGCCTCCCAGGAGGTCGGTGATGGTGTCGGCCCAACCGATTCCCCAGACATGCAAGCCGCTCAATCCCCAGCCGACCGCGGCATAGACCAGCAGATAGGTGACGAAAGTCGTCGACAGGCCGATCAGCAGAACCCTGCGGAAACGGGGATCGGACAATTGGGCAATGGCTTTGGCGAGCGAGGCAATCATCGGCGGTAAAATCTCCATACCAGCCGGCAGGATAGGCGAAATTACCCCGATTGCCCAGGTCTTCCCCCCAGGACGGTTTGTCAGACGGCGGCCGATGAGTTCACGCCAACGCCGCGCCTCACCCAGGCCGACGGCCTTGGGAGATCGAAACCGATGGAAACCTGGTCATCGCGCGGTTTGAGGACGGAGGCGATCTCCTCGGCGGCGACGGCCGGATAGCCATCGTCCAGATGCCAGATGGCATGAAGCAGGAAATGAGCCTCCCAAGGGGTCGGGGCGTAACTCTCGAAAACCTCGACGATGTCATCGATGACGGCGCGAAGCGCCAGCTGCTGGGTCTCGGCATCCGTCGGAACCAGGGCAAGTCGGAGTCTTTCCCTGATCGGATGCCAGTTTGGTGCGGCTTTCTGCAAGATCGTTGACCTTCCTTCGATATGCCATGTGTGATTTTGGAAGATGACTAGCAAATCGGATGCCAGACCGGCCATGGTCCGGTGGATGGGAACGTCAGGCTTTTGCGCGCCGATCAAAAAGGAGTGGTCAGAACAAAGAAATGCTATTTTTGAGCGAAACCGGAAAATGTTGCATAAAAATTAAGCAAGATCGCCGTGCGGGACGCTCATGGGTCACCTCGCGGCGCCGTTTTCCGCAGTTTTCATCGGTTGGCACGGAACTTGATTAATGTATCCGCAGCCTGAACCTTGTGCCTAACCGAGGGGAACTCGATGAAATACATCGTTGCCATTATAAAGCCGTTCAAGCTCGACGAGGTCCGTGAGGCGCTGTCGGCCATCGGCATCCAGGGGTTGACTGTTAGCGAAGTCCGCGGTTTTGGTCGCCAAAAGGGCCAGACCGAGATCTATCGGGGCGCCGAATACACGGTGAATTTCCTGCCAAAGACCAAGATCGAAGTCGCCGTCAACGACGACGTGGTCGATCAGGTGGTGGATGCCATCCGCACCTCCGCCAACAGCGGCAAGATCGGCGACGGCAAGATTTTCGTCAGCGACCTGGCTTCGGTGGTGCGCATCCGCACCGGTGAAACCAACGAATCCGCTCTCTAAGATTTTAATGGGGCCCTCGGGGGTGATTATGAAAATACTCTCCAAAAATACGATTGTTGGTAGCGGGCTGACGCTTGCGCTGACGTTGCTGGCGGGAGCCGGACTGGCGCAGGAGGCGGCGCCGGCGGCTGACGCGGCGGCAGCGGCGGCACCGGCGGTTTTGGACAAGGCGGACACGGCGTGGATGCTGACATCGACGGCGCTTGTCCTGCTGATGACGATACCGGGTCTGGCGTTGTTTTACGCCGGCATGGTGCGCA
>JARLJB010000374.1 GCA_031291415.1 Telmatospirillum sp.
AGGAGCTGGATGACAAGGGCGATGCCGCTGGAGTTGATGTAGTCGACCTTGGTGAAGTCGAGGAGGATGAGCTTGACGTCGTTTTTGGGCAGGGATTGGTAAGTGCCGAGGACTGCGTCCTTCGAGGTGCTGGCGATGTCGCCCTCGAAACGGAGGACGGTCACGGGCTGTCCGGCTGGGGAAGTGATCTGGTCAACATGGGACTTGGTTTCACTCTGCACTGTCTTTGGTTCTCCCTGTTCTTTGGCTGCGGCTTATTTGCGGTGAATGTCGAAGCGGTCTAAAACCATCCCTCGGGGGCTAAAGCCCAATTCATTGCATTGCGTTTATACCGGGGATAAATCCCCGGCCTACCGCCCGAAAAAGCTGCTTCATCGCAGGTCATTCTGGTCCTTTGGCGAGGCGGATGACTAGGCGGACGTAGCTGCTTTTGCCGTCGGTGCCAGGGACCCATTCGGCTTCGTCGACGAGGGCCTGGATGAGGAACATGCCCATGCCGCGGGGGTCCTCTTCGCCGTGCATTTTGCGGTCGATGTCGGGCTTGGCTGGCTGGGTCTTGATGCCTTTGCCGTCGTCGATGACTTTGACTTCAAGCTGGTCGGGGCCGGCGGAGAGGACTACGCCGACAGAAAGCTTCTCGTTGAGGCGGTTGCCGTGTTCGATGGCGTTGATGCAGGCTTCGGCGACGGCGGTCTTGAGGTCTTCAACACGATCCTCGGGAAAGCCCATGAGCTTGGCGACGGCCGAGGCTGTGCTCATGGCTACCTTCTCATAGCCCATACGGGTGGGGAGCCGCACTTCGACCGTGGTGGATTTGGTCTCGGTCATTGCGGAGTCTCCCCGATGGCGCGGCAAAGGGTGAGTGCGGTCATGTCGTCCCCCTGCGGGCCGCCTTCGGAGAAAGTGTCGATGGCGGTCCATATTGCATCGAGGATACCATCGGCCTTCTCGGCGGGGCACGTAGAAAATTCATTCATAAGACGTTCGGGGCCAAACTCCTCATCTCCTTTGAAGGCTTCGGTGAGGCCGTCGGTATAGAAGAGGAGGCGGGAGCCGGGGGGGAAGGGGCGGTGCTCGCTCTCGTAGGTCATGCCGGGGAGGAGGCCGAGAGGGGTTCCGGCGGCGTTGAACTCGTAGGGGGGCTCGCCGGGGGCGACGAGGAAGCCGGGGTTGTGGCCGGCGTTGACGACTTCGATGGCTCCGGACTCGGGGTGGAGGCGGAGGAAGATGGCAGTGAGATAGCGGCGACGGGCTTCCTCGCCTTCGGCCCAGTGGTGCTGGTTCATGCGGGTGGCGAGCTCGCCGAGGGGCATGCCGGTGACGGCCATGGCGCGGAAGGCGGAACGGAAGCTGGTGGCCCATATGG
>JARLJB010000375.1 GCA_031291415.1 Telmatospirillum sp.
ACCCAAAACGCCTTCGGTCTCGGGGCCGCCGAACGCGGGGGGATGGCCATCCCCCCGCGTTCATCCTTACGGACAGACATTCTTACCAAATTTTCAAGACACGATACGCCGGGCGGGTTTCTCCGAAACCCTTGGCTACGCTCGCATAAGCTCGCGGGCCCGAGGGTGGGCCAACCAAGTTTCGATGAGTCACTCTCACCGAAACTTGGTATAACATCACCTCATGAACACGCAGTCGGAAAAGGGGCGGGGCCAGCCGGCCAGACGCAAGGAAATCGTCGAGGCGGCTCGTTTGATCGCCGCCGAGCAAGGCTGGGCCGCAGTGACGGTGCGGGCCATTGCTGCGCGGATCGACTGCAGCGCCCCGGCGATCTATCAGTATTTTCGCGACAAGGATGCGGTTCTGTCGGCGCTTGCGGCCGAGGGAAACATGCAACTCGATCTGGCCCTCGATCAGGCGATAACCGATGTCCACGGTCCGGCTAAACGGCTGCGGGCAATGCTGCGGACTCTATGGGATTATTCCCTCGACAATCGGGAAATCTGTGCGGTGATGTTCGGCTTCGAGGGGCAGACGGCCCATCCGGGCACAGCGACGGACGCGTTGGCTCCCGTGGCAATGGCTCATGCCGCGTCAGATCTTCTGGCCAAGCGAGGCAGTGGAGACAATGGCCAGGATCTTGCCGACCGGCTGGTCGCTGTGACCTACGGTTTCATCGGCTTGACGGCGGGAGGAAATTTCCCCGGCGGCCGCGACCGGGCTTTTGCCCTGTTCACGGAGACTGTCGACACCTTGTTGAAGGATGTCGGGCGTTAAATTCCGTCGTCAGGGCCGGCCATCAAATATTTAACACAATAGAACGCGATCTGCGTTCCATACGGAAGCGACAGGCCTCCGCATGGAACGATCGTATCCTCCGCGGTCCACACTTATCGCGTGAACCACCGCTCTTTCGCGCCGCAAAAAAAACGCCGCAGTCTACCAGATCGGTCAAACCGTTTCCGCCGCCAGAACCCGGGCCAACTGGCTCAGTGCGTCCTGATGGCGTTCGTTGACGATGCTGGAAAAATTGCGGGCCAACTCAAGACACATGCGCTGGCGAGGCGAGAGATCGCTGCTGTGGTCGTTGTTCAGGCCGTCGAAAAAATAGCCGACCGGAACACCGAGAACCTGCGAAATCTCATGCAGTCGGCCAGCCGAAATACGGTTGATACCGCGTTCGTATTTGTGGGCCTGCTGATAGGTGACGCCGATCAGGTCGGCCATCTGCTGTTGCGACAGCCCCAGCATGATCCGGCGTTCCCTGATTCTCGCCCCAACGTAGCGATCGGTGTCATTTGCTCTGTTGAGCGTCCGCGTCGGTTTTTTTTCGTCTGTTGTCGGCATGATCCTAAACTTATTCCTAGTTGATTCCCGCGGTGGGGGGAGGAATGCCCGCTCTCCTCTGACTTACAGAAAGTTGATTATGCGGAAACCGCGTCTCAATCAACAAATTATTTACAGTTGCCCAATTGTTCTACAACCAATTTTAACACAAATTACGACAATTTGTATGTATCTCACGGTCAGGAGATCTTCTTGCCTTCGGGCTTGGCGATCCGATTCTCTCCTTGCCAATCTAGCGAATAGCCAGGACTTGCGCGGAGTTCCGGTCCAACGCTGTCGCCGGTTGCCAACCTGCAGGTGAAAAAAAATACTCCAAGTTTAGCGTCGTCAGCCACATATCGCGACCAAGGCGCCATCAGCGACTATGACTTCAGATATATGCGTGGTCGGGATGGCTTCGGCGTCGATGGGCGGTCATCTGAAAGAGCGAACTGGTTCGTCGAAGAGCCAGAGCGTTTTTCTCCGATAATGGCCCAACCAATCCCGACATCGGGGCGCACGTGTTCCGGGGCGCCGGGAAAGCCCCACTATTGCGGTCTTGTTTGCTTGAGGGCGGCCCGGTGGGGACGACAATCCGGGCCAAGGCGGCCGTTTTCCCCTCGGGCCGCGCATCCTCGCGCCAACCATGGTGGTCGCGAGGATGCGCCAGCCAAGTCTATTTCTGGGTTTTGTTCAGTGCGTCGAGCTGTTGCTGCATCACATTGAGCCGGCTTTGGAGTTCGGTGACCAGAGCCTCTGTCGCGCGAACGCCGTCGACGGCCTGTCCCGGGGTTGCCTGTCCCGGGGCGGCGGTGCCAGGGGCATTGTAGAATGGCTTGAACATTTTCATGGCGTTTTCGAAAAAGGCCATGTTTTGTTTGTTCATTTCTTCGATGGGATTAAATGGAAACAGCCCGCCGAGTGTCTGCTCGACATACTGGCGCATTTGTTCTTCGTTTCGAAGAAATGCTTGCATGCTGTATTCCAGATAACGGGGCACCAATCCGCCCAGCGAATCGCCATAAAAGCTGATGAGTTGGCGGAGAAACGGAATCGGCAGGAGGTTCTGGCCGCCCTTGCCCTCCTCCTCGACAATGATCTGGGTCAGCACCGAACGAGTGATGTCATCGCCGGTCTTGGCGTCATAGACCACGAAATCCATATTGTCTTTTACCATCTGGCAAAGATGGTCCAGCGTCACGTAGCTGCTTGTCGCGGTGTTGTAAAGGCGACGGTTGGCATATTTCTTGATCGTGATTGGCGTGGTTGCATTGTTCATTGGATTTCTTTTCCCTACTGCGACCCTCCGGCACTTTAACAGATTTTTTCGGGATTATAATGCCTCGCCGCACATAATCGCGCGGTCGTGCCTCTGGCCAATTCCGGAGGGCATCGATATACTTTTGGGGATGACAGACGAGCCGGATTTGGAACAGCTTGCGCGCCGCTATCTTGACCTTTGGCAGGAGCAGGCGGCGGCCGTTATCAACGACCCGGTGACGGCCGATGCAATGGGGCGGGCCTATGCCATTTTCGGCAAGGGTCTGGCGTCCTTTCTCGCCGCCGTCGTTCCGCCGGACGCACATGCGCAACAGGGAGCGACAGATACCGCCGATCATGCCAAGTCGCCAGGAACGCCCGCCGCCACGTCCGGGGCCGCGCCCGTTGTTGCTGCATCTGATGGGGCAGGCTTCGGTGGCGCTGACCTCGCAGCTCGCGTTGCCGAGCTTGAGGAACGGATCCTTCGCCTGGAAACCGCAATTGGTGCCAGCGGCAGAAACGCTGCGCCGGCAACTGGCAAGCGTCGACGCTGAGGCGTTCGAGAAGGCGCTGCGGGCCGAAGCTTACCAGCGATTGGGCGACTTCCTGACCGGCATCGAGGCTTATCGGCGGCACCCTTACCACCGCGACTTGCCCGATGTCCCGGTCGTTTGGCAAGAGGGCTCGACCCGGCTGCTCGGCTATGGCGAGCCAGGGGCATCTGGTCCTGCCGTCCTTGTCGTTCCTTCCCTGATCAACCGTGGTTACATTCTCGATTTGACGGCGAAGCGCAGCTTCTTGCGCTATCTGGCCGGAAAAGGCATGCGACCGTTCCTCGTCGACTGGGACGCGCCCGGCGCCGAGGAAGCTGATTTTCATTTGACCGATTATGTCGATGGGCGTTTGGGGCGGGCTCTGGAGGTGGTTCTCGCCCATGCCGGCCGGCCGCTGGTGGTCGGCTACTGCATGGGCGGTCTGCTGGCCTTGGGTATTGCCCTGCTGCGCCAGGAGGCTGTTGGAGGCCTGGGATTGCTGGCGACGCCCTGGGACTTCCATGCGCCATCGGCGAGGGCGGCGCAGTTGATCGAAGGCATGCGTCCGGTTTTGACCGATGCCATCAACCAGACGGGGGGCTTGTCGGTCGATCTGTTGCAATCACTCTTCGCGACAGTCGGTCCAGCCGGCATCGAGCGGAAATTCCGAATGTTTGGCGGTCTGAAGCCGGGGAGCGTCCGGGCCAGAGATTTCGTCGCCCTTGAGGACTGGTTGAACGATGGCGTGCCGCTGGTTCGTGGCGTGGCAGAGGAATGTCTGTTCGGCTGGTATGTCGAGAACCAGCCGGCGCGGGGCGAATGGCGGTTGGCCGGCGAGATCATTTCACCCGCAGCCTTCCGCAAGCCGTGCCTGTCTTTGGTACCGGCCGCCGACCGTATCGTTCCACCGCAGTCGGCGCTGGCGCTGACCTCGACCATGAGCAAGGGGCGACACCGGTTGGTGGCTGGCGGGCACATCGGAATGATGACGGGGCGCAACGCGAAAGCCGACGCCTATGCTCATATGGCGAAATGGATATTTCACGTGAAGGGCGAAAGCTAGGCTTTTTGCCCGCCATTCGTCAGAAGTGAGCGGATCAATGCGACCCGGAGACGTCGCCTCTGTCCAAAGATACACCTTTCGGTATTTTTGCCAGGTTGTTTTTCTCCCGAAGATTTACAATATTAGACAATCTCCAATAACCAACCGCAAGACCAATGCGGACAGCAAAGGGGAGCGAAACATGGGGCGAATTGCACTCGTTACAGGGGGAACTCGTGGTATCGGTCGGGCGATCAGCGTGGCGTTGCATAACGCCGGTTATCGGGTCGTCGCCAATTACTTCGGCAATGAGGAGGCTGCCAGGCAGTTCACCGAGGAAACCGGAATTCCGGCCTACCGATTCGATGTTTCCAGTTTTCCGGAATGTGAGGTTGCCGTGCAGAAGATCGTCGCGGAGGTCGGGCCGATCGAGGTCGTTATCAACAATGCCGGTATTACCCGGGATTCCACCTTGCACCGGATGACCTACGATCAGTGGGAGGACGTTATTCATACGAATCTCACCTCTTGCTTCAATCTGGCGCGTCTGGTCATCGAATCCATGCGCGACCGCGGCTTTGGCCGGATCATCAACATCGGTTCGGTCAATGGTCAGGCCGGACAGTATGGTCAGGTCAACTATGCCGCTGCGAAGTCGGGCATCCATGGATTTACCAAGGCCCTGGCCCAGGAAGGCGCGGCAAAAGGTATCACCGTCAACGCGATCGCGCCCGGATACGTCGATACCGACATGGTCCGCTCGGTTCCTCATGCGGTGTTGGAAAAGATCATCTCGCGGATTCCGGCCGGCCGACTGGGACATGCCGAGGACATCGCCCGCGGCGTGCTGTTCCTCGTGGCCGACGACGCCGACTTCATTACCGGCGCCACACTGTCGATCAATGGCGGTCAACACATGTACTGATCTGTTCCCGTACCGGTGCTATCGTCTTTGAGTCCCCCGACCGGAGTTCCGGCCGGGGGATTTTTCCGGCGAGGAACCATGTCACCGTCCTGGCGCGCCACGGTTGGCGGAATTGTTGCTCTATTTCTGTGGTCAACCTTGGCCCTGCTGTCGACACTTGCCGGACCGGTGCCGCCGTTCCAACTGGTCAGCATGGCTTTTGCCTTGGCAACTCTGATAGCCGTGGGCCTGTGGCTCTGGCGGCGGCAACCGCCGATGGTCGTGCTGAGGCAACCGCCTGGCGCCTGGCTCCTCGGCGTCGGCGGCCTGTTCGGTTACCATTTTTTCTATTTCCTGGCTTTGCGGCTGGCGCCGCCGGTGGAAGCCAACCTGCTCAATTACCTTTGGCCGCTTCTCATTGTTTTGTTTTCGGCGTTTCTCCCCGGCCAGCGGTTTCGCCTGCGCCATCTCGCCGGTGCCGTGGCGGGACTGGGGGGCGCCGCGTTGCTGATCACCGGCGGCGGCGATGCCAGTTTTTCCGGCCGCTATGTGCCAGGTTATGCCGCAGCTGTCGTGTGCGGCGTGATCTGGGCCGGCTATTCGGTACTCAACCGTCGTTACAAAGACGTACCCAGCGATGCCGTCGGCGGGTTTTGCGGCGCCACGGCGCTGCTTGCTCTTGTCTTCCATCTGATGTTTGAGGAAACGGTTTATCCCGTCGGCTGGCAATGGCTGGCTGTTGCCCTGCTGGGCCTGGGGCCGGTCGGCGCCGCGTTTTTTGTCTGGGATGGCGCCTGCAAGCATGGCGACATCCGGGCACTTGGAACGTTGGCATATGGGGTGCCGCTGGTTTCCAACGGGTTGCTGATCCTTGCCGGACGAGGCCATCTCAGCTGGCAATTGGCGGTGGCGGCGGCGCTGATCATCGGCGGGGCGATCCTGGGGGCCGGCGATCTCATGCATCGTCGTCGCCGAAAAGGCCCAGCAGACGCGCCAGCCTCGTCTTAAGCCGGTCCCACCCGTCGGGAGGCTTGGTCAACGGTTCAAGGGCGATGCCAACCGACAGAACCTTGCCGTCGCCGACCTCGCGGGCGATCAGATCGACCGGACCGAAATGCAGGCGATCGCCGATCTCAAGGTCGGTATGAAATTCGCGACGGAACAAATCGCCCAGCGTGGTGGCACCGTCGTCGGTTTCCAAGGCAAGGGAATAGGTGTCACGGAGGGTTTGAACGGTGACCTCGGGAGCAATGACGAAGTCGCCATAGAGTCGTGCCTCGGTGTCGCTTTCGTCCTTCTGCCGGCCGAATATCTTGTCGAGGAGGGCGACCTGCTTCGGCGCGGCCAACAAATAGACCTGATCACCGGCTTGCATTTGTCGTGTCGTCGGTTCGATCTTACCGCCCCGGCGCAGGAGCAGCGGACGGGCCCACCGGGGCAAGGCCCGGCCGCGCGCCGCCGGGCTGTCGGCGTGCACGCGATAGGTGATCAATTCGCGGTCGGACAGACCGGGAAGGTCGATCTCGATTCGATCGACCGGACCCGTCGTTTCGGGAACGATCAGGCCCAGCCAACGCGCCAGGGGCCGGACCGTCCAGCCCTGTAAGGCTAACGAAATGACGACGACCAAAAAAGACACTTCGAAAATGATCTCGCCTGACGCCACACCGGCTAACACCGGCATCATGGCCAGCAGGATGGAGACGGCACCGCGCAACCCGACCCAGGAGATGAAGACCCTTTCTCGAGCGCCAAACCGGAAAAAAGCCAGACAGCCGAACACGGCGATCGGCCGGGCGACAAAAATCAGGATTACGGCCAGTACCACACTTGGCACCACGACATCGGGAAAATGGCTGGGACGCGCCAGCAGGCCGAGCGCGACGAACATGCCGATCTGCGCCAGCCAGGTAATCCCCTCTTGAAAACGGCGCACTGTGCCGGCCGCCTGCAGCCGCGCATTGCCGGCGACCAGTCCCGCCAGATAGGCGGCGAGAAAGCCGCTGCCACCCAAGAGGTTGGTCAGGGCGTAACCGGCAACTGTCAGTCCGATCACCGCGACCGGGTAAAGACCTTGTTCAAGTTTGATCCGGTTGACCACGAAAACGATGGCTACACCACCGCCCAGACCGAAGAGAACACCGCCACCCATCTGCAAAAGAAGATGGATGGCGATGCCCGACATGTCGGCGATCTGCCCTGTTCCCAGGACGCCGACCAGGGATAGGGCAAGCGCCGCGGCAACCGGATCGTTGGTCCCGGATTCCACCTCCAGCGTCGAGCGGACGCGGTCGCGAAGGGTCATGCCACCAACCCGCAACAGAAAGAACAGGGCGGCGGCGTCGGTCGAACTCAGTGTCGTTCCCAGGAGCAAGGCGACCGGCCAGTCGAGCCCCAGCAGCAGATGGGCTGGCAGGGCAACCAGCAAGGCGGTGAGGACGACACCGACCGTCGCCAGTGTGATGGCTGGGCCGGCAGCCTGACGGTAGTTCTTGAGGCTGGTGTGAAAACCGCTGTCGAAGAGGATCACGCTGAGCGCCGCGCTGCCGATCAGGAAGGCGCTCGGGACATCGGTCAGAGTAATGCCACCCGGCCCATCTTTGCCGGCCAGCAGCCCGATTGCCAGAAACAGCAGCAACAACGGCGCGCCGGCGCGAAACGCCAGCACGCTGGTGAAGACACTGGCCACCACCAGACCGGCGCAGATCAGGATGATCAGGTTGATATCGTCCATTCACCACCCGCGCAATCCAACAAGTTGAATGATGTCGGTCGACCAGGCATTGGTCAAAACCTTCTCGATCCGGTCGCCAAGGCCGGTTTCCCCGATCACTAAAACCACACGGAAAGAGAGATTCAGTTAGACATCACTCTCTTATTTCTGGCAAAAAGATCAAATTGGAGTCCGCCACCGCATTTTGGGGGCAGGCTTCTGGATTATAAGGCCGGTAGCCCTTGCGCCGCCGGAGGCGAGCATCCGTGCAGAGTGCGTTTCATGAAGATCAATGTCGATATTCAGACCCTCCGGAGCTTCCTCAAGATCAGCGAGCTCGGAGGAATCTCCAAAGCCGCCGACGCGCTACGCTTAACTCAACCTGCAATCAGCCAGCAAATAAAGCGCTTCGAAGAACTTCTGAACGTGGAGTTGCTTTTTCGCGATGGAAGGACGATCCGGCTGACGCCCGCTGGGGAAAAGCTGCGTGCCTACGCAGAAAAAATCGTCGCGCTCAACGATGAACTCGCGACAGAGGTCGGCCAGCATGAGAAGCATGAAGTGGTCCAGTTGGGAATGCCGGAGCACTTTTCTGAATTCGTGCTTCCGCGGATAATCGGCGATTTTCGCGACCATTTCTCCGGCGTCCATCTCGTCATCAAAGTAGGACGCAGCCAGTCCAATGCCGAGCAGATCGAAACCGGCAGGATCGATCTGGCCTTGCTCCTGGAGAGAATAGGAAGCCGTCGCAACAAAGACTCGAGCCCGCTTCCGGTCAGATGGTATGCCGGGTCGAGGCAACCCATCACCGCCAATGACGCGGTTCCTCTCGTTTTATTCAAGGCTCCGTGCGGCTTTCGCCGCGCTGCGATCGAGACGCTCGAATCCAACGAAATCAAATGGAGGTGCGTCTACGAGTGCGAGGATCTCCCGTCGCTCAAAGCCGCCGTCGTTGCCAACATGGGGGTCACCGTCCTGCCTTCGGTCCAGACTTACCGCGGGCTGGTAGGCCTGGAAGACGGCGCCATCCTTCCCAGCCTGCCGGAGTTCGAGGTGCGGCTTCGGCATAGGGACGGATGGAGCCCCGCTTACCTTCTGCAAATGGAGACCCGGATTATCGATATCTGGTCCGAATTTGTCGAGAACTCCGAGCGGTTCGCATTGGATAATATCGCAGCCGAGCTTTAATCCATAAGCGGCACGCATATACAGTCTGACATTAATTTAGTCGCTTGTTGAAGGCGAGTAGCTAAATTTGACGCATCATCAAAAGGAGATGCGTAATGTCGACTGAAGAACTGGCCATACCGTTACGTAAGCCGTTTCCAATATTACCTGTTTCTTTCGTTGTACTCTGGAGTTCCGGATACATTGGAGGCGCGTTCGGTGTTCGCTACGGCGAACCGTTCACTATGACCTTCCTCCGATTCTCGATCGCCGCGATTATCTTTTTCGCGGTGGCACTCCGCATTAAGGCGCCTTGGCCGAAGCGGTGGCAGCCCTACGCTCATGCTGCTGTGGTCGGAATGCTGCTGCAAGTCATCCAATTCGGCGGCCTCTACACCGGGATCGGTCATGGGGTGCCCGCCGGACAGGCGGCGTTGATCGTGGGAATGATGCCGATCTTCGTCATCTTCGGCGCGGCTCGGTGGCTGGGCGAAAAACTGTCCTGGCGTGATCTGCCCGGTTCCGTCCTGGGCGTCGGCGGCGTCATCATCGTCGTATGGAGCAGCCTCGGCAGCAGCACTGCTGACGCAAGCGCCTACCTTTCGGTGTGTGTGGCACTCTTCGGGATTACAGCTGGGACCATCTATCAGAAGAAGTTCCTGCAAGGCATCAACTTGTGGGTCGGCTGCTTCGTCCAGATGGTCGTCGGAGCGGCTGTGATGTTCCTTCTCGCCTGGAACACCGAGACGATGCACGTAAAGGCCGTCCTTCCATTCGCGGCATCCGTGGCTTGGATCGCGCTCTTGAACTCTGTCGGCGCGTTGACTCTGCTTTATGAGATGATTCGGCGCGGTGAAGCCAGCAAGGCGACGAATCTCTTTCACGTCATCCCTGCCACGACCCAGATCATGGCGTCGGCTGTTCTGGGCGAGATACCCAATCCGGCCGCGATCACTGGCTTCCTGGTGTCCGGCAGCGGTGTCTACCTGATGAACAAGGCCCACCAGAAGTAAACGTCGGGGCCGGTCCGCAATCGAAATTCAAAGGACGCAAACATGAAAACTGCAATTGCCGTCACGGGCTTGTTTGTCCAAAACGCACCACAGAGCAGCGGTTCGATCCCGTTCGATCAAATCGAATTCACCCCGTACAAAGTTGAAGGGCGCAAAGGTGTGTCAGTCCACACCTTGTACGACACACGCAACACCGATCCCCTCGGGCCCGCCGCCGCCATCGTCCGGTATGAGGCCGGGGCCGTCACGCCTCGCCATTTGCACCCGGGTTACGAACTTGTATTCGTGCTGCGCGGCGAACTGATCGACGACCGCGGTACGCACACTTCCGGCTCGCTGCAAATCTATCCACCGGATTCACACCATGAGCTCCGGTCGGAGATCGGCTGCGAATTTCTGGTCGTGTGGGAACAGCCGGTCCGATCGCTGCCGACCTGATCTGCAACAACCGTCTCTAAAACGTCAGGCAGGAAGATGACTATGCGTGTGATCTCAGCACAGGAAGCGGCAGCCCTCGTCCAGGATCATTGGACCGTCGTGCCCGGCGGGTTCGGCAGCTGCGGACATCCCGATGTGCTAACGAGGGCTTTAGGGGAACGGTTCGCGCGGGACGGCAGCCCGCGCGACCTGACCTTGCTGTTCGCGGCAGGCGCCGGCGACAAGGCGGGGCGAGGGCTCGATGCCCTTGCTCGCGCCGGCTTGGTTCGCCGGGCCATCGGCGGATTCTGGGGACTCGCCCCGTCTCTCTGCAAGCTGGTGAGGGAGAACCGGATCGAAGCCCACAACTGGCCGCAGGGTGTGATAAGCCAAATGTTTCGTGCGACGGCGTCCGGGGCGCCCGGCCTGCTCTCGCGAACCGGCCTGGAAACCTTCGTCGATCCCGACGAATCCGGCGGCTGCATGAACAGCATCACGAAGGTGCCTCTGGTGAAGAAGATGCGAATCGGCGACGAGCCCTTCCTCTTCTTTCCTCGCCTACCCATTGACTGCGCCTTGATCCGCGGCACGCGGGCGGACAAGAACGGCAATATCTCGACTGAACGCGAAGTCTCGTTCACCGACAGCCTCTCGCAGGCGACGGCGGCGAGGAATTCGGGCGGCATCGTGATCGCGCAGGTGGAAGAGCTGGTCGAAAACGGCGACATCCAGCCGCACGCCGTCCGCGTGCCGGGCGTGCTCGTGGACTACGTCGTCGTGGCCGAGCCCACCGATCATCCGCAAACCTACGGCACGCAATTCGACCCCAAGTTCGTCAGCCCCGGTCCCGCTACGCCGTCGCCCAGGAAGCTCACGCCGCAGCACCTTGTCGTGGCGCGCCGCGCAGCCGAAGAACTTCGGACCAGGCCGGGCGCGCTGGTCAACCTCGGGATCGGGATGCCTGCTGCGATCGGTCAGATCGCGGCGGAGAACTGCCTGACTGACTTCACGCTGACAGTCGAGTCGGGACAGATCGGTGGAATTCCCGCCGCCGATCTGTCCTTCGGAGCGAGCACCCACCCCCAGGCCGTGCTGGAGCAATCTGCGCTTTTCGACCTCTATGACGGCGGTGGCCTGGACATCGCCTTCCTGGGGTTCGCTGAAGCCGACAGTTCGGGGAATGTCAATGTCAGCCGCTTCGCCGATCGCATGCCTGGGGCCGGCGGGTTCATCAACATATCGCAGTCGGCGCGATCTGTAGTCTTCTGCGGTTCGTTCACGACTGACGGCCTGAGAATCGAGGTCGGCGAAGGCCGACTGGACATCCTTAGCGAAGGCCGCACGTCCAAGTTCGTCCCGCAGGTCTCTCATGTCACCTTCAATGGACAGACCGCCGCCCGAAGGGGGCAGTCGGTGACTTATGTAACGGAGCGCGCGGTGTTCTCGTTGGTCGATGGGGCGCTGCATCTCATCGAAGTAGCTCCTGGGGTGGACGTGGATGAGCAAATAATTCCGTTTATGAGTGCGAACCTGATCATTTCACCCAATTGCAGGGAAATGGACACACGGCACTTTATTTAAGTTAATGATAATTTAATACTATATACTATCTTGTATTTTGGCATATTAATGCATTAATAAAATGAATCTTAAAACGAATTTTATTTTATTATTACGATAACGGCAATGATACTAATTTCATGAACGATATTTATTATGGAGTCGAAAATGAATGAGAAGATTGTTTCAGTAATAGGTGGTGGCGCCAGTGCTGTCGCCTTCGTCCACCACTTGCTGGCGGAGACCGCGTCTCGTGGCGATGGCGTCGGGTTGACCATCTACATGATCGAGCGTAGGCGCCATATCGGCCGCGGCTTAGCCTACGAACAGGATCTTCGATCCAACATCCTCAATACCAAGGCCGGATTCATCACGCCGTTCGCCGACCGGCCCGGCCATTTCTACAAATGGATTCAATCCAACCGTGAATTGTGGGAGGACGACTTCCCAGGAGTCAAATTAGACGAGCATAGCTACGTTCCCCGCCCGCTCTTCGGCCTTTACCTGGAGCACATGGTCGCGGACCTGGTCCGGGAGGGCCTGAGCCTCGGTTGCAGGGTGATACCGGTGCAGGCCGAAGCGGTATCGGTATCGTCAAATCCGGGAGGGAGTCTGACCGTTTCGACCAAGGGCAGCGTGGCTTTCCGCTCTGACTTCGTCGTCCTGAGCATGGGAAACTTGCCCTCGCGCGAGTTCGATCATCTGGTCGGCCGCGAGGGATTTTTCTCCTCGCCGTACCCGATCCGGAAGTTGGTCAGGAGAGTCCCGAAGGAAGCAACCGTCGGGATTTTGGGGTCGCGACTCAGCGCCATCGATGCGGTCGTTGGGTTGATCGAGAGCGGCCACGTTGGACCAATCACCCTGCATAGCCGAGGGGGATTTCTCCCTTGCGTCCGGGGAACGCAGGGTCGGTACCAGCCGAAAATAATCACGGCCGATCGCGCGCGAGCCCATGTCGCGCGGTTCGGTTCGATTGCGCTGCAGGTATTCGTCTCGTGGGTGGCGGACGAAATGGCGCTCGCCGGAGTCGACGTCACCGAATTCGACTGGGACAAACTGTCGGCTCCGACCGACGTCGCGGAATTCCTCGAAGCCGAAATCGTGGCTTCGGACAAGCCACGCCCCTGGCAAGCGGTGCTCTATGCAACGAACAGTATAATCGATTACGTGTGGCGCCACATGAGCGACCAGGATCGGACATTCTTCTGGCGCTACCTGAGCGTTTGGATGGCCCATAGGGTCTCGATCCCACAGGAGAACGCGGTTAAGCTTCTGGCGGCAGTGCGCTCTGGCCAACTCTCGGTCGTCACCGGCTCCACGACCGTCACTCATAACGGCGCCAATTTTGAGGTCGCGTCGCAATCCGACGGCTCCGGGAAGACGTGGAGCTACGACGTTCTTATCTCAGCGACTGGCACGCCACGGGACGCCACGCTGCTCGATTCCGAGCTTGTCGAGGATTTGCTGGCCAGTGGCATGGCCGTTCCCCATCCCTTTGGCGGTATAGATATCGATCCGGACACGGGGATGCTTCGCGACGGCGGCGGTAGAGCCGATCCTCGGATTCTCGCACTTGGCGAACTGACCAGCGGCACATTCTTCTTCACGAGCGTGCTAGAGATCAACGCCCGGCACGCACGCGACCGGGCCAAGCTCCTCGTCGACATGGCCAACAGGTCGATGCCTGTCCACCAGCACGAAGAGGCCGAACCCGCGCTTCTCACTGGCACACGGTGAAAGATACCACGAACCCCTAGCTGGCCGCCTCGTCGGGTCATTATGGCACGACGAGGCGCACATAGGGCGACTGTCACGAAGCTGCTCCGATGGGGAAAAGTCAGAAGGCATCCTTGCGCCGGCGGATTTCGCCAAAAACCTGCACCGGATCGGCTCCCGGCAAGCCGACGCCCTTCTTGACGCTTTCGACATCGGCCCGCAGGAAGGGATTGGTGCGCCGTTCGAGAGCCAGGAGGGAGGGCACCGTCGGCAGACCGTGGCTGCGCTTGGCGTCGATATCGGCCATGCGCGCCAGCAACTCGGCGTTGTCGCGTTCGACCATGCGGGCGAAGCGGGCGTTCGTCTGGGTGTATTCGTGAGCGCAATAGACCAATGTGTCGTCGGGCAGTCCCCTGATTTTCATCAAAGAGGCCCACATCTGTTCGGCCGATCCTTCGAACAGGCGGCCGCACCCCATGGCGAACAGAGTGTCGCCGCAGAAAAGCGCCTGGCTTTCCGGAAACCAGTAGGCAATGTGACCGAGCGTATGGCCTGGCACGCTCATCACCATGGCTGCGGCCGTGCCCATGAGGAAGGAATCGCCATCCGTCACCTCGGTGTCGATCCCTGGAATTCGCTGCGCGTCCTGGCGGGCGCCAATGACTTTCGCGCCGCTTGCCTGTTTCAGTGCCAGATTGCCGCCGGTGTGGTCGTTGTGGTGATGGGTGTTCAAAATATGCGTCAGACGCCAGCCGTTCTTCGCCAGCCGTTCCTGAACCGGTTCTGCGACGGCCGGATCAACGACTGCTGTCGCCTGGCTTTCCGGATCGTGCAAAAGATAGACATAGTTGTCGGTGAGGACAGGGATCTGTTCGATCTGCAGCTTGGCCATGGCACCCTCGGGGTCAGCTTCGGCGGGGCGGAGGACACCTGCCGGAACGGGCAACCATAACGCCCCGTGGGCGGAACGGTCACGTTGATTTCTCTTGCCCCGTCGACCGATGCACCGCATTGATGAAGACATGTGGAGCGATGTTATCGATCTTCGCGACTTTTATGAAACCAGCCTCGGTCAGACGGCGCGGCGGATGATCCGTCGTCAGATTCGGGCCATCTGGCCCGATTCGCGGGACATGCGGGTCTTGGGTCTGGGATTCGCCACTCCTTATCTGCGTCCGTTTCGGGAAGAGACCGAGCGTGTCATCGCCCTGATGCCGTCGTCGCAAGGCGTCCTTCCCTGGCCGCCGGAGGGACCAAGTCTCGTCGGTTTGGCCGATGAAACCGAATTGCCGCTGCCGGACCGTTCCATCGACCGGGTGTTGCTGGTCCATGCGCTGGAGTCCACCGAGCAGGTGCGGGCCTCCCTGCGGGAGATCTGGCGGGTCCTGGCCGACAGCGGGCGCCTGCTGGTGGTGGCGCCTAATCGCCGGGGTATCTGGGCCCGCCTCGAACGCACGCCGTTCGGGCAGGGGCGCCCCTATACGCCGTCACAGCTCACCCGTTTGTTGCGCGACAACATGTACACGCCGCTGCAGACGACGACTGCACTTTACATGCCGCCATTTCGCTCGCGATTCGTCTTGCGGTCGGCTCCGGCCTGGGAACAGATCGGCGTGCGTTGGTTCCCAAGCTTCGCCGGTGTTTTGCTGGTCGAAGCGGCAAAACAGATCTACGCCGGCAGCGCCTTTCATGAACCGGCCGGTAAAAGGCGTGCCTACCTGCCGATGCCCCAGGGGCTGCGCAAGATCGGACCGATCTGATCAAACCCGCCGCAGCAGGAATACAGCCTGTTCGCCAAGCCAATTGGCCAGATGTCCGGCGGCGTCGAACCGTGTCCGGCCGCGTGAATCGAGAGAGATCGCCCGTTCGATGACGATTCCCAACTCGTCGCAAAGCACGCGGAAATCGCGGATCGTGCAGAGATGGATGTTGGGCGTATCGCACCATTGGTAGGTAAGCGTTTCGGTTACCGGCATGCGGCCATGACCCAAAAGTGAAAGGCGGACCCGCCAATGGCCGAAATTGGGGAAGGATACGATAGCCCGCCGGCCGATGCGCAGCATGTTTTCGAGAACGCGTTTCGGTTCCCGCGTCGCCTGCAGGGTCTGACTGAGGATGACGTAGTCGAAGGCGGCTGACGGATAGTCCTTGAGGTCGGTGTCGGCATCGCCCTGGATAACCGACAGGCCATGGGCAACCGCCGCCCGCACCCCAGCCATCGAGAGTTCAATGCCTCGTCCGTCGACCTGCTTGAAGCGGTTCAGATAGTCGAGCAGGATGCCCTCGCCGCAGCCGATGTCGAGAACCCGCGATCTTGGATCAACCATGTCGGCGACGAGTTGCAGATCGACGCGGATGCTGGGCGCCGTCATGCCGTTGTTGAGCGCGACCATCAGCGGCCTCCTCGTGGCAAACCACGATGCTCGGCCGCTCCTTCGAGAAAGCCCCGTAGCGTGGCGTGGAACTCGGGCTCGTCGAGAAGAAAGGCGTCATGTCCCTTGTCGGATTCCACCTCGACGAAGCTCACATTGGCGGCCACGGCGTTCAATGCCTGGACGATGGCCCGGCTTTCCCGCGTCGGAAACAGCCAATCGCTGGTAAACGACATGACGCAGAAGCGCACAGGAGTGCCCCGGAAGGCATTGGCCAGTGAGCCGCCATGGTCGGCCGCGAGATCGAAATAGTCCATCGCCCGCGTGATATAGAGATAGCTGTTGGCATCGAAGCGTTCGACGAAGCTGCTGCCTTGGTGGCGCAAATAGCTTTCCACCTGGAAATCGGCGTCGAAGCCATAGGTCAGGCCCCGACCTTGCAGATTGCGCCCGAATTTGCGGTGCAGGGCGGCCTCCGACAAATAGGTGATGTGGGCCGCCATTCGGGCAACGGCCAGTCCATTTTGCGGCCGTTTGTCATGCGACAGGTAATCTCCCTGGCACCACTCGGGATCGGCGATGATCGCCTGTCTGCCAACTTCCCCGAAGGCGATGTTCTGAGCCGAATGGCGAGCCGCCGAGGCGATGGGAACGGCTGAGAACACGCGGTGGGGATAATGGACCGCCCATTCAAGCACCTGCATGCCGCCCATCGAACCGCCGATGACGCAGAACAACTGGTCGATTCCCAAATGGTCGATCAGACGGATCTGGGCGCGCACCATGTCGCTGATGGTGATGACCGGGAACGTGAGGCCCCACGGATTGCCGGTCTCTGGATTGGTGGCGGGCGGGCCGCTCGTTCCCATGCAGCCGCCGAGGACATTGCTACAGATGAGAAAATAGCGGTCGGTGTCGAGCACCCGTCCGGGACCGACCAACTGCTGCCACCAGCCAGGTTTGCCGGTCAACGGATTGGGGTCGGCGACATACTGGTCGCCGGTCAGGGCATGGCAGACGAGGATGGCGTTCGAGCGGTCGGCGTTGAGATGACCATAGGTCCGGTAAGCAATGGTGACCGGCGCCAGATCCACCCCACAGTCGAGATGCAACGGTGCATCCTGCCCCAGATCCAATCGAGGGCCGGGGAAGGCGGCGTCCTGATCGCTAACGGTCATCGCCTGTTTGACCCCTCCGAAAAAGGAAAGAGATTGCTCGTGATCCTGGCCCGATAGGAGGGGGCCAGAAGTTCGGTTCCTGCGGCTCTTCGGTGACTCACCACTAGGAGGAGCGCTTCGGCCTGTCAACGAATTCTTACATCATCGATCAGTGCTGTGAACCATGCAGATGATTCACAGCGCTGGTCGATGATGCCATTCCTCTTGAATTCCGCGAGAAGGCGCCGATCGTTGGCTCAACGGCCGTTCTGGAGCGGCAACAAGGCAATCGCAGGTCGGTGGGGTTCTTCGTCGTTGGCCCGCCACAAACGATGGTCGGGTGCAATCGGACGAATGGCGTGATGCCGCGCCAGCTTGTCTCGCCACCAAGCCTCATAGTCGGCGATTGATTGAATTTCCAGTTCGTCGAAATCCTCTTCCAGCCCTACCTCGAGATAGACGTCGAGATTGGTGAGGTCCGGCTGCGGTAACTGACCGTTCTCAAGATCATCCCACATTTGTCCGTAGAGCTCTTCGAGCCGGTGGACCAAGGTCGGCGTATCGAACAGCAAACACTGGTCGCGTCCGGCTTGCAGGCGATCCCGGTAGAGCTGGATGGTCGACCGGTTGCGGCCAAGTGCCACCGCCCGGTCGACATATTCCTCGGGCGTCAGGCAGGCCATTTCCGGCAAACCAGCGGCCCGCACCAGACTGCCGCAGACGCGTGAGGCGAAGGATTGGCCGCTTAGCGTCAGCATCGGCACGCCCATCCACAGGGCATCCGAGGCCGTGGTATGTGCCCCGTAGGGAAGGGTATCGAGAAACAGATCGGCCAAGGGATAGCGTGCAAGGTGAAGCGCGTTGGTTTCCTTGGGCGCGAAAATCAGCCGTTCCTTGCCGATGCCCCGCTGGCGTGCGTGATTCCACAAGCGGGCCTGGGCCGTATCGGTGCTGTCGAGCAGCCAAAGGACGCTGCCTGGAACCCGCTCGAGGATCGTCAGCCAGCGGTCGAAGGTGAAGCGCGTGATTTTGTGCGTGCCGTTGAAGCAGCAATAGACCATGGCATCTTCGGGCAGGCCGGCTTCTTTGCGGGTCCGCTTTTTCGGCGAAACGGTTCGTTGACGGTCGTTGGGTTGGTAGCAGGGCAGTCGCAGGACTTTTTCAGAGTAGTAGATTTCGCTTCCCTGCGGAATGACCCAGTCGTCGGCGATGATGTAGTGGTGGTAGGGGCTTCCCATGCTTCCGGGAAAACCCAGCCAGTTGACGATGATCGGCGCCGGTCGCAAGGCGACCAGCTTGGTCCGGCCATCACGCGTGTAGCCGTTGACGTCGACCAGGATATGGATGCCGTCGTCGGCGATCCGCCGGGCGGCGGTTTCATCATCCATATCGTTGATCGGAACCCAATGCTCCACCGAGCTCTTGATTCGCGTCTGCAGTGCGTCGTCCCCGGTCGGGCCGGTGTAGTAGGCGAAGACCTCGACGGCGTCCTTGTCATGCAAATCGAAGACTTCCGCCATCAAAAAGCCGACCGCATGGACGCGCAGGTCAGACGACAGATAGCCGATCCTGAGGCGTCCCGACTTTTTCCCCTCGCGCGCCGCCCAGTGCGATGTCACCAGACCGGGACCGGGTTTGCCGACATCGCACTTGTTGTAGTTCCAGTTGGTCGCCAGCTGCATCATCGGATCGTCGGCCAGGACAGCCATCGAGAGAGGTGATATCCCCGACATCAGGACGTCGTGGTCGACGCGTTCGAAAGGCTGGACGACCGGCCATTTGCATTGCCGCTGCCGCAGGGCGACCAAATGCTGAACGGCTTCGCGTTGGTGGCTGTCGAGTTCCAGGCTCTGGCGCAACGTTATCTCGGCGGCTTCGTCCTGGTTGTTGAATTCGAGGACGCGCGCCGTCTGATTGAGCGCGATCGTTTTGTGCATGATGGCGCCGCCGGTGACCACCGACAGACGGTCGGAGATGGCCGACCATTGAAGAACCGCCTTATCCGATGCGCCCAGTTTTTCATGGATTCGCCCAAGATTGATGTAGGCGGGCATGAAATCCGGGTTGACCGAAATGCAACGTTCGAAGTTCTTCTTGGCTGCGGGAAGATCCTGGTAATCTGTCAGGGCAACGCCGTAATTGTAAAGGACAGCATACAGCAACGGATCGTCACTATTGTGCTTAATCCAGGTATCGTAGAGTACCACGACGCTTTCCTGGCCTTCTGTCAGCCGCAAGGTATCGGCGGCACGCGCAAGTTCAACGACACTCAACTTTTTCTTTGCCGACTTGCCCACCGCAACCGACAGAAACTCACTTCCCATATTGCCTTCCCTCGGAAAAACTTACGAAAGCGCGGCTTTCAAGGCCGCCTGTTGTTCAAGACTCATGGCACCGATCTGCGAGGTGGAGAGCATATCGATCTGAGTGGCGTTCAGCGATTCGATGGACGTTGTCGTCATTTCTGCGATCAAGGTCGTACTGAGACCGCTTACCTCGGCTGTCGTCAGGCCGCTGATCTGAACGGCACTCAGCGATGCCACTTCGGTCATCGTCAGGCCATTCAACTGTGTCGCGGTCATCGCGCCAATTTGCGTCGAGCTCAAGCTGTTGAATTGAGTCGACGTCAGTGCGTCGAGTTCGGTGGTCGTCAGACTGGACATCTGAGTCGTCGTCAACGCATCTATCTGCGTGGTTGAAAGCGCCTGAATCTGGGTCGTGCTCAGGGCTCGAAGCTGCATACGAACCAAATCGCCCAATTGGGTCGCCGTCAGCGACGCGATTTCCGTTACCGTCAGTTCGCCGATTTCCGAGACCGTCAGCGCGCTCATCTGGGTCGCAGTCAGGCCGCCCATCTGAGTGAGGGTCATGGACTGGATCTCGGTCTCCGTCAAACCGGCCAATGCCGTGGTCGACAACGCGCCGATTTGTGTCGCCGCCAGCGCTCCGAATTGAGTCGCCGTCAGGTTTTCCACCTGCGTCGCCGTCAGACCGCTGATTCCGGTCGTCGACAGCGCCGCGATCTGCGTGGTGTTCAGTCCGCCGATTTCGGTCACAGTGAGCGCAGCCAAGCCGGTCGACGACAGACCACTGAATTGGGTGGTGGTCAGAGACCCGATTTCCGTGCTGGTCAGGCTACTGATTTGCGTGGAATTCATCGCCCCGATCTGCGTCGGAGCCAAGCCGCTGAGTTGCGTCGTCGACAATGCGGCGATTTCACTGGTCGTCAGTCCGCTGATCCCCGTCGTCGACAGGCCGGAAATCTGCGTCTTGGTAAGGCCTGCCAATTGAGTCGAAGTCAATTCGCCGATCTGAACGTTGGTCAGGCCGCTGAGTTGCGTCGCCGTCAAAGCCGCCATTTCGATGTTCGTCAGGCTTTGGAGCTGCGTTGTGTTGAGAACCCCCATCTGACTTGGCGTCAGTCCGGCGAGTTGGGTCGTCGTCAAGGTCGTCAGATCGGTCACCGACAAGCCGCTGATTCCGGTGGTGGACAACGCGGCGATCTGCGTTGCCGTCATGGTTCGCAGTTGGGTCGTTGTCAAAACCGCCATCTGCGTGTCGGTGAGGCCGCCGACGCCGGTGGTGGACAACGCGCCGATCTGAGTTTGCGTCAGGGCGGACATTTGCGTCGTCGTCAAGGCCGCCAGCTCTGTCGACGTCAAGGCCGCCACCTGCGTGGTCGAGAGCGCGGTCAATTCCGCAGTCGTCAGGCCGCCAATTGCCGTTGCGGTCAACGCCGAGGTTTGCGTTGCCGTCAGGGCATTGATCTGGGTGATCGCCAGTGCGGTGATCTGTGCGGCCGTCAGGCCGCTGATTGCCGTCGTGGACAATGCCGCGACCTGGGTCGATCTCAGCGCCGCGAGTTGGGTGGTCGTTAGTGCCGCCGCCTGTGTGTCGGACAGGTAGGCGATTCCAGTCGTGGACAGTGCGGCGATCTGCGTTGTCGACAGGCTGTCGAGTTGCGTCTGATTGAGGCCGGTAATCCCCGTGGTGGACAATGCCGCCATTTGGGTCGTCGTCAGGGCATCGAGCTGGGTGGTCGACAGCGCTTCCATCTGCGTATCGGAAAGCCCGCTGATGCCGGTCGATGACAGCGATGCGAGCTCTGTTGCGTTCAACGAACCAAGCTGCGTGGTCGTCAGGCCGCCAACCCCTTTGGCAGACAACGCCGCCAGCTGGGTTGCTGCCATGGCGGTGAGTTGCGTCGTCGACAATGCTGCAATCTGCGTGTCGCTCAGTTCGCCGATCTCCGTGGTGGTCAGCGCCGCGAATTCGGTGGTCGACAGAGTGGCGATCTGCGTCTGGTTCAGGGCGCCGATTTGTGTGGCCGTCAGGCTGTGGAGCTGAATAGTCGAAAGAGCGGCCAGCTGCGTTGCGGTCAAGACGCCGATCGCCGAGGTGGACAGGGCCGCCACTTGCGTCGATTTCAGTGAACTCAATTGGGTTGTCGACAAGATTGCGATTTGCGTAACCGCCAGTCCGCCAATCTCCGTGGCGGTCAGCGCCGCCAGTTGCGCGGCCGTCAGGCCGGCAATCGCCGTGGTGGTCAGCGCCCCCATTTCGGTCGCCGTCAGTCCGGCGATCTGCGTCGTCGTCAGCGCTCCAAGCTGCGTTCCCACCAGAAGGCTGAGCTGGCCGGTGCTGAGGGCTCCGATTTCGGTCGCCGTCAGGGCGGCGATCTGCGTCGAGGACAGCGCTGCGATTTGCGCGGCCGTCAGGCCACTGACGGCGGTTGTCGACAGTGCCGCCATCTGCGTCTGCGTCAGGACGCCAATTTGCGTGGTGGACAACGCGGCGATCTGCGTGTCGGAGAGCCCGCCGATTTCGGTGACGTTGAGTTCGGTCAATTCCGTGGTCGTCAGGTTGGCGATCTGGGTGACGGTCAAGGTCCCCATTTGGGTCACGGTCAGGCTGCTGATCTGTGTGTTGGTCAGGGCGCCGATCTGGGTCGTGGTCAAGCCGCCGACCGCCGTCGTCGAGAGCGCCGCCATCTGCGTCGCCCGCAGCGCGCCAAGTTGAGTTGTCGTCATCGCCGCCATTTGCGTATCGCTGAGACCACTGATTTCCGTGGTCGAGAGCGCCGCCAATTGGGCTGTGGTCAAGGCACCGATCTGGGCTGTGGTCAAAGCGCCGATTTCCGTGGCGCTCAGCCCTTGCATCTGCGTGGTGGTGAGGGCCGCCAGTTCGGTGGTCGTCAAGTCTTCGACCTGATAGGTGCTGAAAGAGCCCAACTCGGTTGCCGTCAGCCCCCGCAACTGCGTCGATGTCAGGGCGGCGATTTGCGTTGCCGACAGACCGCTGATACCGGTCGAGGACAGGGCGCCGATTTGCGTCTGGGTCAGCGCCGCGAGCTGAGTGGCTGCCAGGCCGGCAACCTGCGTATCGAGCAAGCCGCCGATTTCGGTCACCGTCAGCGTGGCCAGTTGCGTCGTCGTCAGTGCGGCGAGCTGGGCGTTGCTCAACGCTCCGACTTGCGTTGCCGTCAGGCTCCGCACTTGCGTCGTCGTCAAGGCCGTCATTTGGGCCGTGGTCAGCCCGTTAATTCCGGTAGTGGACAGCGCCCCGATTTGCGTCTGCGTCAAAGCGGCAAGCTGTGTCGTCGTCAGCGCCGCGATTTGCGTATCGACCATGCCTCGGATTTCGCTCGTCGTCATCGACTGCAGCTGCGTCGCCGTCAGCGCACCGATTTCCGTGGTGGTGAGCGCCGACAGCTGCGTCGCCGTCAAACCCTTGATCTGCGTGGTCGTCAACAGACCGATTTGCGACGTCGTCAGCGAAGCAAGCTGTGTCGCGGTCAGCGCCGCCATCTGCGTTGCCGTCAGGGCGGTCAACTGGGTGGTCGAAAGGGCGGAAAGCTGCGTTTCGCTGAGGCCGTTGAGCGCCGTGGTCGACAGCGCCGCCATTTGCGTCGCCGTCATGACCGCGAGCTGCGTCGCCGTCAAAGCATCGATTTCATTGTCGGTCAGGCCGGCCAACTGTGTCGTCGTCAACTGGCCGATCTGTGTCGTCGTCAGGGCATTGAGCTGTTCCGTCGTCAGTGTCCCGAGTTCGGTAGCCGTCAGACCGCTTATCTGCGTATAGGCCAACGCGCTCATCTGCGTCACGCTGAAGCCGCCGACCGCCGTCGTGCTCAATGCCGCGATCTGCGTCGATTGCAGGGAGCCAAGCTGGGTCGTGGTCATGACCGCGATTTGCGTGTCGGCCAGACCGCCGATTTCCGTGGTGGTCAGCGCCGACAGCTCGGTCGTTGTCAGCGCCATGATCTGACTGGTGGTCAACGCGCCGATCTGGGCGGGGGTCAACCCCTTGACCTGCGTCGTCGTCAGTCCCTGCAATTCGGTGACCGTCATGTCGCCCAGCTGATCCGAGCTGAATTCCCCGAGCTCGGTTGCCGTCAATCCCTGCAGTTGGGTCGAACTGAGAGCCGCGATCTGCGTTTGGTTCAATCCGCTGATCCCCGTCGAGGAGAGCGCGGCAAGCTGCGTTTGCGTCAGGGCGGCAAGCTGCGTGGTGGTCAGCGAAGCCACCTGGGTGCCGACCAGGCCGTTGATTTCGGTCGTCGTCAATGCCGACAGCTGGGTGTTCGTCAGGGAATCGAGCTGATTGGTGGTCAGGGATCCGATCTGTGTCGCTGTCAGGCTTCGGGTTTGAGTTGTTGCCAATGCCGCCAACTGCACCGTCGTCAATCCGCTGATTCCGGTCGAGGACAGCGCGCCGATTTGTGTCTGGGTCAGGGCGGCAAGCTGGGTGGTGTTCAGTGCCGCCACCTGGGTATCGACCAGGGCGCCGATTTCGGTCGTCGTCAGCGCCACCAGTTGAGCGGTGCTCAGGGCGCCGATTTCGGTCACGGTCAGGGCGGACAGTTGGGTGGTGGTCAGGCCCCTGACCTGGACGGTCGTCAACAAACCGATCTGCGTCGTAGAGAGCGAACCTAGCTGCGTGCTGGTCAGCGCCCCCATCTGGGTCGATGTCAGGGCGGTGAGCTGGGTGGTGGTGAGGGCGGCGAGTTGCGTTCGGGTCAGACCGCTGATTGCCGTGGTGGACAGTGCCGCCATCTGCGTCGCCGTCATGACCGCGAGCTGCGTCGCCGTCAGGGCATCGGCCTCATTGTCAGTCAGACCGGCCATCTGGGCGGTCGTCAATTGCGAGATCTGCGTTGCCGTCAGGGCGTTGAGCTGGGTCGTGCTGAAGGTGCCGAGCTCGGTGGCAGTCAACCCGTTGATCTGGGTATTGGTCAGGGCCGCCATCTGCGTCACGGTGAGACCGCCGATCGCCGTGCTGGTGAGGGCGGCGATCTGTGTCGATCTGATGGCGCCGAGCTGGGTGGCGTTCAAAGCGGCGATCTGAGTGTCGGTGAGGCCGCCGATCTCGGTGGTGGACAGCGACGACAGCTGTGTCGTCGTCAGAGCGCCGATCTGTGTCGTGGTCAAAGCGCCGATTTCGGCGGCGCTCAGGCCCCTGATCTGCGTGGTGCTGAACTGCCCCAGCTCGGTGACGGTGACATCTCCCAACTGGGCTGTGCTTAAGGCTCCGATTTCGGTGGCGGTTAGTCCTTGCAGTTGGGTGGCGCTCAATGCGGCGATTTGGGTCGCCGTCAATCCGCTCACACCAGTGGCGGAAAGCGCGCCGATCTGGGTCTGTGTCAGCGCCCCGAGCTGCGTCGTGGACAGCGCGGCAATCTGTGTGTCGTCCAAGGCGCCGATTTCCGTCGTCGTCAGGGCGGACAGCTGGGTGTTTGTCAGGGCGGTGAACTGATTGGTGGTCAGGGATCCGATCTGTGTCGCTGTCAGGCTTCGGGCTTGCGTCGTCGCCATCGACCCCAACTGCGTCGCGGTCAACCCGCTGATTCCCGTGGTCGAGAGAGCGCTGATCTGGGCCTGGGTCAGGGCGCCGATCTGGGTGGTCGACAGTGCCGCCACCTGGGTGTCGACCAGGGCACTGATCTCGGTCGTCGTCATGTAGACAAGTTGAGCCGTCGTCAGGCTGCTGATTTCGGTCGTCGTCAGGGCGTTGAGTTGCGTGGCCGTCAGGCTGGCCGTCTGCGACGTCGTCAGCAAACCGATTTGCGTTGCCGAGAGCGAGCTCAATTGCGTGTTGGTCAGGGCCTTCATCTGGGCAGACGTGAGCGCCGTAAGCTGGGCGGTGGTGAGGGCGGTGAGTTGGGTGGCGGTCAGTCCGCTGATCGCCGTGGTGGATAACGCCGCCATCTGTGTTGCCGTCATGACGGCAAGCTGTGTCGCGGTCAGGGCATCGACGTCGTTGTCGGTCAGCCCGGCCATCTGTGTTGTGGTCAGTTGCGCGATTTGCGTCGCTGCCAAGGCGTTGAGCTGCGTGGTGTTGAAGGTGCCGAACTCGGTCGCCGTCAGACCGCCGAGCTGCGTGTTGGTCAGGGCCTTCATCTGTGTGACGCTGAGGCCGCCGATTGCCGTGGTCGACAGCGCGGCGATCTGTGTCGATTGCAGGACGGCGAATTGCGTGGCGGTCAACACGGCGATCTGTGTGTCGAGCAGACCGCCGATGTCGGCCGTGGACAGCGACGATAGTTGTGTCGTCGTCAATGCACCGATCTGAGTGGTGGTCAAGGTGCCGATTTCGGTGGGCGTAAGACCGTTCACCTGTGTCGTGGAGAGCGACGACAGTTCTGTGGTCGTCAGGTCGCCGATCTGGTTCGAACTGAGAGCCGCGAGTTCGGTCGTCGTCAATCCCTGCAACTGAGTGGCGCTCAGTGCGGCGATTTGGGTTGCCGTCAATCCGCCGACGCCGGTAGAGGAGAGGGCGCCGATTTGCGTCTGCGTCAGTGCCCCGAGCTGCGTCGTGGAAAGAGCGGCAATCTGAGTATCCTTGAGAGCGCCGATTTCCGTCGTTGTCAGGATTGCCAACTGGGTGTTGCTCAAAGCGGCGAACTGGTTGGTCGTCAAGGCGCCCATTTGGGTCGCCGTCAGACTCCGTGTCTGGGTCGTCGTCAGCGCGGCTATCTGGGTCGTCGTCAATCCACCGATGCCCGTGGTCGACAACGCGGCGATCTGCGTGGTTCCCAAGGCGCTGATCTGGGTGGCGTTCAGCGCCGCCATCTGGGTATCGACAAGCCCACTGATTTCGGTCGCGGTCATCGACTGAATTTGGGTGGTGGAGAGACCGCCCATTTCAGTCGTGGTCAAGGCCGCCAACTGCGTGGTGGTGAGTGCGGCAATCTGAGTGGTGGTGAACTCTCCAATTTGCGTGGAGGTCAAAGAACTCAATTGGATCGAAGTCAGCGCTCCAGTCTGTGTCGCCGTCAATGCCGCGAGCTGTGTCGTGGAGAGGCTGGCAAGCTGTGTCTGACTGAGGCCGCTGACCGCCGTCGTGCTTAGCGCCGCAATCTGCGTCGCCGTCATGACGGCGAGCTGTGTCGTCGTCAGACTATCGACGTCATTGTTGGACAGACCAGCCAGCTGCGTCGTCGATAGTTGTCCGATCTGCGTCGTGGAGAACGCCGCAAGCTGGGTTGTATTGAGATCCGTGAGTTCGGTGGCAGTCAGTCCGCTGAGCTGAGTGTTGGACAAGGCTGTCATTTGCGCCGCGGTTAGGCCGCCAAGTGCCGTGGCGGACAGAGCGGCGATCTGTGTCGATCGCAGAGCGGCGAACTGCGACGTCGTCAGGGTGGCCAGTTGTGTATCGGTCAATCCGGCGATTTCCGTCGTCGTCAGCGCCGATATTTCCGTGGTTGTCAAACCACCGATCTGGGTGGTACTGAGCGCCGCGATTTCGGTGACGGTCAGGCTCTTGATCTGCGTCGTCGAGAGAGCTGCCAGTTCGGTGGGCGTCAGATATCCGACTTGATTCTCAGTCAAGGCGCCCATCTCGGTCGAAGTCAGGGACCGGAGCTGGGTGGTCGACAGGGCGGCGATCTGTGTCGATGTCAGGCCACCGAGTCCCGTCGTCGACAGGGCGGCGATCTGCGTGTCCGCCAGGGCGCCGAGCTGTGTGGTCGTCATGACGCCGACCTGATCATGTCCCAGGCTGCCGATTTGCGTCGTGGTGAGGGCCGACAGTTCCGCAGGCGTCAATGCGCCGATCTGGGTGGTCGTCAAAGAGCCGATATCGGTCGCCGTCATCGCCCTTGTTTGGGTGGTCGCCATCGCAGCGATCTGCGTCACGGTCAGCCCGTCGATTCCGGTGGTGGACAAGGCCGAGATCTGCGTCGTCGAAAAGGCGGCTATCTGCGTCGCCGCCATGGCGGCCACTTGCGTGCCCGCCAACGAACCGATCTGGGTCGTCGACAGCGCCTGAATCTGCGTGGTTGTCAGAGCGGCAATCTGCGTCGCGGTCAGCGCTGCGATTTCCGATGTGGTCAGTTGGCTGAATTGCGTGGTGGTGAGCGCCGCCAGTTCGGCGGACGTCAGCGTTACGCCGCCGATTGCCGCCAGATCAGCCGCCGACATGCCATTGAGCTGGGTAGCGGTCAGTGCCGCCAGCTGAGTGGTCGTCAATCCGCCGGCCGCTGTGGCGGTCAGAGATTTCATCTGCGTCGAGGTCAACGCGCCAAGCTGCGAGATGCTGAGCGAAGACATCTGATCGGCGGACAAGGCCGCGATCTGCGTGGACGTCAGGGCGCCTATGTCAGTGATCGACAAGGCTCCGAGCTGCGTGGTCGACAGTGCCGTTATCTCGGTGGCCGTAAGGCCTTTGATCTGGGTCGTCGTCAGCGTGGCGATTTGCGTGCTGGTCAGACCGCTCAATTGGTCCAGGCTCAGTCCGTCGAGGGCTGTTGTCGTCAGACTGTTGAGCTGGGTCGCCGTCAGTGCGGTGATCTGTGTCTCTGTCAGGCCGCCTATTCCGGTGGCCGACAACGAGGATAGCTGCGTGGTGGTGAGCGCTGCCAGTTCGGTCGAAGTCAGGCCGCCGACCGCTGTGCTCGACAGAGCAGCCATTTGCGTCTGCGTCAGCGCTGTGAGCTGACTGGTCGTCAGGGAGGCAACCTGCGTGTCGTTCAGAGACCTGATCTGGGTCGTCGTCATGGCGCTCAGTTGCGTCGTTGTCAACGCTCGGAGCTGCGTGCCGGAAAGGTCCGCCACCTGGGTCGCCGTCAGGCTTTTGATCTGGGTGACCGTCAAGGCTGCCAAAGCCGTGGTGCCGCCGCTGGCAAGCTGTTCGTCGGTCAGAGCCGCAATCTCTGCCGCGCTCAAGGCGCGGACCTGGGTCGTGGTCAGGGCTGCAATTTGCGCGTCCGTGAGGCCGGATATTCCGGTCGCAGACAGAGCCGCCAGTTGCGTCGTCGCAAAAGAGCTCAGTTGCGTCGTTGTCAAGGCGGCGATCTGCGTGTCGGTCAGCGCCTTGACCTGCGCTGAGGAAAAGGCGGCAAGGTCGGTTGTCGACAAGGCGCTGAACTGATTTGCCGTCAGCGCCCCAATCTGGGTCGCCGTCAGGCCTTTGATCTGAGTGGTCGAGAGCGCAGTCAGTTCGGTCGTCGTCAATCCACCGATCGCCGTGCTCGACAGCGCCGCGATCTGCGTGCTGGTCAGGGCGCTGACCTGGGTCGTGCTCAACGATGCGATTTGCGTGTCGGCCAGGTTTTGAGCCTGGGAAGCGGTGAGGGCGGTCAGTTGAGTCGCGGTCAGGGCGTCGAGCTCGTCGGTGCCAAGTCCCGCCACCTGGGTCGCCGTCAGGCCCCTGATCTGTGTCGTGGTCAGTGCGGCGAAGGAAGAGGCCGACAATCGGCTAAGTTGATCCAGGCTGAGGGCGCCGATGTCAGCTGCGGATAGTCCTCGGAGTTGTGTGGTGGTGAGTGCCGCCAATTGGTCGCTGGTCAGACCACCGACAGCCGTGGTGGTCAGAGCACTGATCTGTGTCGCGGACAGGGCCGCCAATTGCGTGGTGGAGAGCGCGCTGATTTGCGTCGTCGTCAATCCGCGAATTTGAGTCGTGCTGAGAATTGCCAACCCGGTGGTCGTCAAGCCGGCGATCTGGTCGGACGACATCGAGCCCAACTCGGTTGCCGTCAGACCCTTGATCTGGGTCGTCGTCAGTCCGGCCAATTCGGTGGTCGTCAGGACGTTGATGCTGGTGGTGGTAAGAGCCGCGATCTGTGTCGCCGTCAGACCGCCGAGCTGGTCGCCCGACAGCGAGGCCACCTGGGTGTCTCCCAGACTCTTGACCTGGGCGGCGGTCAAAGCGGCGATCTGGGTCGATGACAACAGGTCGAGCTGATCGGTCGTCATGGCCGAGATTTGTGTCGCCGTCAGGCCTCTCAACTGCGTGGTCGTCAGCGATGCCAGCTCGGTTGCCGTCAGAAAACCAAGTTGATTGTTGGTCAGCGCACCGACCTGGACGGTCGTCAGAGTGTGGAGTTGGGTTGTGGACAGCGCCGTCAGTTCGGTGGAGGTCAAACCGGTGATCGCCGTCGTCGACAACGCGGCCAATTGGCTGGCCGACAGGCTGGCCAACTGAGTGTTGGAGAGGGCGGCGACTTGAGTGTCGACCAGCCCTTTGATCTGGGTTGCCGTCAGTGCATGGAGTTGAGCGGCGTTGAGATCTGAGAACTGATCTTCGCTTAAAACGCCGATCTGGGTCGCCGTCAGCCCGCCGATCTGGGCTGTCGAAAGTTGTGTCAGTTCCGTTGCCGTCAATCCACCGATCGCCGTGGTCGACAGCGCGCCGATCTGCGTTGACGTCAGGGCCGCAAGCTGCGCCGTGGTCAGGCTCGCGACTTGCGTGTCCGCGACTTTGCGTATTTGCGTGACCGTCATCGCGGCCAGTTGGGTGGTGGAGAGGGCTGCGAGTTCCGTCGTGGTGAGGGCCGCCACCTGCGTCGTCGTCAGTCCCCTGATCTGAGTGGTCGTCAGCGCCTGCAGCGACGTGGCCGAAAGCGTGCCGAGCTGATCGCCGCTCAAGGCGGCAATCCCCGTGGCGCTCAGGTTGCGGAGTTGGGTCGTGGTCAGCGTGGCCATCTGCGTGGTGGTGAGACCGCCGATGGCCGTGGTCGAAAGGGCGCCTAACTGGGTGGCCGTCAAGGCGTTCAACTGAGTGGTGGTGAAGGCGGCGATCTGTGTATCGGTCAAGCCTTTGACCTGAACGCTGGTCAGCGCCTTCAACTCGGTGCCGGTCAACGAGGAGATCTGGTCGGTCGTCATCGCAGACAGTTGGGTGGCACTCATGCCCTTCAGCTGAGTCGTGGTGAACGCTGCCAATTCGCTTGCGGTCAGTCCGCCAATCGCAGTCGTGGTGAGAGCCGCCACCTGCGTCGTCGTCATGGCGCCGAGTTGCGTCAGAGCCAACGTCGCCACTTGCATATCGGACAGCGTCTTGACCTGCGTTGCCGTCAACGCCTGTATCTGCGAGGTAGTCAGCTCGGCAAGCTCGGTGGACGTCAGCCCCGCCACCTGCGTCGTCGTCAACCCTCTGATCTGAGTGGCCGACAGCGACGCCATTTCGTCCGAGCTCAACTCGCTTAGTTGGTCGTTGCCCAAGGCGCCGATCGCCGTCGAGGTCAGTCCCCGAAGCTGCGTGGTGCTCAGGGCGGCGATCTCGTCGCTGGTCAGGCCTCTGAGCGCGGTACTGGTCAGCCCGCTCATTTCCGTTTGCGTCAGCGAGGCGAGCTGGACAAAGGAAAGAGATGCCATCTGGGTGTCGACCAGCCCTTTGATCTGGGTGGACGTCAGGGTACTCAGTTCCAAGCCTGTCATCGCACCGAGCTGGTCGACGGTCAGGACGCCCAGTTGCGTTGACGTCATGCCCGCCAACTGGGTCGTCGACAACATCGACAGTTCGGTCTTGGTGAGGCCGCCGAATGCCGTCGTGGAGAGTGCGCCGACCTGTGTCGACGTCAATGCCGCGAACTGCGTGGTGGTCAATGTCGAGATCTGCGTGTCTGCCAGATATTTGATCTGAGAGGCCGTCAACGCCGCCACTTGCGTTGGCGACAGTTCGCGCAACTCGGTCGCGGTCAGCGACGCCACCTGTGTCGTCGAAAGGCCTCTGATTTGCGTGTAACTCAGCGTCGCCATTTCAGTGGAGGTCAGGGTGGCGAGCTGATCGCCGGCCAAGGCGGTCATCTGTGTCGCTGTCAGGGCAAGCAGCTGCGACGTCGACAGCATGGTGATCTGCGTCGCCGTCAATCCGCCGATGGCCGTCGTGGTCAACGCCGAGATCTGCGTCGATGCCAGCGCGCTGAGCTGGGTGGTCGTCAACGCCGCCACCTGGGTATCGGTCAGTCCCTTGAACTGGGTCGCCGTCAGGACCGCGAGTTCCGAGTTGGTCAGAGCCGCTATCTGGCTGGGCGTCAGCGCCGCCGTCTGCGTCGACGTCAGTCCCCGCAGCTGCGTCACGGTGAGTACTGCCACTTCGGCGGTCGTCAGCCCTCCGATCGCCGTCGTGGTAAGTCCGCCGATCGCGGTCGACGACAAACCATTCAGTTGGGCCAGTGACAAAGACGCCACTTGCGTGTCGAAAAGGCTGCGTGCCTGCGTCGAGGTCAAGGCTCCCAGCTGCGTTGCGGTCAACACGCTGAGCTCGGTCGTGGACAGCGCCGAGATTTGAGTGGTCGTCAAGCCTTTGATCTGCGTCGTGGACAGCGCCGTCAGGTCGATGGCCGAGAGGCTGCCCAATTGATCGCTGCTCAGCACACTGACACAGGTGGAGGTCAGGCCGAGCAATTGGGTGGTGCTGAGCGAAGCCAGCTGCGTGGTCGACAGTCCGGTGACGGCAGTGGAAGTCAATGCCCCCATTTGCGTTGCCGTCAGGGAGGAAAGCTGCGTTGTCGTCAGTTCTCCCAATTCGGTGGCGGACAGGCCCTTCAACTGTGTTGCCGTCAAATTCGACAGCGTCGTCGTGCTGAGGACGCCGATCCGATCGGCCGACAGGGAGTTCAACTGGGCATAGGTCATGCCTGTCAGCTGCGTGACACTCAACACGGCAATCTGCGTCGTCGTCAGATTGTTGAACTGGGTGCTCGTCATGGCCGCGATCTGCGTCGAGGTCAGAGCCGAAATACCATTTACGTCAAGGGACTGCAGCTCCTCAGTGCTCAATCCGCGGATTTGCGCCACCGTCAAGGAAGCGAGTTCGTCGTTGGAAAAGGAATCGAGCTGAGTGGTTGTCAGCGCCTGCAATTGCGTCGCTGTCATCCCACTCAGCTGTGTCGAGGTGAGCGCTCCCATCTGTGTCGCCGACAGATTCCCGAGCTGTGTCGTCGTCAGAGCGCGGACCTGGGCAGGCAGCAAGCCGTTCAGTTGGGTGGTGGTCAGAGCCTGGATTTCGGTCAGGCTGAGACCGCTGATCTGTGTCGCGTTGAGGGCGCCCAATTGGGTGGGCGTCAGAGCCGCGAATTGAGTGGGCGTAAGCGCGTCCAGCTCGGTTGATGTCAGGCCTTTGATCTGCTGCGTCGACAGGGCGGCAACTTCGTCGACACCGAGCGATTCGATCTGCGCATCGAGGAGGACCGAAAGCTGGGTGGCGCTGAACCCCATCTGGTTGGCGCCCAACGCACTTAACTGCGTCGTCGTCAGACTGGCGACCTGGGTGGTCGACAGTTTGGAGAGCTGAGTGGCGCTGAGCTCGCCGACTTCAGTGACCGTGAAGGCTTCGACCTGATCGGTCGACAGCGCCGCAATATCGGTTGCCGTCAGACCGCGAATCGCCGTTGCCGACAAAGCGGCAATCTGCGTCACGCTGAGAGATGTCACGTATGACACGGCCACGTACCTTCCACCAGGTTACGAGTCGGCGATCATTCGCTTTCTCATTCACCGAACCTAGTCAAAGACCCGGTGATCCTTGATAGGCAGACGTTGGTTTCCTCTACGAAAGAATACCGACACAACTCCGTGAAAATTCCACGAACGGGAATAACCAATCCATGCGTCGCTACGTAAAAAATTCTCTACCTAATTGCTCCGGACCATCCCGGAAGACGATCGAACAAACGTTAAAATTACTATTTTGTAACGCACAATTCCCTCTTTGATTGCCGAGGGCCTCCGCGGAGCAAAAAACCTTAACCGTCTATGAAGCAAACGCTAGGCCAGTTTCCGTTAGAAATTGTTAACAAATTGATAGTGAATGGTTTTATCTGTTCGATGAGTGGCCGGCCCGAATGGGAAGCAAGCGGCACCCGGCAGCATTTGCCGAGAATTCCAGTGAGGATGTACCGTTCTCCACCATTTGGTTTTGTCTGGCGGCAGCATTTGCCCAGTTCGACATGTCATTTGAAGACATGTCGAACTGGGCATCCATGTGGCCCTTCGCCTCGGGCTTCAACCGGCTCAAGTGCCGCCCGGGCTGGACGGCAGGATGCCTCTTGGTGAAATCGGGTTCATGATTCCACCAAGAACTTGAATCGCGCTTTCAGGCGCCGAGGTCTTCGCCGGCCAGGGCGCGGCGAATGAGCGAGATAGTCTCGTTTATGCCATAGAGCGCGATAAAAGAGCCCATGCGGGGGCCCTGATCCTGTCCCAAAAGAATTTCGTAAAGCGCCAGGAACCAGGCCCTCAGGTCAGCAAAGGCCGGGTGGCGTTTGCCGACCTCGTAGACGACATTTTGGATGGCTTCGACCTCGGCGTGTTCCGGCAGGGCAGCCAATTCCCGTGCCAAATCCTCAAGCGCCGCCGCTTCGTCGGTCGACGGCTTACGGTAGCGCATGTTCGGCTTGACGAAGTCCTTGTAATAGGCAATCGCGTAGTCCACCAGTTTGTCGAGGAACGGCGCATTGGCCGGTGTCGCCTCCGGCACATAGCGGCTGATGAAATGCCATAGCACGCTACGGTCTTCCGCGTGGCAGACGGACGCCAGATTGAGAAGGATGTTGTAGGACAATCCCGTTTCAGGTCTGGGCGGCTCGCCGTTATGGATATGCCACGCGGGATTGTTGAGCCGCTTGGTCTCATCCTCGGCCGGGAATTTTTCGACAAAGCTCAGATAGTCGTCGACGGTCCGTGGAATGACGTCGAAGTAAAGCCGCTTGGCCGCTTTCGGCTTCTGATACATGAACAGGGCCAGACTCTCCGGCGGAGCATAGCGCAGCCAGTCTTCGACAGCCAAGCCGTTGCCCCGCGATTTCGAAATCTTTTGTCCCTTGTCGTCGAGGAATAATTCGTAGCTCAGATTCATCGGCGGCGTGCCGCCCAGAAGGCGACAGATGCGGCTTGCCAGTTGATAGCTGGGGATCAGGTCCTTGCCCGACATTTCATAGTCGACTTCGAGCACGTACCACCGCATGGCCCAATCGGCCTTCCACTGCAGCTTGACCCGCCCGCCGGTCACCGGTGTCTCGACAAGGCTGCCATCCTCGTCCTTATAGACGATGGTCCCGGCCGAGGGATTGCGCTCGACGACCGGAACCTGGAGAACCCTTCCGGTTTTCTGGCAGACCGGGAGAAACGGGCTGTAGGTTTGCTGACGCTCTTCACCAAGCGTCGGAAGCATGACCTCCATGATCGCGTCGTAATGTTCCAGTACCTTGCGGCAGCCTTCGTCGAAGCGGCCCGACGTGTACCAGTCCGTGGCGCTTTGGAATTCGTATTCGAAGCCGAAGGAATCGAGGAAGCCCTGCAGCATGGCGTTATTATGCTGCCCGAACGACGGATGCGTGCCGAAGGGATCGGGGATCTGGGTAAGAGGTTTGCCCAGATGCTCCCGCACCATCTCTTTGTTGGGAATGTTGTCGGGAACTTTGCGCAGCCCGTCGCGGTCGTCGGAAAAAGCGAACAGCCTGGTCGGAATGTCCGGCGCGAGCAGTTCAAATGCCCGCCGCACCATGGTGGTCCGCGCCACTTCGCCGAAGGTGCCGATATGCGGCAGGCCCGACGGACCGTAGCCGCTTTCAAACAAGACATAGCCTTTGGCCGGTTTCTTGCCCTTGAGCCGCTGATCGAGGAGCGCCACGGCCTCTTGGAAGGGCCAGGCGGTTGCAGTGCGGGCGAGGGCACGAAGGGTGTCGGACATCATTGGCTATTCACAATTATTATGTTTTGGAGAAGCTGGGAAACCTAGGCTGCTCAGCTCTCCACGTCAACGGTAACCAAACTCTTCGACTTACCGGTGACTGGCTTCCCGACAATCGCGCCCCTATACTGCCGGTCATGACCGCCCCGATTATGCCCCGCCTCGCCCTTCCCGCCGTTCCGGTCGTTGTCGCCCATCCGCGCGGAGTGTTCTGGCTTAGTCCCGATGGAGAGATCGAAATCCTGACGGTTCCCGAAGCTGTCCGCCGGGTGCGCGCCGCTCCCGTGATGCTATTGCATCAGCCCGCAGTGGCGGCGCGCCTTGGAATCAGGGGGGATCGCTTTCCGGCGTTTGATCTTCTCGAACTCTTCGCCTTCGTTCGACCGGCTGCCTTTTGCGTGCCGACGGTCCGCGGTCTGGCCGATGCCCTCGAACTGCCGCTGTCAGGAAGTCATGACGACGAACCGGAGGCGTTGCTGCGCGCGGCTCAACATCTTCTCGATGAACTGGTTCGCCTCGTGCCGCATCTGCATCCAGCCAAACAGTCCGATGCCAAAGGGTTGGCATGGTTGTTGGCGCGGGCCGGCTGGCCGTGGAGTCCTGCGGTGTTGGCCGCCCTTGGCGCTGCCCACGATCAGGGGCGTGGAAACGCCGCGTTGCAGATCTGGGAGAGACTGTCCGAATGGAGCGACCATGCGCCGGAACCGCCGCCAGGCAATATACCGGTCGATCCGGCGGAAGCCAGACGGCGGCTGGCGGAGATTTTGGGTGATGGTGCCGAGCAACGGCCCAGCCAGGCCGATTTTGCTTCCGCGGCAGCGCTTGCCTTCGCCCCCCGCCAGGTCGCCGGCGCTCCGACCATGGTCCTGGCCGAGGCCGGTACCGGAACCGGAAAAACCCTGGGTTATATTGCTTCTGCCAGTCTATGGGCGGAAAAGAACTGCGGGCCGGTGTGGATCAGCACCTACACGCGCAACCTCCAACGCCAACTGGACAGCGAACTTAATCGTCTCTATCCGGATCCCGCCGTCAAGGCACGCAAGGTGGTGATCCGCAAGGGCCGTGAAAACTATCTCTGTCTGCTCAATTTCGAAGAGGCCTTTCAGCGGCTGCGTACCAGACGGGATGGCGGCGGAGACGAGACCGTCTCGCTGGTGTTGATGGCCCGGTGGGCACAGGCCAGTCGCGACGGTGACATGGTCGGCGGCGATTTGCCCGGGTGGCTGGTCGATCTCCTGGGAAGGCAGAGGACCTTGGGATTGGCCGACCGGCGCGGCGAGTGCATTTACGCCGCCTGTCCGCATTTCCGAAAATGCTTCATCGAAAAGGCGGTGCGTCGCGCCAAGCGGGCCGACATCGTTGTCGCCAATCACGCGCTGGTGATGATGCAGGCGGCGTTCGGCGGCCTTGATGACGGCGTGCTGCCGACCCGTTACGTGTTCGATGAGGGCCATCACGTATTCGAGGCCGCCGACAGCGGATTTTCGGCGGCTCTGTCCGGTCTCGAAGCGGCTGAACTGCGTCGCTGGCTGCTGGGAGCAGAGGGGGAGGGGCAACGGACGCGGGCGCGTGGCCTGCGGCGGCGTTGCGAAGATCTGCTGGGATCGCATCCGGTCGGCCAGGCCGCCCTCGACGAGGTTTTGCGGACGGCTCGTCTGTTGCCGTCGATCGGCTGGCACCAGCGCATCGCCGAAGGCCAGGCGCAGGGAGACGCTGAAGCGTTTCTCACCCTGCTGCGCCAGCAGGTCTATGCCCGGAGCGCCAGCCAGGGCAACCCCTACAGCCTGGAATGCGAACCGCATCCGCCGGTCGATGGATTGTTGCATGTGGCGGAAAGCTTGTCGGCCGGTCTGGAGCGGCTGGCCAAACCGTTGCGCGTCCTGTCCAAAAGTCTGGGCGCCTTGCTCGATGTCGAGGCCGATGAACTCGATAGCGCCACCCGAAGCCGTATCGAGGCGATTATGCGGAGCATCGAGCGCCGCGCCTTGACGCCGCTGGTCGCCTGGCGCGACATGCTGGCCGGATTGCTGGCCGAACCGCGTACCGAATTCATTGACTGGTTTTCGGTCGAACGGATCGACGGTCGCGACGTGGATGTCGGCTTTCACCGGCATTGGGTCGACCCCACCATCCCCTTCACCAAATTCGTCGCCGAGCCGGCACATGGACTGTTGATCACATCGGCGACGTTGCGCGACGGAACGGGGGATGTGGAAAATGACTGGGCGGTCGCCGAACAGCGGACGGGAGCCAATCATCTGCCTCTGCCGCCGGTCCGGGCGGCGATGCCTTCGCCTTTCAATTATGCCGCCTGCACCCGCGTGCTGGTTGTCACTGACGTGCGCAAGGACGACATGAATCAAGTCGCTGCCGCTTATCGTGAGCTTTTCAAGGCGGCCGGCGGCGGCGCGCTTGGCCTGTTCACGGCGGTGAGCCGCCTCAAGGAAGTCTGGAAACGGATCAATGCCCCCCTCGACGCGGAAGGCATCGATCTTTTGGCCCAGCATGTGGAAGGCATGGACACCAGCACTATCGTCGACATCTTCCGAGCCGAGGAAGATGCGTGTCTGCTGGGAACTGATGCGGTTCGCGATGGGGTCGACGTGCCAGGGCGTTCGCTCCGGCTGATCGTTTTCGATCGTGTTCCCTGGCCGCGACCCGATATCGTTCACAAGGCGCGCCGTGCGGCATTTGGTGGCAAAACCTATGACGATATGATCACGCGGTTGCGGCTTAAACAGGCTTTTGGCCGGCTGATTCGCCGGGCCGGCGACGCCGGGCTGTTCGTTCTTCTGGATCCGATGATGCCGTCCAGGCTTGCTGGAGCGTTCCCGCCGGGAGTCCAGCTTGAACGCGTGGGATTGGCCGAGGCCGTTGCGAAAACCAGGGAGTTTCTTGAAAAGGCCCGGGTCGAAGAGGTGTCGCGGCCGGAATTCCTGTGAACCTGCCTGCCGGCCGATTCCAGGAAACATCCCTGGAATCGGCCGGCAGGCAGGTGTGCACTTCTAGAAGTGGTAGGCGAGGCCTGCGCCGGTGAAGGCCTGTTCCTTGGTTTGGACCACGGGGCTGTCGGCCGCGTCGCCGATGATTTCCGAGACCTTGGCGATGCCGAACAGCAGCCAATGTTCAGAAAGCTGGTAAGTGGTGTTCAGTCCGAAAGCCACATCTTTCAGTCCGCCGCGGGCGGTATAGGCATGCAGGCCGGAATTGTGGGACTGAACGGCCGTGATGCCGAAGTACTTCTTCATGTAGTCGCTGTCGGCGAACACCAGTTGCGGTCCCAGCTTGACCATCCAGGCGGCGGTCGGTCGCATCATGTAGTTGACACCCAGCGACCCCTCCAGGCCGTTGCCGCTGTGGGTGACGGCTTGGCGGATTTGCCCCCGGATCTCGAACGCACTCCACTGATAGGCGACAAAACCGCCCATCTGCACGGCTGTTGAAATATCTCCCAGTCCGCGGAGATGCGGGTCGTCGCTTTCATCGCGGCCGCCACTGTAGCCGACTAGAAGTCCGGCGCGGAATCCGCCGCTGCGAAGGATATTGGCGGAAAATCCCTCCGGCCCGACGGAGCCCATCCCGGCATAGGAGACCGACGCGAAGGGGACAGGAACGACATGATAGCGATCGGCGCCTTCGAAGCGCGGGGCGTAGCCGCCGCCGAGACCCAGGGTGACGTTCCATGGTCCATGGGAGGCGCGGTCCGAGGGTGCGGGCTGTTCCAGCTGCTGGTCGACCATTTCGTCAGCCTTGACGGAGGTTGCGCCGGCAACCAGTCCAAGGGACAACAATGAGAGAAGGAGAGGTCGGAACGATGGGGACAGGCACGTGTGCACTGAGTTAACTCCAGCATTTTCAGAAATGGCTGGCATACTTTAGCACAGGAATCCTCTGGTTCCAGATCCACGATGTTTTATCGTCGGCATATCCGCACTCCGATCTTTGCCTACCCGGGTGTTCTCGCGGATCGGAGAAACTTAGGGCCTGTCGCGAAATGACCGCTCCAGGCCCAGAGGTCCCATGTGACACCTGCGTCACGCTCCGGTGGGGCAACCGCCGCTCGGGCTTAGTGCCTGCTGCTACTATTGACAGGCCCTTACTGACTTGCCCAAACGATACGGGCCAGCGAGGCAACTTCATCAATGGGAAGGCTCAAGTCCTTGCCGGCGACCGCCAAGGATTGCAGTTCGATGCGCTTGGCCGTGTGACGCAGCAACCTTTTGATCAGCACCTCGCCGCCGGTGGTTCGGACCAGCACCCGGTCGCCGCGGCGCGGTGGCATCGAGGGCGAGACGATCAGAATATCACCGTCCTGATACACCGGTTCCATGCGGTTGTCGGTCACCTCGACGGCGAAGGCGTGTGGATCGGCCACGCGCGGCAACGCAATCTCGTCCCAATCCGTACCAACGGGGAACCCTTCCGCGTTGAACCGCTGTTCGGCTGTCGCGTCATTGAGGTTGGTAAGCGGAACGGTATCCGGGGCGGTCTCCCCCGTGTCGGGGCGAACCAAACCGACGAAATGGCTGAAGCTGGTTTCGGTTGCTTCGAGAATCTTGGCGAGACTCTCGGTGCTTGGCCAACGGGTCTTGCCTTCCTTGGTAATCCGTTTGCTTCGGTTGAACGTCGTCGGGTCAAGTCCGGCCCGACGCGCCAACCCCGATGCGGTCAGTCGGTTTTCCTGAGCGAGCCGGTCAATCGCGGCCCATATATCGGTGTGCGTCAGCATGGGAACAATATCTCACAAAGACGCACTCTCGGCGACATCAAAAATGTATATCTGGTCGCCTATCAGAACCTTTTGGTTGATGTTATAGCTGTAACACTTTTCGTTCTAACCTTGACGAATAAAAGGATATTTCGCTGGTGGGCGTGTGCTGTGTCGTTCCGGCGTTTTTCCACATTCACCTTGATGGTGATGGCCTGTTCCGGGAATCTCGTCTCAATCGTGACAGTCCGATTCTGCGATGGGACCGACGTCCAAGGCAGACCGGTCAATGTCACAAAAACTCCATCGTGCGATTGATTGCCAATCGGATTGTGACAGCGTATTGAGGGGCGGCTAAAGTTCGGGATCGGACGTCGTCGTAGACGAACAAAGGGAGAGGTTCGTGCCGCGGACAATAATTCCAGCAGCAGTCAGCTTGGGGCCGAGTCTGCGCCCCAATGCGTGGGATTTGGCCGTGCTGCCTTTAGCGTTGGCGATTCTCTGGGTTTTGGCCTTTGGCAGCGCCCAGATGACGACGCCCTACAACATTGGCGACCCGCTGCCGATTTCCCTCGATCCGGGTGAGTTGCCCTACTATTTGATGCGGTCGTTTTTGCGGATGGCGGCCGGCCTCGTGTTTTCTTTGCTCTTCACTTTGGTCTACGCGACGCTGGCGGCGAAAAGCCGCTATGCCGAGAAAATTCTCATCCCGCTCCTCGACGTTTTGCAGTCGATTCCAATCCTTGGTTTCCTGTCCATTACGGTGACCGGGTTCATTGCTCTGTTTCCTGGTAATCTGCTGGGCGTCGAATGCGCGTCGATCTTCGCCATCTTCACCTCCCAGGCGTGGAATATGACTTTCAGCTTCTATGCGTCATTGCGCACAGTGCCGCATGATCTGGAAGAGGCTGCCGCCATGTTCCATTTGTCGATATGGCAGCGCTTCTGGCAGCTTGAGTTGCCTTTTGCGGCACCCAGCCTGATCTGGAATATGATGATGTCGGTCTCCGGCGGCTGGTTTTTCGTTGTCGCTTCCGAGGCGATCACCGTCAATAGCCAGACCATCACGCTGCCGGGGATCGGCTCTTATATTGCGATGGCCATCGCCGAAAAGGACTTGTCCGCCATCGGCTGGGCAATCCTGGCGATGCTGATCGGTATCGTCCTTTACGATCAGCTTCTGTTCCGACCTCTCGTCGCCTGGGCCGACAAATTCAAGTTCGAGTCGCTTCCTGGCGAAGAAATCCCGACCTCCCGGTTGCTTGATGTGCTGCAGCGCGCCAAGCTTGTGCGCGCCCTCGGTGCGATCCCCGCCTTCTTCTGGGAATGGTCCCTCGTGCTGTTTCACAAGCGGACGGACGGACTGAGCAAATCGGGAGAGAAGTCGTTCCGGTTGCCCTGGTTCGACCGCCTGTGGACAGTGTTCCTGCTGGGCTTGGCTGCTTTCGCGGTGTACCGGATCGGCGACTATGTCCGGGCCGAAGTCGGACTGGATGAGGTCCTGCACGTTTTTCTGCTCGGACTGATCACGGCGGTGCGGGTGATCGTTCTGATTGCCATCGCAGCTGCGATCTGGGTTCCCGTCGGCGTGTGGATCGGGTTTCGGCCGCGAATCGCCCAGACGGTTCAGCCGATCGCGCAGTTCATGGCGGCCTTTCCGGCCAATCTGATGTTCCCGGTGGCGGTCATCCTGATCCTGCATTTCAATGCGTCCGTCGAGATCTGGACCAGTCCGCTGATGATCCTCGGCACCCAATGGTACATCTTGTTCAATGTCATCTCGGGGGCGATGTCGATGCCGAGCGACTTCCGCGCGGTAGCCGACAATCTTGGCCTCAAGGGATGGCTGCGCTGGAAGCGGATGATTCTTCCCGGCATCTTCCCGTCGTTCGTCACCGGCGCGATCACCGCGTCGGGCGGCTCCTGGAACGCCAGCATCGTTTCCGAAATGGTCAGTTGGGGCGACACCACTTTGATGGCCACCGGTATCGGTTCCTACATCGCAGACAATACCCAGAAGGGTGACTTCCCGCGGATCGCGCTGGGCGTTGCGGTGATGTGCTGCTACGTCATGTTGTTCAATCGCCAGGTTTGGCGGCGTATGTATCGGCTGGCGGAAGAACGCCTGCGGATCGATTGAGAGGGGCCCCGCCATGACAGAGACCAACGAATTGCTGATCGATCTATCGGGCGTGCGCAAGTTCTTTCGGGCGCCGGATCATTCCGATCGTATCGTTCTCGAGGACGTGAACTTCGAACTGAAGCAAGGGGAAATCGTCGCCCTCCTGGGCAAGTCCGGTTCGGGGAAGTCGACTCTGTTGCGGATTATTGCCGGGCTGATCGGCGCCAACGGTGGCCGGGTTCTTTATCGCGGAAAGGCGATCAATGGGCCGGTGCGCGGCATCTCGATGGTTTTCCAGTCATTTGCCCTGTTTCCCTGGCTGACCGTCCAGCAGAACGTCGAGCTTGGGCTCGAGGCGCTGGCGGTGCCTCCGCGCGAACGGGAAGAGCAGGCGCTTGAGGCCATCGACGTGATCGGTCTCGGCGGGTTTGAATCGGCCTACCCGCGCGAATTGTCGGGAGGCATGCGCCAGCGGGTCGGCTTCGCGCGCGCCTTGGTCATGCGTCCCGACGTATTGCTGATGGACGAACCTTTTTCGGCGCTTGACGTCCTGACGGCTGAAACCTTGAGCGGCGATCTCTTGGAGTTGTGGCTGGAGCGCAAGATTCCCACCAAGGGGATCTTGTTCGTCTCGCACAATATCGAAGAGGCTGTGGCGATGTCGGATCGCGTGCTGATCTTCTCGTCCGATCCGGGGCGGGTGAAGGCCGAGGTTCCTGTGTCCTTGCCGCATCCGCGCGACAAGGATTCGCCAGCCTTCAAGGCTCTCGTCGATCAGGTTTACGCGATCATGACGCAGCGTCCGTTGCGTACAGTGGGGGCTGAGCCGCTCAGTCTCGGTTACCGGCTGCCGTCGGCGACGCCGCACAAGATCGAAGGCATGATCGAGACATTGATCGAACCGCAGTTCAACGGAAAGGCCGACTTGCCGGCGCTGGCCGATGAATTGCAGTTGCCCGACGATGCGCTGTTCCATCTTCTGGAAGCCGGCGCGCTGCTGGGGTTCATCAAGGTGGACGAAGGTGACGCCATCTTGCTGCCCCTCGGCCGCACTTTCGCCGAAGCCGAGACCACCGATCGCAAGTCGGTGTTCGCCCAGCAATTGATGGCGCATATTTCGCTGGCCAGCCACATCCGCCATGTCCTCGATGAACGGCGTGATCACCGGGCGCCGGAAGGACGATTCATCCAGGAACTCGAGGATTTTTTGAGCGACGACGAGGCCGAACGGGTGCTCGAACAGGTCATTTCCTGGGGGCGCTATGCCGAGATCTTCGATTATGATTACACGTCCGGCGTTTTGTCGCTGCCCGAAGAGGAGGATCAGGAGCCTCCGACCGAGGACGTTGCCGCCGAGTAAAGTTTTGCCTGTCTTCGTCGTCCTGAAAGATGTTGGGGTCTTGTCGATGTCCCGGGCTTTCGGGTAGGGTCGTCGCTATGAGCAAGATCATCTATCATATGTGCCACCTCTCCGAATGGCAGGTGGCGGTCGCGGCTGACGTCTATGGTGGGGCGTCGCAAGATCAGGCGGACGGGTTCATCCATTTTTCAACCGGATCGCAGGTTGAGGAATCGGCACGGCGCCATCGTGCCGGGCAGGATGGCCTGGTGTTGCTGACCGTCGATGCGGCGATGCTTGGTGACAGCCTTCGCTGGGAAGAAGCCCGAGGCGGTGAGCTTTTCCCCCATCTTTACGGGAAACTGCCGATCAGTGCCGTCATGGAGGTGCAAACTCTGCCCCTCGACGAGAGCGGCGAACATCGCTTCCCATTGCTCGAAGACTGACCCCGTGATCGATTATTATCGCGTTGCCGGCCCGCTGATCCGGCTGCTTCCCGCTGAAGCTGCCCACAATCTGTCGATCGCCATTCTGAAAACCGGATTGGTGCCGCCGCAGCCGCGCCAGGACGATCCGGCTCTGAAGATCACTTTGTGGGGACGGGAGTTTCCCAACCCCGTCGGTTTGGCCGCCGGTTATGACAAAAACGCCGAGGTGCCGGACGCGCTGTTGACGCAAGGGTTCGGTTTCGTCGAGATCGGTACGGTGACCCCCCGGCCGCAGCCCGGCAACCCCAAGCCCAGGCTGGTCCGGCTGCTTGAGGACAAGGCGGTGATCAACCGCATGGGGTTCAATAATGACGGCCTGGAGCGGGCCGCTGGACGTTTGGCTGGCCGTCGGCGGGCCGGTATCGTCGGGGCCAATCTCGGTAAGAACAAAACCACAGAGGATGCCGCGGCCGACTATGAGGCGGGGGTTCGCAGCCTCGGACCGCTTGCCGACTATCTGGTGATCAATGTCTCGTCGCCCAACACGCCGGGGCTTCGCGCCCTGCAGGGCAAAGGGCCGCTTGAGGAATTGGTGGGGCGGACGCGTCGGGCGCTGCTTGCACTGCCGGCGCCGCCGCCGCTGTTGCTGAAGATCGCCCCGGATCTGACCGACGACGACAAGCGCGACATCGCCGACGTGGCGCTGGCCAGCGGTCTCGACGGCCTGATCGTCACCAACACGACGATCGCGCGTCCTGACGGAGTGCTCTCGGCCAAGCGGTCGGAGGCAGGGGGATTGTCTGGTCCCCCCCTGTTCGAACCGTCGACGGCCGTGCTGCGAGACATGTACAGGCTGACCGGGGGGCGGCTGCCGTTGGTCGGTGTCGGCGGCATCACGACAGGAGCCGACGCCTATGCCAAGATTCGCGCAGGGGCCTCGCTCGTGCAGGTCTACACCGCGCTGATCTATCATGGGACTGCTCAGGTGACCCGGATCAAGCGGGATCTCGCCCGACTTTTGCGTCGCGATGGCTTCCAACACCTTTGCGACGCAGTCGGCGCTGATTCCGCGGTGACTCGATGACGCCTCCGATTATCGCCGGTCTGCGTGATATCGCTGATCGCTATGACGGTTTCATCATTGATCTCTGGGGGGTGATTCACGACGGCTTCACTCCTTATCCCGGTGCGACCGAAGCGTTGGCCGAACTGGTCAAACATGGCAAGCGGGCGGTGATGCTTTCCAATGCACCTCGTCCGTCCTCCTCCGTCATCGAGCTGATGAGCGGACTGGGGATTGCGCGCGACCTCTATCTCGATCTTGTTACCTCGGGCGAAGCCGTGCATGACGAGATGCTGTCGCGACGCGATCCGTGGTTCGCTGCGCTTGGCCATCGGTGTCTGCATATCGGCACCGAACGCGATCTCAATCTCTTCGACGGATTGGCTCTCGATCTCGTCGGACGTCTCGATGAGGCGCAGTTCCTGATGGTGACGGGACTCTTTAACGACGACGATCAAGTGGAGGATTGTCGCCCGTTGCTCGATGCCGCGCGGGCCCGCAATTTGCCCATGGTATGCGCCAACCCGGATCTGGTCGTCATTGCTTCCGGCCGCCCACAGGTTTGCGCCGGTGCGTTGGCCCAATATTATGAACGCATCGGCGGCGACGTCCGGTATCGCGGTAAACCCGATCCGGCGATCTACGATGTTTGTCTCGCGCGACTTGGACTTTCCGATCGCAAACGGGTTCTGGCGGTCGGCGACGGTTTCCATACCGACGTTGCGGGGGCGGCGGCGGCCCGAATCGATTGCCTGTTCTGTACAGGCGGCATTCACGCCGAAGAGATGGGAACGCAGTACGGCAAGCCACCCGACCCGGACCAATTGGAAAAAGCGATCGTCAGAAATGGCAATCTGCGGCCAACCGCGGCTATCGCTGGTTTCGTTTGGTAGGAGGGCGCGCTCGAGTTCGTTATACCAAGTTTCGATGAGGGTGACTCATCGAAACTTGGTTGGCTCACCCTCGGGCCCGCGAGCTTATGCGAGCGTAGCCCAGGGTTTTGGAGAAACCCGCCCGGCGCCTGAGGGCGCGGTGATCGGTTCTGATCACCGCGACTTGGCATTACGGCATGAACTGTTCCGCCAGGATGCGTTCTTCCAGGTTGTGTTCGGGATCGAACAGCAGCGTGAGGTAGGCACTGCGATCCTCATAAATCTCGACACTCGTCACGTCGCGCACCTCGGTATAGTCCGCCACCGCCGATACCGGCCGTTTCTCGTTTTCCAGAATTTCAAACGATACCTTGGCCGTATGCGTCAGTAGGGCGCCACGCCAACGCCGAGGGCGGAAAGCCGAAATCGAGGTGAGGGCCAGCACGCCGGCGCCCATCGGGATGATCGGGCCATGTGCGGAAAGATTATAGGCGGTGCTGCCGGCCGGCGTGGCGACCAGGACGCCATCGCAAATGAGTTCTTCCAGTCGAACCCGGCCATCGACCCGAATGCGGATCTTGGCGGCTTGGCGTGTTTCGCGCAGCAGCGAAACTTCGTTGATGGCCAGGGCTTCGTGGGTCTGGCCGTCGACCGTCCGGGTCCGCATCACCAGGGGATGGAGCTTTACCGCCTCGGCGCGGGTGAGACGCTCCATCAGGTGGTCCTCATTGTAGACATTGAGCAGGAATCCCACCGTGCCGCGATTCATTCCATAGATCGGCAGGTGGCGATCGATGTGACGGTGCAAGGTCTCCAGCATGAAGCCGTCGCCGCCCAGAGCGACGATGATTTCGGCATCTTCCGGAGTGGAGCAGCCGTAACGGTGACGTAGACTGTCCAAGGCACATTGCGCGGCGTCATTGTCGGCAGCCACGAAAGCGACACGGGAAAATTTCATCGACGCGTTCCCGAAGGTGGATGGGGCCGGGTGGTTGGGCCCGAAAGCGAGCGGAGAAGTATAACGCAGCACGGCTGAAGAGCCATGTGCCCCGTTCTAGCCACCCGTGGTGTTCATGTGGCGCGACAAAGCCGGTCGCCGATGGTTCTCATCGATGATGAAATCGTGGCCTTCGGGTTTGTGGTCGATGGCCGCCATGATGGCCCTTTCCAGGAGAGCGTCGGACTCGCCGGCGCGCAAAGGAGCGCGCAGATCCACGGCGTCCTCTTGTCCGAGGCAAGGATATAGAGTTCCGGTGCAGGTCACCCGTACGCGGTTGCAACTGGCGCAGAAATGTTCGGTCAACGGCGTAATGAAGCCCAACTTTCGTCCGGTTTCCGCGACGTGAACGTAGCGTGCCGGGCCGCCGCTAGAGACCGTGAGCGGTTCGAGCGTCCAACGCTGCTCGAGATGGCGGCGGACGGCGTCGAGCGGCAGATATTGATCGAGGCGGTCCCCGTCGATATCGCCGAGCGGCATGGTTTCGATCAATGTCAGGTCGTGGCCCTGCTCGCCGCACCAGGCGACCAGGCAATCCACCTCATATTCGGTGATACCCTTCAAAGCCACAGCATTGATCTTCACCATCAGACCGGCCGCCTTGGCTGCGGCAATGCCGGTAAGCACCTTCTTCAAATCTCCGGTTCGGGTGATCCTGCGGAACACCGCGGGGTCGAGGCTGTCCAACGAGACATTGATCCGCCGGACTCCCGCTTTGGCAAGATCTTCGGCGCAGACCGCCAATTGGGTGCCGTTCGTGGTGAGCGTCAATTCATCGAGCCGGCCGGCCGCAACATGTTTCCCCAGCCGCTTGATCAAATCCATGATGCCACGCCGCACCAAAGGCTCGCCGCCGGTCAGCCGTAGCTTGCGAACGCCCAGGCGGAGAAAGGCGTCGGCCAGGCGTTCCAGCTCTTCCAGACTAAGGAGATCCGCTTTCGGCAGGAATTCCATGTCCTCGGACATGCAATAAACGCAGCGCAGGTCACAGCGGTCGGTGACGGAGAGCCGCAGATAGGTGATAGTGCGGCCAAAGGGATCGATCATTGGGCGATATCAGCTCCGACATGACGGATTGAGACGCTCTATATGGAGATGGAGACGCCGACCGTCCATGCTTTTCCGTACTTAATTTCGGCTAGTCGCGCGCCGGTGCCAGTTGGAAGGCGACGACGTCCTTCGCTTTGGTCAGCGTTTCGGCCAGACGGTCGAAGGGCGCACTCCCAAAGCTCTGCAAGATGAGGTCATATTCCAGAAGCGTGCCGTCCTTGCCAAGTTGACAGGCCAGATCGGTGATCCGAAACCCGAGCTGTTCGAGCCACGAAGACAGCTCCTGCGGCGAACGCGCCGATTGGCGGGGAAAAGACAGGCTGAGGTGGAGGATGCGGTGATGGGGAAGGGCGATTTCCAGGCGGCGGAAGGCGCCCATGACGATGACGCTCATCAAGGTCGCTGCGATCGCCGCGGCGAAAAAACCAAGGCCGATGGCGACGCCGATCGCTGAGGTCATCCAAATCGAGGCAGCGGTCGACAGACCGCGAATAGTCAGCCCCTCCTTCATGATGACGCCGGCGCCGACGAAGCCGATGCCGGTGACAATGCCCTGGATGATTCGAGTCGGATCGGCCAGCCCCGATCCCGGCCGCCCGCCGAACCACTCGGCCGGAAAGCCTCCGACCACCGTCAACAAGGTAGCCGCGACGCAGACCAGGGCGAAGGTCCGCAGTCCCGCCGCCCTGCCGTGAAACGACCGCTCATAGCCGATGATGCAGCCAACGGCCAATGCGCCCAGAAGATGAAGTAAGATGATGCCGTTGGCCGTCAACGCGGACAACGACCAATAGGCTGCCAGTCGGTCCATACTCTCCCCCACTTGGCCCGTCCGTCAGATTGAGCGGGCCGCGACGCCTTGGCAAGATTGGATCGCCATCCGGATCGGACCAGAGGTTTCTCCGAAGTTCCCAATCTCGTATTTCCAGCCGACGGCGTTAATCCGAGGGACAAGGCCGGACAAGGGTGGCATCTTTATTCCTGCACCGTCCCCAACTGAGGACTGTGGCGTACCAGGAGGTCGACTATGTTGAGCCTTGCCGCTGGTCGGCGAAGAAGTCACCAATCCGGGGGGCGCGGATGAGCGATGATGATGATGTGGCGACGTTGGGCGAACTTTTGTGCGCGCGGCTTTGTCACGATCTGGCCGGCGCAGTCGGTGCCGTGGGCACCGGCGTGGAGCTTTTGACCGACGAATTGGGCAGTCGGGAATTCGCCGACGACGCCGTGGCTTTGTTGGCGACCAGCGCCGAGGCTGCCGTCCATCGTTTGAAGTTCTTGCGGATTGCTCTGGGACATGGCGGGCAATCGCTCTCCTGCGACCAACTGAAGGGTCTAGTGGCGGATTTTCTGGGTCCGTCTGGGGATGCCCACGATGGCGTGCGTCTCATCTGGAACGACGCGGAGCCGGCGATATGGGACGGTGGTGCTGTCAAGCTGCTGCTGAACCTGATCCTTTTGGCCCGAGATTGCCTGTCGCGCGGTGGTGATCTTATCGTCGAATCGGCGGGGAGCGGAGCCGAGATCGCCCGGGTGACTGCGAAGGGGCCCAAGGCGGGGCCGGCGGAATCCGCACTGGCGCTGACTGCGCATGGCGCCGGCAGTCTGGGACCTCGCGGAGCGCAAGGATATTACACTGCGTTATTGGCGCAACGAATAGGAGCGTCGGTCAGTTGTGAAGACAGTCATGAATGTGTGGTATTCGTGGCGGTCAAAAACTAAAGAAACTGAAACTCGAGGGCAAGCTTGTGAAGCCAGGCTTTCTCTAGTTAACCGCACATGCTATTAATTGGCTTCTTAAGGTGTGGAGAAGGCGTGGCGCTCTCAGCGCAGCGTCCTCGGCAGGACGGCAAGGGGTACTCTTATGGACGATCTTTTAAGTGAGTTCTTGACTGAGACGGCGGAGAGCCTCGCGACTCTCGATGTTGAACTGGTCAAACTGGAGCAAAATCCCGAACCCAAGATTCTGTCCAACATCTTTCGCCTTGTGCACACGATCAAGGGAACCTGCGGTTTCCTTGGTCTGCCCCGTCTCGAAGCCGTAGCGCACGCCGGCGAGAATGTGCTGGGAAAATTCCGCGACGGCGAACTGCATGTGACGCCTGCTGCGGTGACCATGATTCTCACCTGTCTTGATCGGATCAAGACGATCCTCTCGCACATCGAAGCGACCGAGGCGGAGCCTGAGGGGGACGACAAAGACCTGATCGCTCAGCTCAATGCCGCGGCCGAGGGCAAGCTGCACCTGGATGACCCGGCGCCTGCCGAGGAGCCCGCCGCCGCTGCACCGCCGCCGGAGCCCGAACCCGTCGTTGCCGAGGCGGAGCCTGCGCCAGTGTCGCAGCCGGAACCCGAGCCGGTCGCTGCGGCTCCGGCGCAACACCAGCAGGAACATGAACCTGAGCATGAGCATGAGCATGTGCCGGCGTCGGTGCCGGTCACGCAGGCAATCGTTCCGGCAGCGCCCTCCATCGCCAACGAAGTACCGAAAGAATCGGCAGTCGCTGCCCAGACCATCCGCGTCAATGTGGAATTGCTTGAGAATCTCATGACGCTGGTGTCGGAATTGGTTCTGACCCGCAATCAGCTTCTGCAAATGGTTCGTGGCAACGACGACAGCGAGTTTGCAACTCCGCTGCAACGCTTGTCCCACATCACGACCGATCTGCAGGAAGGCGTCATGAAGACGCGCATGCAGCCGATCGGTAATGCCTGGGCGAAGTTGCCGCGTATCGTTCGCGACCTTTCGGTCGAAATGAATAAGAAGATCGATCTGCAAATGATCGGTGCCGAGACCGAGCTTGATCGGCAGGTTCTGGAGCTGATCAAGGATCCGCTGACCCACATGGTGCGCAATTCCGCCGATCATGGGCTGGAATCGACCAACGAGCGGCGCCTCATCGGCAAACCGGAAGTCGGCAAGATCGTTCTTAACGCCTATCACGAGGGCGGGCACATCATCATTGAGATCAGCGACGATGGTCGCGGCCTCAATATCGCTCGAATTCGGCAGAAGGTCATGGCCAACGGCTTGGCAACCGAAAGCGAAGTCGAACAGATGACCGACCAGCAGGTCTCCCAGTATATTTTCCGGGCTGGGTTCTCGACCGCAGAAAAGGTTACGTCGGTGTCCGGGCGCGGTGTCGGGATGGACGTGGTGCGCACCAATATCGAGAAGATTGGCGGTACCATCGAGCTCAAGACGCAGCAGGGGCGCGGCACCAGCTTTATCATCAAAATCCCGCTGACGCTGGCGATCGTCTCGGCGCTGATCGTCGAGTGTGCCGGCGAGCGCTTCGCCATTCCGCAGATCAGCGTGCTCGAACTGGTCCGCACGACGGCGAATTCGGAACATGGCATCGAAGTGATCAACAATGCGCCGGTTCTTCGCCTGCGCGATCGTCTGCTGCCGCTGGTCAGTCTGAGAACTCTGTTGCGCCTGGGCGGCGACGCGGAGGAACGGACGGAGACCTTCATCGTCGTGACCCAGGTCGGCGCTTACACCTTCGGAATTATCGTCGATCGCGTCTTCGACACGGAAGAAATCGTCGTCAAACCGGTCGCTCCGATTTTGCGGCATATTTCGATGTTCTCGGGAAACACCATCCTTGGTGACGGTTCGGTGATCATGATCCTCGATCCCAATGGCATTGCCGGCAGCACCGGTGAAATCGTCGGTGGCAGCCAGGCGGCGACAGAAACGGCGGCGGCTCGTGATCTACATGCCGAGGACCGTCAGTCCTTGCTGGTGTTCCGGGCAGGCGGGAACGATCTCAAAGGTGTGCCTCTGGCTTTGGTGGCCCGTCTCGAGGAGATCGAGGTCGAGCAGATCGAGCATTCGCACGGCAAGCCGGTGGTGCAATATCGCGGCAAGCTCATGCCCTTGGTCACTATCGACGGTTCCTTCGATGTGCGGACGGAAGGGCGGCAACCGGTGCTGGTTTTCGCCGATCGCGAGCGCAGCATGGGGTTGGTGGTCGACGAGATCGTCGACATTGTCGAGGAACGTCTCAAGGTCGAGCTCTCCGTCGATCAGCCGGGTCTCATCGGGACGGCTGTCGTGTCGGGCAAGGCCACGGATATCATCGATGCCGGCTTCTATCTCACGCAGGCTTGGGGTGACTGGTTTGGTTCACCCGAGCAGGAATTCCAGGGTGAAAACGAAGGCAAACGGATCTTGCTGGTCGACGACAGTCCCTTCTTCCGTAATTTGCTGACGCCGCTTCTGTCCGTCGCCGGATACGAGGTCGTATCGGTCGACAGCGCCGACAAGGCCCTGTCTCTTCGGGAAGCCGGAGATACCTTCGATGCCATCATCAGTGACATCGAAATGCCCGGCATGAACGGCTTTGATTTCGCCCAGGCGGTCCGTTCGGAAGGCCGTTGGGCCAAAGTCCCCTTGGTTGCGCTTTCCTCGCATGCCACCGAAAAGGACTTTGAACGGGGTCGCGAGGTGGGTTTCACTGACTATGTCGCCAAGTTCGACCGTGACGCTTTGTTGCAGACCTTGGCGCAATCCCTCTCGGCAAAAGGTGCCGCATGAACCAGATTGTCCCCGCTACCACCAAGCAAGGTTCCCACGAGATTCTCTCGACGGAGGATCACGAAGAATTCGTTACCATGTTCATCGAAGGCCAGATGTTCGGCATTCCGGTGTTGATGGTTCAAGATGTGCTCGGTTCTCAGAAAATCACCCGTATTCCTCTGGCACCGCCGGAAGTCGCCGGTTCCTTGAACCTGCGCGGACGAATTGTCACGGCGATCGACGTGCGTCTGCGCCTGCGTCTGCCCAGTCGCAAGGAGGACGGAGAGGACGCCATGAGCGTTGTGGTCGATATGAAGGGCGAACTCTACAGCCTGCGTGTCGATTCGGTGGGTGAGGTCCTCAGTCTTCCTGCCGCGAAATTCGAGCGGAATCCGCCGACTCTGGATCCTCTGTGGCGAGAATTCAGCACGGGAATCTATCGGTTGGAGAATAAACTGCTTGTCATTCTCGATGTGCCTCGGCTTCTCGATTTTACAAAATCAGAGGCCCTCTAAGTCGATGTGGCCAGCCCTTGTGGGCGGGCTTGGTTTGCATCCCGAAGAAAGCGAAGGGTGGCATGAGATCTTGCTTGATCGTAGATGACTCGAAAGTCATCCGCATGGTGGCCAAGAAGATTCTGACTGAACTAGGGTTCCGTACAGAAGAAGCGGAAGACGGGAAGATTGCACTTGCCCTCTGTGTCAAGAATTTGCCCGATGCAATCCTTCTTGATTGGAACATGCCGAATATGAACGGCCTGGAATTTCTTCATGAGCTCCGTCGCCTTCCGGGGGGAGACGGACCGATCGTAGTTTTCTGCACAACGGAAAACGATATCGAGCATATCCAAGAAGCGATTACCGCAGGGGCGAACGAATATATTATGAAGCCCTTCGACAGCGAAATCCTTCAGGCGAAATTTTCTCAAGTCGGTTTGCTCTGATCGGTGGTGTGAGTATGGTTTTTGAACCGAGCACGTCTCGCCCCGCGACTTCTGTCTCTTCAGCGGATCCATTCCGTGTCATGGTTGTTGATGATTCGGCCGTTGTGCGTGGTCTGATCACTCGCATGTTGGAAGAAGATACCGGTTTTTCCGTCGTGGCGTCGGTCGGTAATGGACAAATGGCGGTGTCCGCTCTCGACCGCCACGACGTTGAAGTCGTCATTCTCGATATCGAGATGCCGGTGATGGACGGCCTGACGGCGTTGCCGAAGCTCCTGAAGATCGATCCGGAGCTTCAGGTCATCATGGCCTCGACGCTGACGCTGAAAAATGCAGATGTTTCGCTCCGCGCACTTGAAGCCGGAGCGGCCGACTATATTCCAAAGCCGACGTCATCGCGTGAAATCAGCGGTGGTCAGGATTTCAAACATGAGCTTATCGGCAAGGTTCGTGCCCTCGGCATGGCCCGTCGCCGCATGTCACGACGCGGGCCGCGTCCGGGCGTCAGTGTTTCAACATCCACGCCGGTACCCGCTGCCGCACGGGTGCCGGCACCGCTTTATCCGCACTCCGGCCCCCTGACCTTGCGACCGGTTCCGACGGAAGCGCCGGATGTCATCGCGATCGGCTCCTCGACCGGCGGTCCGCAGGCTTTGTTCTCTGTGTTGGGAGCAATCAAGGTCGGTTCGTTGCGCCAGCCCATCCTGATCACGCAGCATATGCCCCCGACCTTTACCACCATCCTGGCGGAACATATCTCCCGCATCAGTGGATGGGCTGCCGCCGAGGGCAAGGACGGCGAGATCATCCAGGGGAACCGCATCTACATCGCTCCGGGGGATTTCCACATGGTGGTCGAGACCAGGGGCACGGACAAGGTGATCCGGTTGAACAAAAATCCGCCGGAGAATTTTTGTCGCCCCTCGGTGGATCCGATGCTGCGTAGTATTGCGTCGGCTTGGGGACGGCGGGTCTTGACGGTGATTCTGACCGGGATGGGCTCGGATGGACTGAAGGGGGGGCAGGTCGTGGTTGGTGCCGGCGGCACCGTGATCGCTCAGGATGAGGCGAGCAGCGTGGTTTGGGGAATGCCCGGGGCGGTGGCGACAGCCGGCATATGTAGTGCTGTTCTGCCGTTGCCGGAGGTTTCCCAATACATCCTGCGGCTGGCTTCGAGGCGCTGAGATGCTGCGCCCGGACGACTTCGACTTCCTCGCCAAGCTGCTCAAAGAGCGGTCGGGACTGGTAATTACCCCCGACAAAGCCTACCTGCTCGAGAGTCGTCTGATGCCCCTGGCGCGAACTCGAAATCTGAAAGGAATCGAGGATATCGTTGCCAAGCTGCGTGGTCGCGACGAAGCTCTGGCTCGCGACGTAACAGAAGCGATGACGACCAACGAGTCCTTCTTCTTTCGCGATCAGAAACCGTTCGACCAGTTTCGCGATACGATCCTGCCTCAGGTAATGGCGTCCCGCATTGCAAAGAAGTCTATCCGGATTTGGTCGGCCGCCTGTTCGAGTGGTCAAGAAGCCTATTCCCTGGCAATGCTTCTCAAGGAGCAGGCTCACAAGCTCAATGGATGGCATGTGGAGATCGTTGGTACCGATATCTCCGTCGAGATGCTGGAGAAGGCCAAGGCCGGCCTTTATTCGCAATTCGAGGTTCAGCGCGGATTGCCCATCCAGATGCTGGTCAAGTACTTCAAAAAAAAGGAAGAGAGCTGGCAGATCGACGCGGCGCTGCGCGGCATGGTCCAGTTCCGGGAATGGAACCTGCTCAAGGATTTACGAGGCCTGGGACAGTTCGATATCGTGTTTTGCCGCAACGTGCTGATCTATTTCGATCAGCCGACGAAGGCGGTTGTCCTCGAGGGGATCGGCAAGCAGATGCCTGACGATGGTTTCCTCTATCTCGGCGGCGCTGAGACTGTGCTGGGGATTTCCGACCGGTTCAAACCGATGACCGGCCAGCGCGGCATTTATTGCCTTAATCGCGACGGGTCGGCGACCTCGTCTTTTCCGATCAAAGCACCTGTCTGACGGTAGGGAAGCGGCAGGGATGCCTGCCGAAGAACTAAGCGTTTTCGTTCCTGCGCGTACCCCGTCATCGCGGTTCGGCGCCTGTGAGCGACGCTTGCGGGCTCTGCATGAAAGCAACCGGGCCGTCCGCATTGGTTGATGCGAACGGTGCCCTCCCGGTGGCTCCGCCTTAAGCGGACCTGAAATCTGTCGAGCGTCATTACTCCTAGGACTGCAGCAGCTTCAGCAGTTCCTGCGGCAGCTGTGCCGCCTGCGTCAACGCCGCGACAGAGGCCTGGGTCTTCACGTCGGCCGACGACAGGCTCGACTTCACCGAGGCAACGTCGGCGTCCATGATCACCGAGGCGGCTGCCGTGATGTTCTGGACGTTGGCGGAAATGTCCTGACCGCTGAAATTGAACTGCGATTCATAGGCACCCACCAAGGCACGATCCTTGGTAATGACATTGATCGCCGAGGAGACCGCGGTCATCGACTGCAGCGCCAAGGCGGCGGTACTCACCGTCGATCCCGACTGGCCGCTGCCGATGTTGAGTCCGCCTGCGGAAACCGTGGCCAGCGACAACGAAATGAAATTCGAGGACAGCGTACCGACCAGGAACTTGACGTTGCTGAGGAACGAGCCCGTTAACAGCGCCTGACCCGCATAGGTCGTGCTATCGACGATACTCGATATTTCGCTTCTGAGCTGAACATACTCAGTGTTGACGTCCTGCGACCGCTGCGAGTTGGTCACCTGACCGGATGCAGCCTGCGTGGCCAGGGACATCATGCGCTGCAAGACGTTGCTGATCTGCGCCAGCGCGCCGTCGGTCGACTGCAGGATCGAGGTTCCCTGCGTCACGTTCACCTGGTCTTGCTGGTAGACGGCGACGTTCGCATTGAGCTGCGTACCGATGGCCAACCCAGCGGCGTCATCCGACGCCTGGACGATGCGGGAACCGCTCGCCAACTGGGAAAGATAGTTTGTCTCTTTGCTCGAATTCAGATTCAGGTAGTTCAGTGCGGCATTGGCCGCATTATTGGTAGAAATCACGGGCATGTTGATCTCCTTTGCCACACTGACTTGCTCGATGCAAGGTTGGAATGTGGTGTTCGCCTCGTTACAGAAGCAAGCCCTGTGCCAGTTTCATAACTCATTGAAATACAAAGAAAACAGGGGGTGCGGCGGGTGCGTGGGAGATGGACGAAATGGTCGGATGGTGGCGACATTTGCCGGAAGTGCTGTGCAATTCTTGCCGGGTGAGTCGATGATTCCAACAGCGACAGGCTCTGGTTGCCGAGACAAATGAAACGGCTGGTGTGACAGCGCCTTGTGCAAATGTCGTCCGTTTTTTGACTCTGCCATCATTGGCAGAAAGCGAAGACTCTACGAAATCCGCCTGCAATGACTCGATTCCGCCCGAGCGATGCTATGGGATATCTGAGGATTGACTCTGGTGGACTCGGAGTTGTCCGGATCGACCGATCCCGGCGGGTTCACGCCCGGCCGCTGGGGAGAGGCAAAGTTTGCCGTTCCCTCATCTCGGGGCGCCGAGATCATTGGGAAAACGGCGGTTGTCCTGGATTGACAAGGGGAATGGGACGTCGGAACGGGGCACGTCAGATTTGACGCGACCCCACATTAGAGGGTGATGCCTCAGATCGGCATCACGCTCCAGCTTGTTTATTCAGCCCGCGGCCCGGCGCACGCATCCGCATGCTTGGCCGCTCCAACATCAGGCGAGAGTCGTTTCGATCGCCTCGCACAACATATGTCCAATCAGGATATGCATTTCCTGAATCCGGGCGGTGACCTTGGAGGGAACGACGAGCAGCGGGTCGGCCACGCCAACCATGGCGCCACCATCGCGTCCGGCAAAACCGGCGGCGGTCGCGCCGACAGCCTTGGCCGCCTGGAGAGCTTTCAGGACATTGGGGCTTTGACCCGACGTGCTGATGCCGATCGCAACATCTCCAGGACGGGCCAGTGCCTCGACCTGTCGCGCGAAGATGTCTTCGAAGGAGAAGTCGTTGGCTGTCGCCGTGAGAATCGACGTGTCGGTCGTCAAGGCGATGGCCGGCAGCGCCCGCCGGTTGATCTTGTAGCGAACGACGATTTCGGTCGCCAGATGCTGCGCATCAGCGGCGCTCCCCCCATTTCCGAAAAACAGGATCTTGCCGCCATTTTGCAAGGAGCGGCAGCAGATGTCGGAAAGCCGCAGTAACGGATCCCGGACCGCCTGGCCGAGGTTTGCGACAACTTTCGCATGTTCAGAAATTTCTGTTTCGAAAAATTGGGCGAGGTCCATGGAGCACTCCAACGACAATGAACAGTCACGCAATCCTGGCGATACAGGTTGGTGGTGTGGAACGGAAGATGGGTCTGGGAGGGACTTTATGAGGGGGAACGCGTCTCCGGCATGGTGGCGGTGCGGTCAAGCCACATGAGGGGTGCTGTTGCCCGCCCGTCCGCCGGAGGCTTCCTCCGGGTCGCGCAGGACATAGCCGCGACCCCAAACGGTTTCGATATAGTTTGTGCCTCCGGTGGCATTGGCGAGCTTCTTGCGGAGTTTGCAAATGAAGACGTCGATGATCTTTAACTCGGGTTCATCAATGCCGCCGTAAAGGTGGTTAAGAAACTGTTCCTTGGTTAGCGTCTGCCCCTTGCGGAGCGACAATAATTCAAGAATTCCATATTCCTTGCCAGTCAGATGTAGCGGATCGCTGTCGACTTCGACATTCCGCTTGTCGAGATTGACCGTCAGCCGACCGGTTCGAATGACCGATTGCGAATGGCCTTTGGAACGGCGGACGATCGCCTGGATCCGGGCGATCAATTCGCTGCGGTCGAAAGGCTTGGTGAGATAGTCGTCAGCGCCGAATCCCAGTCCCTTGACTTTCTTGTCGGCTTCCGACAGGCCCGACAGGATCAGCACGGGGGTTTCGATGCGCGCAGCCCGCAGCCGCCGCAAGACTTCATACCCATCCATGTCGGGAAGTAAAAGATCAAGCAAGATAATGTCGTAATCGTAGAGCTTGCCGATCTCCAATCCATCTTCGCCCATACTAGTAGCGTCAACCACCATGCCTTCAGCACGCAGCACCAGCTCCAGGCTTTTGGAGGTCATGGGGTCGTCTTCGACGATCAGTACTCGCATCCCGCGGTTTCCGGTGTCCATGAATGACTTGGTAACCATAAGGGGGTAGGCATGCCGGGCGCAAGGAAACTAGCGTCTAGCGAACGAAGCAAGTTTACCAAGATTTAAGGGGAATATGCTAGCGTATAGACGTACTAAAAGGGGCGGAATAGTGGGCCTACTTGTCAAATCTCTGATCAGCGACATCGATCGTCTCCCCTCTGTGCGGGTTTTTGGCCGTGTCGAGGGCGTGCAGGGATTGCTGGTCGAGGCTAGCGGCTTGCGCAATCGCCTGTCGGTTGGCGACCGTTGCCAGATTCAAGGGCGCGACCGCTGGGTCGTTTGCGAAGCTGTCGGCTTTCGTAACGGCCGGGCGTTGCTGATGCCATTTTCCTCATTGGATGGTGTCGGGCTCGGTTGCCGCGTCGAAGTCGTTGATTCAAGCCCGGTTCTCTATCCGCATCCCGACTGGCTGGGCCGGGTCATCAATGCGATGGGCGAGCCGATCGATGGAAAGGGACCGCTGCCTGTTGGCGATCGGCCTTATCCTGTTCGAAACCGCCCGCCGCCGGCCCATTCCCGACAGCGTGTTGGCGGCAAGCTCGATTTGGGCGTCAGGGCGATGAACGCCTTTCTGACCACGTGCCGCGGCCAGCGCATGGGTATTTTTGCCGGGTCGGGTGTGGGCAAGTCGTCGCTGCTGTCGATGATGGCCAAGAACACGGATGCCGATGTCTCGGTGGTCGGCCTGATCGGCGAACGCGGACGCGAGGCCCGCGAATTCATCGAGGATGATCTTGGCGAAGCGGGAATGGCCCGGGCCGTCGTCGTGGCCGCAACCTCCGACGAATCGGCTTTGCTCCGCCGCCAGGCCGCCTATGTGACTTTGACGGTCGCAGAGTATTTTCGCGACCTGCAGCATGACGTCCTCTGTCTGATGGACAGCGTCACACGGTTCGCCATGGCCCAGCGCGAGATCAGTCTGTCGGTCGGAGAGCCGCCTGCCAGCAAGGGCTATACGCCGACGGTTTTTGCCGAATTGCCCCGCCTTTTGGAACGGGCCGGTCCCGGCGGGCCGGGACAGGGATCGATCACCGGACTGTTCACCGTGCTGGTCGACGGCGACGACCACAATGAGCCGATTGCCGACGCGGTGCGTGGTATCCTTGATGGTCATGTGGTGCTTGATCGCGCCATCGCCGAACGCGGGCGGTATCCGGCGATCAATATTCTGCGCAGCGTTTCGCGAACGATGCCCGGTTGCAACACGCCTGAGGAAAACGAATTGATCGCCCGGGCTCGCCGTCTTCTGGCGCTTTACGACGACATGGCGGAACTGATCCGGCTGGGCGCCTATCGGCGGGGAACCGATCCCGCCGTCGACGAGGCCATTCACTACTATCCGGCACTTGAGGCTTTTCTCAGCCAAGGAAAGCGTGATGCCACTGATTTGGCCACCAGTTACGCCATGCTGGCGGCTATCTTTAACTAGCACGTTGACCAATTCAGAAGGTCCCACCCTGACCCCTCCCAATCAAGCGGAGGGGAGCAGAACTGAGGTTTCCTCCCCCTTGTGGCGAGGGCTGGATAAAGAAGGGAGCTAGCCCTGTCGCGCAAGGCCAAAGATCTCGATTCCTTGTTGCGTTTGCACAGTTGGACGGTCGATGAGCGCCGTCGCGAGCTGGGGGTTCTGCATGCCCGTGAAGAGGAGCTGATCGCCACCGGCGAGGAGATGGCCCGGCAACTGCTTCGAGAGCAGCAGGCCGCGAGCGCCGATCCGGCCGTTGCGGGGTTCATTTATGCCGCCTTCGCCGTCGGCCATCGCTTGCGCCGCGAACAGCTTGGACGCACCTTGGCGGCCCTACGCGAAGAAATCGAGCAAGCGCGCGACCGCTTGGCCGACGCCTTTCGTCAGCTCAAAGTCTTTGAGGAAGTTCAGAAAGAGCGTGCCCATCAGGAGGATATCGACGCGGCGCGCAAAGAGCAGATGTTTTTCGACGAAATCGCCCAGACCCAGTTCCGCCAAAAGCAGGCGGCCAAGCGGGAGAGCCAGACCTGAGGCGGCTCCGCCAGCCAGCCGTCTTCACGCTCTAACTTACATTTATGTCCCTCGGCCCTGCGCGCGCAGCCTTAGCGCCTGGCCGCGGTCGCTCTAGTTGTCGAGAAAGCTTTCGAGAGGCAGTGCGCGGGATTGTCCTGGGCCGCCGCCGACCGGTGGTAACGTCAGCTCCAAATCCTGCTGGCTTCGGGAACGGGCCTGGAAGACCTGGGCGGTGGGGACGATGAAGGTCTGCATGCCGCCCAGAAACACGCCGCAGGCCCGGCTGTAATCGCGGCCGGTGGCGAACACGGCGCGGAAAGTACCGTCGGGAATGCCATCGATAATCGCCTCGGACCCGCCGGCCATGAAGAAGGACAGCAAGGTTCGGCTGTTTTGCGTCTTGAGGCGGACCACCACATCCATGCCCGTGCTGTTCTGTACGGAAAGGCGATGCTCGCCGCCGGTGCGCCGCAATAAGATATCGCCGGTATGCAACGGCCCGCCTTTCTGTTCGCGGCACCAGCGGTTCTTCGATATTTCGCCCTCGCCGCCGAACAGGTAGCGGGCCGGCACGTAACCGGTGACGCCGTTGGGCGTCAAAATCCGGGCCCATTCTCCGTCGGCGGAGGAATCCATCACCTGCACGGTCGCGAATCGGTCGAGAAGGGCGACCACCGGTTCGGTATTGGTCGGACCTTGGCGAACTTTCAAGACGTCGACGGCCACATGTCGCATCTCTCCGGCCTGCGCCGGCTGGATGGTGATCATCGCGGTGACGCTGTCGGTCTGGCTGCGCAACAGCAGCGCCACTCCGGACAGCATGATCGCAAGCAAAAGGCCGGCGAGCGGCAAAGCCTGCATGACAGAGGCATAGTGCCAGCGGCGCCAGCGGTTTTTCAGGTGGCGGGCGGCCGGGTCGCTGACCTTGCTGGCGGCGCGAATGATGTCGGCAATGCGCCGCCGTTCCTCGTCATTCTTGGCAAATGACTGGGCCTGTTCAGCGAGCGCGCGCGCAAGGTTCGGATCTCCCAGTCGCAAGAAGGCCCGCGCCTGATGCAGCAGAACCCACTGATTGTCGATTCGCGGCATCTCGCCGCCGCTAAGATTGGTGAGCAAGGCTTTGATCGTTCGCCACGGGCCCAAAATGCCCCACCAACCCTGCAGCCATGTCACCGTACTGGCGCGAATTGCCGTGCGATCGGCACAGTCTCGGCAAAAAATGCCGGCCACCGTGCTTCGCCGGCTTGCGAACAGCACGCTTTTGACCCGGTGAAAAATAATGTAGCGCGGTTGCGCCGTGACCTTTCCGCACCGGGAGCAGTGAACAGGAACCGGACGGGGATCATGGGGGTCTATCGTCGCTGCCGGGCCAAGAGGATGCGCCGTGGCGTCGTACCGAGCCCGGCTGCGGTAGTCTTTAAGGACCTGATAAGCCTCGGTAAGTTCGATAAATTCCTGTTCCGCGTTCTCCGACAGATTGACGTCTGGGTGCAGCCGTTTGGCCATCTGACGATAGGCCAAGCGAATTTCCGACGCGTCAGCCAGGGGGCCGATGTCGAGGATGGCGTAGTAACCCAAAGGATCAGAAGGGGAGCTGCGTACTTCGTCGCGCATGATTGCCGGGAGCCTCGGGGCTGGTCCGCGAGGACAGCCGTCCATGAACTACATGCAAATATCATACCGAAGCGTGTCGGTGACAAGCGCCGTTCGGGCTCTAGATGATCCAGCCCGATTGAGCTTGGTCCAACGCCGGGATCGGTTCGATGAACTGCGCCGTCTGCTGGAAACTGGCATTTCCGTTCAGGCCGAATCCCTCCAAAGAGCGCGAGAAAATCTCGGCGATGTCCTTTCGCATGCCGTCCGGAAGCGTTTGGCGGCTGCGAAAGATGAGATCAAAGCGTTTGGTCTTGCGCCGCACCAAACCGTCCAGTTGCAGCGACCCTAATTTGCTGAGGTCGAGGTCCAGGAGAAATCTGGTTCCTTCCTCTTCGCGGGCCGTGGCCTCTTTCTCGTTTTCCGGTGGACGCCGAACGACCAGACGGACGCGTTCGATCCGTTGTCCCATCGGCAAAGGCAGGATCAGGCTTTGCCATTCGCCGGGCAGGGGCATGCGTACCGGACTTTTGAGTGTCGACATTTCCTTGCTGAGTCGGTCCAGCTGCGGTTTTTGTCCAGCCTTTGTCAAGGCGGCCAGCCGTTTTTCGCCGAACCAGGGGCGAATGGAGCCAGACTCCACTGCAGCGGTCAACCCGATCAGGGCGGCCACCCAGTGAGTACCCGAGTCAGGGGGCGCGGCCGATCCAAGGGCCGGCGGGTGTGGGTCGAGCTGTGGCAGGATGTCGAGGGCATCGTCGAACGCTGGACTGAAATTGGCCGAGAGGTCTCCCTCGTCCTGGTCGTTGGGCGGGGGTTGCGGTGTCGTCATTGTCGTGCCGCTCACGGGGGCCAAGGTGACACGGGCGCCGATCGGCAACGGTGTGTCGGTTTGCAAAACCAGCAGCCCCAAGGACGTCTGGATCAGAGGTTGGCCTGCATGGCTGTTGGGGGCGACAAAGCCATCGAAACTCTGCGGCAGCGCGCCGGAACTGCTCTCGGTCGCCGGAGCTGGCACAATCGTACCGGCGGAGCCGGTGGTGCCGGCAGCGGGGGTGGTGGTCGGTGGCGGGGAATTGCGATCGGCCGCGGCATTCGTGACCGATGACGAGGAGACATCCGTCGACATGTCGGGCGGTATCGTCTCGGCAGCCGTGTCTTGCGACAGGGGGGGCGTCGATTGGGGGACCGTCGACTGGGTCGGTGTCGCGTCGGCGGTCGTCGCGGGTGGAGGCTCAGTGGGCTGGACCGTGAGCGTTGTCGCCGGAGGAGACGGCAATGGACGCGATTCCACCGTCGCGGGAATCGAGCCCGTTGGTGGCGGAGGGGGGGTAGAGGCGGGCGAGTTCCCGAGCGCCTGCGATTTTGTCGGGGCGGCCGATGCCGGCGGCGGCGAGATCGGTTGCTTCGCCTCGCCGCTGACTTGCAGAGGCGTGCCTGCGGTTGCGGGCAAGCTATTCGCCGGCTTCGTATCCCCACCCCCCGTCCGTGCCATCTCTCCCGTGGTCGCTGGGGCTTCTTCGGGGGCCGCCGTGGCTCCGGAAGACACAGGTGCGTTTTTTGAGCCCGTGTCCGGCAACCGGACCGGATCGCCCCCATTCGTTGCAGGCGTGCTCTCGGGAGGCGCCACCTCTTGCACGGTCGGAGGGGTCAGCCGGCTGTAAGCTTGATGCGCCTGCCGGGCCGTGGTCGAACCGTTCATGCTGCCGGTCTGTTGCTGCTGCGAGAGAGAGCCGGTTTGCGACATGCCGTCATTGGGAGGGGGCGCAGCCGCGGCGGGGTTGGTGGTTTTGCCTGTAATGGCTGTGTTCTGGCCCTGGAGCGGCTGTTCCCGGCCGGATACCGGCATCGTCGTGGGGGCGGCGGCCGTGGCCGGAGCGCCATTGGTCGGCGTCGCCTGGATGGCGACGATACGGACCTGAAACTGTGTGCCGCGGGAAAGAGGGAGAAGGTTCGCATTCTCCGCGGGTTCCGGTGTGCCACCATGGACGACCGTGGCAAGGACGCCCTTCGTCTGAAGCTGTGTGGTGGGAGAACTGACTGACGCTATGTCCCCGGAGTCCCTTGCATCCCCGATTGATACCGCTGTCGCAGAGGTCGCCTGAGAGGCCGCCGGAGCCGCAGAGGGGTGTGTGGCATCGGCAGTTTGACCACCGGAAAGAGGTGTTCCGTTCCCGGAAACGGCCTGTCCGTCGACACCAACCAGTCGCAATTGGCTGACATCATTGCCGGTGGGCAGTTGCAACTGAAGCGTTGTTCCGGGAGACACCGATACCGGCGTTTTGATTTGGAGAGAACCTTCCGATGTGACCAGGGTGACGACGTTCTTCCCCGGGCCGGTGGCGGTGACCGTTCCCTCGATCTGGGCGCCCGCAGGCAATTTCGTCAATTGCCCTGAAGGGTCGCTGATGACACCGGCCAAACCTGCCGTCGATGATGGCACCGGAGGTGCTGCCGGCGGCAGGGCGGGCGGGATGGCGCTCATCGGCCTCCCAATAGCTTCGCGACAATGGCTTCGACGTCTGTCGCGGCTTCGCTGTTTGGCGAACGGGTCAGCAGTGGGCTCTGGTTGCGGATCGCTTCACGCACTTTGAGATCCCGGCGAATGACTCCGGCCAAAGGTGGCGATGCCTTTAGAAATCCCTCGCAAGCCTTGAGCAGAGTGTTGTAGATCCTTTCCCCCTCCCGGGTCGAATTGGCCATATTGACCACAACCCGAATGTCGGTGCCAGGGCGCTCCAACAAGGTAACCTTGATGAAGGCGTAAGCGTCGGTGAGCGAGGTCGGCTCGTCGGTAGTCACGACCAGGATGGTTCCCGCATTGTTCGAAAGCGCGCGAACCGTCTTTTCGACACCTGCTCCCAGATCCAAGACCACCTTGTCATAGGCACAGGCGAGGAGATTGAGGTCATCCCCTAAAAGTTGCAGGCGCGACAATGGAATATTGGCCAAAGATCCCGAACCGGATCGGCCGGCGATGACATCGAAGCCGCCTTCGGCGTAGGACACCGTAGCCTGGTTGAGAGTCAGCCGACCGGTAACCACGCTGCCGAGATCATGCTTTGGCATCAATCCCAATTGTATGTCGACATTGGCGAGGCCAAGGTCGCCGTCAAACAACAGGACACGCTGGCCGGAACGGGCCAAAGCATGGCTCATGGTAATGGAGAACCAGGTTTTACCAACACCGCCCTTACCGGAAGCCACGGCGAGCACGTTACGCCCTTTCGCCCGCTGAGCGGGACGCGGCGCAAGGTTGGGGGCGGGCAATACGGTCATAAGGTGGCCTCTGTCGTCGTCGTAGACGCAGACTTCGCGGGGATAGTCTGCAGGGGGGTGGGCAACAGCATCCGAGCCATGGTACCGGCGTTGATCGGAGTCACTCCATTGGCAACATGTGGCGTGGCGCTGACGTCGCAGAACATTAAGGGGGCGGCATCGGCGGCCGCCATGATTGACCCAAGGCGGCGGGTAGTGTCAAGCCGTGTCGCCAGAAGCCGCGTCGCCCCTACGGCGCCAAAAGCCTCCCCAATTTCTGCTGCTTCGACGGGATCCCCACCGGCCGCCAAAACCAGGATTGGTTCGACATTGGCCGCTTCTATCAGCGCGGTCAAATATTCCATGTCGGTGAGCTTAAAAGGATTCAGTCCGGGGCTGTCGATGAAGACGATATCATACTGCCCGGTACTTTCCTCGACCACACGACGTAACGAATCCGGTCCACGGGCGGAGATCAGGTCGATTTGCAGGATGCGGGTGAAAGCTGCGAGTTGCTCGGTTGCTCCCGCCCTGACGTTGTCGGCGGTGATGACGCCGACGCGGCGATTGCGTAAAGCCGACCGCGCCGTCAACTTTGCCACAACCATCGATTTCCCGTTGCCGGGGGGGCCGACGAGCATGAATGGCCGGGGAGCGCCATGATCGGGCAACGGCGCGAAGGCAAAACCCGCTTCGAGAGCGGCTGTGCAGGCGTCTTGCGGATCGTCGATGGTGTTGGCGTGGACGGCATTGACCAGACGTTCGATCAGACGCGGCGGCAGGCCATGTTCGACCAAGGCATCTCGCACGATATCGGCAGCCGGCGTGCCGTTAGCCTCGGCCAGCATTTCACCGATCGCTTCCTCGACATCGGCCGGCTCAAGCGCCGCGGTGATGCGGACGCCCTTGCCACCGGCGGCGCGCTGCGTCGAGACAATGATCGCGTCTGCCCCCAGCTCCAAACGGACCATATGCATGGCTTCCGCCATGCTGGGTGCGGTGTAGGATTTGAGTCTCATTTCCTACTCGCCCCCATGATCTAGATCTGCCCCATGGTCTTGATTTTCGCCTTCGGATGGATTTCCGACTGCGACATGACCACCGTAACCGGGCGGAATCGCTCGACGATCGAGCGCACATAGGGACGAACAGAGGGGCTCGTCAGCAGAACCGGCGCTTCACCCTGCATCGCAAATCGCTCGAATGTCTGGCGTGTCTTGGAGATGAATTCCTGCAGGCGGGTCGGCGCCATGATCAGTTGGCGCTCCTCTCCGCTGCCTTGAAGCGATTCGATGAAGGCCTGCTCCCATTCGGGCGAGAGGGTGACAAGCGGGATGTAGCCTTGCGGGCTGGTGTTGGTGTCGCTGATCTGACGAGCCAAGCGCGTGCGGACATGCTCGGTGATGATCATGACATTGCGGCTGTGGCTGCAGGCCTCGCTGACGCCTTCGAGAATCGTCGCCAGATCGCGGATCGATACCCTTTCCTGCAGAAGATTTTGCAGGACTCGCTGGATGCCTCCCAAGCTGATCTGGGTGGGAACGATGTCGGCCACCAGTTTCTGGTTTTCCTTGTCGAGTTCGTCCAGCAGTTTCTGCGTCTCGGCGTAGGACAACAGATCGGGCATATGATCCTTGATCACTTCCGTCAGATGGGTGGTAATGATCGTCGACGGATCAACCACGGTGTAACCACGGAACAAAGCCTCTTCCCGGTTGGCCGGATCGATCCAGACGGCGGGAAGTCCAAAGGTTGGTTCGCGCGTCTGTTCGCCGGCCAGAGTGATATCCTCGCCACGCGGGTCCATCACCAGCAGCATGTTCGGGCGAAGCTCGCCCTGGGCGGCCTCCACCTCTTTGATGAAGATGATGTAGCTGTTGGCCGGCAGCTGCATATTGTCCTGGATGCGGACGCTCGGCATGACGAAGCCCATTTCTGAGGCCAGCGCCCGGCGCAACGCTTTGATCTGATCGGTGAGTTTCTGGCCATGCGGGTTGTTGATCATCGACAGCAGGCCGTAGCCCAGTTCGAGACGAACATTGTCGATCTTGAGTGCCGTCGAGATGGGGTCTTCGGCAACTGCTGCCTTGGACGGCGCGCTTGCCGCCTCCAACTCCGCCTCGGCGATGCGGGTTCTCTCCCGCCGGTCGAGGAAGAAGGCCGCCCCGCCGGTCAGCGCGGCGAGCGCCAGGAACGGCGCCATCGGCATGCTGGGCAGCAGCGAAAGCGAAACCAGGAGGAAGGAGCTCATGCCGAGCGCCTTCGGATATTCGGAGAACTGCCCGAAGAGCGCCTTGTCCGTGGCTCCCTGGAGGCCTGCCTTGGTGACCAGCATGCCGGCCGCCGTCGAGACGATCAGAGCCGGGATCTGGGTGACCAAACCATCGCCGACCGTCAGCTTGGTATAAAATTCGGCGGCTTGGCTGAATGTCAGATTTTGCTGCACCATGCCGATGATCATGCCGCCGATGACATTGATCACCGTGATCATCAGACCGGCGACGGCGTCGCCGCGAACGAATTTCGAGGCGCCATCCATGGCACCGAAGAACGAGCTTTCCCCTTCCAATTCCTTGCGTCGCCGGCGTGCGACATTTTCGTCGATCAGGCCGGACGACAGGTCGGCGTCGATGGCCATCTGCTTGCCAGGCATGGCATCCAAGGTGAAGCGCGCCGCCACTTCGGCGATACGGGTCGAGCCCTTGGTAATGACCACGAAATTGACGATCACCAGGATGGCGAAGACGATCACGCCGATGACGAAGTTGCCGCTCATGACGAAGCCGGCGAAGGCTTCGATCACCTGCCCTGCCCCAGCCGTCCCTTCGTGGCCATGCGCCAGAATGAGGCGCGTGGACGCGAGATTGAGCGACAATCGCAGCAGGGTCGATATCAGGAGGACCGTGGGAAAGGAGCTGAACTCCATCGGCTTCTCGATGAAGATCGCGGTCATCAGGATCATCACCGAGAACGTCAGCGAAAAGGCCAGGCAGATATCCAGGAGCCATGGCGGCATCGGCAGAATGAGCGCCACCAGCAGCAGCACGACGCCCATGGCAAAGGCGATGTCGCCGCGCCGCAACGCGTTCAATACGCGGGTGGCCGTCGCCTTCAATGCCACCGTGTTGCCGAACCCGCTGACGGGATCGGACGTAGTGGTGGCGGGTGGGGCTGCTGCGTCGGCGTTATCGGCCACGGTCTAGAGTTTCCTTGTTTAACTCAAGCAGCTGAATGGTCAGGCTCGCCGGGTGGCGGGACTGGGATACCCTCGTCGGTGTAGAGGCGCAGTTTGTTGCGAAGCGTCCGGATGGAGATGCCCAGGATGTTGGCCGCGTGCGTGCGGTTGCCCAGGCAATGCTGCAACGTGTCTATGATGAGATCCCGTTCCACGTCCGAGACGGTCCGTCCAACCAGGGATTTTGTGTTGCCGACGGCGGCAGCGGCAGCGGCGGCGGAGGCCACCACATTGGCAGTCGGATCGTTGGAGGGCAGGCCGCCGGTCAGGAGAATGGCCTCGCTGCCGATGTCGTTGCCGGTGGCCAGCAGGACCGCCCGGTGCATGGCGTTTTCCAACTCGCGGACATTTCCCCGCCAGGAGTGGGCAAGCAGCATGCGCTTGGCAGGTTCCGACAGGGGGCGAGGCGGGATGCCGTTCAGCTCGGCATATTTCTTGAGGAAGTGGTTGGCCAGAAGTTCGATGTCGAGCGGCCGTTCGCGTAACGATGGCAGACGGAGGTTGACGACGTTCAGACGGTAGTACAGATCCTCGCGGAAAGCGCCGCGGCGGACTTCCTCCTCCATGCTGCGGTTTGACGTGGCGATGATCCGGACGTCGACCTTGACCGGAACATTGCCGCCGATCCGATCGATTTCCTTTTCCTGGAGCGCGCGGAGCAGCTTTGCTTGCAGGCGAATATCCATTTCGCTGATTTCGTCGAGCAGCAAGGTGCCGCCGTTGGCCTCTTCGAAGCGACCAAGTCGGCGGGCGACAGCGCCTGTGAAGGCGCCCTTTTCATGTCCGAACAGCTCGCTTTCCAGAAGATTCTCTGGGATTGCCGCGCAGTTGATGGCGATGAATCGCTTGGCGGCCCGCCGGCTCTTCCTGTGGACCAGGCGGGCAATCAGTTCTTTACCGGTTCCCGATTCACCGGTGACCAGGATCGAGGCATCGCTCGGGGCCACCTGTTCCGCCATCCGGACCACCTGCGACATCGCGGGGTCACGATAGACGATGGTGTGGCTTTCCTCGGTAACGGCGGCGATGACCGCAGCGATCAGATCGGCGTCGGGGGGAAGCGGGATGTACTCCTTGGCACCGGCCCGGATGGCGCGGACAGCGGCGCCGGCATCGGTGTTGATGCCACAAGCGATGACAGGCACGTTGATGCGTTCGCTGACCAGGCTGTCGATCAGCGATTTGATGTCGAACTTGACATCGACCATCACCAGATCTGCTCCAGGACCGGCGCGCAGGACGTCAAGGCCGCTTGAGACGGTTTCGACGTGGGTCACTTTGGCTCCCCGCGCCATGGCCATCTGGCTGGCGGCACCAACTTGTCCGTCCAAAGTGCCGATGATCAGAAGCTGCATTCTGTCCTACTCCAACGATCTCAACTGCGGTCGGTTTTGATGATTTCCGTCATCGTCACGCCCAACCTGTCTTCCACCACCACCACCTCGCCGCGCGCAACCAGCCGATTGTTGACGTAAATGTCAATGGCCTCGCCTACCTTGCGGTCCAGTTCGACGACGGCACCACGTCCCAGTTTCAGCAGCTGGTTGACCTGCATCGTGGCTTTTCCAAGAACCGCCGAGACCTGGACCGGAATGTCGTAAACCGCCTCCAGGTCACGGGCCGAGCGAGGACCGTCCGGAATCTCGGAATCCATCATGTCCGACTTCAATTCATTCAATTCGAGATCCGACATCAAACTCTCCCCGGGGTCTCACTCGCCTGTTCCCGCCGTGGTGCAACCACAAACCAGAACGGAAATTCAATCAGTTGGTGGTTCTGGACGCCTGATCACCTGAGCGTCCGAGCCGCCGATCCTCGGCGGCTAGCCATCTGCTACCTCTTCGCCCAGTACATTCTCAGCCGGCTCCTCGTCCGGCACATTCGCCGGTTCCGATCCCAAGGCCCTGGCAAGGGTCGCGTCGATTTCCGCCCAGAGGCGCGCCTCGTCGCGTTCGGCACCGCCATCGCCCCATTCCACGCGACAGTCGCCGGGAACAATGCGCGGATCGCCCGCATAGAGGAGTTTTCCGTCGAAGCCGGTGGCCTCGGCGGCCTGATTGGCAAAATGGCGAATGCTGTCCATATGCTCAGGGTTGACGCGGATGGTGACCCTGACGTCTTTTTCGATATGGGCCAGGCACTCCTTGACCACTCCGGCAATCTCCTCCAAGGCGTTGTCGCGCGACATCTCCGGCTGCAGTTTGCGGACGACGGCGACGGCGACCGAGATCGCGTCACGCAATCGTCCATCGTTGGCTTCGGCCTGGATATCGGCCATGCCATTGAGCTGATCGCTGATCGCCGTCAGCGCCAAGGCTGTCAATCGTTCGGTGGCGGCCTCGGTTTCTTCCATCCCGGCTTGCCGGCCGGCTTCGAAAGCCTGCTGGCGCGTCAGTGTCAGCTCTTCCTCGCTGAACATCGGCGGCGGTGGCGGCTCTTCCGGCTCTTCCAGAACCTCTTCAAGGTCTTCCTCGTAGTCGACATCGGGCGCCGGACGTGGCGGAGCGTCGAAATCCAGGTCGAAGAGGAATTTCTGCAGCGTTGCCATCAATACACCAATTCGTCTTCTTCGCGGCCTTCGGAGATGACAATCTGACCGCTGGCGGCGAGATCCTTCGCCAAGGCGACGATGACACCCTGCGCCTGATCGACGTCGCGCAGCCGGACCGGACCCATAGCGTCCATGTCCTCGCGCATCATCTTGCCGGCGCGTTCCGACATGTTCTTGAAGAACAGCTCCTTGATCGTGTCCGAAGCGCCCTTGAGCGCCATTGCCAGCTTGTCTTTCTCGACGCTGCGCAACAGCGTCTGGATGCCGGCCATGTCGATGCGGACGAGATCCTCGAAGGTGAACATCAACTGCTTGATCCGTTCGGCCGATTCCCGGTTGCGCTCTTCGAGGGCGCTCATGAAGCGGTTTTCGGCGTTGCGGTCGAGATTGTTGAAGATGTCGGCCATCAATTCATGAGCGTCGCGCCGGGCGGTTCTGGCCAAGTTGGACATGAACTCCGTCCGCAAGGTCTTTTCGACGCCGTCCAGGACCTCCTTTTGCACGGCCTCCATGCGCAACATGCGCATGATGACTTCCATAGCGAAATTTTCCGGCAGCAACGAGAGCACACGTGCCGCGTGGTCTCCCTTGATCTTGGCCAGCACCACAGCGACGGTCTGCGGATACTCGTTCTTCAGATAGTTGGCCAGCACTGTCTCGTTGACGTTGCCGAGCTTGTCCCACATGGTCCGGCCGGCGGGGCCACGGATTTCCTCCATGATCATTTCGACGCGGTCTTTGGGCAGCGTCTTCAGGAGGAGCCGTTCAGTACTTTCGAACGAACCGACCAGCGAACCGGTCGAGGAGATCTGATCGGCGAATTCGACGAAGAGACGTTCGACGACGCCGGAGTTGACCGTACCGAGATTGGCCATCGTCTGGGAGATCTCCTTGATCTCCTCGTCGTCCATCATGGCAAAGATCTTGGACGACTGTTCCTCGCCCAGCGACAGCATCAGAATGGCCGCTTTCTGCGGACCCGTGAGGCTGCGATAGTCTTCTTTCATGCGAGCCATGGCACTTAATTCCGGCTGGTGATCTCAGGAAAATTCGTCGATCTGGTCAAGAGGCTCAAGTATCCGAGTACATCCAGCCTCGGATGATGCCGAGCGCTTCTTCGGGGTGCTTTTCGACGATTTCGCCGATTTTGCGGATCGAGGAAGCCTTCACGCGACCTTCGACCTTGTCAATGTCGATCAACTCATCGACGGCTTCCATTTCGTCGGGCAACATGCCGGCTGCCGGTGCCGGCGGCATGGCGGCGGGGCCGAGCAGCGGCGGGCCGGCCCCTTCGGTGAGCAGGCGTTGATCGGTCATTCCCTGCGCCGCCATCGATTCGACGGCACGGCTGACCAGCGGACGTAAGACCAGCAGGAGGAACAGGATGGCGACCACCGAGAGGCCGAGGTTGGAGGCGACCTTCTCGAGGAAATCACGATCGAAGCCAAACAGCTTGTTTTCCGAACCATCCGGCTCCGGTTCATCATGCCCGGCGAAGGCCATGTTGGTCACTTCGACCTGGTCACCGCGGTTGGCGTCATAGCCAATGGCGTTGCGCACCAAGTTGCTGAGCTGATCCATTTCCTTGTCGGTGCGCGCCTGGAAAGTCAGCTTCTTCTGACCCTCGGCCGGCGGGCCGTAGCGGCCATCGACCAGGACGGCGGCGGTGATCCGTTTGATCGCGCCCAGTTCCTTGACCTGGTTCTTGGTGACCTTGGATATCTCGTAGTTGATGGTTTCCTGGTTGCGCTTTTGCTTGCTGAGACTCTTGGCTCCGGCGTTATTCGCCCCGGCGTCCGGCAGATTTTGCTGCACGCTGACCGACGAGCTTTCGGCGTCCTGGGTCTGATCGTCTTCTTCGACGGTAACCTGCGAGCGGACCACCTTGCTGTCGGGATCATAGGTCTCCTGCGTGGTGGCGATCCGATCGAGATCGAGCTCCACGGAAACCTCGGCCCGCACGCGATCAGGTCCGATCGAGCGTTCCAGCAGGTCTTCAATGGTTCGTTGCAGGCGCTGTTCCGTGGCCAGTTTCAGTTCATCGGCATTTTCCGCGGCGCTTTGACGGTCGTCGTCGCCGCCACGGGCCAGCAGCGTGCCTTTGTCGTCAACGATCGAAATCCGTCCCGGCTTCAGCTTCGGCACGGCTGCGGCGACCAGATGCTGGATTGCCTTGACCTGCGGCTTCGACAGGCGGTTGGCGCCGTCCATCTTGAGGACGATCGAGGCTGAGGGATCTTGTGTCTCGCGGCTGAACACCTCGCGCTTGGGGAGTACCAGGTGAACGCGCGCCGACTTGACGTGGTCGATGGCATGGATCGTGCGCGCCAACTCGCCTTCCATGGCGCGGACCAGATTGACGTTCTGCATGAAACTGGTCGACCCGAGCATGTCGCCCTTGTCGAAGATCTCATATCCGGTCGATATCGACCCGCCGCTCGGAAGCTGTTGCTCGGCCATCTTGACCCTGAGATCGAGTTTGCGATCTTTGGGAACCCAGACCTCGCTCCCCTCACGGCGCAACTCGTAGGGAACCTTTTCCGCTTGCAGCTTATTGACGATCTGATTGGCGTCTTGCAACTCGAGACCGCCATAGAGCAATTCCATGGGCGGTGACGACATGCGCGCGACCATGTAGATCACAAACGCCAATACCGCGACGCCACCACCGGCAATGGCGGTGAGTCGTACCGTTCCTAGGTTTTTCAGCGACTGAAGGAATGAGTTCACGGCTGGCTTCCCCAAAGCGCTTACGCGTGATCATGCGTAGCTTTTTCCACCCAGCCGACGCTATACCCTGAAGATGAATCACGAGTTAACGACCGGGCAAAACTTGCCGGGTCGACGTAACGGTAGCTAATGACCGATCGGCCGGAGGTGGGCGGAGATCTTTCGCGTCGCCCGAACGCGGGGGAAATGTATCTATTTGTCAGACGTTTATATCAAGGCCTCCGTTGCTGCTGCCATTTCCCGTGAGGGCCGCGATCGATACCGGAAGGATATCCGTGCTGTCGTCGCCGCCGCTGGCGGCTTGGCCGGAAAATGCGCCGTTGTTTTCGTTTTGGGCGGTTTGCCGCTGTTGCTGCTGCTGCTGTTGCTGGTCTTCACGCAGCTGGAAGCTCAACGAATTGCTGTCGGTATTGAGGCCGGCGCTGTTCAACGACTGCTGCAACACGCTGGCGTCATTTTTCAACAGCTGCAGTGTTTCCGGCCGGTCGGCGGTAATCGTCGCCTTCACCTGGCCGTCCTGCATCTGAAGCTTGATATCGACGCGCCCGAGATCGTCGGGATGAAGCTGGATGCTGAGAGTGTCCGAACCGTCCTTAAGGCTCTTGGCCAACTGTACCTTGATCTGATCGACCGGGTTCGCCTGCACGGGCTGGCGGGCCAGGACAGTTGTCGTTTCGACGTTCTGTGTTTGAACGTTTCCCGGCATTCCGGTCGTTGGCAGAATCTGGTTGTCGGAGACCGCCGCCTTGGTCTGTGGCTGCTCAACGCCGGTCGTTGCCACTCCGCTAACCGCGGTCGAGACGCTCGACTCCGTTGAGGGGCTCGACGCCGTCGTGGGAGGCGGGGCCATCGCCGACAGTCCGGCAGTCGACATGTCGGATGTCGCAGTGGTGTCGTTCTGCCCGGACGTGGCGCTATCGGTTGACGTTTTCTCGGCGTCGGTCTTCTCGCTGCTCGCCGTCGCCGCAGCCGCCGTCGTTATCGTCGTGGGGGCGGCGGCGGCCGTCGTCGACTGATCGGTCGTCCCAAGTGTCCCCGTGACGTCGGTTGATGCTGCCTGATCGCTGCCATCGGTTGCCGGAGACGCTGTCGTCGTCTGTTCCGATTGCTGCATCGCCTGGATGCCCGCCGCCGGAGCCAGTTGGCTGGCGCTTTGCACCGGTCCGGTCGATGCCGTCGCCGAGGTTCCGCTTTTGATCGAAACGCGCATCTGTCCTGCTTGGGCGCTCAGCGCGGCCACCTGCGCCGCAGTCGCCACGTCGGTCGCGGCAAACGTCTGCGTTTCGGTGGTGGTCGCGGTTTGCTGCGTCGTGCTGTTGGTTTCGCTGGCCGACGTGGCTTGGTTGCGCGTCGCGGAGGAAAGTCCGGCGGTCGCCGCGGCAACCGAAAAAGTCGTATCGGTTGGCTGTAACGCGGCTGAATTGGCCGATCCGGCCGAATCCGCGGCCGTTCCACCAGATGTCTGGTTTGACGATGAGGCGTCCGTGCCTTGCGTCGGCGCGGCCGACCCGGCGGTCAACGGAGCCGGAGCGGTTTGCCCGGTCTGCGACGAGTCTGCCACTGAACCGGTTCCGGCAGACTGATCGCCGGTTGTCGGTTGGGGCTCCGTCGATGGTGATGTCTGTGCGGCAAGCGGGGCGGTGTCGGCCGGGGTCGTCAGGGCCGGCTGACCGGCTCCGGGGGCCGACTGATCATTGGCGGCAGAGGCGGCCGCGGCTGTACCGAGAGCAGCTGTGTCACCGGTGGAGGGCGACGAGGATTGCTGGGCCGCCAGAGGAACAGACTGTACGACGGCCGCGACCATTTGTGTCGTCTGGTCCGTCATTACCTGCGAATCGGCGGTTGTGTCGGTGCTGGTGCCGGTCGTCTTTTGGCTGCTGTCGTCCCGCGAACTCGCACTGTCGTTTCTGCGAGACGCTTTGCCGGCAGCGCTCTGCGCCGTGGCGACCCGGCTCGTGGCCGCCGACGCGGACGATGTTGCCGCCGAGGTGGATGACGCGGTCGTCTGATTCGATGTCGAGGATGTCCCGGCCTTCTGGCTCGATGAATTTGTGGCCGGTTTCGCCGAAGACGCCCCATGGATCGACGCTGTGGATTCCGTTGTATTCGACGCTTTTGTATTCGACGCTTTCGTCGCGACAGTGTTCGTGCCGTGGGCGGTTTGCGTCGATGGCGATTCCGTTCCGGAGACCGCGATAGACTGCGGTTTCGTGCGGGAGACGGTCGCCTGCGACGAATCGCTCGGTTGGGTGAGCGAGATCGTCGATTGCTGCAGCAAGGCGGCAAACCCTAGCCCTTGGCCCCGGATGCCGGAAATCGACACGGTCGGAGCGGCGCTGGTGCTCCGGGTCGATTGTGCCGCAATCGCATCTACCGCCATGATTTCTCTTTTCCTGATCGAGCTCGCGGATCGAACTATTTTAAGCAAACATCGGGCCAATGAAGAAAACCGCCGATTTCCCCGTTCCGGATGGCATCGACGAAGGATGGGTGGTCGAACTGGTGGTGCAATTATTGCCGACCGGTCAATGTTGCCAGATGGTGTCTAGTGAACCGGCGTCCCCAGACTGCCGAAGAACAGCTTCATCGTGGAGGCGATGGTCGACGCATCCTGGAAGGCCTGTTGAAACGTGGTCAATGTCGAGACGGTGTCATTCATGTCCAACCCGGCGAGCAGCGAATGCTGGCATGACAGGCCCTTGAGGAACGTCTGTTGGAAGACCGTTTCGGTGTGGGTGCTTTGGCTTTGTGCTGCGGCTGTGGCGATGATCATCTCGGCGTACTGAGGCAGGCTGTGAGTGCCGCGCGGCAGTCCCCCGGCCGAGGCGAGATTGACCTCGCTTCGCAGCAACTCGGTCATCTGCTGGGCAAAGGCCGTCTCGGCCAATTGTTCCGGCTGTTCGCACATCCTGGGATTGAGCGACAAGTGTCCTGCCATTCCGGGAGACGCGGTACTGGTGAAGATGCCTGTCGGCGCCTTGCTGTCGAAAGCATCGGGTGGATCGGCGACGAAGATATCGTTAAGGCCGAGAAAATTGGTGAATCCCGACACAACCTGATGGGCTGGTGGGTAAAGTCCCAGTTTGTCGCGGACGTTCAAGGCCAAATCGATCTGGCCTGCCGCCGTGCCAACCATATCGCCCTCGAAGCGCAAAGGTCCGCCCCAGCGGCTGGCGACCTCAAGATAATGCCAGGTCTCGACTTCGCATGCCGCTGCGGTGATACCTCGCGCGGCGAACGGAGCGTTCGGGGCATTGACGGCATCGGCAATGGCCTGCAGCGTATCGCCGGGTTTGATGACAAGGCGGCCGATCGTGGCGCCGGCAATGGCGATGGTGAGCGTGCCGCCGGCAGCGGAAAAATCGCTGACCTGCCGTGTGTGATAGGCTCCGGCCTCGCCATCAAGTCCGATCTGCTGGCCGAGTGCCGGAGAGATTTTGAGAATCACCCGGTTGCCCGATGCCGCGACCGTCGCGGTAACGTTCTTGTTGGTGGAGGCCTCGTTGATCTTCTGGGCCAGATGCGCGAGCGTCCACCCGGGATCGAGATCGAAATGGACGATCGGACTGCCCGACGAATCACGGAGCACCAGCGGCCCCTTTAGTCCCAAAGCGGTTGTCGCGTTGGCGTGCGGCGACGAAGTCAGGCTGACGCCATACGCATCCGTTTGGTGGTTTATCACGACATCTTCGCCCGGCTGGTCAGGGGTCGGCAGCAGACGCAATCCGCGAACGAGGTTGGCGCCGTCGGAGTCCGGCACGACGCTCATGTCACTGCCGGTTTTGCTGCTGATTTGCAGAAAGAAGCCGCCGTCGTCGGCGATCAGCTCGGCCTGCAGGCCGTCGATGCCGTCAAGCTTCCTGGCGACAGCTCGCAGACTGTCTGCCGCCTGGATGGTTCGGGCCGGGTTGGCGAGCGAGGTGGACAGTATGTTTCCGGCACCGTCGGTAAAGGTGAGCGGACCGATAAGACCAAGCGGTTTTTCCGCATCGGCAAGAGAGAGTGACCGGTAGATGCCGCTCCGCTGATCGCGGATGGCGAGGCTGCTGCCGGTGGCACTTCGCGGAAAATCGATGCAGAAATGTCCGTTGTCGTCAATGAAGGCACAGCGTTCATTGGTCGTGCCGAAGCAGCGGTTGAGCCACCGATCAAGTGCTGACGCCACTTGCCCGACCGACCAGTTGCCTGTGTCGGGAAGTCCCAGCCCTGCCTGGTGGTCTCTCAGGATCGACGTCAGGTTTTCGCGAGCCTTCACCGTTCCCTCGGCGGTCAGCACGGTGAGCATGACGTCGCCTCCGGACAGCGAGAAACGCTGACCGCGCGAAGGAGAGAACCGTCGAGCACTTCGGCAGGGAAGCGCCAGGCTCCGCATTGCCACAGCGCGGTTGCTGACCTGGTTGATGTGCGATTGCAAGGTTTGGGCAAGGGTGTCGAGCTGGCTCTGCACATTGGGCAGGGTGCTGTCACGGGTTTTCAGCAAGGCATGGAGCGTCCCCGAGGTGATTTGCCCGCTGATTTCGATGCCGTTGACGGTAATGCCGCTCAAGGTTCCGTTGGCCAGTGACATCGATGGTTCAATTTTGGCGGTCGCCTCATGGGCCAACTGGGACGCTGTGCCGCAGACGAGCGGCGTGCCGTTCTTGGTAAAGACCGAGACGGTGCCGTCGGCGCGGTTGAATGACGCGAAATCCATGCTGCCCGAGAGCGAGTTGAGCGCTGCGTCGCGCTGAGCGCCGAAATTGTCTGCGACCGATCCGGTTGCGGCGCCTACGGCAATCCTCGTATTGAGATCGGCAATCTGCCGCAAGATGAGATTGGCCTGCTCGACGGTATCGCCGATTTCGCTGTCGACCTTGCCCCGCAAAGCTTGGATCTGATCCGTCGCCGTCTTCAGTTTTCCGGTGAAGGACACCGCGGCATGGACGACGCCGTCTGGTGATTGTCCCGGCGACTTGGCAAGTTCGGCAAACGCCTCCGTCAGGTCGAGAACGGCGTGCGCCACCGACCCCTGATCACCCGGTTTCCCGAGGATGCGTTGCAACGCGCTGTTCGTTTGGTCGTCGGCAAGCAAGCGGTTCAATGTGCCGATGGAATCACGGATGCTGGCCTGAAGCCCGTCCTCGACGCCGCTTTGGATCGAACTGATCTCGAAGAGTTCGCCCAGACCCCAGGATTCGGAGGACCGGTCGTTCTTGGTCTTCCGGGTGCGCAACGGTGCCGCAGTGCCGACGATGCCGCCAACGCTGACTGCGCTGGCGCTGGCTTGTTGAGCCCAATTCTGAGCGCTGACAGGCGGGTTGGTGTTGGCCTGAATCGCCATGCTGTCTTCTTCCCCCCCTTTGCGCGTTCCCGCTCGGAACGCGCCTATTCCCAGTCGGCTCTTGGCCGCCGCCGTGCGGGCGGCGGCGGTTGATCACGGCAGCGGTCAAATCGTGTTGTTGTAGGCCAACGAGACACCGTTATGGCCGCCGTAGACGTCGCGCATCGTACCAGCCTTGGAATAGGCCAAGTCTTGACGCCGCGCCTTGCGGGCGGCGGTGTTGATGACCTGGAACAGCTGCTCGATGGCCCCCATGTTGGCCTTCAGAAGGATGCTGTTTTCCTTGGTTCGCTCTTCCAGGCAGTGGACCATGGCGATTACGGCGTTCCTCTGGTCGGTCGGCAGTCCCCGGGTGTTCTTGGGATCACTCAACAGGGCCCGCAGGCGGTCTTGGTAGAGTCTGGTCGCCGCGGTCTTCCGCTCGAGAAGAGCTTCGACCACTTTGGCGTCGCTTGCCCGGAGCGCGATGTTCTCTTCGATCAGCAACTCGTCGTAAATCTTGATCGCTTCGAGCATCGCGATCATCGGCTGCGGCAGGTTCTTGAGATCGATGCTGGGCATGCTCCGCTGAGCCGGAGATGTCGTGCCCGTGGCCGCTTTCGCCGTCTTTGCCGTTGTCGCCGACGCGGCGGGTCTGGCCGGAGTCATCTGCGCAGCCGGCCTTGACGGCATCGCCGGGGTGGCTGGTCTCGGGGCCGCCATCGGAGAGGTCGGTCTTGACGGCATTGCCGCTGTGGCCGGTCTCGCCGGTACGGCCGCATGCGGGGCAGGAAGGCTTCGGGAGGCCGCCGGAGCGGCGGGAAGACCTGGCCCGCGGGCCGTCGGCATTGCCTTCGGCGGAGCCTTGGGCATGTTCGGGTTGTGCGGGAAGCTCATTTTGTCTTCTCCTGCTGGCGGATGAGAGTTTGCATGACGGAATCGGCGATTCCGATGCCGCCGTGGTTGGCCATGATTTTTCCGTATTCGTCGAGCAGCATCGGCCGGAACATTTCCTCGCCCGCGCCGCCGCCGAAGAGGCTGTCTTTGCCGACCCCTTCGAACATGTGCGTGTACATTTGCGTCAGGAAGACGGCCTCGAAGTTCTGCGCTGTCTTCTTGGCGGAGGCCATGTCGGTGGCCGTGCCGAGCGAGCTGGCGGCTTTGTCGCTTTGTCCCGAGGCCAGGCTCGACTGCGCCGAAAGCATGCTGGCGCTGAAGCTGCTGGAGACGGGCTGGGTCGCGCTGGCGGAAAGCATCACATGACCTCGATGTCGGCTTGCAAGGCGCCGGCAGCCTTGACTGCCTGCAAGATACTGATCAGGTCGCGCGGGCCGATTCCCAAGGCGTTCAGGCCGTTGACCAACTCCTGCAGGGTGACCCCCTGCTGCATGATCGCCAGTTTCTTGTCGGCGTTCTCGTCGGTCTGGATGTCGGTCCGGTTGACTGTGGTCGTCTGCCCGGTGGCGGAGAATGGCGAGGGCTGGGATACCTGTGGCGTTTCGGTGATGCGAATGGTCAGATTGCCCTGCGCGATGGCGACCGTGCTGATCCGGACGTTCTCACCCATGACAATCGTTCCGGTTCTGTCGTCAATGACGACGCGGGCCGTCTGGTCGGGCTGAACGCGCAGTTGTTCGATATCGGTCAGCAGGGCAACCGTATTGCCCCGGTACCGGGACGGAACAGCGAGGCGCACCGTAGCCGGGTCCGTGGGCCTCGCCGTGTCACCGCCGAGAAACGCGTTGACCGCCTGGGAGACACGTCGGGCTGTCGTGAAGTCGGGGTTGCGCAGAGTGATCTGCACGGATTCCATGTTGGACATGTCTGCGCCGACCTCGCGCTCGACCACGGCTCCATTGGCGACCCGTCCGGATGTGGGATTGCCCTTGGTAACCGATGCGGCGGCTCCGGAGGCGGTGTAGCCTGACGAGACCTGTCCTTGTCCGACGGCGTAGACCTCGCCATCGGCCCCGATCAGCGGGGTGACCAACAAGGTGCCGCCGGACAGGCTGGTCGAGTCGCCGATGGCGCTCGCCGTGATGTCGATCTTGGTGCCCTGCCGGGCATAGGCCGGCAAGGTGGCTGTGACGATGACGGCTGCGACATCCTTGGCCTTGAGGCCGGTATTCGAACCCGCCGTCAGGTTGGCGCTTCGGGCATTGACGCCCAAACGTTCCAACATGGCGATCATCGACTGTTTGGTGAACTCTGAATTATCGAGACCGTCACCGGTGCCACTCAACCCGACCACCAGTCCGTAGCCGATCAACATATTGTCGCGGACACCTTCGAAGTCGGCGATGTCCTTGATGCGCGACGTTGCCGCGGCCGGATAGCTGGTGAACAAAATTGCCGCTGCGGCAAGCGCGGCGACTGCGCGTCTCAAGCTAGTAAGATTTCGAGCGCAAACCCTGTTCATGGCACTTTTTCTCCGGCGGGTCGTATCGACCCTGTGGCTTGGTGGTGACGATCAAGCGCCAGATCCCATGCGAAGGGCGTGCCACTTACTTAAGTAACTGAAAATAAGTGATAATTTTATTGGCGTGTTGAAGATGAGGCAACTTCGTTCCGGTTGGTGCGGCAATTTCTGCCCCGGATGCCAGGATCGACCAGGACGGATCTGTCGGGCGAGAGGGGCATCGCGCGGTTGCTGATGGCGGGATCCTGGCCGTCTTCAAGGGTCGGTCGGATTTACCTGCTTTCAACCAGACTCCGCGCAGTGTACACTCCCAGCCGAGAATCCCAATCTTTGCAGGCAGATATGAAAGTTTCCGGTATCGGAGCAACAGCTGGATCGGGGCAGTCCAAAAAGACGGCCAAGACCGATAAGGCTTCGACGGGAGCCTTTGCGGAGAAGCTGGCTGAGACTTTCGAGGGCCCCGAAGAAAGCCACGCCGTCGAGACGCCGACCGCCGTTGGCGGCATTGAGGCCTTGCTGGTGACCCAGGCGGTCGGTGATGCCTTGGACGGTGAGGAACGTCGCCGCCTCGTCAAATATGGCGAGGACCTTTTGGACAAGCTTGAAGAAATTCGTCACGGCTTGCTACTGGGGGCGATCCCCAAGGAAAAGCTCATCGCTTTGGCGCAGATGGTTCGCTCACGTCGCGGTCATGTCAGCGATCCACGGCTGTCCGGCATTCTCGACGAGATCGAACTTCGGGCCGAGGTCGAGTTGGCTAAATTGTCGATCCGGGGCAACTGAGGCGAGAAAACCTTAGGATTTGTCCGCCATTGAGGATAACTCCTAAGGTTTGATATGACGCGTCCGCTAGGGTTCAACGGGCCTAAGCGCCGCTCGGACCTAAAGGGCTTGGAGCGATAATTTATCGACAGGTCCTCACGGAAATCCATCCTTACCGACGCGGATACGCATTCCTTCCTTGCGGGGACAGGACGCGGTCCTTATATTCCGCGGCGGAATTCGCACTCGAACGTGGGGAAGGCATGACAGTTACGCTTCCGCCGGATTATCATCCTCGTGACGACGAGCCGTTCATGAACGAATACCAAACCGAATATTTTCGGCAGAAACTTCTGCGCTGGAGATATGAGCTCCTTCGTGAGTCGGACGAGACTCTGCAGCATCTGCAAGAAGGTGGTTTGCAGGAACCCGACATCGCTGATCGCGCGCAGGCCGAGGCTGATCGTTCACTTGAACTGAGGACACGAGATCGTGCTCGCAAGCTGATCGCCAAAATCGATGCAGCTTTGCTGCGGATCGAGGATGGGTCCTACGGCTATTGTGAGGAAACGCAGGAGCCGATCGGTATTCGTCGTTTGGATGCGCGGCCCATCGCTACTCTGTCCATCGAGGCGCAGGAGCGTCACGAACGGTTGGAACGCACGCACCGCGACGAGTGATGTCACTCCTCGTTGATCGGCACCGATCGGCGAGGCCCTCGGGCGCCAGACCTGCTGTCGAGTACTCGGCGCGATCGCCGGGACTCCGGAACGCTTATGCGCGTCCGGCGATCGCGATTAATCGCGTGGCGACGCGGACGATCACTTCATCCCAGTCGTTGTTCGCCTGCTGGCGATAAAGGCGCATGGTTGGGTACCAGGGCGTGACGCCTCCCTGTTCCGAATCCTGGTCATCGAGATCCTTTCCACCCTGCCAACGCCAGTCCGGCGCGGCGTGCAGCAGAGTCCAGACCGGCTTGCCGAGCGCGCCGGCGAGATGCGCCGCCGCCGTATCGACGCTGATCAGCAGGTCGAGACAGCCGATGGCGGCTGCCAGATCGTCAAAATCGGTAATCTCGGATCCCAGGTTGACGACACTATCGGGTAGGGCTGTTTGATCTTTGGTATCACGCTGCAGACTGTAGAGGGCGACGTCGGGCAGTGCCGAGAGATGCCTCAGACAGGCTGGAGGGATTGCCCGATGCGGGTCGAGACCGGCGGCGTTGCCGGCCCAGACCAAGCCGACCTTGAAACGGCAGTCGTCGATCCGTCGCCGCCACCGGATCAGACGGTCGTCGTCGATTTTCAGATAAGGCGACGGCACTGAGGTCGGGGTGGCTCCAAGGGCATGGGCCAGACTCGGGATGGTGATCTGCAGGTCGAATGGCGGCAGAGCCGTTCCCCAGACGACGACTTCGGCAACGCCGGCCATGCGTTCGAGCAGTCCGGCCACCGGTGCCCGACATTCAACAATGAGCCTGCCCCCGCGTTCCGCCGCCTGTGTGAGAAAACGGCAGAACTGTAGCGTATCGCCATATCCCTGTTCGGCATGGGCAAGCAAGGTCTGCCCAGGAAACGGCGCTCCGTCCCATTTGGGCTGGGAAAAATCGCGAGGCGGTGATGGCGTCCGCCATTCCCATTCGGCGAGCCCCTCTCGCAGTTGGCCGCTGGCCAGCAAGGCGTGCGCAAGATTGCAGTGGTGACCCGCATTCCAGGGAGCCAGAGCGACGGCTCTCCGGTGGGAGACGGCAGCTTCGTCGTTGCGCCGGAGCGTTTGCAGGCAAATTCCCAGGTTATTATGGAGTTCGGCAAAGTTCGGACCGAGCGCGAGTGCCTGGCGGAACGCCTGGGCGGCTTCGGTGGCGTGGCCAGCCTGATGAAAGGCCAGGCCGAGATGAAACCGTGTCTCGATATCGTTGGGATTAATCGCTATTGCCCGCAGACAGGCGGCGATCAGCAAGGCGAGTTTTGCCTGTTCATGTTGACCCGCGGCCTGTAGCGCTTCGCCCAACTGGAATGCCGCGTCAGGTGAGTCGGGAGCCAGCGCCGCCGCCCGCTTCAGGAGCAGGAGGCTCTCCGTCGGGTCGCCATGGTGCCGCAGAAGCAGGCCCAACGCCAGGGTCGCCTGTGGGTGCTCGGGCCGTTCGCGTAATAGGCCGCGGTAGAACAGTTCCGCCGCCGTCCAGTCGCCGTTTCGTTCGTTTTCCGCTGCCTGGGCAAGTACTAGGGAGGCGAAGTCCATAACAATCCTGCAGGTGGGGCGGCCTTAAGGGCCTAACGCCGATTGTGACTACGGCTCGGCTGGTTTGGCAAGGCGGGAAACTGAGTGTGGTGTCGGGAGCGGGAACAGAAAAGACAACAGCAGGAGCGTGAGCTCCTGCTGTCATCCGGCCAAAAGAACCGGTGTCGGATAAACGGAATGCCCTCGAAAGTTTTACGACTGGATGAGTTTCAGCAATTCCGACGGCAACTGCGAAGCCTGGGTCAGAGCGGCGACCGAGGCCTGTGTCTTGACATCGGTCGACGATAGGGAGGATTTCACCTGCGCGACGTCGGCATCCGTAATCACCGAAGCCGCGGAGGAGATGTTCTGGATGTTGGTGGCGATGTCCTGGTTGCTGAAGTTGAACTGCGATTCGTAGGCGCCGATCTTGGCGCGATCCTGGGTGACGGTGCTGATCGCCGAGCTGATGACGTTGATCGCGGCCAGGGCCGTCGCCGCCGTGCTCACTGTCGAGCCTGAGGTGCCGAGCAGACCGCCGACCGAAACCGTCGCCACCGAAACGGTGAGGAAGTTCGACGACAGGGTGCCGACCAGGAACTTGACGTTGCTGAGGAACGAACCGGTCAGCAGGGTCTGGCCAGCATAGGTGGTGCTGCTGACGATGCTGCTGACTTCGCTCTTGAGCTGGGTGTATTCCGTGTTGATGTCCTGCGAGCGCTGGTCGTTGGTCACCTGGCCGGAAGCGGCTTCAGTGGCCAGCGACATCATGCGCTGCAGAACGTTGCTGACCTGCGCCAGGGCGCCGTCAGCCGACTGCAGGATCGAGGTGCCTTGCTGCACGTTGGTCTGATCCTGCGTGTAGACGGTGACATTGGCCTGCAACTGGGTGCCGATGGCCAGGCCGGCGGCATCGTCCGACGCCTGGACGATACGCGAGCCACTGGCCAACTGCGCCAGTTCATTGGTTTCTTTGGTGGAGTTCTGGTTCAGATAATTCAATGCGGCATTGGCGGCATTGTTTGTCGAAATGACGGGCATGCTGGTCTCCTTTTTCGGGCAAGTGATCTTCCGAGGGCAAGACAGACCCGTTCGAAGTGTTCACTCCAACGCTTACACGGAGCTTTGAGTGAAGGTTGGTGGAGACGCCGGCATTTATGTCAGCGATTTTTCAAATATGTCAGTAATTTTTCAAATTTCATTTTTAGTTTATTTTTTCAAATGGAATAACGCCAAATAGGATCAATCTTGGTACAAGATCGCCACCCATAAAAGACAACAGCAGGAGCGTGGGCTCCTGCTGCCATCCGACCAAAAGATCCGGTTTTGAATAACCGAAATCTGCCGTCTTGCCGTCACGACGGCAAGACGGAATGCCCCCGAAAACCTTACGACTGGATCAGACGCAGCAGTTCCTGCGGCAACTGAGAAGCCTGGGTCAAAGCGGCAACCGAGGCCTGGGTCTTGACGTCAGTCGACGACAGGGTGGATTTCACCTGCGCGACGTCGGCATCCAGCACCACCGAG
>JARLJB010000376.1 GCA_031291415.1 Telmatospirillum sp.
ATGGGCTGGGTGACGAAGGCGTCATGGCCTTCTCCGAGGACGGCATCGAATGCCTCCGGGAACTCATCGAGATCCACAAGGCAAACCCGAAAGTCGATCAGGAATAGGCCGCCGGCGGTCTACGCCGGATGGATACGATTTGGACGATGCAACCGTAAGACATGTTGACCGTGTCGGCCGTGCCCGTCAGCTTCAACATGTCGTTTGTGCCCAGGCTGATGCTGTCGTTGCTGGCGATGAGGGTCGCCGTCAAAAATCCCCCGACAGCGATCGTGCCGTTATTGAGGGTTGCTGTTGGGGCTGCGCCGTTTAGGGTCAGGGTATCGCCGCTGCCACCTGAAATCGTGTCATACATTCCGGTTACGCGCAGGTTGCTGGAGTCGCCCAGCACGATGGTGCTGGAGGTCAGACCGGCGGTATCGGCCGTTCCGGTCAGCAGCAAAACGTCGCTGGTGCCGCTGGCGATCGTGTCGCTGTTGCCGGAGAGACTCTCGGTCACGGCCGTTCCCAGCCGGAGTGTACTGCTACTGAACGTCGCCGCGTTGCCGCTGCCGGTCAATGTGAGCGTATCGCCGGTCCCGCTCGCCGTTATCAGATTCGACGACCCGGTCAGCGTCATCGCGCCGCTGCTGCCGAGGATGATCGTATCGCCGTTCAGTGTGGCGGTGTTGGCCAAACCACTGGTCAGGACCAGCGTGTCATTGGATCCGCCGCCGATGATATTGCTGCTGCCGCTCATCGTCATTTGGAGGTTATCGGCCAAGACGATCGAATCGCTCGACGCTGTAAGGGTATCGCCTGAACCATCTATCGTCAGAGTCGTGCTGGTTCCCACTGTGACCGTGTCGCTGTCGCCGGTCAGGGTGACCGTCGAGCTGTTCGCCACACTGATCTTACTGTTGCTGAGGGCGACGGTGTCGTTCGTGACCGTGCCGGTCAGTGTCAAGGTGCCGCCCGACGCGCCACTGACGATGTCATCCGTACCGGTCAAGGTCAGCGTATCGCCGGCGCCGGCTTTGATGACGCTGTCGTTCCCGGTCACCGATATCTTTATGGAATCAGCCAGAATAGCCGTATCCCCGGCGAGAACCAGGGCATCGCTGGTGCCGGTGATAGAAAGCCCCTGTGCCGCAACCGTCATGCCGCTTGCGGAGACCGAGACCACTTGGCCTGTAGAAACGTCGACGGTTCCGTTGTTCAAGCTCGCCGTGTCGTTGGTTCCGTTCAGGGCCAATGTTCCGCCGTTGCTCATCGTCACGCTATCGCCGGATTGGCATTCGATGAGGTTGCCGGCACCGGTGACCGTCAGGCTGCTGGAATTTTCAAGATCGATCTGCGCGTTGGTCGCGCTCGCCTTGTTGGCCGTGCCAAGCAGGTGGAGGATGCACAGGCCGCCATTGCCACCACCGGTGATAAGGTTGCCATTGCCGGTCAACTGACTTGCCGAGTTGGCGTTAATCGAGACCGTGCCATTGGACAGCACTGCGCTGCATTCGGTGCCACGGAAAACGACGGTGTCGCCATCGTTTGCCGTCAGAACATTCCATCCACCGTTAAGGGTTACGGTATCGCTGGACCCGGCTGTGACGGTGTCATATACGGCATCAATCGTCGCCGTCGAGTGGGCGCCAATGTTGACCGTGCTATGAGAAACCCACACGGTGTCCAGATTTCCCGTCAACGTCAGTGTGTCGTTCGAGTTGGCGGTGTCACCGCTGATACCGTGAACGGTGACGGAACTGGCGGCCAGGGTCGTCTGCAGATTGTCGGCAACGAAGACCGTACTGCTGGTCATGCTGACTGTGTCGGCATTGCCGGTGAGGGACAGGGTGACATTGCTGAAGGTCGAGGTCCCGACCATGTTGGTGATGAGGTCGCTGCTGCCGGTCACCGATACCGCCACGCCGCCTCCAATGTTGATGGTGCCGTGCGAGAGAGCGGCGGTATCGCCGGCTCCGGTCAGGGTCAGGGTGTCGTTTGCGCCGCCATAGAGGACGTCGGATGTCCCGGTTACCGTGACGCGGCTGCCATTGCCGAGGGTCAGGGTTCCCAGTGAAAGGTTCGCCGTATCGTCGGCGCCGGTGAGCGATGTCATCGTCTTTGTGGCAAGGATGAGCGAACCCTTCGTCAAGGTGACGGCATTGTCGTTGCCGGTCAGGGTCAGGGTATCGCTCGTTCCGCCACTGATGACGTCGGCATCGCCCGAGATAGTCCCTTTGACACTGTTGCCGACGACGACGGTTCCCCCGGAAAGAGAGACCGTCTGACCTGTTGTCAGCGTTGCCGAGCCGCTGGATCCTTGCCGGATGATTACATCGTTGACGCCGGCCAGCGCCACCGTTTGGCCGACCTGTAAAACGACGGTGCCATTGTTCAGGGACAAGGTGTTGCTGCTGCCATAGGCCGCCAATCCAGTCGAGGTGACAGTGAAACTGGTTGGCGTGACGAAGACTTCGCTACCGGAAGCGAAGCCGACGACGCCGTTGTTCAGGGTTGCCGTGTCATTGCTTCCGAGAAGCATCAATGTATCGCCGTCTTTTGCGGTGATTTTGTCGCCGCTGCCACTTACGGTCGCGTCACTATAGTAACCCAGCGCGACCGTCCCGTTATTGACGTTAACTGTATCGGCCGTTCCCGAGATCGTCAGGACGTCCCCGGTCCCGGACGCGACGACCGAGTCGTTGGATCCCTGCACGGAGACAGTGGCATTGGCTGTCGCAAGGGTGAGGGTGCCGGCACTCAGATTGGCGATGTCGCCGGAGCCGATCAGGGTCGCCGCCGTTGCCGCCGAGAGGGTGAGGGTGCCGCCGCTCAAGCTCACCGTGTCACTGTCGCCGCTCAGCGTCAGCATATCGCCGGTCATGCCATTCACCACGTTATTGCTGCCGACGATACGCTCCGACGCCGATACCATAATGTTGACCGTGCCGTTGGACAGCGTCGCGCGGTCGTTGCTGCCCGTCAACGTCACGGTGTCTCCCGCGCCGAGCGCGGTCACGCCGGTGCTGTTCCCCTGAACGGTCAGCGTTGCGTTCGCCGACGACAAGGAAAGATTGCCGACCGTCAGATTGACCGTGTCACCGGTGCCGCTCAGGATCGCGGTGGTGCCCGCCTCCAGATTGAGAGTGCTGGCCCGCAGCGTGACGGTGCTGCCGTTACCGTTCAGGGTCAAGGTGTCGCCTGAACCGCCGTTGATCGTGTCGCTGTCGCCGTTGATCGTTCCCTGAACAAGATCGCCGAGCGTGATGGTGTCATTGCTTGCGTCGACAGTCTCGCCGTTGGGTAGGGTTACCGAGCCGCCGGCGTCGGTGTAGACCAGCACGTTGCCGGTTCCGACCACCGCGACATTGTTGGCGGCGGACAAAATGACCGTGCCGTTGCTCATGGTGACGGTGTCGCCGGTGCCGGTGACGGTCAGCGTGTCGCCTGACGACCCTGCCACCATATCGTTGTTGCCGGTGACGGTCCCGCGCACCTTCCCCGAGAACGTCACGGTGCCCGCCGAAAGATCGACCGTATCGTCGCCGCCGATCACCGTCAGCCTGTCGTTCGCCCCGCCGACGACCAGGGTGTCGCAGGATCCCTGGAGAGTGAGGGCGGCGTTCGACGAGGCCAGATCGAGAGTCCCGAGGCTGAGGTTGGCCGTGTCGCCGGAGCCGTTCAGTGTCGTGGTGGTCCCTGCCGTCAAATCGAGCGTTCCCGCGGTCAGGGTGACGGTATCGGCCGAACCGGTGAGCGTCAGGGTGTCACCTGCGCCGCCGTTGATGACCGCGCTTTGCCCCTCGACCCATGCCTGAACGTTGTCGGCCAGCGTCGCCGCTCCGCCGTCGAGCAGCAAGGTGTCGTTGCTGCCGGTCACGCTCAGGCCGTTGGCCGCTGTGAAGGCGGTGGCGGTGATGCTGGCCGTACTCCCTGCTGCGAAGGCGACCATGCCATTGCTCAGGGTTGCCCTGTCGTTGGTGCCCGCCAAGGTCAGCGTATCGCCGCTGCCCCCGCTGATGACGTCGCCGTTGCCCTCTTCGATCAGGTCGCTGGTGTTGCCAAGGGTGATCGTTCCATTGATCAATCGGACCGTATCGCCGGTACCGGTGACCGAAATAGTGTCCGCCATGCCGCCGATGATGGTGTCGGAGTTGCCCACCGATATCAGGCCGCAGGAATCCCCGAGAATGATGGTGCTCGATGTCAGATGAGCGGTGTCGTTCGTTCCCGTCAGGCTCAAGGTGTCGCCGCTGCCGCCGACGATGAGGTCGTTGTCGCCCCGGACGATGACCTGTTGGCCATCGGCGAGGTTAATTCTTCCGCCGCTCAACAACAGCGTATCGGCGGTACCGAAAACCGCGAGATGGAGGGTCTCGACGTGGAATCCCCCGCCATTCACATCCACTTCGCTGTTCGGTCCAAGCCCGACGGTTCCATGGTTCAGCGTCGCCGTGTTGTCGGTTCCCAACAGGGTGAGATAACCACCGTCGTCGGCGTTCAGCGTATCGCCGCTGCCGGTTTCCGTCAGGCTGCCGCCGCCGCCAAGATGAATCGAGGAGTCATGGAGCGCCGTCGTATTGTTCTGACCGCTCAGTGTCGTGGTATCGCCGGTTCCGCCGGTGATGGTGTTGTTGTTCCCGTTTACGGAATTCGTACTATTGTTTCCAAGAGATGTGGTGTTGCCCGTTGTATTGATGTCCTGACCATTGTCCAGCCCCAGCACATTGCCGGTGCCATTTGCCGTGAGGCCATCGGTCCCGGAGACGACGGACGCGGTGTAGTTCGCATGGATCTGCAGGCCGTGCTCGTAACCTAATTCAAAAAATTTTGCGTCCGAGCCGGCCGTCAGATCGACCGATCCGCCCGATCCGTCGAGCGTGATCGTGCCGCTGGTACCGGAATAGGTCAGGGAATTACTACCCTGGCCGGTTATCTGCATGCCATTGCCGTTGATCGTCGCGTCGACACCCCGTCCAACGGTGACGACGTTGCCGGTCTGGCCGTTTACCGTTTCCCCGGTTCCATAGACGACGATCGAGCAGACCACCTCGGACAGCAGATTGATGACGCCGCCGATCAGTGTCACCGTATCGTTGGAGCCGGCTAGGTTCAGGACATCGCTGGAACCGCCGATGATGACGTCGTCGTTGCCGATCACCGTCGTCCGGATGTTGCTCGCCAGGACGATGGTGCCGTTGGACAGGATGGCGGTGTCGCTGTTGCCGGTCAGCAGCAAAGCGTCGTTACTGCTGTCGGCGATGAAGATGTCGCCGGACCCCTGCAGGACAAAAAATGCCCCGGTCGAGGCCAGATCGAGCGTTCCCTGATTGAGGGTCACCGTGTCGCCGCTGCCATAGAGCGTGGTAAAGCTGTCGGCGGCGAGGACGAGAGTGCTGGCGTTCAGTGTGACGGTATCGGCATCGCCGACGAGGGTCAGCGTGTCTCCCGAGCCGCCATTGATGACATCGCCGCTGCCGATGACCGTGCCCTGGACCAGATCGCCGAGGGTGATGGTCCCATTGCTGAGGTCGATGGTGTCGCTGTTGGCCAGCGCCATGTTGCCGCCGTCCCCCAGATAGACCAGTTCGTCGTTGGTGCCGACCAGCGACATGCTGCAGTTGGCCGGCAGGACGATCGTGCCGTTGCTGAGGAGGACCGTGTCGCCGGTTCCGTTGACACCCAGCGTGTCGCCGGCGATGCCGCTGATGACGTCGTTGTCGCCGTTGATTATCGCGGTTGCGGCGGTGGCGATGGCGATGGTGCCGCCAGTCAGGTTGACCGTGTCGTCGCTGCCGGCGACGATCAGGTTGTCGCCGGCGCTGCCTGTCAGACTGTCGCTGGAACCGATGAACGTGAGCGACGCCGAGGTCGATGTCAGGGTGAGGGTGCCTAGATCCAGATCGACCAAATTGCCGGTGCCGGTCAGGACCGTCGTCGTCTGGGCCGCCAGGTCGATCGTGCCGTTGTTCAGCGAGACGATCTCGCCATTGCCGGTCAGCATCAGGGTGTCGCCGGCCCCGCTCAATGTCAGGGTGTTGCCGTTTCCAAGCAGCGTCAGCGTATCGCCGGCGCCGCCGGTGATCGTCGCGCCGACCGAGTGGATCGTGGCCGTCACCTGATCGGCCAGGATCGCGGTGCCGTTTCCAAGCATCAGGACGTCGCCGGTCCCCGTCGCCACCAGGCCGTCGGCGGTGAATCCGGTCGTCGTGACGGTCACCGGATCGCTGGTGGCGAAGGCGATGTAGCCGTTGCTCAAATTCGCCCTGTTTCCGGAACCCGCCAGGGTCAGCGTATCGCCGCGGCCCGCGTTGATGAGGTCGCCGCGCCCCTTTTCGATCAGGCTGCTGGTATCGCCCAGCGTGATCGTTCCATCGACCAGGCTGGTGGTGTTGGCGACCCCCCGTACGGTCAGTTGGTCGCCGGTGCCACCCAGGATGACGTCGTTTATGCCACTCACCACCAGATCGGTGGTGTTTCCCAGGATGATCGTGCCGTTCGACAACTGCGCGGTATCGGACGTTCCGGTCAGCGCCAGGGTATCGCCGTTGCCACCGGTGATGGTGTCGTTGTTGCCGAAAACGGTGACATGGATGCCGTCCGGCAGTCTGACGTGACTGTCGTCCACGTAGATCGTCTCGTTGTCGAACAGCGTCACGTCGCCGCTGCCGCCGCCATTGTTGTAGACGACGATGTCGTTGGTCCCGTCGAGGACGATGCCGCTCGTTGTCGCCGAGAGGACGATCGTGCCGTTGCTCATGACGACGGTGTCGTTCGTTCCGTCGATCGACAGTCTGTCGCCCGACTGGCCATAGACGACGTCGTTGTCGCCGTTGACGCTTCCCGCTCCCAGCGTGGTGAAGGTGACGGTGCCGCCGGACACACCGATCCTGTCGCCATAGCCCGTTACCGTCAGAGTGTCACTGGTGCCGTTGGCGATCAGTCTGTCGTCGGTGCCGCGCAGGAGAAGGGATGCGCCGTCCGGCAGCAGGTCGATCGTGCCGAAGTTCAGATCCGCGGTATTGCCGCTGCCGGCCACCATTGTCAGGGCGTCGGAGGCCAGTTCGAGCGTGCCGTTGGTCAGCGCGACGATGTTGCCGCTGCCGGTCAGCGTCAGGGTATCGTTCGAACCGCCATTGATGGTGCCGCCGTGGCCGTCGATCGTCGCCGCCATCGGATCGGTCAGGATGGCGGTGCCGTTCCCCAGCAACAGGATGTCGCTGGTCCCCGTCACGGTCAGGTTGGCCGTTGCCGTCGAAAATCCGGTCGTCGTGACGGTCACCGGCCCGCCGGCGGCAAAGCCGACGCTGCCGTTGCTCAAACTTGCCGTGTCGTTACTGCCGGCCAACGTCAGAGTATCGCCGGTGCCGCCGGCGATACTGTCGCCGCTGCCGCCGTCCGTCAGGCTGGCCCGGTTGTCCAGGATGATGGTTCCATTGACCAAAGCCGTGGAGACCCCGACGCCCGAGACACTCAGGCGGTCGCCGGTGCCGCCGACGATGGCATCGTCGTTGCCGGTCAGTTGCAAAGTGGTGGAATTTCCGAGATCGATCGTGCCGCCGGACAGCGACACGGTGTCGGAGGTTCCCGTCAGACCGAGCGTGTTGCCGCCCATGGCCACGATGACATCGCCGTCGCCGTTGATCGTGCCATTCACGCCGCTTTCGACAATGATCCGTCCAGAGCTGAGATCGACCACATTGCCGTTGCCAACCAGGGTCACGGTGTCGCGGCCGCCGCCGGCCTGGCCCGGGCTGTCGCCGCTGCCGCTGCCGGCGACGGCCTGCGCCACCGTGTCGCCGCTGCCGGAAATGGTGACGTTGGAGGCGTCGCCGAGGGTTATCGTCGCATTGCCGAGCGCCACCGTGTCGCCGCTGCCGGACAGGCTGAGAGTGTCGGCGGTGCCGCCGGCGATGGTGTCACCATTGCCCGTCACCGTGGCCTGAAGGCCGGTTCCCAGAGTGACGGTTGCCTGGCTGCCGGCGACGGTATTGCCGCTCGCCGCAAGGGTGATTTTTCCGCCAGCGCCGGTTACCGACAGTTGGTCGGCGGTTCCCGTTACCAGCACGCTGTCGCCGCCGGCCATCGCCACCACGTCGTTGCTGCCGCTGACCGTCGCCGCCGACCCGCCGGCCAGGGTGATCGTCGCGTTGCTCAGGCCCAGCGTGTCGGCGGTGCCGACCATGGTCAGCGTATCGGCGTTGCCGCCGAGGATGGTATCGCCATTGAGGCGCAACGTCACTTGCAGGGAATCGGCCAGTACGACGGTTCCGTTGTCGAGCCGCAGACTGTCGCCGCTGCCCGTGACGCTGTTTCCCGTGGCCGCCGCCGTCAGGCCGGTGGCCGTCACGGCGACCGTGCTGCCGTCGGCGAATCCGACGACGCCATTATTCATCCGCGCCGTGTCATTGGTCCCGGTCAGCACCAGCGTATCGCCGTCTGCCGCCGCGATGGTATCGGCGTTTCCGGTGATCGTGGCATTGCTGGAGTTGCCGAGCGCGATCGTGCCGTTACCGAGGCCGACCGTATCGTGAACACCGTTCAGCGTCAGGCTGTCGCCGGAACCGCCGGTCACGATGTCGTTGTTTCCGGTGAGATACAGTCCGCTGGCGTCGCCCAGATTGACGGTACCGAGGGACATGGTCGCCGCGTCGTTGGCTCCGGCCAGTGTGAGATGAGCGCCCGAGCTGTTGACTTTGAGGAGATTCGTTCCACCGGTTATCGTGTAGGAGGTTCCTCCCGCCAGGGTAAGGGTTCCGCCGGTCGCCGCGATGGAATCGTTGCCGCCGCTGATGGTGGCCGAGGCACCGGTCGCCAGGGCGATCACGCTGTTTTGCAGGGCGACGGTATCGCCGCCGCCGGCCAGCGTCAGGGTATCCGATCCGCCGCCGACGATGGTCACGCCGTTGCCCTGGATCGTTTCGCTGAGCCCGGCGATGAGGGTCAGGGTGTCGCCTCTTGCCCCGACGATCGTATCGTCGTTGCCGGTTACCGTCACGGCGCTGTTGCCGCCGGCCGCCAGGGTGACCGTGCCGTTGGCCAAGGTGACCGTGTCGCCGGTACCCGACAGGGTGAGGGTGTCGCCCGATCCGCCGGCGATGACGTCGTAGCCGCCGGTCACCGTGTCGGCGACATTGTCGCCCAGCGTCACGGTTCCACGGAACAAATCGACGGTGTTGCCGGAACCGATCGCGACATTGGCCTCGGCCGACCTCATCGTCAGGCTGTCGCCGCTGCCGGCGATCGTCAGGTGCGTGGCGTTCGTCAGCACGACAGTGCCGTTGGTCAACACGACCGTGTCGGCGTCGCCGGCCAGGGTGGTCGATGATCCGGCCGTCAGTGTCAGCGTGCCGTCGTCGAGGCTGACCATATCGCCCGAGCCGTTCAATGTCAGCGTGTCGCCGCTGCCACCGGTGATGTCGAGACCATCGCCGTTGACGGTGGCCGCCAGCTTCGCCGCCACCGTCAGGCTGTCGGACGCCTCCTCGCTCACCACGTCGTTGTTGCCGGTGAGCGTCAGGTCGTTGCCGCCGCCGGTCGCCAGGTCGATCGTGCTGGCGGCGAGACTGACCGTGTTGCCGATGCCCCCCAGCGTCAGCGTGTCATTCGTCCCGCCGCAGATGATGTCGCCGTCGCCGGTCACCGTGCCCTGGGCGTTGCTGTCCATGGCGACGGTGTAGCCGGTAAGCTCCAACGTCTCGCCGTCTTGCAGAGTCGCCTGTCCGTTGCCGGAAACCAGCACGATGGTGTCGTTGGTGCCCAGCACCAGCGCGTCGGAGCTGTGCGCCAGATAGACGGTGCCGTCGTTCAAATTGACCGTATCGCCGGTGCCGAAGACGGTGACGGCGGAGCCGTCCGTCAGGATCGCCGTGTCATTGTCGGCGAAAACCGTATCGGCGATGCCGGCCAGGGTCAGCGTGTCGTTCGATCCGCCATGGATATCGACGCCGTCACTTGCGACGGTGACCGACAGACCGTCGCCGACGGTGACGGCGTCGTCCCAGTCCGCCAGGATGGTGTCGTTGTTGCCGGTCAGAACCATCGCCGAATAGGTTCCGTCGGTCAGATCGACCGTTCCGTTGGCCAGGGCGACCGTATTGCCGGCGCCGCTCAGGGTCAGCGTGTCGCCGCTGCCTCCAGTCACTGTGTCGTTGTTGCCGGCGACGGTGACGGCCGACCCGGTGCCCAGGCTGACCGTTCCGCCGGAGAGGTCGGCCGAATCGCCGCTGTTCAGCGCCAGGCTGCCGCGCGCCCCCCGGACCACGTAAAGATTGTCGCTGCCGGTTATCGCGGCTTTGGTGGCCGCCGACAATGTGATGGTCGAGTGGCTGACGGCGACGCTGTCGCCGTTGCCGTTGAGGGTGAGGGCCGAGCCGCTGCCATGCAGGGTCACGGTATGGCCGGTTCCGTTGAGGGTGAGGCTGTCGCCGCCGGTGCCGGCGGCGCTGTCGCCGATCAGATCGCCGGTGCCCGAGATGGTGACGGAGCTGCCGTCGGCGACGGTGAGCTGGCCGCCGCTCATGGCCACCCGGTCATTGCCGCCGCTCAGAACGACGGTCGAGCCGCTGCCGGACAAGGTGAGGCCGTCGTTGCTGCCGGTCACCGTCACGGTCTGTTTGCCGGCCGAGGCGGTGATGGTGTTGCCGTTGCCGGTCAGGGTCAGTGCATTGGCGTTGGTCCCGAGATCGATCGAGTTGGACGCCCCCTGGACGGTGATCTGGTTGCCGGCCCCGGCCCCGATGACGGTGTTGCTGTCGCCGACCACGGCGGTCGTGCCGCCGGTTCCGGTGGCGATGGCGCTGTGACTGCCCTTTTCCGAGATGGTGGTGTTGGTGCCGCCGACGATGACGGCGTTGGAGCCGGCGATCAGCGTGGCCCCGGTCGAGCCGCCGGCCAGCAGTTTGTCGGAACCGCTGCCGCCGATCAGGATGGCCGATCCGGAAAGACCGGCGTAAAGGGTGTCGTTGCCGCTGCCGGCCACCACCACATTGACGCCGCTGGCCGCCGCGTCGATCTCGTGGGCGGTCGATCCCAACAGATATTCCACGGTCTCGCCGTTGGATTCGCGGACGGTCTCGGCGGTCGCGCTTTTGTAGACGACGGTAGAGGTCGAGACATTGCCATAGGCGAGAACCACGTCGGCGATGGTGCCGGTCGAACCGTCCTTGAAGGTGAAGGTGGCGTTCGAAAGGATTTCGTTGCCGTTGTCATAGGTGCCGGCCGCCGTGGTGGAAAGCGAAATCGAGGTGATGCCGAGCTGCGCCAGCGTATAAAGTTCGTTGGCCTGGGCAACGCCGTCGCCGCTTTTGTCCACCCAGACCCTGAGGTTCTTGAAAATGGCGTCGCTGCTGTCGATCACCTTGTCGCCGTTGAGGTCGTATTTTCCCAGCGCCTTGAACGACAGCATCGAGGCGCTGCTGCCCGCCGCTCCGGTTTTCACATCGACCAGGAAGCCTTCGTCGGGGGTGATCCAGCCGGTGGTCTCCTTCTTGCCGTCGCCGGTCATGTCGAAGGTGACGGTGGATCCGCTGACCGGCGAGGTGTGGACCTTGCCGCCCAGCAGGTTGAGGACCAGAGGATCGTCACCGCCGCCGCCGTCGCCGCCGCCATCGCCGCTGCCGCCACCATCGCCACCGTCGCCGTCACCTTCATCACCCCAATCGACGTCGCAGTAAGGCTCGTTTTGACTGCCCCCTTCGCTGCCGTCGCCGCTGTCGTCGGTACCGGCGCCGCTGTTCTCGGAGGCTTCGGCCTCGGCCTCGGCGGCGGCGGACTCGGCGGCCTGTAGGGCGGAGTCAGCGGCCATGACGCCGGCGGAATAGGCGTTGTATTCCTCCTGCGTCATCACGGTGGCCGGACCGTCGGGACCGTCGAGATAGACCGAATACATGACGTTGGCGCCGGAGTCGGCGACGTCCGGGTTGGAGCTGATGGTCAGCGTGTGATCGGTGTCGTCTTCGACGGCGTCGACGAATCCGCGGTACTGTTCGACGGTGAAGACTTCGTCGGGATTGTTCTCGCCCCAGCCGAAATAGACGTCGTACATGTCGCCGTTCGTGGTCGTCTGTTCGATCGCGTAGACGAGGTAGCCGTTGCCGGCGATGGTTGCCTCCGCCGCCTTTTGCTGGGCGGCGGTCAGTGGCGAGGTCTCGCTGCCGGTCCAGGGCGAATCGGCGGATTCGCCCATGGCGTTGGTGTAGGCGGCGTTGCTGGGATTTTCCGACAGGTCGGTGATCATCGAGGTCTGCGTGCGGTTCAGGCCGGCGATGGTCGTCGCGTCATAGTTGGACGGAATGTCCTCGTTGCCGGCTTGGCTGGCCAGCCAGTTTCCGAAAGTGGCGAAGGAGGGCAGACCGGCGAACGGCGCCAGATCGCCGACCAGCGGGTCGCTTGCCGACGAACCGCTGTCGGTGGTCGACTCCATGGTATCGCCCTTGCCGTCGGAAAACAGGACGGTGGACGTGCTAGCCGGGTCTGTGGCCAGCACGTTGGCGGTAGAGGACAAGATGGTGCTGATTGAATCCGCACTCAGCCTTTGTAGTTCACTATTTAGTCCCGACGGTGTCCGCGTTATCGGCAGATTCTTGAACGGCCCTATGCCGGATAGAACACTACTGGTACAAGTTGCACACTGTCCAGGGTAACAATCGGTGCCTTCATCAATATTATTAAGAATTTTTTGTTCTTGATCCGGCGTCGTATCGTATTTATATACCGTTATGTATTGTCCATCACCTTTTTCAAAATTTATATAATCTTGAAGATTGGCTCCATCACCAGTAATTGTGCCATCTGAACCTCTGCCCTTGTTTACATAATATGACCCACCAGGATCATAAATTGTGGTCTTCCCCCCGGATACGATTACCACTCCAGCATGTGTCCCAATGATCGGAGTATTATTATTTATAACGACGTACGTGGTCATTTCCTGCGATCTCCTGCATGGAGGCTTTACATATGGAACCGTATAAAAATGATGGTCTCATATTTAAACCGATAATATTTTGTGTATTTATAATAATGTGCTTATTTATGATTCCAGTGATAAACATGAAATATATTATATATATACAATAATAATATCGAAAATAAGCCTGGAACCCAACTATATAGAAGAAAAAATGGGAAAAATGTGGATGATATTATGACTAAACTAAGAAAAATTGTACCATGAAAGAATAAACTTGTAATGATGTACGCGATAGATCCGGATACAATACTAGTGAACAACACGATAAACATCTTCAGCATAACATTTAAATATATAATTTTATTGTAGATAACATTAATTGATATCGTGTACACGATATATAATATTATTATATACTCATATGATAAGTTTGGCATTCTGGATGATATTTTATCATAAAATAATAATGCATATAAAAAAATGGAAATTGAATTAGCTGTGGTAATTTTTAGCGTATAGTTATAATTCCTCATAAGAACACCCATTATTAACGGCTATATTTAATATTTTTATATTATTCATGATTTCATCATCCAGTGGCAATGACAGGCCTAGCCATCCGCCTTCACGATTGCAACAAGTGCGACAACATCTGCGGGGAGTTTGCTGGTGTTGTTAAAATTCTTTGTGTTGATATAGTATGCGAGTTTGCTAAATATTGCGGCTTCTGGAGTTGATACCATAGATTTATTAGTCATTTCCGGCCTCATCAATCGGCAATACGCATGACATTGACCTTGTGATCCCTGGCGATCGCCAAATGGCGGCTGTCGGGTGAGAATAACACTGCAACGCCACCGCTATCTGAATCATCAATGACGGACAGAAACGACAGCGTGTTTGCATCCCAAAGGCGGACTTTTCCGTCATAATTTAAGGTTGCGAGAAATTTTCCATTGGGGCTGAATGAAACTGATTGAGTCCGAAGATTGTTATTCGAAAAATCAGCGACATTTATCAACATTTTCCATGTTGACGTGTCCCAAACTCTGATGGCCTCTGGGTCAGGGGTCTCGCCAATACCACCAGAGGTTACCAAGCGACGACCATCTGCATCGAATGAAAGGGCAAGACCTGTCTTTGAATGAGCTTGTATCGTATTAACAATATTTCCGGTAGAAGCGTCCCATATGATTACCGTTCCGTAATAACTAATTGTTGCCAAGACATCATTTCTTGGAGAAAAGGCCATTGCCTTAATTCCACCTTGGGTTGAGTTATCATTCAATATTTCCATATTTTCTTGATTGTAGATAGTGAGCCGATCTTTCGAATCCATATCTCTCTTAACTGCGACGTATTTTCCGGATGCGGATGCCAACAGTTCGTTTGCTATATTAAGAGAGATGTGCGTTGGGTTTTTCACTGGGCCATCGACATCGCGGGCAACGGCACCGGTGGCGACGTCAATCAGGGAAAAAGAGGTAGGATTGTCCGCGCCGTGTGGAGATACGGCCGACGTGAGGACGTAACGGCCGTCGCCGGTAAAAGACACCGATGTACCCCCAAAATAATGTTTGTTGACCGAGTGCACTGCAGTCGCCGTCTCATAGTCCCAGATGACAATGTGAAGGTTGATGGTGTCCGATGTGGCCAACAGCCGGCCATCCGGACTCCAGGCGATTGCCGTTGGGCTTCCTCCCGGGCGAAATGTCTTCTCTAGAACCACTTTGGGGGCCGATGCCATCGCCATCTCCGAAAGCCAGGGGAAAACAAGCAGAAGGAACGCCGCGCAGAGGCGGATAGGAACGTTCCTTGCATGATATTCACGGACGTTCATCATCTCTCTAACCTTTCCCGCAAACTTTCGCCCCAGTAGCGCAGGACCGGGTCGAGGACATATTCGATCACCCGGCGCCGGCCGGCCTGCGGGTCGGGGTGCTGTCGGCCCCTTGCACGACGTCCGGGGAAATCACCGTCGCCTCGCCGGGGAAGGTGCCGTATCGCGTGAAGGGAAAGCTTTCCCCCTCGATCTCCACGGGACTGACCAGGGCGGACGAAAACGCCATCCTGAGAGGCCGTTTTCACGCCGCTGTTCTCGGAGGCTTCGGCCTCGGCCTCGGCGGCGGCGGACTCGGCGGCCTGCAGGGCGGAGTCGGCGGCCATGACGCCGGCGGAATAGGCGTTGTATTCCTCCTGCGTCATCACGGTGGCCGGACCGTCGGGACCGTCGAGATAGACCGAATACATGACGTTGGTGCCGGAGTCGGCGACGTCCGGGTTGGAGCTGATGGTCAGCGTGTGATCGGTGTCGTCTTCGACGGCGTTGACGAATCCGCGGTACTGTTCGACGGTGAAAACTTCGTCGGGGTTGTTTTCGCCCCAGCCGAAATAGACGTCGTACATGTCGCCGTTCGCCGTCGTCTGCTTGATGGCGTAGATGAGATAGTCGTTGCCGGCGATGGTTGCTTCCGCCGCCTTTTGCTGGGCGGCGGTCAGCGGCGAGGTCTCGCTGCCGGTCCAGGGCGAATCGGCGGATTCTCCCATGGCGTTGGTATAGGCGGCGTTGCTGGGATTCTCCGACAGGTCGGTGATCATCGAGGTCTGCGTGCGGGTCAGGCCGGCGATGGTCGCCGCGTCATAGTTGGAGGGAATGTCCTCGTTGCCGGCGGCATGGGCCAGCCAGTTTTCGAAAGTGGCGAGGGAGGGCAGACCGGCGAACGGCGCCAGATCGCCGACCACCGGGATGCTTGCCGATGAAGCGACATCCGTGGTCGAGTCCATGCTGTTGCCCTTGCCGTCGGAAAACAACACGGTGGAGGTGCCGGCCGTGTCGGCGCCCTGCGCATTGGCGATCGAAGCCAGGATGGGTGCTGGTCAGCGACCCGTCGTCCAACGCCTGAGTGATACTCGACATATCGATTGTCCAGGGGGCGCTGCAGTTCACCTCGCTCAGCGTCGCCTTGCCGGTGTCGATATTCAAATTGATCGTGCCCCAGACATTGCCCGAGGCATCTTTCATTTGGACGGAGAAAGTCCCCTGACCGTAGGACAGGCCGCCAAAATCGACCGAATCCAGGGGAAAGCTGTTGCCGCCAAAGAGCACGGAGGCGGCACCGGTGCTTTCGTCGACCGAGATGCTGCCGGATTTCCCGTTGGCGTCCGCCCCAAGCTGCAGCGTGGCGGTTCCGTCCTGGCTGGTCACGCTCTCCAACGATCCTGGCGGCAGGGTAATGTTGCCGAAGCCGCCATTGAGGGTGAACGCCCCGCTGTTGGGGTCAAAAGTCAGGGTCACCGGGTTGTTTCCGCCGTCCTCGGTCAGGGTGAGCGAGAGCGTCCCGTTGCCGTTCTGCGTGACATCCTCGCCGCCCTTGACGGTGGCCACCACCTGCGCGTTGATGACAAAGCTGATGTTGCCGCTGCCATCGAAGGTAAGCCCGATCTGTTGCCCCGAAGCATTGGTGCCCAGATCGACGATCGGGTTGCCGTTGGTGTCGCTGAGGAGGGTGAACGGGCTGCCGTTGGAGGTAAAGCTGGCTTGCCCCGATCCGTCATAGATCGTGACCGCCCCCGAGGGCGCTACATAGACAATGCCGGGAATACAGCCATTGGGGCCGAGGTAGATCGTGACGGCTGGCGTCCCTGTACCGTTGGGAACGGAAACGGTGGTACCGGCTTCCCATTCGTCAGCCGGATCTCCACCGAAAGGTGTCTGTGTAATGTATGGCCCATTGCCATTAGTGCCGATTCCAAAGATATATGACGTTGTTCCGTTGTCATGTGCTAATTCTGTAAAATAATAACTTCCACTAGGAAATCCAGAAAGACCTGAATTATTTATAGTGTTTATATCGTTTACAATTCTGTTTACGGCATTGTTGTGAAGGTTGATGACCGCATTTTTTGTTGCAAGTATGAACTGTAAAAGACTGGAAATAGGGCTGTTAGCATTAAAATAAAAATATCCATTATGCCCCGGCGCTAAAACCGGTTGTCCAGAAAGAAATTGAACTAGTTTTCCAAATTTGTCTATACCATATTGGTTAGCGTAATCAGCAAGATACAACATAAACGATTGATTATTCATCAGATTTAAGTTATTTGTTCGCTCTAATGTTTTTGTTAAATCTAAAATATAATTTTTTGCAGAAATTAACGATTGATCAAGGAGATAAGTTTGCCCTGTCAAAGTTGTCATGGCTTGGTTTAGGGCATCTTTTGTTTCCTGAGAAAGGTCACTTTCGTTCTTGGAGTGATATGAATTTAAATCAGTATTTATAGCGGACGTCACCGGGATTCCTGCTGCTTTTAGTAGATTCCTGGCGTAATCTACTCCATTAGGATTAGCGATCAGATCGTACTGTAACGGGCCAAAACTCCATCCGCTTTTCCCTGGAGCCTTGCTGAGTTCGAAGACATTGGCATCCTTGCCGCTCACTTCACTCTGGAATAGGGATTTGAATATAGCCTTTGTAAGCGGGTCTTTGATGGAGTCGATGAATTTTGATGTGCTGAGCATGGTCGCCACTCGCCGTTATTTGTGGTCGTTAAACATGGAAAGGGCTGATTTTTGTCTTTCGATGGGGTTGCCTTGCAACGCGCCCATCTGCTCGTCGTCAAGGACGATGACGTGATCGGAACGGTAGGTCGTGCGAAGGTTTTGGTCGAAGTGAATGATCTCTCTCGGATCAAGAGACGACCACACCAGGAAGGTTTGGTCGCTCAGTATGGCAAAATCAGTTACCCAGGTTTCCACATATGAGTGGAGTCTTTGGCGGGGAACCTCGTAATCGCAATTGTCGCCACCAACCCATCTTCCGACTTTGTCGAATTTCTTTTGAATTATCTTTGCACTTCCAATTTCGTGGTAGTTTTTTTTGTCTGAAAGAGAGAGCGTTCCTACTAAGGGGTCGTCACATCCTGATGGATTTAGCCCATCAGAACCTATCACTTTATTGCCGAATTCAGTAAAAGTTGAATCTCTTTTTAAAAGAAGATCTTGAGAATTTTCCACTTTACGTGTGTGATCGGCAACGGTGTCTATTTTTTTTTCAAAAATGTTGATGTCATAATATGAGCATGCGTCGTGTTTTATATCCGTCGTTTGTACACATATTTCATATCTTGCAATAATATTGCTGTCGTTTTTTTCGAAGACGTTTGTTATACTTCTGAGTGATTTTTCTTCGGATGCCACCTGTAATTGGGGAAAGGTGGCAACCAGGTCGAGGCCGATGAAATCCCGATGAGTTTCCGGCACGGCGCTGGCCTCTGCGGCCGGTTCCTTCAAATCCGCGAGTCGCCTCTCATAGGCTCCTTCCAGACAAGTCGCGGCGATCTGTTCCTGGCGGCCGGTCAGTCCGTCTCCGCGTACCGGAACGCCACATGCCGGCGGCAATCCCTTCACCCAGGTCCGCTGATCCTTGACCAGGGACTTGGCGTCGTCCTCGCCGAGCGTCGCCCGTTTCGCCGCATAGGCGGCGGCCAGCGCCGCGTCGAGATCGGCCAGATGGGGGTCGCCGCAGATGATCTTCTCGATCGGCCGGCCCGCCGTGGCGCAGTCGAAACTGGGCGCCGCCGTGGCTGGTTGGCCGAGGGTCAGCAGGGTGACGAGGCCGAGCGCCGCGCCCACGCCGCAAGATCGGGAAATCGGCAGGCTAAGGAGCCGCGCGATGACAACCGCAGCTCTTTCGTCATCCCCGCGTTCGCGCATCGGCGCTGACTTAGGCGTGGAAACCATGTTCGTTGTCCCTTCGGTGGCACCGGCGTCTCTGCCGGTGTGCCGGCGGCGCCGGCAAGCAAACAAATCTCGACAGCATTTCTTGCCGCTTTGGCCGGCAAC
>JARLJB010000377.1 GCA_031291415.1 Telmatospirillum sp.
CACCTGAGCCGCAGTCAACGCCGCGACACCGGCGGTCGTCATCGCAACCACCTGTGCCGTCGATAAAACCGCGATATCCCCCACCGTCAGCAACGCCACGGCCTGTGTTGTCAAACCGTTTACTTGCGACGTCGTCAGACCGTTTGTCTGAGCTGTTGTCAGTGCCATGGCGCAATACTCCAAAAACTTTCCGAGAGAATAAACCCACAAACACTAGACTGGTCAAGAGGATTCCATCTTGACACAGAATCTTAATTGCGAAACCAACACTATCCAATCAGCATAAATATAAAACAATTGTATAAAATTGTTTCGAACTCCCATTTCTTCATGGGACTTTGATGCTGATGAATCGTGCAAATGCCCCCGATTCCCCAAATCGCACCGGCCACCTGCCGCCACGCCCCCATTCCCCAACCTTGCGTCAACAAACGCTTTTTCGCGCTGCTACCTTTTATAACGGCGCCCACCCCAAAATCGGGCGCGGAAAATTGTGACAGATCCAGATTTTGACAAATGGGAAAATAGTCTACCCACATCACGAATAAGTTCTTATGGACTCTATGGTTCCCGAAGACTCTCGCTGAAGCCTCTCAGGACTGGATAAAGAAAGAATGACATGACTGATCGGGCGCCAACCTTCACTTCCGCCGCCAACGTCATGCCGGGAATGAGCCTGGCGCCTTTCGGCATATGTTCAAGATCCGTTCCCAGCAATTCAATCCGTCCGTGATGCGCGGCGTTCGAACTGCTCCGCCCTCCAAAACTGCTATTGTCCTGCGTCGCATTTTTGATCGTGAACGATTCCTCGCTGACGAACAGCAGGCGACCGTGGAGAAAACCGTGCTGTTGATACGGAAACGCGTCGATTTTCAGCACAACCTCTTCACCTGGATTGGTAAATCCGACGTCGGCAGAATTGATCTCTATGTCGGCCACCAGCGGAGCGTTGGCGGGAATGATCGTCACCAGAGGCTCCGCGGCATTCAGGATGGAGCCGACGGAACGCTTGGCCACGTCGAGGACCACTCCATCTTCCGGCGCGGTCACAACCACCAGATCGTTGGTCAGAGACGCCTTGCTCACCCCCTCGCTCAACTTGGCGACTTCCGTTCGTGCCGATACGAGATTTTCCAGCAATTGGCGCCGCCAGTCGTCGATGAAAGCCTGTCGCTCGGCCTGCTTGGACTGAATGCTGTGCTGCAGTTCAATCAGCCGGTTGACGGCATCCTGATGGTCGCGTTCGATGCGCATCCGAGCGGCCTCAGCCTCAAGATAATTTAGACGGGACCCCGTCTGCATCTGCATCAAGGCAGACCGCATTCCCTCGACGTCTTTCGACACGCCAAGCTGATGTCCCAAAGACTGACGGGCATCTTCCGTCGTTCGCAGACTGGCGGTCAGGTTCTGGATATCTTCATCGAACACCCGCAACCGCGATTTATACTGTTCGCGGCGCTGTGCATACAACGTCGCCTGCAAAAGTTCTTCGGAACTGGCAATATTCCCTATCGGCAGGGGGCGATCGTTGATTTCCGCCTCCAGTCGATTGATTTCCGCCGATAGCGAGCGTTGTTGCAGCGTCAGAGTCGCCAAATCGGCCTTGGCGAACGTCGGATCCAAGGTGGCCAACACCTGTCCCTTGGTGACCACGTCCCCCGCCTTGACCTTGAGCTCACGGATGATACCGCGGTCCATCGGCTGCAACATGATGGGCGGCACCTCGGTCGTCAGCACTCCCGTCCCAACGATTACGGTATCGACCTTCACTATCGCCGAAAGGATCACAGAAGAAATGAAGGACACCGCGATGACATACAAGACAGACCGCATGAAACGCGGAGGATATTCCTCGCAGATCTCGTCAACCGGGTTAAGAAATGGAATAGCATCACGATTGACCGCCACATCGGATCTCTCACCAACCCACAAAACAACCCTGTGGAGCTGCGTCCGGACGTCGCGCAGATAGTTCCGCTTCCATGGTGCGAGCGCGTTCACTGAAGATACCGTGTTTGTTGGTTCCACAAATGCCGATAAATCTCACAGCGTTCGACTAAATCGCCGTGAGGAGCAAAATCAACGACAGCCCCTTTGTCGAGCACCAGGATCGCATCGGCGTTGGTCAGAGACGACAAGCGGTGCGAGACGATGATCATCGTCCGTCCGCGGGCGATCTCACTTAAGTTCTGCTGAACGATAGCCTCGCTTTCCGGATCGAGAGCGCTGGTCGCCTCATCAAAAAGCAAGAGACGCGGCTGCAACAGAAGCGCGCGGGCAATGGCGATGCGCTGGCGCTGACCGCCCGAGAAATTCGAAGCGCTCTCCTCGATCAGAGTTTCATAGGAATGCGGCAACCGGTCGATGAACTCATTGGCACCAGCCAACCTCGCCATCTCCATGACCTCTTCGAGAGAGGACTCGGGTTTCCCTGCGGCGATATTTTCGCGAATCGTGCCGCGGAATAAAATATTGTCCTGGAGAACGACACCAATACTGCGGCGCAGGAACGGCAGATCGATATGCCGGATATCGGTGCCGCTCAGTTGAATCAGTCCTTCCTGTGGTGCGTGAATTCCCTGTATCAGACGGGTGAGCGTCGTCTTTCCCGACCCCGACCGGCCAACGATGCCGATCACCTGGCCCTCCTCGATGCGGAAGGAAATATTGTCCAGAGCCGGCGTCACCGTTCCCTCATAACGAAACGTCACCTGCCGGAACTCCAATTCGCCATTGATTGGCGGACGAATCCCATGCTGGTTCGGATCGCGCTCGGGTGGATGGTCCATGACGGTTCCCAACATGCGCACAGACAAAGCTGTCTGCTGATATTCGTTGATCAGCGAGACGATTTGCAGCAGCGGCCCCGTCACGCGGCCCGACAGCATGTTGAAGGCGACCAAGGCGCCGAGGCTCAGATTACCGTCGAAAACCAGTGCGGCCCCAATTCCCAGGATGGAAAGCTGCAACATGCTCTGCAGCCCGTTGGTCATCACGATGGCAATGATGCTGATGTGCCCGACAGTGGTCCGCCGGCGGATCGATTTCGCCACCTTGCTGTCCCAGGAGGTCCGACGCATGTTCTCAAGCGCCAGAGATTTGATGGCGCGCATGCCATGCAATGTCTCGACCAGATCGGCCTGCCGCGCTCCCTCGGCAACGTAAAGGCGTTCGAGCTGCTGACGGAAAATGGGGATCATAATGGCGATGATCGCGGCGATGACCGAGGTGAATCCCAGCACCACCATGGTCAACACGCCGCTATAGAGAATCAGGCATATAAAAAGCAATGGCAGCGCCGAAACATCGAGCAAGGTTTGGAAAAGGCGGCCGGTCAGGAATCCACGGACAGATTCCGTCTGTTGGATGTTTTTCAGCAGAACGCCAGCGGTCCTGCTCTCGAAGAAATCCATCGGCAATCCCAGCAAATGGATAAATGTCCGCGATGCCAGACGGGCGTCGATTTTGTTGCTGGCAAACATCATCAGATATTGCCGGATGTAGCTGAACACCGCCTCGAACACGGTCGTCAGGGTGAACGCCAGAACGACGGTGAACAATGTCTGGTAACTTCGGTGCGGGACGACCTTGTCGATCAGAATATTGAAGAGCAGCGGCGTCGCCAGACTGATCACATTCGACATCGTCGCGGCGATGGCGATATCGCGGAAATAACGACCGTTGCGAAGGATCTCCGGCATGAACCAGAGAAATCCGAATGGCCGGTTTTCCTCGGTCAGACGAGGTGGCCGGCGCTTGCAGAGGATGATTTGCCCATTCCAGGAAGCCTCGAACGCCTCGCGCTCAATCAGCTTCAAGCCGGCCTGCTCGTCCTGGGGGTCCAGGACGGCCAGGACCAACCGCCCGTCGGGCGTTGGTACGACATTGGCGACGATTACCCAGTTACCGTCCTTGTACTCAGCCATCGCCGGATAGGCGCCGCCAAACGTCGTTACATGTTTCCAGGTCCGTTTCTTGAGCAGCTTGCCAACCAGCCCGACTTCACGCATCAGCAGAAGTATGGATCGCACCGGGTCAGCGCGATCGACCGCAGCAAGCTGATCAGGAGTCACCTGGACGCCGTGGTGCAACGCCAAGAGGTACAAGCAGCGTAGCGTCGTCATCTGCCGTGACATAGATATTTCCGACATCTGATTCACGTTGCTTGCTCGCTGGTCCATTTGGATGATCTAAGTACGCAGATTGGACGATGACATCCAGACCATCGTCCATAAACCCAACATCAGCGGGTCACGAGCTTTGAAAGCCGAGGCGCCGGCCGGTGTTGGCGAAAGCGCTACCGCGGTCAATTCGCGGTGATTTGCGACATGCCGCAGATTTCAGCCCAGGCGTTGCGGGTATCGCGGACGGCCGCAATCAGCTTGGCACACGCTTCTTCGGCGGAGGGTTTGCCGACCGACCGCAGTAAAGCGCGGCTTACCGCTTCGTACATCTCGCGAAGGTGGATGGCGACGTCGCCGCCCTTGCTCATATCGAGGCACCGGTTGAGACCGTCAACAATCCGTGTCGCATTCATGACCTCGTCGAATTGCGCCTGAAAGTCACCTTTGCGCGCAGCGTCGCCAGCCCGCGCGACATGCAGAAGAATGGTATCGTAAAGTTGAACGACAGCAGCCGGCGACGATTCGACGGCGGCCGGTGTGCTTTGAATATCAGGCATCGCTTTTCGCTCCCCAATAGCTCGACGCGCCCCGTCCCGCCAACGGCGAACCGGACTGCCGCATCTCATCAATCATGCTGTTGGGAAGTTTAAGGAACGGTTACCCGATGAGGCGATTCTCACCGGGACCGTCAGTTTACCGGACTGCGAAACCAGACGACATCGTCCATCGGAGGATCCAACTCCAGCGCCAGTGCGACGATACGGTCGGAAAAACAATCCGGCGCGTCGGGTCCCATGTCACGCAAGGCACACCGCAATCGCTTGGCCTGCTCAATGATTCCTCGCGCTTCGGCGCAATCATCAATCAATTCTTGCGCCGACAGACGGTAGGATGAGGGCCACGCCGCAGGATCTTCTCCATACCGGTCAACGATATCCTGCAGTTCCTGTGGAGATACGGCGATATCCAAAGCTCGCATCCATCCAATGGTGTGGCTCGCCCCCGTTTGGGGATGGCGGCCGTCGGTTAGCCCGGGAACCAAGTCTCTATAGCTTTTGTCGAGATCTACACAGCCTCGGATGTCGGCATCCGTTGGGGTTGCTCTTCAGTCGAGGCAGGAAGGGTCTCATTGCCGGCAATTTCAGCCCAGGCATCGCGCAGCTCGCGAACTGCGGCCACCAGACGATCGCAGGCCTCGGCTCCGGTTTCCTTGCCAACCGACCGGAAGAGCGCACGGGCCACCGCCTCATATGTCTCTCGCAAACCGATGGCGACTTTTCCACCACGTTCCATGTCGAGATGCCGATTGAGTCCGTCGATGATCCGGGCGGCGCTCATCACCGCTTCAAACTGTTTCTGATAGTCGCCCTGACGAGCAGCGTCTGCAGCTCTGGCAATACGAACCAGGATACCGTCATAGAGCATCACAACCATCTTCAATGGCGGCACGGTACGCTGTGCCGCCTCATAGGCGGTTATCGCATATCGGGTCTGGCTCATCCGAAAAACTCCTTAATCACCACCGGACCGGCGTCTTGTTAACTAGTCTGCATCTTGAACATGTCGTTGAGAACGGTGGTCGTGTAGCTCGCCGACGCAATCTGCGTGGACAGACTAGCATACTGCTGGAGAAGGTATGTGGTGTATTTATTTGCGTCGTTGATGATGGAGTCATACCGGCTCGTCAGATTTTTGTCCTCGTCCTGCAGAGTCTCGACCAGACTCTCGACGGTGCCATTCAGCGAATTGCCGTAATTATTCGACGTCGTATAGAGCTGGTTGGCCATCCCCACTGTCGCCGTCACTGTCACCGTCGTTGTCGCGCCGGCCGTCCCGCTAAAAGAGAACGACATTCCGGAATAAGCCGTTCCGGTAATACCGATAAGGTGCGACCCGCTGATCCGGAAGCTGCTGGCCGCGGCACCGCCCAGGTTGGTGATCGTTCCGCTCGCATTGGTGGTTATATCCAAAGCGAAGGTCCCGGAATAGGAGCTGTAATCCGTACCCAAAGCCTGCAAGGCGTAGTTGCTAGTCGACAACTGCGACTGGAACATGCCGACGACGCTGGTGTATTTGTCCGTAAGCGCTGACGACAGGGTCGTGCTATCGACCTCGATGCTGTTGCTGGCGTTCAAACTCAGGCCAATGTCACCCAACGACATATTGTTGATCATCGACGTAATCGTGTTGTCGATGTCCAGACTGGTCGAGCGCAATGTCGAGTCACCGAACAACACCGCTGAAGCGGCCGCCGTGCCGTCACTCTGGGTCGCTTCGTTTTGCTGTACGAAGGATTCCCAATTGTTATAGGCCGAGGCGAAGGCGTTGATCGCCGACGCCGCCGCCGTCGTATTCGGCGCGATCGTCAAGGTTATCTGCGTATTCGGATCAGCCGCCGTAAGATTGAGCGTGACACCGGACAACACATCAGTGACGACATTGGAGTCGCGGGAAATTCCCGAAACGCCATCAATGGTCAGGTTGGCCGCCTGTGCCGCCTGCACCTGATTTGTCGCGCCATTCGCGGCGATCTCGGAAACGCCGAGGCCAGTCAGAACATCGCCACTGATTCCCGAGAAGGAAACGGTATCGCTGCTTCCCGTGGTAAGCTGCAACTGGTTTGTGCCGGTCGCGCTCGCAGCGAAAGTCGTCGTGCTTCCAAGGACACTCTGCGCCTTCGTGTTGATCGTGCTGACGATATCAGCCAGAGACATGGTCGAGGTGATGGTGACAGTCACCCCTTTCGCAGTACCACTGCCGTCGGTACCGCCATTAATCGTGAAGGTCCCCGCCAAGCCAAGGGCGGCAGTGGTATTCGCTTCCGCGGTCGTCCCCGTGAGGGTCGAACTTGGAGTGGAATAGACCCCGAGGTTCGACAAAATATTGCTGCCGTCGGAAAACTGGAGCGCGGTATTGGTATCGGACCCGGAAAGCACCAACACCGACTGTGTGCTGCTGATCGAAACGACCGAAGCCGAAACGCCGGTCTGCGCCTCGGAGCCGTTGATCGCGCTGGCAATGTCGGATAACGACATCGTCGAGGTCACAGTAATGGCCGACGCCGTCTTGCCAGTCTCGGCAATCGAAAAGGTCCCGGTATATCCAAGCTTCGCGGTGCTTGAGAAGGCGATCGTCGAACTCACGTCCTCTTCCGCAGAGGCGATCTGGTTGACGACGACCGAGTGCGTGCCGGTATTGGTTCCCGCCGTAACCGTCGCCGACAAAAGAGTACTGGCATTCGATGGCGTGCCGCCGCTGATGATCGATGCCGATGTCAGATTAGCCGAACGACTGTTAAAAACGTTGGTGCCGGTTGTCGGCTGCGAACTCAAATTCGCAGCGGCGGCTTTCAACGTCACCAAAGCACTCTGCATGCTTTGATAGGCTGTAATCTTGCTTTTGTTGGTGTTGATTTCAGTCGCGATCGTGTCGGCCCTGGTCAGATAGGGCTGAACTTTGGTCGACACGGCTTCCGCAATCGACAGCGAATAGCTGCTTCCCGTCAGGCCGGACACGTCGGTCGCGTTTCCGGTACTTACTGAAGCGCTCGATGTGATTGTACTCATAACAACCTCTCCGATGGATCGGTCTGTGAAGACGTTAGCGCGAGAATGCCATCATTTCCACGCCACATACTATCACCGGTAGGCTCGGCGGCCATACTCCGATACCGCCGAAACCTACCCCTACATTGCCTGCCAGCAGGCCCGGTAAGCCCCAATCCAGTCAGAGCCCTTACGACTGGATCAGACGCAGCAGTTCCTGCGGCAACTGAGAAGCCTGGGTCAAAGCGGCAACCGAGGCCTGGGTCTTGACGTCAGTCGACGACAGGGTGGATTTCACCTGCGCGACGTCGGCATCCAGCACCACCGAG
>JARLJB010000378.1 GCA_031291415.1 Telmatospirillum sp.
CAGAAGCGCCCGAAGGCGTGACTTCTCTCCAAACTCAGACCGGTCTTGGCTCATCGTGGCACCTCCGAACCTTACTGATTCAGAGATTCTTCGTGACGGCAACCCTCAAACTGCCGTTAACCCGAGTTCGGAGCCCTGGGAAATGTACCTGCGCTATTGACAGGCGCCTTTGGCTAGGGCTTGATCTGCCTTCCTTCGAAAGGCGCCTGCTTCTGGATGGAAGGGCGTATTTTTTTCACAGAACCGCGATCCATGGGCAATTCACGAAAGAAAACCAGTGGAATAGGCGAGACGGTCAAGACGATCGTTTACGCTGTCCTTATCGCCCTCGTCGTGCGGACCGTCGCCTTCGAGCCCTTCAATATTCCTTCCAAGTCGATGGTGCCGACCCTTTTGGTCGGTGATTACCTGTTCGTTTCGAAGTATTCCTACGGATACAGCCGACATTCACTGCCGCTCAGTCTGCATGTGTTCGACGGACGGGTGATGGAGCGGATGCCCGAACGCGGCGACGTCGCCGTGTTCAAGGTGCCGTCCGACAACCGGACCGACTATATCAAGCGGGTGATCGGCTTGCCGGGCGACCACATCCAGGTCGTCCACCGGGTTCTTTACATCAATGGCAAGCCGGTGGAACGCAAGCAGATCGACGACTATACCGATCGCGACCCGCGTGGCGGGGCGCAGATCTATAGCCAATATGTCGAGACACTGCCGAACGGACGGACCCATCTGATTCTTGAGTATCCCGGCAGCGAAAGTCAGGCCGACAACACGCCGGAATATGTGGTGCCCGAGAACCATTACTTTATGATGGGCGACAACCGCGACAATTCCCAGGATAGCCGCTATCTGAGCGTTGTCGGCTACGTTCCGGCGGAAAATCTGGTCGGTCGGGCAGAGATCATCTTCTTCTCGACCGATGGAACCGCCGCCCTTTGGGAGCTGTGGAAATGGCCGTGGGCGATCCGCTGGGATCGATTCTTTACACTGATACACTGATTGTTGGTTGGCCATGGATCTGCGCCTGATTAACATCTGCCGGGCGCTGGACTACCAGTTTCGCCGTCCGGAGTTTCTGGAAGAGGCGCTGATGCATTCCAGCGCCTGTACGGCCCGTGGCCGAGGCGCCGCCTCGAGCAAACCTCGTACGTCCAATGAGCGGTTGGAGTTTCTGGGTGATCGCGTTCTTGGACTGACGGTCGCCGAGATGCTCTTTTTCCACTTCAACAAGGAAAACGAGGGAGCGCTTGCCCGGCGCCATGCCGCCCTGGTACGTCGCGAGGCATTGGCCCGCGTTGCGATTACTCTTGGTCTCGATGACGCTCTGGTGATGTCGAAGGGCGAGGAGGATGGTGGAGGGCGTCAGAACCCAACCATCCTGGCCGACGCTTGTGAGGCCATTTTGGGGGCCGTCTACGCCGATGGCGGCCTCGATGTTGCTCGAACGATCGTTCGGCGGCACTGGGAGCCGTTGATGGCGGAATCGATTACGCCTCCCAAGGACGCCAAGACCGGGCTTCAGGAATGGGCGCAGGGCCGTGGCAAACCTTTGCCGGTTTATGAGACTTTGGGTGCGGAGGGACCGCAGCACGATCCTATCTTCCTGGTTTCGGTAAGCGTCGAGGGATTCGCGCCGCTTACCGGCCGTGGAGCCTCGAAACGGGTGGCCGAACAGGCTGCCGCCAGCGCCATGCTTGAAAAGGTGACGAAATGAGCGACATCGAGACCCGTTGCGGCTTTGTCGCGATCGTCGGAGCGCCCAATGCCGGTAAATCGACGTTGGTCAACCAGCTGGTCGGTACCAAGGTCTCGATCGTCTCGCCCAAGGTGCAGACGACGCGGAGCCGCGTGTTAGGCATAGCCATGCTGGAGGATCTGACGGCTCAGGTAATCTTTATCGACACACCGGGTATTTTCCAGCCGAAGCGCCGCTTCGAGCGGGCGATGGTGCAAGCCGCCTGGAGTGGAGCCGCTGACGCCGATCTGGTCGCCCTGGTCGTCGATGCGGAAAGGGGATTCGATGACAACAGCCAAGGGATCATCGACCGCCTGAAAGCGGCCGGACGGCGCGCCATCCTTGTCCTTAACAAGATTGATCTGATCAAGCGGGACCGCCTGCTGGCCCTGACCGCCAAAGGCGATGGGGAAGGGGTGTTCGATCGGGTGTTCATGGTCAGCGCGCAGACCGGCGATGGCACGAAAGATCTCCTGGCGTTCTTCGGCGAGGTGGTTCCTCCGGGACCATGGCATTTTCCTGAAGACCAGGTGTCGGATATGCCTATGCGCCTGCTGGCGGCCGAGATCACCCGCGAGCAGGTGTTCCTGCAACTGCATCAGGAATTGCCTTATGCGGCCACTGTGGAAACCGAACAGTGGCAGGAACGCGATGACGGCAGCGTGCGGATCGATCAGATCGTCTATGTTCAGCGAGACAGCCAAAAGGCCATTGTTCTCGGCAAGGCTGGTCGGCAGATCAAGTCGATCGGCGAGAAGGCCCGTGTCGAATTGGAAGAAATCCTTGAGCGGCGGGTCCATCTCTTTTTGCATGTGAAAGTCCGCGAGAACTGGCTCGACGACCGCGAGCACTATCGCGATCTGGGATTGGATTTCGACGCCTGACGGCGATTTTGAGGCCATGGATTGGACCGACGAAGGGATTCTGTTGTCGTTGCGGCCACACGGTGAGACGGCCGCGATCGCCGTCCTTCTGACCCGCGACCATGGCTGCCATGCCGGTTTGGTTCACGGTGGTGCCGGCAAGGCGGCGCGTGCCGCGCTGCAACCGGGGAATCGGCTGCAAATTGTCTGGAAGGCACGGTTGGCCGATCACCTGGGGCGGCTGTCCTGGGAATTGGCGGCGGCGAGCGGGGCAGTCTGGCTGCAAGATCCGCTCCGTTTGGCCGGCCTGTCGGCGGCTTGCGCGATGAGCGAGACAACCATGCCGGAACGCGAACCTCATCGGGCCGCTTACGACGGTCTGGCGGCTCTGCTGGCCAATCTCGGGGAGGAACAGTGGCCCAGCCTTTATGCCCATTGGGAGTTGGGGCTGTTGCGCGAGTTGGGCTATAGCCTTGATCTTTCGAGCTGTGCGGCAACCGGCCGAACCGACGACTTGGCCTATGTATCGCCGCGCAGTGGTCGCGCCGTGGGGCGCGAAGCGGGTCAACCTTACCGTGACCGTCTGCTGCCGCTTCCGTCGTTCCTTTTGGACCGATCGTTCGGGAGCCGCCCTGACGTCGTGGCGGCTTTGGCGCTGACCGGATTTTTCTTTGAACATCACGTGCTGGGGCCGCATGGCAGGAGCCTGCCTCCGGCGCGATCACGACTTGTAGATCGGCTTCAGGCATGATCTACTAGATATTGTAATCAGCAGTTGAGGAAGGGTATGACTGAACCCGCCGTTGATGGCGACGTCAGAGACACGCCGCTTGCCGAAGCCTTAGGTGAACGTTATCTCGCCTATGCCATGTCGACCATCGTTTCACGATCCTTGCCGGACGTCCGCGATGGCATGAAGCCGGTTCACCGGCGACTCCTTTACGCCATGCAGCAATTGAAGCTCGACCCCAGCGGCGGCTTCAAGAAATGTGCACGTGTGGTTGGTGACGTCATCGGTAAGTACCATCCGCACGGCGATGTCGCGGTCTATGACGCGATGGTCCGCCTGGCGCAGGATTTTGCCGTTCGTTATCCGCTGGTCGAGGGCCAGGGAAACTTTGGCAATATCGACGGCGACAATGCCGCGGCGATGCGATACACGGAAGCCCGTCTGACGGCCGTCGCCATGGCGCTGATGGACGGTCTCGACGAGGACGCGGTCGATTTCCGCCCAACCTATGACGGCACCGAGGAAGAACCGGTGGTCATGCCGGCGGCATTTCCCAACCTGCTTGCCAATGGGTCCTCCGGTATCGCGGTCGGCATGGCGACCAGCATCCCGCCGCATAATGTGGGCGAGATCTGCAACGCGTTGATCCATCTGATCGATCATTCGGAATGTTCGATCGATGATCTTGTCGGCCTGTTGCATGGGCCGGATTTTCCCACCGGCGGCGTTTTGGTGGAGACCCGAGAAGCGATTCTCGAGGCCTATCGGACGGGCCGGGGCAGTTTCCGTCTGCGCGGTCGATGGGAGGTCGAGAAACTCTCGCACGGCCTTTATCAGATCGTCGTCACCGAGATTCCCTATCAGGTGCAGAAATCCAAGCTGATCGAGAAGGTCGCGGAATTACTTGAGGCCAAGAAGCTGCCGCTGCTGGCCGATATCCGCGACGAATCGACAAGTCTGGTCCGCGTCGTCCTGGAACCGAGAAATCGCACGGTCGAGGCCGAGACGCTGATGGAACAGCTGTTCCGCCAGACCGATCTCGAATTGCGGGTGCCGCTCAATATGAATGTCCTGGACGCCGATTCTGTGCCCAGGGTGATGAACCTGAAGGAAGTGCTGCAGGCGTTCCTCGATCACCGCCATGTGGTGTTGGTCCGTCGGGCCAACTACCGCCTGGGTAAGATCGAGAAGCGTCTGGAGATTCTGGAAGGCTTTCTCAAGGCTTATCTCAATCTCGACGAGGTGATTCACATCATCCGGACCGAGGACGAGCCGAAGCCCCGCCTGATGGCCGCGTTCGATCTCAATGATGTTCAGGCCGAGGCTATCCTCAATATGCGATTGCGGTCGTTGCGCCGGCTTGAGGAAATGGAAATTCGCGGCGAGCACGACAAATTATCCAAGGAGCGGGACGGAATTCTGTCTTTGCTGTCCGATGACGGTATGCGTTGGCGGAAGATCGCCAAGGAAATCGATGCGGTAAAGGCCGCGTTCGGCGGCGACGACGCCCTGGGCAAGCGCCGCACCGAACTGGGTGACGCGCCGTCGGCCGTCGTGGTGCCGATCGAGGCCTTCGTCGAACGCGAGGACATCACCGTTATCTTGTCGGAAAAGGGCTGGATTCGGGCGGTCAAGGGCCATGCCGACAGCCCTGACGATTCGAAGTTCAAGGATGGCGACCAGCTCAAGACGGCCATCCATACCCAGACCACCGAGAAACTTCTGTTTTTTGCCACCAATGGACGGTTCTTCACCATCGGCGGCGACAAATTCCCTCGAGGACGCGGACATGGCGAACCGTTGCGGCTGATGATCGATCTGCCTAACGACGCCGAAATCGCCGCGATCTTGCCCTACCGGGCGGGCGAGCGGCTGCTGATCGCCTCGTCGGGAGGACACGGGTTCGTCGTCAAGACCGACGAGGTCTTGGCGCAAACCAAGGCCGGCAAGCAGATACTCAATCTCGGCGAGGGCGAGCAGGCGACGTTCTGCCTGCCGGTGCTGGGCGATTCCGTGGCCGTCGTCGGTGAGAACCGCAAGTTGTTGATCTTTAAATTGGAAGAAGTTCCGGAGATGACCCGCGGTCGTGGCGTGATCTTGCAAAAGTACCGTGATGGCGGTACGTCGGACATCCTGCTCTTTACGCTGGCCGATGGCCTGTGCTGGAAAATGGGTGAGCGGAACCGTTGCGAGACCAATCTTTTGCCATGGCTCGGCAAGCGGGCCACGGTGGGACGGATGCCGCCGACCGGCTTCCCTCGCAACAACAAGTTCACCTGATCGGATGGGAGCTATAATTGGCCGACTGTCTTATCCCGCTCCTCTACATTTCCGGCATGCCGATCGCGCGGGTCGAGGAGAGGATACGAGCGGCCCTTCAGAAAACCGATGAACGCGCGCAATGCCGCTGGTTGGTGACGACGGCTCGGAAAGTAGAGATAAAGCGCCTCGATGGGCGTCGACCATGCGGGCAGGACTCGTGATAATTTTTCAGCCTCAAGGAGGTCCGACACGCTCGCAACCGGCGCGCTGCCGATACCTAACCCCCTTACTGTCAGCTCGATCTGGGAGGCGAGATCGTGAACGATCGTCACCGCTGGCGGGGCCATCTGCACGGTTTCGCCGGCGGATTGCAAGATCCAAGGCTTGATCAAGCCGGTGGTCTGACTGCGGCACACCACAGCGCGATGATTGAGCAGATCACTTGGGCGGTTCGGCATCGATCGGGCACCAAGGTAGGCCGGTGAGGCGACGAGAACCGCTTCTGAGCTGGGCGCGACAGGGACGGCCACCATGTCCTTCGCCAGCAGATCACCGTAGCGCAATCCCGCGTCAAAGCCCCGCTCGACGATGTCGATCATGCGTCCTTCAACCGCGATCTCGACGTTCACGTCAGGATAGGCGTCCTGGAAAGCCGCCAGTGCCGGAGCAATGAGCAGGTCGAAGGGCGCGCGTGGCATGCTGAGGCGCAACTGGCCGGTTGGCCGGCCACCCCGTCCCGCGGCCTCCTCCGCGGCTTGCCTCAATTGCGACAGGGCAGGCGCTGCCGCCAGGAGATAGTCGGCGCCTGCGTCCGTTAAACTGAGACTGCGGGTCGAGCGGCGGAGGAGCGGCGTACCGAGCCGCTCTTCGAGACCGCGGATCGCTTGGCTGGCCGCGGATGGCGAGATGCCAAGTTGCCTCGCTGCTTCGGAGAAGCTGCCGGCTTCGACGACGGCGACAAACACGGGAACGCCTTCGAGGATATTTTTCTGTCGCAATCTATCCTGCTTTGAAGTTTTGCTTCAGATTTCATACGTGATTGCTGGGCTAATAGCCATCATCCGGTCGGCGTAGGATTGCGAATGGTCACGATCCAACACCCTTCCGCTCAAGGCCCGATCCCGATCGAGCATTCATTCCGGAAAGTGAATGGCGCGACGCTGCATGTCGCCGAAGTCGGCGCTGGACGCCCGCTGTTGCTGCTGCATGGTTGGCCGGAATTCTGGCTGACCTGGGAGCCGGTGATGGCACGCTTGGCCGATCGCTTTCGGTTGATCGCTCCGGACCTGCGAGGCTTCGGCGATAGCGACAATCCCAGCGGCACTTTTGGCGCCGACGACCAGGCGCGTGACATAGTGGCTCTTCTCGACACTCTCGAGCTCAATCGCGTCGGTCTTGTTGGACACGATATCGGCGGCGCGGTCATTCAAGCGCTCGCGCGGATGGCGCCCGATCGCTTCGAGGGGCTTTTCTTCTTCGATTTCGTATACCCGGGCATCGGCCCCCGGTTCGGGACACCCGATCGACTGCGAGACATCTGGTATATGGCTTTCCATGAGACCGAACTCGCGCCCGCGCTGATCGGCGCCACGCCTGAGACCGTCAGGCTCTACATCACCCATTTTCTCAAGCATTGGTCGTACAGAAAGGAAGCCTTCGATCCCGTGCTCGACCGCTTCGTAGAGAATTATCAGAAGCCCGGCAACGTGACCGGCAGTTTGGAACACTATCGCGCGTCGGCGCCCGGACGACTTGCGATGTTGAGCGGCAGAGCGGCTTTGCTGCCACCGATCACACACCCGACCTGTGTCCGCTGGGCCGAGCACGATCCGATGTTCGACTATGAATGGACTGACCGTCTCCATGAGACGTTTCCAGATCTCGATCTGGCTCTGTTTCCTGGCGTTGGCCATTTTCCGCATCGCGAGGATCCGGATCGCGCGGCAGCCGAGATCGCACGTTTCTTTGACAGGCTGCCCTGGTGACAGCGGAGGGCGGGCGCGAGGGCCGCGACGAGGAACCGGACCCGCGAGCGAAGAGCGCGACGGTCCTCGGCGATCGCGCTATCGGCCTGCTGGCGGTCGCCTCGGCGGTCGCCGTTTGGTATTACCCGACGGGCCTGCCGTTCTCGTCGAGTTTCAGGGGGCGCCAGCCCGCCGGGCCATAGGCCTCAAGCGGTGTGAAGCGGGCCTTGTAGGACATTTTGCCGCTATCGGCGATCCAATAGCCGAGATAAACATAAGGCAGGCCGCGGCGGCGGGATTCCTCGATCAGCCACAAGATCATATGGCTGCCAAGACTTGCCGACGGGGTGTCGGGGTCATAGAAGCTGTAAACGGCGGAAAGCCCGTCTGTCATGCGGTCGGTCAAGACCACCGCCTTCAACTGGTTGTCCTGGTTGCGGAATTCCACCAGGAAGGTCTCGATCGGGCTGTCCTCGATCATCGACCGGTAGTCGTAGAATCCCATAAGCGCCATGTCGCCGCCCGCATGCCGCGATTCTTGATAACGGGCAAACAGCCGATATTGTTCAGCTGTCGCCCGTGCCAGGGACTGACGAGCCACAAGACCGGCGTTCATCTTGATGATCCGGCGCATGGTTCTCTTGGGACGGAACTCATCGACCAGGATCCGAACTGGAATGCAGGCATTGCAGCCGGGGCAGGCTGGCGTGTAAGCGATCGAATGACTGCGTCGGAATCCGGCGCGCGACAAAGCCTCGTGAAGAGCTTCGGCGTCGGGGCCGGACAATTCGGTAACGATCTTGCGTTCCTGCCGATCAGGTAGGTACGGGCAGGGCAGCGGCGCCGTTGTGAAAAAGAAATGGGGCCGCTTCAGCGCAACGTGATCCATGGGTTCGGCTAGCCTCCTGTTGCCGCCAAACGTGTCATTGCCGCGATTGCCACCCCTCCCGTCGGCATGCGGCGGGAGACGAGGATATCACGTCAACAGCCATAGCGTGGACGAAACAAGAGCGTTCGCCAAGTGCGCCGTGAATTTTCCGGCTCTATCTCAATAAAGTAGAGCGAGATTCAGACTTTAGGATCCTCCCGGATATGCTTAGCGACTGCCGCCGGCTGCTGGTTTCGGTGGCGGTGGCAGCGCCTGGGCTGGAGCGGCGGGAGCCGGCGGCGCGGCGTTGCCTCGCAATTCGTCGGGCAATACGCCCGAACGAGCGGCATCGGGCGTTACCGTGACGGTCGGCGGCGGCTGCGTATCGCGCAACAGAACGATAGTGATGCGCCGGTTGCGCGGGTCATTGCCATTTTCTTTGTTGATTGGCTCGGTATCGGCGCGTCCCACAACGCGATCCACGCGGTCGGGCGGAACGCCTGACGACAGGAGAGTCCGCCTTGTCGCCAGGGCACGGTCAGCCGACAGTTCCCAGTTGGTGTAGCCCGAACCGCCCGAAAATGGCACCGAATCGGTGTGCCCCGAGATGGCGATCTTTTCCGGCAACTGCTTTACGACGCGGGCGACCATGTCGAGCAGGGCATGGGTATGACCATACATGTCGGGCGATCCCTTCGGGAACATCGCCAGCCCGTCCTGATCGACGATCTGAATGCGAAGACCTTCCGGAGTGTTGTCGACCATCAGACTGTCGCCCAACTTACGCAGCTCGGGGATGGAGTTCATTGCCCGTTGGAGGGATTCCTGGGCCCGTTCGAACTGTTGTTGTTCCCGTTGCGCATTGGCTTTGATGATCTGCTGTTCTGTCAGTGCCTGCGCTTTTCCTTGTGCTCCGCCTGGCGTGTCACCGCCTTCTCCGGCGCCGGCGCCTTCCTCGGCGCCTTCCTTCGGCTCGGTGACGGCGTCGCCGCCTTGTCCAATGCTTGGTGGCGGCAGGGACAGGGTGAAGGAGGGCGTCGTCCCATTGGACGACATCGAGCCTTCGCCGACCACTTTGCCGCCCAGCATGCCGCCGGCGCCGCTTTTCGAGCTCGACACCGTGGTCGGCGCAAAATAGTCGGCAACACCCTGCAATTGTTCTTCTGTCACGGCGTTGAGCAGCCAGAGCAGCAGGAAAAACGCCATCATCGCGGTGACGAAATCGGCGTAGGCAACCTTCCAAGCACCGCCATGATGCGCGGCGTGGCTCTTCTTGATGCGTTTAATGATGATCGGTTGTTGTTCAGCCATGACGGGCGCCTATGTCGCTCAATCCGGCGTCAGATTGGTGACGGTTTCTTCCACTTCAAGGAATGAAGGACGCACATGCGGAGGCAACGTTTTGCGGCCAAATTCGATCGATACCTGAGGCGCGTAACCCATCATGTGGGCCAGAAGGCAGTTCTTGATGCAGATTAGATAGTCGCTCTCTGTCTTGTATATGATTTCAAGAATACGGGCGAAGGGGGCGAAAAATCCGTAGGACAACAGCACGCCCATGAAGGTTCCACACAAGGCCGCGCCGATCAGATGTCCAAGCACCTCGGGCGGTTCGGTGATCGATCCCATCGTGTGGATGACGCCCAGCACGGCAGCGACGATGCCGAGCGCCGGCATGGCGTCGGCCATCGTGTTGATGCCGGTGGCGATCAACGAAATTTCGTGATGATGTGCCTCGATTTCCGCGTCGATGATCGATTCGACCTCGTGAGCGTTGTTGGTGCCCAACGTCAGAAGCCGAAGATAGTCGCAGAGAAATTCCAAGGTGTGGTGATCTGAGGAAAAGCCCGGAAATTTCTGGAACAGCGAACTGTCGTCGGGTTTTTCGACGTGACTTTCGAGGGCCAGATCACCTTTGGTCTTCGCCAGCTTGAACAGCGAATAGAGGAGACTGAGGAGTTCAAGATAGGATTGCTTGTTGTGGCGAGAGCCCTTGAGCATACTGGAAATGGCTTTTCCGGTGCCGAGGATCACCTCTTTGGGGTTGCCGATGATGAAGGCACCCGTGGCCGCGCCGAGAATGATAAGCCATTCGAATGGCTGAATGAGGACCGAGATTTCTCCGCCATTGCCGATGTAGCCGCCAAGGACGGAGACAAGCACCACCACCATGCCAATGATTATGAACATCCGTTACCTCTGTCGCACCGAGCTGGCCGGTGAGTTCCCCAAATGACGAGAGTGCTATAATCCGAGCATCTTGTCGTCATTCAACAACATAGACGGTTAAGAAAAAATGAGTGACTCGCTCGGATCGCTTCCGGGAAATTTGATGGGGTAGATGGTTTGTTGTATTAGTCTGGCCATCAACACGCAAGGACTGCCATCAGAATGAGCTTCGATTCCCGCGCATTTCGCAACGCTTTGGGTTGTTTTCCGACGGGTGTGACAGTCGTCACGACTCTTGATGGCAATGGCGCGCCCCTTGGGGTGACGGTCAGTTCCTTCACATCCGTGTCGTTGTCGCCGCCATTGGTTTTGTTCTGCCTCGACGACAAAAACAGTTGGATCGAGGAATTCGAACGCAATGGGCATTTCGCCATAAACGTTCTTTCCGAGGATCAACAGGATTTATCGGTCCGCTTCTCCGGTCGAATGGCCGATAAATGGGCCGGCGTTGCTTTCGAAAGATGGACGAGCGGCGTGCCGATTCTGCCGTCATGCCAGGCGAACTTCGAATGCTCGGTCACAGCTACGCACGACGGTGGCGATCATCGCATTTTTGTCGGGACGGTGGAGCGCATGCGTCATCTCCCGGCCGGTCGGCCGTTGGTCTACAGCCGCGGAAACTATGCGAAGCTTGGGGACGGCGAAAGCTGACCGCGCATCCATAAAAGACTTGTGCGCCGCCGCCTAAGCCAGTGAAAATTTAGCGGGAGGAGGCGGAAATGCGTCAGAAATTTCTGAAGGCACTCGGTCCCACGGGTTTCCATCGGCTGGCTTATACCGAGTGGGGCGCCGCCGATAACCCGCGGGTCCTGGTCTGCGTGCACGGGTTGTCGCGAAATGGCCGCGATTTCGACAAACTGGCCGGCACCTTGGCTAAGGAATGGCGGATCGTCTGCCCCGATATGCCGGGGCGTGGCGAGAGCGACTGGCTGACTGATAGGACCGCTTACGGCATTCCGACATATTTGGCCGACTGCGCGGCGTTGATCGCCCGTCTTGACGTCGACGAGGTCGCCTGGCTCGGAACCTCGATGGGCGGCATTATCGGAATTTATCTGGCGTCGCTGCCCGGGTCGCCGATACGCAAGATGGTGGTCAACGACGTCGGTCCCTTCATCCCGGCCATCGGGCTGCAAAGGATTGCCCTGTCCTTGGGCAAGGATCCGCGATTCGCCGATATCACCGAAGCCGACGCCTATATTCGCAAGGCGATGTCGACTTTTGGCATCGTCCGGACCGAAGATTGGCGACATGTGACTGAAATCAGCGTGCGGCCGGCCGCCGGAGGCGGCCTTCGTCTGCACTATGATCCGGGCATTCTCGACGCTTTTTTTGCCGGAGACATGATTTCCGACATCAATTTCTGGCCGGTTTGGCAGGCTATTACGTGCCCGGTGCTCGTCCTTCGGGGAGAGCAATCGGATATCCTGCCGGGAGAGGTCGCCCGCGAGATGACGCTGCGGGGGCCCTGTGCCGATCTGGTCGAATTGTCGGGCTGCGGGCATGCGCCCGCATTGCTCGACCCGGATCAGATCGCTGTTATCGGGCGTTGGCTGACCACGAAATAGGATCGCGGCGGACTGTCCGCCGTCAAATTGGCCAGACCGCAAAGCGGCCTGACCGTTGCCGGGTCGGCAAGCACGGAGTATTCTAAAAGACACAACAGGCTGAATAAGCCGGGGCATCCTATTGCCCGGACAACCATAATTTAGGGGATCGGAAATTGCGAAACCTTGCCACTCTAGGAACCGCTTGTGCTGTGTCTTCTCTGCTGGCGCTGACATCGATGGCGTCTGCGGCGACAGGCAATAGCGCCAAGGACTATGTCGATCTCGATCGCGCCAAATTTCAAAAGGAAGTGGATGGCAAACCGGTCGATCTGTTCACCATCAAAAACAAGAAGGGCATGGTGGTGAAAATCACCAATTATGGTGCCCGCGTTGAACAGATTTTGGTTCCCGACAAGCATGGCAAACTGGGCGATGTTGTCCTTGGCTATGAGTCCATCGATCAGGTGATGAATGGGCAGGGCTCGATGAACGCTTTCATCGGCCGCTATGCGAACCGCATCGCCAAAGGCAAGTTCGTCCTGAATGGCCAGGAGTACCAGCTTAACATCAACAATCCGCCCAACACGCTGCATGGTGGCCTGAAGGGATCGCGTTTCGTCGTTTTCGATGCGCACCAGATCGACGACTCGTCGGTTGAGATGTCCTACACCTATAAGGACGGCGAGGAGAATTTCCCCGGCACCTTGCCGTCAAAGGTCACTTACAAAGTGACCAATGCCAATGCGCTCGACATCTCGTACGAGGCCGTGGCCGTCGACAAACCGACGATCGTCAATTTCACGAGCCATCTCTTCGTCAATCTGGCCGGGAGCGGCGATATCCTCGACCATGTCTTGACCATTCCGGCCGACAAGATCACTCCGGTCGACGAAACCCTGATCACCACCGGAGAATTCCGCCCGGTCAAGGGAACGCCGATGGATTTCACCAAGCCGGAAAAGATCGGCGCGCGGATCACCGCCGATTACGACCAGATCAAATATGGTCCCGGTTATGACGTGAACTATGTCCTCAACAAGAAAGGCCAGGAGCTCAGTCTGGCCGCCCGTGTCGCCGACCCCAAGAGCGGCCGTGTTCTGGAGATTCTCTCGACCGAACCCGGCATTCAGTTCTATTCGGGAAATTTCCTGGAGGGCAAGGCCCCGCGCGATGTTGGCAAGGGGGGGCAGGTGTACAACGTGCATGGCGCGTTCAGTTTGGAACCACAGCATTTTCCTGACGGCGTCAACAAGCCCAATTTCCCCTCGACCGTGTTGAACCCGGGCGAGTGGTATAAGGGCAAGATCGTCTATAAGTTTGGCGTACAGAAGTAAGTTCGGCAAAAAAGGCCGCGGGAAATGTTCCGCGGCCTTTTTCTTTTACCTGCGCCATGAACCGAATCTTCATGCGCGGGTATCTCTTTGGCTTAAGCCTGTTTGAGCAGCTTCGCCGCTTCGACGGCGAAATAGGTCAGGACACCATTGGCGCCGGCTCGTTTGAAAGCCATCAGGCTTTCCATCATGACCTTGTCGTTGTCGAGCCAGCCGTTGCCGATCGCGGCTTTCAACATGGCGTATTCGCCGCTCACCTGATAGGCGAAGGTCGGCACGGCAAATATCTCCCGGACCCGGCGGACGATATCGAGATAGGGCATGCCGGGCTTGACCATGACCATGTCGGCGCCTTCCTGAAGGTCGATGGCGACCTCTCGCAGGGCTTCGTCGCTGTTGGCCGGATCCATTTGATAGGTCTTTTTGTCACCGCCCTTGAGTGCCGACGTCGATCCGACGGCATCGCGGAACGGGCCGTAAAAGGCCGATGCATATTTCGCCGCATAGGAAAGAATGCGAACGTCGGTCAGTCCGGCGCCGTCCAGTGTTTTGCGGATTGCCGCGATGCGGCCATCCATCATGTCGGAAGGCGCGATCACGTCACATCCCGCCTCAGCCTGAACGAGCGCCTGGCGACAGAGGACTTCAACGCTTTCGTCGTTGACCACATAGTCATCGACCACCAGTCCGTCGTGGCCATCGCTGTTAAAGGGATCGAGAGCAACGTCGCAGATGACGCCGACGTCCGGGAAAGCCTTCTTCAGCGCCCGTACGGCGCGACAGACGAGATTGTCGGGATTGGTTGCCTCGCGCGCGTCGGGGGTCTTCAACTCGGCCGCGACGGACGGGAACAGAGCGACAGCCGGAATACCGAGCTCTCTGGCTTCGCCGACGGCCTCGACCAGAGTATCGATCGAATAGCGAACGACACCGGGCATCGAGGGAATCTGGACGTGTAGTCCCAGCCCCTCGGTGACGAAGACCGGCCAGATCAGGTCGCCGGAGGTGAGAACATTTTCCGCAACCAACCGCCGCGTCCAGGGATCGCGGCGGTTTCGGCGGAGGCGAGTCTGGGGATAGCTCCCCGCGACGAGCGGTCCAAACACTTTGTTAAGCGGCCTCCAATGCCTGTTTCAAATCGGCGAGAATATCGTCGATATGTTCAATGCCGATGGAGAGGCGAACATAACCCTCGGTGACCCCGGTCGCCAACTGATCTTCGGGCGAAAGCTGCGAATGTGTGGTGCTGGCCGGATGGATGGCAAGGCTGCGGGCGTCGCCGATGTTGGCGACATGATAGAAAAGCTTGAGGGCGTCGATAAACCGTTTTCCCGCTTCCACGCCACCTTTGACCTCGAAGCCGACCAGGGCGCCATATCCACCCTTCAGAACGGCGTCGGCCCGGCGTCTGGCCTCGCCCGTCTGCTGCGACGGGTGAATGACCTTGGTGACCTTGGGATGCTTGGCGAGATATTCCGCCACGGCCTGGCCATTACGGACGTGCTCACGCATGCGTAGCGGCAGTGTCTCAAGGCCCTGGATGGTTTGGAAGGCGTTGAACGGGCTGGCGGCAGAGCCAACGTCGCGCAACAGAATGACACGGGCTCGCAGGATGTAGGCGATCGGTCCCAGGGGCTTTACCGCCTGCGTCCAGATGGCGCCGTGGTAGCTGGCATCGGGCTGGTTCAACAGCGGAAAGCGGTCCGCATGTTTTTCCCAATCGAATTTTCCCGAATCAACGATCAGGCCGCCGATCGACGTTCCGTGACCGCCAATGTACTTGGTCGTCGAATAGACGACGATGGAGGCGCCGTGATCGATCGGACGGGCAATGACCGGCGCCGCCGTATTGTCGACGATCAACGGCACACCAAGTTCGTTGCCGATTTTCGATACCTCGGCGATCGGGAAGACTTCGAGTTTCGGGTTTGGCAGGGTCTCGGCGTAGTAGGCGCGAGTCTTGGAGTCGGTGGCGCGCCGAAAGTTCTCGGGATCAGAGGGGTCGACGAAACGGGCCTCGATGCCGAACTGCTTGAAGGTATTGGCAAAGAGGTTCCAGGTGCCGCCGTAAAGATCGGTCGAGGTAACGAAATTGTCGCCGGCCTGCGCCACATTGAGAACGGAAAACGTGCTGGCCGCTTGTCCCGACGAAACCGCAAGCGCCGCAACACCGCCTTCGAGGGCGGCAACGCGCTGTTCCAGAACGTCATTGGTGGGGTTCATGATGCGGGTATAGATGTTTCCAAGCTCACGCAGGCCGAAAAGGGCAGCGGCTTGGGCCGTGTCTTTGAATTGGTAGGAGGTCGTCTGATAGATCGGCACGGCAACCGCACCGGTTGTCGGGTCGGCTCGATAACCGGCGTGCAGGACCAAGGTTTCGGGATGTTGGCTGGAAACGCTCATGGGCACGATCCTCTTCTCTTCTGTCGCTCCGAGTAGACGCCTGTCGTGTCGGCTCCGCCCTCGGTGAGGCGGGCGAGAGCCGAGAAAACACCTATCTTTCAAACGTGTCAAGGCTACAGCCAAAATGTAATGTAAAAACTATTTTTAACACACAATATTAGTGTTAAACGTAATGCGGCGATTGGGGGACAGTTCGTTGATCGGTGGCGATTGGCATGATCATGATATAAGAGATGATCGGATGCGGTGGCTGTCCCGGCCAAGGCAAAATGCTTAAGCAATCACAAGGATGGGGTCATGGCTGGCCAGGATTTGAAACTGGACGAGGTAATTTTCGAATTCCGGCGCATTGGAAATTCGGTCAAGGTTTCAGCAATCGAACCGGTCACCAACACCGAAGTGTCGATTGTCGGCCCGGCGACGGCCGGCGAACAGGTGCTGAAGGTAACGGCTGTCCGGAAACTTCAATATGTCCTGGCTCGCCGACAGACAAGCTGATGGGGCAGGTGAGCTCTCATACCAAGTCGCGGTGATCGGAACCAATCACCGCGCCCTCACGCTGCGAGCGGGTTTCTCCGAAACCCCGGGCTACGCGCGCATCTGTTCACTGGGCCGCCGCATTGTCGGTCGCATTGGACAAAAAAAGTGGTCCAGCCTTGCGGTGGACCACTCATCATAAATATCTCGATGTCGGCGGCGGTATCAACGACTCCGTGGGCGGCGTCCCCGCTTGTCGCCAGCAGGGGCCTCGGCACTCTTGCGGCCGAGACCGATCTTCTTGGCGAAATCGGACCGTTGCGCAGCGTAGTTCGGTGCCACCATCGGATAGTCGGGGGCCAAGCTCCATTTCGCACGATATTCGTCAGGCGTCATGTTGTAGGTCGTGCGCAGATGCCGCTTCAGCATCTTGAGCTTCTTGCCGTCTTCCAGACAGACGATGTAGTCGGGTGTAACCGACTTTTTCACCGGCACAGCGGGACGAGGAGCCTCCGGCTTCACTTCCGGGGCTTGTCCATCCAACTGGCTCAATGAATTGTAGACTGTGTGAATGACCTCGGGGATCTGGCCGGCCGGAATAGGATTCTTACTCACGTAAGCGGCAACGACGTCGACAGCCATGCGGAGGATGTCGTCGCGCGAAATCTTTTCTACGTTAGCTTCGCTCATTTTGCTGCGACCTACACTAGAGCAACGATTGCTCTAACTAATCGCATGGAGCGATTCCCCTGTCAATGCAAAAACGGAATCTCAGAATACTGAATTCTTTGCGCGAGCGCAAAAAACAATAAAAGACACGCGAAAGATCCTTCCAAGGACGGCAGTCCTCAGTACTTTCTGGACCTCATGACTTGATCGTAGCAGGAGCAAGCCGGGGGACGGTTGAGAAAACGATTGCTGAATCGCCGGCGTGGCCAGACCGGCCAAAATGAATACCACTACAATTTGTATGACATGTTGCGAGCGCGGCTGGTTTGAAGAATGAACGCGACAGGTCATCGCCCCACGCCGTCTCGCGGCCGGGGAGAGCCATGCGTCGTCCTTGCAATTGTCGCGTTCGAGGGTTGGTGGTCCATTGGCAATTCGGTTCGACATATGGTATCAAACCCGAGTTCATTCCCTTACCGAGGTGCTTCAGAGGTCATGTCTTCGAAGATCATCGCGCTGGCCTCCGACCATGGTGGCTACGAACTCAAAACCATTTTGAAAGACACGTTGGCGGCCCAGGGTTTCCAGGTGCTAGACCTGGGAACGGATGGTCCGCAATCGGTCGATTATCCGGATTTCGCCAGGGCCATGGCCACGGCCATCGCCGACGGGAAAGCCGAAACCGGCGTGCTGGTGTGTGGAACCGGAATTGGCATGAGCATTGCCGCCAATCGGTATCCGCAATTGCGTGCCGCTCTGGTCCATGACGCCTTTGGGGCGCGCCTGTCGCGTCAACACAATGACGCCAACGTCATCGTTTTCGGTGGACGGACGACCGGGGTCGAAGTGGCGAAGGATTGCCTGTCCATATTCCTGTCGACGCCTTTTGAAGGTGGCCGCCACGCCGTCAGAGTAAACAAGATGAGTGGCCCGACGAAGTGAGTTCGTCTCGGTGGGACGCGTGAAATAAGGAAATTGCATATGTCGATCGAACAGGGTTCCTCCCAACGCTTTTTCGGCGCCTCCTTGGCCGAGACCGACCCCGAGATCTTTTCTGCGATCGGAAAAGAGTTGGTCCGCCAGCAGGGGCAGATCGAATTGATCGCGTCGGAGAACATCGTTTCGAAGGCGGTTCTTGAGGCGCAAGGGTCGGTGCTGACCAACAAATATGCCGAAGGCTATCCGGGCAAGCGCTATTACGGCGGCTGCGAGTTCGTCGATATCGCCGAGGAATTGGCGATCGCGCGGGCTAAGAAGTTGTTCGACTGCGCCTATGCCAATGTCCAGCCGAATTCCGGTTCGCAGGCCAACCAAGCGGTGTTCCTGGCGTTGTTGCAGCCGGGCGACACATTTCTTGGCCTCGGCTTGGCGAGCGGCGGTCACCTGACTCATGGCGCCACGCCAAATCTTTCTGGGAAATGGTTCAAGTCCGTCCAATACGGTGTCCGTCTGCAAGATGCCCGGATCGACTTTGACGAGGTCGAACGGTTGGCCAAGGAACATCGGCCGAAGCTCATCATCGCCGGCGGCTCGGCCTATCCGAGAATTATCGATTTTGCCAAATTCCGCGCTATCGCCGATTCCGTCGGAGCCTATTTCATGGTCGACATGGCGCATTTCGCCGGTCTCGTCGCCGGTGGCGTGCATCCCAGTCCGTTGCCCCATGCCCATGTGGTGACGACGACGACCCACAAGACATTGCGTGGCCCGCGTGGCGGCATGATTCTGTCCAACGATCTCGATATCGGCAAAAAGATCAATTCGGCGATTTTCCCCGGTTTGCAGGGAGGGCCGCTGATGCATGTCATCGCCGGCAAGGCTGTGGCTTTCGGCGAGGCTCTGCGTCCGGAATTCAAGGTCTATGCCAAGGCCGTCAAAGACAATGCCGCGGTGCTCGCCGAGACCTTGGTTCGCCGTGGTGTGGATATCGTTTCCGGCGGCACGGACACGCATTTGATGCTGGTTGATCTGCGTCCCAAGAAGCTGACCGGCAAGGCTGCCGAGGCCAGTCTCGAACGGGCCGGCATGACCTGCAACAAGAACGGCATTCCGTTCGACCCCGAAAAGCCGACCATTACGTCGGGCGTGCGGTTGGGGACGCCGGCGGCGACGACGCGGGGATTCGGTCTTGAGGAATTCCGTCTTGTTGGAAACCTTATTGGCGACGTGCTCGACGGCCTGACTGTCTCGCCCGACGACAATGGTGCAGCCGAACACGCCGCGCGGGTCAAGGTGACCGAACTGTGCAAGCGGTTCCCCATCTATCAGCAGTAGTCGGCCGGGCGGAGCCAAAAGGGGGGTCGAAGATGCGCTGTCCGTTTTGTGGCCATGACGATACGCAGGTGAAAGATTCGCGTCCGACCGAAGACAACTCCGCCATCCGCCGCCGCCGTTTTTGCACGGCCTGTGGTTCGCGGTTTACAACGTTCGAGCGCGTCCAGTTACGTGAACTGATCGTCGTCAAGAAGAACGGTCAACGCACCCCCTTCGACCGTGACAAGCTGGCTCGCTCGATTGCGATTGCCGTACGCAAGCGGCCGGTCGATCCCGATCGGGTCGAACGGATCGTCAACAGCATACAGCGGCGGCTGGAAAGCTGCGGCGAGGCGGAAATTTCAACGACCGGGATCGGCGAATTGGTCATGGAGGCGCTGGCCAACCTCGATCAGGTCGCCTATGTGCGGTTCGCTTCGGTCTACCGCAATTTCCGCGAGGCCAAGGATTTCGAGGATTTCGTAGGAAAGTTGGGTGGTGACGCCATCGACGACGACTGATATCGGACATATGCAGGCGGCGCTGGGTTTGGCCCGGCGCGGCCTCGGGTCGGTGTGGCCCAATCCATCGGTCGGCTGCGTCCTGGTCAAGGACGGACGGGTGGTTGGTCGCGGCTGGACGGCAAAAGGGGGGCGACCGCACGCGGAAACCGTCGCTTTGGCGCAAGCCGGCGCCGAGGCCCGCGGGGCGACCGCCTATGTCACCTTGGAACCCTGCAGTCATTATGGCAAAACCGGACCCTGCGCCGATGCGCTGATCGTTGCCGGCGTTTCGCGGGTTGTTGCCGCTCTCGAAGATCCTGACCCCAGGGTTTCCGGGCGCGGTCTGGCCCGACTGGCCAATGCCGGCATTGATGTCGAGGTCGGCGTCTGCTCTGAAGCGGCCGCTGAGGCCAATGCCGGTTTTTTCAAGCGGGTCCTTCACGGTCGTCCGCTGGTGACGTGGAAGGTCGCCAGCTCTCTCGATGGCCGGATTGCGACGCATACGGGCGAAAGCCAGTGGATCACCGGGCCATTGTCGCGCGCGGCCGGTCATCGGCTGCGTGCGGAAAACGACGCGATTCTGGTCGGCAGCGGTACAGCCTTGGTCGACAATCCGGAATTGACATGCCGGTTGCCCGGTCTGGCGGACCGGTCGCCCATTCGTGTGGTGGTCGATGGTTATCTGCGCCTGCCCTTGACCGCCAAACTGGTTGCCACGGCCAAGGAGCGGCCGACGTGGATATTGACGCGTAACGACAACGATCCCGAAAGGGTGGAGGCGTTCGCGGCGTGCGGCGTCGAGATCATCGAGGTGCCGTTGGCGCCTGGTGGAAAAATCGATTTGGCGGCATCGCTGCAGGAATTGGGACAACGGGGGCTGACCCGCCTGTTGGTCGAGGGAGGCGCTCATCTGACGGCGGCTTTGTTCCGCCAGGCGCTGGTCGATCGGGTGGCATGGTTCCGCGCCCCGTTATTGCTGGGCGGCGACGCCGTTCCCGCGGCGATATCCTTTGGTGTCGACAGCCTGAAGCAGGCTCCGCGTTTTTCACGTCTGTCGATTGCCGACCTGGGTGGTGATCTGTTTGAATATTTCACAAGGGATTGAGGGAGGGGGCGTCGTCCGCCCCGCCATTCAACGTTACCTCGACAACAACGGATTAAGGCAGGAATTCAATATGTTTACTGGCATTGTCACGGATCTTGGCGAGGTGCTGGATATCTCCGGCAAGGGAGACGTTCTGTTCAAGATCCGCACCGCCTTCAAGGTCGAAGATGTTCCGATCGGAGCCTCAATCGCCAATAACGGCGTCTGTCTCACTGTTATCGACCGGGGAGCCGATTGGTTCGCTGTGCAAGCTTCGGCGGAAACGCTCGACAAAACGACGCTGGGCGAATGGAAGCCGGGAACCCGGATCAATCTTGAACGCGCCATGAGTCTTGGCGACGAGCTGGGCGGGCATATCGTTTCCGGCCATGTCGACGGCGTGGCGACGGTCGTGGCGATCCGGCCGGAAAACGATTCTCTTCGTTTTTCCTTCGAAGTGCCTGATACGCTAAAGCGTTTTATCGCTTCCAAGGGGTCGGTGGCCATCGACGGCGTGTCCCTGACCGTCAATGAGGTCGAGGGCGCTCGTTTCGGCGTCAATATTATTCCCCATACGCGGGCCGTAACGGCATTCGGCGGTTACCAGGTGGGCTCGCGGGTTAATCTCGAAATCGATATGTTGGCGCGCTATGTTGCGCGCCTGCTGGAGAAGGATTGATCCTTTGCCGAACATTCACGGGTCCCTGTCTTCCATCGAGGAGATCATCGAGGAGGCGCGCTGCGGCCGGATGTTTATCCTGATCGACGACGAGGATCGGGAGAACGAGGGCGATCTGGTCATTCCGGCCCAGATGGCAACGGCTGAGGTGGTGAACTTCATGGCCAGGTTCGGCCGTGGATTGATCTGCCTGGCCATGACCCGCGAGAGGATCGAACGTTTGGGGCTCTCGATGATGGCGCAATCGAACGCGTCGCGTCATCAGACGGCCTTTACCGTCAGTATCGAGGCCCGTGAAGGGGTGACGACCGGCATTTCGGCAGCAGATCGGGCGACCACCATTGCCGCCGCCGCCAATCCGTCCAGTGGGCCGCAAGACATTGTCAGTCCCGGACACGTATTCCCATTGATGGCTCGGGACGGCGGCGTTCTGGTCCGTGCCGGCCATACGGAGGCGGCGGTTGACGTGGCGCGCCTGGCCGGTCTCACGCCGGCCGGGGTGATTTGCGAAATCATGAACGACGACGGGACCATGGCCCGTAGTCCCGATCTGGTGACGTTCGCCGGACTTCATGGATTGAAAATCGGGACCATTGCCGATCTGATCGCCTATCGCCGCCGCCATGACAAGATCGTCCGCCGTACGCTCGAGACTGATTTCCACTCGATCCATGGCGGCGACTGGAAAATGGTCATCTATGTCAACTCGATCGCCAATGCCGAGCATGTGGCGTTGGTCAAAGGAGACGTGTCATCCGGCGGACCGGTGCTGGCCCGTGTCCATGCGCTTAATGTGCTTGACGATGTGCTGGGCGCCAAGGATTCCGGAAAGGCCGGTCTGTTGCATGCGGCCATGGACGTGGTCGCCGAGGCCGGGCGGGGTGTCGTCCTGCTGATCCGCGAGCCCCTGCCGACCAGTCTTGGTGACCGGTTGCGGGCCAGAATCGCAGGAACCGAGGAACCCGGTCAATTGCGTGATTATGGCATCGGCGCGCAAATCCTGGTCGATCTCGGGGTTTCCGAGATGATCCTTTTGTCGAATACCAAAAAGACTATCATCGGGTTGGATGGTTATGGTCTCAGCGTCGTCGAACAGCGACCGATTCCTGGTCAGAAGGAGAAGCAATGAGCGGCGTACGCATTCTGATCGTTGAATCACGATTCTACGACGAGATCACCGACAATCTTGTCAAAGGCGTCGTCAAGGAACTGGCTGCCGTTGGGGCCGGTTACAAGCGGCTGATCGTGCCGGGGATCTTGGAGATTCCCGCGGCTATTCGATACGCGATCCGGGCGATGGAGCTCCGGGCCACCGACGAGCGCTATGCCGGGTATATCGCGCTCGGTTGTGCGATCAAGGGGGAAACGGACTATTACGAGCATATTTCCCGAGAAGCGATCGCCGGTATCCAGAAATTGGCGCTCGATTACACCTTGGCTGTTGGCAACGGCATTCTGACCGTGCATAACCGCGCGCAAGCGATGGAACGCTGCTCCCCGGAGCGGCGGAACTTTGGTGGCCAGGCGGCCCGCGCTTGCCTACGCATGGTCGAAATCAAACGCGAGCTAAGTCTCATACCCAAATGACAGCCAACAAAGGTAAGAATAAGTCAGCGCTTCGGCGCTCAACGGCCCGACTGGCGGCGGTGCAGGCTCTTTATCAAAGCGAGCTGACCGGTCATCCGGCCGATCGCGTTTTGGAGGACTTCCTTCAATACGGAATCGGATCCTCGGTTACCCTTGGACAAGATGCCGACGAAGATTCAGCCGGTGGCGAAGTCGAGCATATCCTGGCACCACCTGACGGCGCGCTGCTCGCGGTGATTTTTCGTGGCGCCACGGCCCGACGCGAGGTCTTGGACGAGATGATTGCCGGAGCTCTTACCGGCGATTGGACCGTCGAACGGTTGGAATCTGTGCTGCGCGCCATCCTGCGCGGTGGCGCCTTCGAATTGATCGATTGTCCAGACGTGCCGGTGAGGGTGGTGATATCCGAATATGTCGACATTGCTCATGCCTTCTATTCGGGTCCGGAGCCCGGGCTGGTGAATGCCGTGCTCGACCGGATCGCACGGGTGGTGCGAGCCGATGAGATCGGCGGCGATGCCCGGCCTCGATGAATTCTCGCTGATCGAACGGTTGTTCGCTCCCCTTGCCGCCAGGCATCCGGGAGCGCTGGGCTTGACCGACGACGCTGCCCTGATCGACGGTCCGGCTGGCCAGCAGTGGGCGATCACCACCGATGCCCTGGTCGCCGGTGTCCATTTCCTGCCGGACGATCCACCGGATCTGATTGCCCGCAAGTTGCTTCGGGTCAATCTGTCCGATCTGGCCGCCATGGGCGCGACACCTTTTGCCGTGCTATTGGCGACATGTTTCCCGCTCGGTGTTGATGAGCGCTGGCTCGAATGTTTCGCAAGCGGATTAAAAACCGATTGCGAGATCTTTTCAGTGGCGGTGATCGGCGGTGACACGGTGGCGACGCCTGGACCGCTGACCTTGGCCGTGACGGCTATCGGGGCGGTGGCGCAAGGTTCCGCCCTATTGCGGTCGAACGCTCGTTCGGGAGACGATATCTGGGTGTCCGGGGCAATTGGTGATGCCGCCTTCGGACTTCTGGTGGCGCAAGGGCGGACGTCCGGTTTGACGCCGGCAGCGGTCGAAGCCCTGCTTGAGCGCTATCGCTTGCCGTCACCACGCACGGCTCTCGGGCCGGCGCTCATCGGTCTGGCTCGTGCGGCGATGGACATTTCCGACGGCCTGATCGGCGATCTTGATCACATATGCAAGACGTCTGGCGTCGGCGCGGTGGTCGAAGCCGGCCGCCTTCCTCTGTCAGCCGCAGTGGAGGCGGCGATGGCGGCGGGCTTTGGTGGCGTCGAACGGGCACTGACCGGTGGCGATGATTATGAGCTGTTGTTCACGGTCCCGCCCGACAAAGCCGCCGCCATTGGCGAGCTAGGCCGGAGGCTTGGCTTGCGCTTGACGAAAATCGGGCAGATCATTGATGGAGAAGGGGTTCGCGTCGTAAACGCCAATGGCGATCCCCTAACACTGACGGGCAGTGGGTACCGTCATTTCGGCGGGTAAACGATGAAAAAAATCATCCTGATCGCCGTGTTGATTGTGATCTTGGTGATCGGTGTTATCGGCGGATTGGCTGCCTTTGGGATGGGGCCGTTTCCCAATCTGATCAAGCCGTTCAAGATCGGTGAGGCCAGTTCGGACGCGCCTCCAGCCGCGGCCGAGGTCAAAGGGCGGACGTTCGACCTCGGAACCTTCATCATTCCATTGGTTTCCAAACATGATATCGGCCGGCAGGTCGGCATGGACTTGGCGATTGTCGTCACCGAGGGGGCGGCGGGCCGTGTCAGCAGCGAATTGCCTCGCCTGCAGAATGCGATTCTGGTCGATCTCTATGACTTCGTGCCACAGCACGCCGACACCCATTCGGCGGCGGACAAAGAGGCGATTCATCAGAGATTGATCAAGGTTTCCAGTCGGTTGTTTGGAGACGATGCAATTCGCAACGTGATCATCAAGTCTCTTTATGATCGATGAGCGGCCGGTGGTGCGAAGATCGCTAATGTCGGCGTCAAAATTGGTTAAATGGTCAGTCCAATTCTTGGATAACTTGTAACAGTATTGAAACGAGAGGCGGAAAACGTAGACAGTTGGGTTGCGTGTGGTCTTCTCTTCTGGCAGTTTGTGGCGCTGCCTTGATCCTGATCCGGGCGCTTCTGCCGTCGTGTTCGGACGGGTCCAAGCGGGTGCAAAGAACGGCATCTCAAGGGGATAGGAAGGACAAGAATGGCCTACACGTTCGTTTTGGCTTGCGGCGTACTGGCGCTCCTTTACGGTGGCTACGCCAGTCGCGCGGTGCTTTCGGCTCCGGCCGGAAATGCCCGCATGCAAGAAATCGCCGCCGCGGTGCAAGAAGGCGCTCGCGCCTATCTGAACCGCCAATACACCACCATCGCAATCGTCGGTGTCGTCGTCGGGATCATCCTCGGCTGGCGTCTCGGGTTGCACGTTGCCGCCGGTTATGTGATCGGTGCCGTGTTGTCCGGTGCGGCCGGCTATATCGGCATGAACGTCTCGGTCCGCGCCAATGTGCGCACGGCCGAAGCGGCCCGCTCCGGCGGCCTGGCGCCGGCGCTTTCCGTTGCCTTCCAGTCGGGTGCGATTACCGGCATGTTGGTTGTCGGCCTCGGCCTTCTTGGGGTTACCGGCTATTACATGGCGCTGCGTCACGTCGGCTTCGAGGGGCGGCATCTGATGGAAGGCCTGGTCGCCTTGTCCTTCGGCGCCTCGCTGATTTCTATTTTCGCCCGGTTGGGCGGCGGCATTTTCACGAAGGGTGCCGATGTCGGCGCCGATCTGGTCGGCAAAGTCGAAGCTGGTATTCCCGAGGACGATCCGCGTAACCCGGCGGTGATCGCCGACAACGTCGGCGACAATGTTGGCGATTGCGCCGGTATGGCGGCCGATCTGTTCGAGACCTACGCCGTGACCACTGTGGCCACCATGCTGCTGGCGTCGATCTTCTTTTCCGGTCCGTCGCAGGAAAAACTGATGCTGTTTCCGTTGCTGATCGGCGCGGTGTGCATCATCGCTTCGGTGATCGGTACGTTTTTCGTGCGTCTCGACGGCTCCCAGAAGATCATGCGGGCGCTTTATAAGGGACTGGTTGCCACCGGCATCTTGTCGCTGATCGCCATCGGTTTGGCGGCGCAGTGGCTATTCGGCGGTTTCGACGCCACGTTCACAACGACCAGTGGTCTGGTGATTTCGGTGAAGTCGCTATTCCTCTGCTCGATCGCCGGTTTGCTGATTACCGGCCTGTTGGTGTGGATCACCGAATATTATACCGGTACGGATTACCGTCCGGTGCGAAGCGTCGCTTTGGCTTCGACCACCGGTCACGGAACCAATGTGATCCAGGGTCTGGCGGTATCGATGGAAGCCACGGCATTGCCGGTGTTGGTCATTTCCGTCGGTATCATCGTGACCTATATGCTGGCTGGCCTTTTTGGCATAGCCATCGCTGCGACGACCATGCTGGCGTTGGCCGGCATCATCGTGGCGTTGGACGCCTATGGGCCGGTGACCGACAATGCCGGCGGCATTGCCGAAATGGCCGACCTTCCCAAGGATGTCCGCAAAGTCACCGATGCTCTCGATGCCGTTGGCAACACGACCAAGGCCGTGACCAAGGGCTATGCGATCGGGTCGGCGGGTTTGGCCGCACTGGTGCTGTTTTCAGCCTATACCGAGGATCTCCACCACTACTTCCCCAATCTCTCGGTCAGTTTCTCGCTGCAGGATCCGTTCGTCGTGATCGGATTGTTCATCGGCGGGCTCTTGCCTTATCTGTTCGGCGCCATGGGGATGATGGCGGTGGGTCGGGCGGCCGGAGCCGTGGTCGTTGAGGTCAGACGTCAGTTCAAGGAAATTCCTGGCATCATGGCCGGTACCAGCAAGCCGGATTACGGGCGGGCTGTCGACATGCTGACCAAGGCGGCCATCAAGGAGATGATCGTCCCCTCGTTGTTGCCCGTTCTGGCGCCGGTGGTTCTTTATGTCGTGGTGTATGCCGTCGCCGGCCAGTCCTCCGCCTTCTCGTCGCTGGGGGCGATGCTGCTTGGCACTATCGTCACCGGTCTGTTCGTCGCCTTGTCGATGACCTCGGGTGGCGGTGCCTGGGACAACGCCAAAAAGTATATTGAGGATGGTCATCACGGCGGTAAGGGGTCGGATGCCCATAAGGCGGCGGTAACCGGAGATACCGTCGGCGATCCCTATAAGGATACCGCTGGGCCGGCGGTCAATCCGATGATCAAGATCATCAACATCGTTGCTCTTCTTCTGCTGGCCATCGTGGCCGGCTGATCGAAGGCAAATCCAATCCTTTCCCCTGGGGAACACCCGACCTGGGGGAAAGGAAGATCGATAACGCCAACCGTTCTCGACAAAAAAGCCCGCCGTCCGAAGACTGGCGGGCTTTTTACGAAGGGTAACAGATCCCTGAAGGGGGTTGTCAGGAACCGCCGCCAGGGCCGGACGCGTCGTCCTTGGCCTTCGAATTGAATTTGCCGATGTTGCCCAACAGCTGCTCAAGAACATTGAGGTCTCGGCCGGCGCTCGGGGTTTCCCGCGCCACCATCTGGACGTCCTTGCCGTTTTCCAGCGTCAGCTTCTTGATATCGCTGACAGTGCCGGTCCGGTCGAAATCGATGATGATGACCTGACGTTCCAGCTCTTCGGGTTTGAAGAAGGCGATCGTCTCGATCTTGCTGCTGATGTAATACCAGCGCTCGTCGCCGAACACGGCGGTACTGGCCGGCGTGCCGAGCAGGGCGGTCACGTCCTGTTTCGTGAAGCGTCCCGGCTTGATCTCAGCCAAACGTTCCTGTGAGGGAAGATTTCCTCGCAGATCAACGACGGGGTCGCAGGCGGTCATGGCGCCAAGAAGCGCGACGAGGGAGAGAAAACGGACGAATCTAGAATGCATCTTGCCCCGATGAGATCACGGTCGGTCCGTCGTTACACGAGCCACTCGTTGACGGGCCGACAGAACGGCCGATAGTGTGCAGAAAGTGCACTTCCCTTTACCCCATTGTCAATCGTCGCGGCGAGGTGGTTGGCAAGAGAGCTTCCCGGTCGTCGGTGAGCGGGCTATTTTGTCGGCGAACATGCATGGTTTCATGGTTGCCAGAAGCGGAACGGTGAGAATGGTTTTCAACACATTATTTTCCGGCCGCAAGGATGACGGGGCGGCCGGTGATCTCTACAACGCCGCAGTGACGCAAGCCCGCCGTCCGGAGTTTTATCAGGAACTGGCGGTGCCCGACACCGTCGACGGTCGTTTTGACCTGTTGGCGCTGCATGTCTTTCTGCTGCTGCATCGGTTGGGACAGAGCGGCCGTCCGGCCAAAAGGCTGTCGCAGGCTGTATTTGATCTGATGTTTGCCGACATGGAGGCCAATCTCCGGGAGATGGGCGTGTCGGATCTGGCCGTCGGTGGTCGCGTGAAGACCATGGCGCAGGCCTTCTATGGCCGTATTTCGGCCTACGAGCCGGGATTGGACGACGCAGAGCGATTGCAGGAGGCGCTGTCGCGCAATCTTTATCGGGGCGTTGAAATGCGTCTTTCGGTGCTGGAGGCGATGGTCGGTTATGTTCAGGGGGAAGGCGTGGCGCTGGCGCGACAGCCGTTCGAAGAGCTGAAGGAGGGGCGGGTGACTTTCGGAGAACCTCCGTTATCGGGGGAGGCATCATGATTCCGTTGGAACTTTCGCGGCCTGTTCAGGTCGACCGTCTGGGCCATGAGGAACGGTCATACGATATAGAGGCTACCACCGATGAATGCGCCGCCCTGGCGCGGCGTTATGATATCCTGGCGGTCGCCCGTCTTTCGGCGAGAGTGCGGCTGCGTCGTCTGCCGGGAGGCAAGCTGTTTCGACTGTCGGGGCGTTTCAGTGCCGACGTGTCGCAATCTTGTGTGGTAACGTTGGCTCCGGTGCCGGCTCACCTTGAAGAAGAGTTCATCCTGATCTATACGATGGACCGGCCGGAGGAAGGCGACGAGGTCATCATTGATCTCGACGCCGAAGATCCACCGGAAGTGATTGAGAACGGTGCCATCGACATCGGTGAAGCGGTTGCGGAGCATCTGGCTCTGGCCCTGGATCCGTTCCCTCGGGTGGACGGCGCGGTTTTTCATTACGACGAGGCCCCGCCGATCGAAGAGACACCCAAGGTAAACCCGTTTGCCACCTTGGCTTCTTTGAAAAAGAAATAGGTGGGAAAGGCATCGTGGCGCCTTTTCTGTCACGGTGTTGCGAGATATGAACAAAAAATGCCGGATTAGGCTTGCCCCCATGGCGGATTTTCGTTAAGAAAGGCGCCTTTCCGCGTTTGCCCTTAGGCAGTGAGTTAAAGACAATGGCTGTCCCGAAGAAAAAGACCTCTAAATCCCGTCGCAACATGCGTCGGTCGCATCACGCTCTCAAGGCTGTTGGCCATGTTGAGTGCCCGAACTGCGGTGAGCCCAAGCTCCCCCATCATGTGTGTGGCTCCTGTGGCCACTATGATGGGCGCGAAGTGGTTGCCGAGTCCGGAGCCGCCGCTTAACATCGCTTGCAGTTTCGGCTTCCGAGGATAGCGGCATTGACAGGGCGCCTGACGATATCACTGGACGCCATGGGAGGCGACAAAGCCCCCGAGGTGGTTGTCCAGGGCGTGCAGATTGCGCATACTCGCTTGCCGCACGTCGACTTTTTGTTGTTCGGAAACGAGGCGCAACTCCAGCCGTTGCTGGATAAAGCGCCCGAGCTCAAGGATTGTTGTCAGATCCGTCACACCGAGTTTCTGGTGCGCGGCGAAGACAAGCCATCGCAGGTGTTACGCCAGGGCCGGCAAACCAGCATGTGGCTGGCTGTCGATGCCGTGGCGCGCGGCGAGGCGGCAGGTGTCGTTTCGGCCGGCAACACCGGCGCCCTGATGGCGATTTCCAAGTATGTGCTTCGCATGCTGCCGGGAATCGACCGTCCGGCTATCGCCGGTTTCTTTCCGACCGCGCGCGGCGAGAGCGTCATGCTCGATCTTGGTGCCAATGTCGATTGCGACGCCAACAATCTGGTCGAATTTGCCGTGATGGGCGATGTCTTCGCCCGTATCGTTCTCGGCATCGAGCATCCGACGGTTGGACTGCTGAACGTCGGCTCGGAGGAACTGAAAGGCAATGACTCGGTCAGGACGGCTGCGTCGATCCTGCGCCAGGGTAATCTGCCCCTTTCTTTTCATGGCTTCGTCGAAGGCAACGATATCGCCGGTGGTGCGGTGGACGTGGTGGTGAGCGATGGCTTTACCGGCAATATCGCGCTGAAAAGCGCCGAAGGCTTGGCCAGACTCTACACTCGATTCCTGCGGGATGCGTTTTCCAGCTCGTGGTTGGCGAGAATTGGCTATCTGTTGGCCCGTTCGGCGCTGATCAAAGTCAAGCTGCGGACGGATCCGCGGCGATATAACGGCGCCATGTTCCTTGGCCTCAACGGCATTGCTGTGAAAAGCCATGGCGGTACCGATGCGGTTGGCTTTGCCAATGCCATTGGTGTCGCCGTCGAGCTGGTTGCGCATGGCTTCAACGAGCGCATCAAGCAGGAATTGGAACGCCTTAAGGCAGTCGAAGATCAACCGGCGCAGGCGGCGGCTATCTGATGAGTATGTTGCGGTCTCGTATCGTCGGCGTCGGCGGCTATTTGCCTGAACGCATCCTCACCAACAGTGAACTCGCCCAGCAGGTCGATACCAACGACTCCTGGATTATCGAGCGGACCGGTATTCGCGAGCGTCATATCGCCGATCCGTCCGAACGGACCTCGGATCTTGCCATTCGGGCGGCGGAACGTGCCTTGGCCAATGCCGGGTTGAGCGGTCAGAACATCGATCTGATCGTGTTGGCGACGGCGACACCGGATAATACTTTCCCGGCAACGGCGACCCGCGTCCAGGCTGCCATCGGCATGACCCACGGGGCGGCATTCGACGTGCAGGCGGTCTGTTCCGGATTCATCTATGCCCTGACGGTTGCCGACAATTTCATCAAGGCGGGACAAGTCAAGACGGCACTGGTCATCGGTGCCGAGACTTTTTCACGTATTCTCGACTGGACGGACCGCGCCACCTGCGTTCTGTTCGGTGACGGTGCCGGCGCCGTGGTTCTCCGGGCGGAAGAAGGACAAGGTGGCAATGCCGACAACGGCATCTTGTCGACGCATCTCCATTCGGACGGGCGCCATTACAAGCTTCTGCACGTGGATGGCGGTCCATCAAGCACCCAGACCGTTGGGCATCTGCGGATGGAGGGGCGCGAGGTGTTTCGTCACGCCGTGGTCAATTTGGCCGCGGTGGTTCAGGAAGCGCTTGCCGCCAACGATCTGACGGCGACCGATCTCGACTGGGTGGTGCCGCATCAAGCCAACAAGCGGATTATCGAGGGAACTGCCCGCAAACTCGGGCTCAGTCTCGACCGTGTGGTGATGAGTGTCGACCGTCACGCCAATACCTCGGCCGCTTCTGTGCCGCTCGCCCTGGCCGAGGCCGTGGGCGATGGTCGGATCAAGGCTGGACAGTTGGTTCTGCTTGAGGCGATGGGGGGCGGCTTCACCTGGGGCGCCGCTCTGGTCCGCTTCTAGATCGTTCTTCGTACCAGCTTTTCCGAACGTTGCAACGAACTCTTCCATCCCTTTGATATTGACGGATTTCTTTCGACAGGGTACCGTCACGGCGTAATTTGCTGGGGTGTTCGGGATGACGGAACGAACGATTACGCGTGCTGAACTGAGCGAAGCGGTCTACCAAGAGGTTGGACTGTCGCGCAATGAGTCCGCCGATTTGCTGGAGCTGGTGCTCAGCGAGATTTCCAATGCTTTGGCGCAAGGCGAAGCGGTGAAGATTTCATCGTTTGGCAGTTTCTCCGTGCGCTCGAAAGGCCAGAGACTGGGGCGTAATCCCAAAACGGGCGAGGAAGTGCCGATCATGCCACGCAAGGTCATGGTCTTCCGTCCGTCGCAGTTGCTGAAAAACCGCATCAACCACGGCCACGCCAAAGCGGCGCCCGGTCGTAAGACAACGACGTGATTGAGACTGAAGACAGCGAAACCCCGGGACTGCGTAGGCCGGTCAAGTCCGAGGCGGCCTTCCGGACAATAAGCGAGGTCTCTGAAGATCTCGAGGTGCCTCAGCACGTCCTGAGATTCTGGGAAAGCAAGTTTTCCCAAATCAAGCCTCTGAAGCGCGGCGGTGGCCGCCGCTATTATCGTCCCGAAGATCTGCAGCTATTGAAGCGCATTCGGGATCTTCTTTATAAAGACGGATACACCATTCGTGGCGTGCAGAAATTGCTGCGTGAAACGTCGCGTGGCCACAGTGTCGCCGACGGCGACATGCCAAAGACGGCTACGGATGTTACTCCGTTGGCGGCCGCTCCCGAGATGCCGGAGCCGCCTCCCGATGAACCGGCCGCAGAACCAGACCCGGACGCGCCGGTAGACGAACCCTTGGCCGTATCGGACGACGAACCGAAGTCGCTTCGCGGCGAACTGCAGATCCTTTTGGCTGAGCTTGAGGATTTGCGGGCTTTTTTGGTGCGTTCCCGAAGCTAGTGAAAGCGAGAGTCCGGCGTTTTTCCTGATTTTCTCGTCATTCCGGCTGGGAAATCCTGGTCTTCTCGGCTCCTCCAATCAATCCATGCTTGGTCAATTGGTTTCGCAACTGGTGATATGTCATCCCCAGGAACGCTGCCGTTCGCTTTTGGTGATGGCCGTTGGCGACAAGCGCTTGTTCCAAAAGATCGCGTTCGACGCCGGCGACATAGGAGACGAAATCGAACGGCCCCTCGGGCGCCTGGCATTTGTCCCGGGAGGAAGAGGGTGCGCTGGGCGCGGTTTGCGGCCGCCAAGGCGAGACAAAGGGATCGAGCGTGATGTCGCTCACTTTGCGTCCCGGTTCGGCTCGATAGACGGCTCGCTCGACGACATTCTTCAGTTCGCGGACGTTGCCGGGCCAGGCATGGTTTTCGAGGGTCGTCAACGCCGCTTGCGTAAACCCGGGAAACATGTCGCGTCCCAGTTCTCTGGTCATCTGGACGGCAATATGTTCGGCCAGAAGCGTGATGTCGTCCAGACGTTCGCGTAAGGGGGGCAGGGTGATGACATCGAAAGCCAGGCGATCGAGCAGGTCGGCGCGAAATCTCCCCCGGGCGGCCAATGTCGGGAGATCCTCGTTGGTCGCCGCCACCAGCCGGACATCCGTTTCCACGGTCTCGCTGCCCCCGACGCGCTCGAAGGTGCCATATTCGACGACACGAAGGATGGTTTCCTGGACGGTCATCGGGGCGTTGGCAATCTCGTCGAGGAACAGCGTGCCGTGGTTGGCCAGCTCAAATCTCCCCAGACGACGGCGTTGCGCTCCGGTAAAGGCGCCGGCTTCATGACCGAATAATTCGGTTTCCAGCAGGCTGTCATTCAACCCGCCGCAGTTCAGCTTGATGAAGGGCTGATTCCAGCGTTGCGACAGGTAATGCAGACGCGCCGCGATCAATTCCTTGCCGGTTCCACGTTCGCCGACCAGCAGGACCGGGCGGGCGAGGGGCGCAACGCGCGATATTGCCCCCATGACGGCATGGAATTGCAGGCTTCGACCGATCGGGGTCGGAGCATCCGGAGGTGCCAGCGCCATGAACAGTTGTCCCTAGAGGTAGCGGAAAGGGGTAAATATTAGCCGTAAACGCTAAGATGGGCAACGGGGACTTCCCGGAGCTTTGCCAATATATAGCAAAATCAGTTGGATAGAGATGCGCGTTAAGCTGGCATGGTTTGTGAAATGCTGATGATGTCTCGCAAGGGGCGAGGCGTCGAACGAGGGAGCTTTTTCATGGGCGTCTTTTCGCGCATCAGCGACATCATCAATTCCAATATCAACGCCATCCTCGACCGTGCCCAGGATCCGGAAAAGATCATTCGCATGATCATTCAGGAGATGGAGGACACGCTGGTTGAGGTCCGCTCCTCGGCCGTCAAAACCATTGCCGAAATGAAGGAGTTGGACCGCAAAATCTCTACCGTGCACAAGGATATTGCGGAGTGGCAAGGCAAGGCCGAATTTGCCCTGACGAAGGGGCGCGAGGATTTGGCCAAAAGCGCCTTGCAGGTGAAGGCCAGACTGCAGAACGAACTGGTGGTGCTTGAACACCGGCATGGCGAGATCGATGCCGGCTTGGCCAAGCAGAGTGAAGACGTCGCCGCTTTACAGCAGAAGCTCGCGGACGCCAAGTCCCGCGAGGCGACAATGGTCGCCAGGACCAAGACGGCGGCCAATCGTCTGAAACTGCGCGGTGCGATGTATGATGAGCGTGTTACCGACGCCTTCAGCCGCTTCGAACAGGTCGAACGCAGTCTGGACGAGTTGGAAGGCAAGGTTGAAGTCTATGATTGGGTGAAACCGAAGGGGGTTGCTGAAGAGTTGGCGGATCTGGAAGCCGATCACCAGGTCGAGAGCGAACTGGCTGCCCTGAAAGCCAAGTTGTCCGGAAACGGCGAGACGCGTTAAGATTCGGCGAAAAGAAGGAGTGCCCGCAATGGGTTGGAGTGGTCATTTCACGGGCGTTCTGATCGTCGCGATCGTCGTCCTTGGTCCGATGTGGCTGCATTATCATTACCGGGCCCGTGGATCTGTCGACCCCGGCGCCGGCGATTTGAGGCGAAAGCTCGACGAACTTACCGATCTGGCTGTCCGTATGCAGACGCGAATCGAAGCCTTGGAACGACTCCTCGATGTCAGTTCCGCCAAAGGGAGGCAAGAACCATGAGCAAGGGCTTCGGCTGGTGGCCGGGATTTCCATCCGATCTTTATCGGGATCCCGATCATGGGAAGGTTGCCGGCGTCTGCGCGGGGCTTGGCGCCTATTTTCAGGTGCGGCCGAAGTTCATTCGACTGGCATTTATTCTCGGATCGGTTTTCGGTTTGTTCATTCCCCTTGTCCTGGCCTATGTGCTGCTGACGGTATTGTTACCGCCGCAGTCCGGGATTTCGCCGGCGGCCGAGCAGGCGGGTAGCCGCGTCGGCGGATCCTCGGGACTCTGGGGAGATGAGGCCGGCTCGCGTATCGATCGGCTGACGGAACGATTCCGCTCCTTGGATCGACGGCTTGCATCCATGGAGGCACAGGTAACATCGGATGAATTTCTGCTGCGTCAGAAATTCCGGGAGTTGTAAAGGCGGATGGACGGCGATTTTCCCACTTTCGGCGGTTGCGTTCACCTGCCGAGGTGGTTATAGTCCGCCTCCTCCCGTCCGCGGGAGGCTCGGTCGGAGCGTAGCGCAGTCCGGTAGCGCATCAGTCTGGGGGACTGGGGGTCGTGGGTTCGAATCCCGCCGCTCCGACCAATTTACCCAAGAAAATAAGTCAGATACGAGCAAGGCCCGGACATCGATCCGGGCCTTTCGTTTTCGTCTCAGTCCGCGCTGTCCCTGGACCTCACTCGCATGCCCGGCTACGCCTTTCGCCGAAACAAAGGGTTCTGCCGCTCCCTCATGGCATAGATGCGGGCGATCTCGGTCCTTCCGACTGAATCGGCGAGGGTGCCAATGCCATAGACATCATAGCCGTCATCGAGCATGCGACAGGCCGCGTCGATGGCCCGCTCTGGGGTTGGATGCATTTCAATGCCATCCTTGCCATCTTTCCGATATTGGACATGCCATTGCTCGGAGATCGAAAGCCCGTTCATTGTTTTCCTTGATGGATGCCACCGGTTACCCTAGGACACGCATATTTGCATGTGCAAACCGCTTTGGATGTCCTCGTTTGGGGATGGGTATGGAAATATCGACACTCTCGGAGTCAGGCCGATGACGCCATTATCAGTAGCAGCGTTCAAGCAGGCGCTGGCGGCGGGCCAGCTTGAATTCGCTGACTGCGAGATTATTGATGGTTCCCTCGCGAACGCCGATCTCACCGGCGTGGTCCTGACAGGCTGCCAGATCACTGGCGTGACGCTGCGATCGGCCGTGTTGACCGAAAGCCGCTGGACGAACTGCCGGGGCCAGCAGAGCAATTTTACCGCCGCCGACGCGAACGGCGCGGTGTTCGTCAAGTGCAATCTCGCCAATAGCAAGTGGTGCGGCGCCCGGCTGAACGAAGCGCGGTTCGAGGACTGCAAACTTACCGGCGCCGACTTTACCGAAGTACGCTCGCTCGGCCTGAGTTTCGAGCGCTGCCTTCTGGTCAGCGCACTGCTGCGGCAGATGAGCTTCCGCAAGCAGGTGCTCAACGGCCTTGACTTCAGCGATGCCGACCTGGGCGGTGCGAACTTCCAGGATGTCGTATTTGATGCCTGCAGCCTGCGCGGAGCCTCGGTGCCGCAGGCCAACTTCAAGGGCGCGGACCTGCGCGGCTGCGACCTCGGGCAGATTGGCTTGAAGGACGCGCCGCTGTTTCGTGGGGCAACCATCTCGGCTGGGCAAGCTTCAGAACTGATGCGCGGCTTTGGGCTCACGGTGCAGTGAGCACCGGCGGCCTCGGGCATCGTCCAGGAATAGGATATCCGTATTTTTTGTAAACATTTCCTTACAATTTATATGGTCTTGATCTTCAAGAACCGCAGAGCGCCGTCGTTCCCAGGTTTCGGCACGGTTCTTGCGAAAATTTTCGTCGAAAAATAATTCTGTCAAATTATTCCCGAGGATCCAGCAGGATTTCTGACAGGGGTGAAAATAGAGGACTCCGATGCGTTACATCGCCATTGCCGTTGCCGCCGCCACGTTGTTGGGCTTTTCCACGGCTTCGCAGGCCAGCACCACGACTTACGATTTTTCGGGTCAATGCGCTGACTGTGTGGGGACGGTTCAAGCGAGCCTTATACCAGAAGCCTTAGCCTCTGACTCTCGATGTGGTGGCGTCGTCGTTCGCCCGCCATCCCCGCACAGAACGCTCTTGATTCCCAATCGGCTGATTTTGTGATTCGATCATTTTGGTCGATTCACGACGGAGGTGTC
>JARLJB010000379.1 GCA_031291415.1 Telmatospirillum sp.
ACCCATGTTGACTTACTCAGCTCCAGCGAAACGCAGCAAACATCCTGAACATTGTACATCGCCGACATGTGAAGTTCCTCCTTCGAGCCGTGAGGTCGTGGAAGGTGGCACAAACTCGTGCCCACCGGCACATAGGATCTATTATGACCGCGAGCTTCTCTACGGTTCGGAAGATCCGGCCGATGCGTCGGTCACGACCCGAGTCTTGACCATCCTCCTCCCGGAAGATTATTAGGCAATGGCCGCGCTGCTCGCGGTCGACCGCCGTGCCGAATTGTTCGGTGCGGCAGTTACCATCGCCGACCTCGCGCTGCATTCGTTCCCTGATCACGACGGTGACGCGGTCACTATCTACCAGGTTTGGGATGTGCTGGAGCGCGACTGGTCCTTCGAACTCGATGCTGATGCCAGCGAGGCTGAATATACCGTCGGCGTCACAGCCAGGTTCCGCGACGGGTCCGTTCTCAAAATCGCGGCCCGCGCCGATTGCTGCGACGGTTCGGGGTGCCGGCACTGTCGCGGCTATTGATCCTCACCTTTGCAAAGGGCGCCCTGCCATGACTTACCAGCCCACTGCGGAAACGCTCGCCATCGTCCAGCGGCTCGGCGGCCGCTGGCAGGGTGGCTATGCCATGGTCCGGTGCCCGGCCCATGCCGATCGCACACCGAGCCTCTCGATCCGACAGGGTCAGCGATCGATCCTGGTTCACTGCTTCGCCGGTTGTGACGGCGCGCACGTCATGCAGGCCATTGCGCGCACGCTCGGTGGGCGGGTGCCCGTCTCCCTGAACCTGCCGGTTCCGGCCAATGATCCCGGCACGCCGTTCCGGCGGATCTGGGACGAGGCCTGTCCCATCGAAGGGACGCTCGGCGAGCGCTATCTCGTTGATGTGCGCGGCATTCGATTTCGGCCACCCGATGTCCGGTTCCATGCGCGCTGCCCCAAGGGCAAGGGGCATGCCCTCGCGTTCCTGCCGGCACTGCTGGTCGGGGTCTTTCGGCGGGGCAACCTGATCGCGATCCAGCGGCTTTTCCTCGATCGCGACACTGGCCGGCGAACGGCGCGCATGATGCTGGGCAACTCGCGTGGCGGCACATGGCCGTCGCGGATAACTGGACCGGGCATGACCATAGCTGAGGGCTTCGAAAGCGCCTGCGCCTATTGGCAGGTTACCGGCCGTCCGGCCGGGACCTGCTTCGGCGCCCGGAACTTCGCAGGCTTCGATGTGCCCGAGGGCGAAACCTCGATCACCCTGCTGCCTGACAACGATGACGAGGGAAGTACTCAAGCGGAACATGCCGTCTCCATCCGGCAATCGCAGGGCATCGACGTGTCCATCGAGCCATGCCCGGCGAAGGCTGGCGATTGGGCCGATCTGGTGCGTCCGCATGGCCCCGCTGTGCCGTGTGCCTGGCCGTAGCTTCGCGTGCTCAAAGGTGAGGGGGAGGGGGGCTTGGCGAGACAACAGGAGCTTCTTGCCATGCCCTTGATCCCCGCCTTTCCCGAGCACGCTGATCTTGCGGATATCGACGCCTTCCTCGCGAGCGACGCCGGCGCCGACTGGATTGCCAAGCTTGCCGAGGCAGTGCCGCATACCCGCTACTGGCGCGACCGCAGCGACTGCTGGTCGCTCAAGCAGCTCAATGGCTTGGCAGCCAAAATCATCGATGCCTACTATGAGGGGCGGGACGTCGGATGCGCGATGGAAGCCGAATTTCCACCCGCGAAATTCGGCGATACATGGTACTACGAGATCGCACGACCGCTTCGAGACCAACTCGATACCGCTGGGATCGGCGACGCCGATGGAGAAATGCGCGACGCCATCCGCTCAGCCTGGGAAGATGCTGCTGCCGATCGCGATGACAGCGGGGTCGCCGACCTGTTCGCCAGCCACGATCGCTGCGAACTGCTGTTCCGCTTCAGCACCGAGCAGTGGCTGGACGACAGCCTGATCCATTCGCGCAAGCCCTGGCCTGAAGCATTGGCCCTGTCGGTCACGCGCAATCTGCAGTTCGCGTTGTCCAACCTCGGCTACACCGTCACGGAATTCCGCAAGCGTTCGCAGAACCAGCATTTGGCGACCGAATACCTGAAGCGCAGCGCGCGGCGCAGGCGTGCGCCGATTGTCACCTGGGATCAACTGAACGAGTTGATCGACAACGCCTGCTCAACCTCATTCCTCTTCTGTCTCTATGCCATCGTGCCGATCCCTGATCTGATCGGGCTTGATTTGAGCAAGCCAGTGACTTTTGAGAAGTGCTGGGTTGCCAGCCTCGATCCGATCAACGGCACCTTTCACGACGTCGAAGCCAATGGGCCAGTTACCGTTGGTCCGGAGGATGGTCGGTTCCTCTCGGGTGGCCACTTACGTTGGTCGCCGGAAAATATCTGCGGACTGCACACTCCATATTACCACGGCTCGGTGCGCAACATGGAAGTCGTCACTTAGAAATGGAGCAGCCAGCATTGTGGCGAGCCCGACTGCGCAATGGACGCCGCCGCAGGAATGGACCAGATAGCGGGCAATTCGTTTTGAGGGCGCAGTGCTGTTTATGCCGTGGTTCAGGTTGGAATTGGATGAAATTGAATGCGGTTATCAGGATGGTCTGACGGTCAGCGGCACATATGTGTCGCTCGATGATCCCGACTCCCTCGAAGCCATTTTTCCCGATGACAGCAGAGGCCGCCTTCGCTGGCACATTCTGACCAACACCTCGCCGGTCACCTACTATCTCAATCTGGTCGAGGACTATAACGACCAGCCATCCGACCGCGTGGTTCAGAACACCGACTATTATCGGTCCGCCAAGGCCTATCTGCTGGCCTACGACATGGATAGCCTGGAGATCGGCATCGCGATCGACAACGAGGCAAGTTTTGCCCCCTTCCTGTTTTCGGCACTTTCGCTCGACATGCGGATATTCCTCGATCTCGAGGTTCAGTTCGCCGATGTCGAAGGGGCTCCAGCGCCGACATATTCGGGGTTCTGGTACCGGGCCGAGCCGATGTTTCTGCGCTCCGCGCCGCGCTTTACAGTCCTGCCCAGAGGGCGGCGCTAACATAGTCTCGCGGCCAACTTGCTGAAAATTGCTTGCCTGAACGCGGCACTTCACGCACTGGCCTGCGCCAGTTTGCGGACGTGGCGGAATGGTAGACGCCAGGGACTTAAAATCCCTTGAGCTTTGCTCGTGCGGGTTCGAGTCCCGCCGTCCGCACCATGGTGGGGCCCGTAGCTCAACGGTTAGAGCTGGCCGCTCATAAAGGCTCGGTTTTGGGTCCGATTACCTTCGGTGGCCTGCGACTCCTGCCGGGCCCACCACCCCCATTTTTGCGAAAAGCGACCATACGCAGACTCCTGTCCACGGCGTTGTGGTGACGGTCATGGGGCGGCTAAGTCGAACCATTCGACAAGCCGGCAGCGGCCTCGCGGCGCTCCGGCCGCGGCGAAGAGCTTGAGGTGGTTGGAGCGAGGTGTCGAGGCCGGGGGCCAAGACAATCAACCATAGCGCATCCCGCCTGTTGCGGGTGTCGTCCTTCAAGGAGCATGTGTCCCATGAATATCGGTCAACTGAAGCCCAATGCTGCCGGCGTTTTCCTCGGCAAGATCCAGACCGCCTCACTCGATCTCAACATTGGCCTGCGGGCTGTTGAATCGCGCAATCCCGCCGCACCCAAGTTCGACGTGATGGTGCGGAGCCGCAGCGGGCAGTTCCTGCCCATTGGCGGCCTGTGGGAGAAGACCGCCAACAACGGCGCGGGCACCTTCCTCCAGGGCCAGATCGACGACCCCAGCTTTGACGCGCCGCTGTCGATTGCCCTGTTTGGCCAGGACGACGGCTCGCTCAATGTCGCCTGGTCGCGGCCGCGCCGCCGGATGGCCCGTGGTTTTGGGGATCTCGGCGCGCAGGACCCGGCGAACGACACATTCGATCCGGGTGAAGGTGGCGTTGGCTCGGCATTCGCCTCGAACAAGTCGGGGCTCGCTGCCGCCGCCTGATCCGCGCATCCAATCCTGTTCGATCCTCTGGGCGGTCCGGCTTCGCGTCGGGCCGCCCATTTTGTTTGTTCTCATGCCTTCGGAGGCGATTTTCCCATGATGACGGATTCAGAGCGCTTCGCATTCATCCCCCGGCGGATCCACGGCTTCGCTACGTCCGGCAACGCCTACGACGCGTCCCAAACTGACGAGGCGATTGAGACTGGCCATACATTGATCATTTTGTCGGAGGGCGTGGTTGCACTCGCCGGTGCATGGCCCATCGCGGTGACCGCTGCAGGCGGCGTGCTCCATTCGGTCATCGGCAAAGACGATGACACTCTCGATGGCCTTGCCGCGAATTTCCAACTTACGCCGGACGACATTTTGACGGCGGTCACCATCGCCAGAGCCTTCGGGTTCGCGATCGATCCGGTGTTTAACCGGGTCTGCCCTTGATCGTTCCTCAATTGCAGATCGGTATTCTGCCCGTGTGTCGCGAAAGGGAAATCGCATGACTGACCGTGCCACTGCCCTGTCCGTACCCCAAAGGGCCGCAATTGTTGCTGCGCTTGGGTCCATCCGCGATCAGCTTGATCAAACCCGGGAAGTACTGGCAGCGGTACACATCACACACGCGCTCGATTGTCTTGATCCCGATAGCGTCACCAACCGGCCGGGCACCCGCAAGCTGCATTGAACACAGTCCACCTTGTCCGCGATGGGGTCGGGGTTTCTCGCCCCTCGTGGCAGGCAATGCTGATCAGGTGACGATGCTGTCGCACGGCTTGGGTGGGGGATCGTTGCTGGGCCAGAGGCCTTGTCGTGTGGAGGCAGCAGGCCTGAAACGGCCATTCTCTGTTCCGGACACTGGTCTGTCGGCGAACCTTGATCGGCACAGGTGAGGGTGCGGGGCGCGCCGCCAATTACAGCACCAGTCAGCGCATGAAGAGGGGATCAAACCGGCTCCGGGCGTCCATCGTCCAAGGGGCACCTCCTGGGGCGATCTTTCCGGCAGGCCAATCCGCCTTGGGTGGGATGAACACTACGCCCGCGCGGGAGCGCCGCAACCCCCATTTGTCCGGCCGAGTTACCGCCCTGCGGTCGGCGCCCGCACCACCCGGAAAATGCGGGTTCCCCTTCG
>JARLJB010000380.1 GCA_031291415.1 Telmatospirillum sp.
CCCCCCATGCCCGATTACCACCGCAACCGCGTTCCCGGCGGCACCTATTTCTTCACCGTGACCCTAGCCGGGTCACAGAAGTGTCGCTGGCAAGGTCCTCACGACCACCGGCGAGGGCCGTTTACGACAGGGCGGCCTCGAGTTCCTTACGCAGGCGGCACCAGATGAGCTCACGATGCCTGCTGATCTGGCCATAAATGGGCTGCCCTATAAGGCCAAACTCGCTCGCCGCCCGTCGTGCATATGTCCAAAAAGTCCATTCTCCATGACTGGTCTGGGGATCGAAATCCTCAACGCGCCCAAAACGCGCAATGAAGGCTTCGATATTGAAGTTGTCTGTTAAAAAATCGATGGTCTTGCCAGGATATCGTGCCACGAACGCGCGGGCTTCGTGGCGTAACGCCAAGGTGATCTTCCGGTAGAATCCGGATAGCGTGCTATCACGGAGATAGACGTGCTGGCCATCGAACCGGAACCCGAGATACTCAAGCCCGTTCTTCCCCTGGCTGCCATCCACGAGAGTGTAACCAAGACGGCCGTAAGCGTCGGGTTTGTAGGTAAGGACCGAGGTCTTCGCTGGCTTGATCTTGATCTCAGATCCGAATTTGCTGATCTCCGCCATCGCATGGTCGCGTGCCGTGAGCCCGTCCGCAGCGCCACCAGGGACGATCAAGAGAATGTCGTCAGAGTAACGGAAATAGCATCCGCCGTGACCGCGCGCATACGTGTCCATGAGGACGTCAAAGTCGATCAGGTAGATGTTTGCTAGGATATCGGAGATCGGGGCGCCCTGAGGAATCCCGAAGGGCTTATGGTTGGTTTCAATGATGGACGGAACGGTCGGATCACCACCCGCCACCTTGGCCCGGAAGATGGCCGGCGTGCAGAGTTGCATTGGGATTTCCCGGAAGGATTTCAGGTACCCTCTGACTAATTTTCCATTTTTCACCTTGGGGCCGATTATACCAAGCCGTTCATAGAGTTTGTCGCGGTCCACGACTGCGTACTTGGTTATCGCCCGAAAGACAGCGGCATGGTCGGGGGGGAGGTCGGCAACACCAAGCAGCTCACACCAGATTTTATGAAGTAGAGAGTGATCTATATTTTCGAAATAGCTGCTAATGTCGAGAGCTATGACTGAGCATGGCGCGAGTGTGCGGATGCGATCGAAAGCATCTTTAGAGAAATTGATGTTGCATTTACCGGGCCCGTCCTCGCCGTTGACTGGGATCTTTCGGTAGGCGATGGGGCATTGGGTGATGCCGCGCCGAACGAGTTCGGCTTCGTAGGCCTCGGCCAGGAGGTGACGATATCGGGCAAAGATGTAAGCGTCGCGGCGCGAAGCGTATCGGATGGGGCGCTTCTTTTCGGGTTTATCCGTCGGTCGATAGGGGCGCCATCCCTTGGTGTAGCGAAGAAAGGGGTAGAACGGGTTGCAAGCAACTTGCTTCGGATCGGTTGCGACGGCAACTGCCTTGTCGGGCGGAAGGTATTTGTCGAAGTGGGGATACCTCTTCAGGTCGCCGGGCTTAAGTTGCCAGTCCGTTGTCACCAGCCCCTCCTAACGAGAGGGGGTGAGAGCGATCCGGGCGTATCCGGTTCTCTCACCCCCGGCTGTTGTCAGCGAGCTTCGGCGAGGCCTCGGCTCTGGTCTACGCAACGATCCGACGTTGTCGGCTATGCTGTGGTCGCGGCGATCGTCGCCGTGGCGCGGCTAGCATCGGCTGCTGGAGGGCATGCACCCATGTTAAAGATACAATTCCTGGCGAGCCTAGCTATTGGCCTTGACAGTCATAACACTACACTCCGGCTAGAACGAGCCGGATGAGCATGAGATGGTAGCCAGTTCAGCGGTGTCAAGGTTCTCAGAGCCGCCGTAGGCCGAAAAAGCGAAGCGCAACCCGCCACTCTCTCCCCCGCCGTCCTCGCCCCCGTTCCACCATCTCCCCATCAACCGCCCCCTCAACCCACGCCGCCACCGTCCCCAAACACCCCCGTCATATTATCCGCCCACCGGTTCGCCATCGCCGGATTCAACATGCAAAGGCACCCCAGCGCCGAGAACCGTGTCGCCCGCTCGAGCAGCTGAATATCCGCCTCATGCTCCCGCGCCACATGCGGGTCCTCGAAAAACACCGCCCGCCGG
>JARLJB010000381.1 GCA_031291415.1 Telmatospirillum sp.
TTGCAAAATCAAATCTTTCCGCCGCATCGCAACGCGTTACGAGAAGACTGACCAGAGCTTCGCGGCAATGATCCATCTCGTCGCCTCCGAAATCGCTCTCCGCTGAATGTCAACAGGCCTTAGTCGAATGACGGCACCGGGCGCGGGCATCCGCCCGCTTGGCCGCGGCCGCAATGGCCGCTGGAGCGAGGCGCGTCAGATTTGACGCACGCCGCTCTAGTCGTCAGCGTAGGGATTGCGCCGCTTGCGCAGACCGAAACGAATCGGCACGCCCACCAGACCAAAGCTCTCGCGCAGACCGTTGACCAGATAACGGCTGTAAGATTCTGGAAGCTCGTCGGCCCTTTGGGTGAAGACGGCGAATGTCGGCGGCCGCGTCCGCACCTGCGTCATGTAGCGCAGACGGATACGCCGTCCGCCCATCACTGCCGGCGGTGGGTGGCGTTCGGTCATTTCTGCCAGCCAGCGATTGAGCTGGGCGGTTGGGACGCGGCGGTTCCACATATCATAAATGTCGACCACCGCGTTCATCAGCTGATCGAGCCCGCGGCCGGCCAGCGCCGACATGGTTACCGTCGGTACGCCGCGCACCTGCGGAAGCGATGTCGCCAGACGATCGGACAAGCGTTGCTGCGCCTCGGCGCGATTCTCGACGACGTCCCATTTGTTGACGGCGATCACCAGGGCCCGGCCCTCGTCGATCACCAGCCGGGCGATGGTCAAATCCTGCTTATCGAGAATGGCGTTGGCGTCCATGACGAGAACGACGACCTGCGCCATGCGAATCGCTTCGATGGTGTTCGAGGTCGACAGCTTCTCGACCGAATCCGAGACATTTGCGCGCCGCCGCAGTCCGGCCGTGTCGACCAGCCGGATGGTCCGCCCGCGGAATTCCCATTCGCTGGCGATGGCATCGCGGGTCAAACCGGCCTCGGGTCCGGTCAGCATGCGGTCTTCGCCCAGCAGCCGATTGACGATCGTCGATTTTCCGACGTTGGGACGCCCGACCACCGCCATCTGCAGCGGCCGCTGCGCTTCCGCCTGTTCGGCGGCGGCTCGGACGTCGCCGTCTTCGATCTCGTCCTCGGCCGGTGCCGCCCAGGGATCGACCTCAGGGTCGTCTTCGATGACATCGAGGCCGTCGTGCCGCTTGGCGTGAGGCAGCAACGCCTCGTAGAGGCCATCAAGGCCTTCGCCATGTTCGGCCGAAAAGGGCACCGGATCGCCCAGTCCCAGACCGTAGGATTCATAAAGACCGGGAGCGCCGGCCTTGCCCTCGCATTTGTTGGCCACCAGAATGACAGGCGTCGGGCTTTTCCTTAGGTGGTCGGCAAAGAAGGCGTCGAGCGGCGTCACGCCGGCCCGGGCGTCGATAAGAAACAGCACGACATCGGCTTCAGTGATTGCGTGCTCGGTCTGCGCGCGCATCCGCCCTTCGATCGAATCGTCATTGGCGTCTTCGAGGCCGGCCGTATCGATCAGGGTGAAGGTCATGTCGGAAATGCCGCCTTTTCCCTCACGGCGGTCGCGCGTCACGCCTGGCCGGTCATGGACGATCGCCACGCGGCGGCCAATCAACCGGTTGAACAGGGTGGACTTGCCCACATTGGGACGCCCGACGATGGCAACTTTGAACCCCATGAGGTGTTCGATCTCCGCACTGACTTGTTCAAATAGATTAGCCCGTCCGGCCTTTCTCCTTGAGAAGAGGCCGGACGGGTCTGATGCGCGGCAAGAACGTCTGCCGCCCGGTTCGCATCGTCACTCGTGAGCGTCGATGCGAACCGGGACCTGGAACATCCTACCGGTAGGCGACCAGATCGCCTTCCGTCGTGACAAACAGCACGGTCTCGCCAGCGACGATCGGTGCGATCGTCACGCCGTCGGGAAGCTCCTCGCGACCGAGAATCTCGCCGGTATAGGGTGAAAGCGACAGAGCCTCACCCGCCGAGGACACGACGATCAGCCGGTCGGACGCCAGCACGGGGCCGGTCCAGACCAGCCGCCCGGTTTTGTCTTCCATGTCGTCCCAGGGCTGCAGGGGCTTCACCCAACGAACCTGTCCCGTCTGAGCCTCGAAGCAGGCAACGCTTGGACCATTGGTGACCAGATAGACATAATCGCCGGCGACCCAGGGTGTCTGAATCGAGCCGACTTCCCGGTCCCAGATCCGCCGACCGGTCCGCAGATCGATGGCGGCGAAAATGTCGCTGTTGCCGGCGGCGAATACGCGACCGCGGTCGACCACCGGCAAACCCCGGATGTCGGTCAGCGTCGCCACCTGATCGGTACGTTTCAGGCTCGAAATGACTTCGCTCCACTGAACCGTGCCGTTCTCGATGCGCAACGAGAACAATTCGCCCGAGCTATAGGGAGCGATAACCGTATTGCCGTCAACCGCAGGACTGGTGCCACCCAGCATCGAAGCCATCTCGCTGATGCCGTTGTGATGCCACAGTTCGTGCCCGTCCTCGGTCGACAGGGCAAGCGTCGCATTGTCGACGGTGATCACCAAAACCCGGCCGCTTCGCACCGTCGGCGCGCCGCGCACCGGGGCCGGCAGGGAGCGGCGCCACAAGACCTTGCCTGTCGCCGCGTCAAGGGTCACCAATTCGGCGAATTGCGTGGTGACGTAAAGCTTGCCCTCGTCGAAGGAGATACCGCCGCCATAGCTGCCGTCACCCGAGTCCTCGGGTGCCAGGTCCGTTTTCCACAGTCGCCGTCCGTCCTTCAACGCGAACGATGACACCACGGATTCGGAGTCCATGGCGAAGACCTTGCCGCCGGAGACCACCGGCTGGCTCACGAAAGCGTGCCGTTTGCTCGCTCCGGCGCCGATATTGGCGTCCCAGACCCGATGAAGGCTGCTGGACTCCAAGGCCAGATGATGCATGGCATGCGGCGGATAACCGCCGGCCTGCGGCCAATCGGCAACCGCCTCGGGTGCCGGCAGGACGATGGCGCCCTTGCTTCCGGCATCGGCTTCCAGTGTCTTCGATTGCGACAAAATACTGATCCGCTTGCCCGGAAGCGGCGGAGCGGGAGTATCACCCAACCAGGTGTCGCCACCGCATGCAGCAAGAAACCCGCAGGAAGCGAGGAGGAGGGCAAAACGACGCATCTTGTGGATCCCCATCAGCCCTTGGCCTTATCGGCGGCGGGCGCTAAGACGGCAAGCATTTCGACGGCGCGGGCACGAATTCCGGCGGGCGCCAGCAAATCATCGGCAAGCTGCTTGTAAAGCTCGACGGCATGTTGGACGTCGCCCTTCTTTTGCGACAGCAACGCCAAAATCTCGATCGCCGAGGAATGCCAAGGATTGGCAATCTGCGAAATTGGCGCGATCCGCCCCTCAAGCTTGGCCGGGTCGGCACTGTCAAGGGTCAGCAACGCCAACTTCAAGACGGCGAGGTCTCGGTAAAACGCCGAAGCCGATGATCCGGCAATCTGATCGTAGGTCGCGGCGGCGGCGGCGGTATCGCCCTGAGAAATCTGCAACTCCGCCCGGCGCATGGCCGAAGCGATCACGAAGCCGGTACGGCCGTCGGCAGCAAGCCTGCCCAAGGCATCTGCGGCTTCCTGGGTTTTTCCCTGGGTCAGCAGGTCTTCCGCCGCGGTGAACGCCGCAGCTTCCTTTTGGCGCGCGCGGCTCTGCCATTCCTGCCAGCCCTGATAGCCGGCAACGACGGCAACAACTGCGACGACAGCCGCAACTATCACATTGCCGTGGCGTTTCCAGAGCTTCTGATATTGTTCGCGGCGAAGTTCCTCATCGACCTCCTGAATCAGGAGATCACCTGCGCTGTCCTTATCGCTGGCGCTCACCGTTCACTCTCTCCTTGCCTTGGAACGGCGGCCAACATAGCGCCGGCTTGACGCCAAGGCAAATGCGGCTTGCACCAGATCGACAGCTTCGCGCGATTCATTTGATTTCTTTGCCCGCCGGCGAGCCATCAACTCGTTGATCGGCAGCGAAGATTTCCGACCGGCCGCCTTACGCCGGCGTTGACTCTCTTTTAACCGAGAGGGGTGTATAAAAGATAAATTGCTGTTTGTTGTCCGTTTTCGGTGGTCCGACATGGGGCGTCTTCTGATTTGTCTAGCGCTGATTCTTGCCCTGCCCGGCTGCGAAGGCTGGAACGGGACGACAAGGGCATTGCGTCCTAACATTCCGCCGGCGACGACGTTCGTCATGCTCGACGCCGCCAGTCTCATCAACACGCAAAAGACCATTGACGACCATTTGATTTCCATGCTGACCGGCATGGATTGCTCGACCGTCCGCGCCTCGAAGGGCGATCATTACTGCCTGGAACCGCCGGACGCCAAACCGGTGTATATCCGCACCACCTATTGCTACAAAAGCATCGCCCAGGTCAGTTGCTACGATCAGCCGTTCAACCGCGACGCATCGCAGCTCTATGGCATCCGTATCGACCGCGTGCCCATCAGTCCCGAATAGTCTTTCAGTCTTGGCGGCGACTTTCGTCTTTCGGCTCGAGATGGGCTCACCCCCAGGTCAAGCCGAACGCGAAATGCGGGAACCATCCCTCAATTGCGGCAAGATGACATTGCGGGCCCGCAGGACATCGGCCTCGAAGTCGATCTCGGTCCAAGGCAGGCCGCTAATGTCGACGGCGGCAAAACGCTCCGGCGACTGCAAGATGGCATCGCGGATCGCTTCCTCGTACTCCACGCCCGTCTGCCCGCGCTCGACATAGCCGGCGCAACCATCTGCCAGAATTGCCGCCATCGCCGGAGAGAAACGGAAAAATCCGACGGATTCGCCGTACCAATCGTGGGCATGCTCGGGCTTTTTGCGAAAATCGACGATCACGCCGTCCCGGAAGCAAATCTTGACCGGTTCATCGCCCGGTTCGATCGCACGATCGACCAGCAGCACATTTTCCGCTTCGGCGGACAACAGGCGGGCGATCATGGCGTCGCCGTAGAGCACATCGCCGTCCATCAGCAGAACGGAGGAACCGGCGCGAAGGATGTCGCTTTGCACCCAAAGCGAAACCAGGCTTCCCTCGCGGTAGCGCGAATTGGTGACGAAGTGGACATGATCGCCCTCACCCAACCTGGCCACCTCGCGCCGGATCTGCTCCTCGGCATAGCCGACGGTCAGAACGATGTCATCGACGCCATTGGCCCGTAACGCCCGGATATGACGCTCCAGCAGGGTCTTCCCATCGAATTCCATCAACACCTTGGGTGGATGGTTTTGCCCTCCGAGACGCCGGCCGACGCCCGCAACCAGCAGAATGGCAGTCACAGTCCCTGATCCAACCTCAGACAAAATTCCTCGCACTCCCAACCGCGCTGTTCATATGACGCCTCCGCTCCGCTTTCGGCGGGCTCAGACGCCGCTCGGGCTTTAAGTGCCTGGAACGGTTACTTCCGTCCCAGGCACTCAGGATTCCCCCGGACACTTGGATTCCAAGGCGTCGGGGACAAAACATCAGATCAAGATGTACGCATTGACGGAAGACCCGTCAAATTATAAACATACATGCATGTATGTTGGTGTGGTCCCGTCTCTTGGGGAAGCGGTTCCCGATTGCTCGTCGCTCTTGCGGGCTTGGTAATCGCTCACGGACCACGATCGACACCCCCGTCATCTTCCCTCAATTTTTAGGCCGGAACGTTTCGTGAGCGGATATTCAAGAATAAAACAGACTGGATCCACGAAATTCTCGGCACTTCGCCGCGAAATATTTTCCACAGAACTTTCGTTCCTGATGGAGGCGCACAACGGTCTCTCGGCCAGAATCGTCGAGGAAGCCGGGTTCCGGGGTCTGTGGGCCTCCGGATTGACCATATCGGCCAGCCTTGGACTGCGCGACAGCAACGAGGCATCGTGGACTCAAGTCCTGGACGTCCTGGAATTCATGACCGATTCCACGAGTCTGCCGATGCTGGTCGATGGCGACACCGGCTATGGCAACTTCAACAATGTAAGGCGACTGGTTCGCAAGCTGGGGGAACGGCAGATTGCCGGCGTCTGCATCGAAGACAAGCTTTTCCCCAAAACCAATTCATTCATCGGCGAGCGCCAGCCGCTGGCCGACATCGATGAGTTTTGCGGACGCATCAAAGCCGGCAAGGATAGCCAGACCGACGATGAATTCGTCCTGGTGGCCCGTGTCGAGGCGCTGATTTCCGGTCATGGCATGGACGAGGCGCTGCACCGCGCCGAGGCCTACCACGCGGCCGGCGCCGACGCGATCCTGATCCACTCGAAACGGGCGGACGCCGACGAAATTCTTACCTTTACCGAACGCTGGCAGGGACGCTGTCCGCTGGTAATCGTACCCACCATGTATTACCAGACACCGACCGAGGCTTACCGCAAGGCGGGAATCTCGACGGTCATCTGGGCCAACCATAATTTGCGCTCCGCGATCACCGCCATGCGGGAAACCAGCCGGCGCATCCATGACAGCCAGTCGCTCGACGGCACTGAAGAGCGGGTGGCCACCGTCAAGGATATCTTCCATCTGGTCGGCAACGCCGAACTGGCCGCCGCCGAAAAACGCTATCTGCCGGATCGGGCAACCGCCAAGGCCATCGTTTTGGCGGCAGCCGGCGGCGCGCTGGGCGAGTTGACCGTCGACCGGCCGAAATGCATGGTCGATATCCGTGGACAATCACTGCTGCGACGTCTGGTCGACACGCTGTCGCATTCAGGCATCCGTGAAATCGCCGTCGTTCGCGGATACCGCAAGGAAGCGGTAAGACTGGCCGGCATCCAGACCATCGACAATGACCGCTATCAGGATACCGGCGAGGTCTATTCGCTAAACTGCGCCCGCAATCAAATCGCCGGAGAAACCGTCGTGGTTTATGGCGACGTGTTGTTCCGCGACCACATCCTCGACGGTCTCTTGACGGCCAAGGGCGACATCGTCCTGGCTGTCGACGCCATGAACGCCGTCCTGAAGGCTCCCGGATATCCCCGCGACCAGGTAAGTGCCGACCGCCCCTTCTCCGGAGACTACCTGGACGACCAACCGGTTCACCTGAAAGAGATATCGGCCGATCTGACGGCCGAAAGCAGGGTCGGAGAATGGATCGGACTCGCCCGGTTTTCGGCGCTGGGAGCGACTTGGCTGGCCGAGGAGATGGCGGCGCTCGAGTCCGAGAATTTGCTGGACCATGCCGACATGCCGCTGCTTTTGACGCGTTTGGCGGCAAAACACCCCGTCTGTGTCTATTATGTTCTTGGCCATTGGCTTGACGTCGACACTCTTCCCGATTTGGGCGACGCCCTGAATTTCACGTGAGGTTCGTTCCATGATCACTGCCAGCGAATTCATCGCCGAGGCTGGACGGCAGGGCTTCGACTTCTACACAGGCGTTCCCTGCAGCTTTCTCACTCCCTTGATCAATGGCGTGCTGAACGATCGCGTTCTGAAGTATGTCGGCGCCACCAGCGAGGGCGAGGCTGTGGCGATTGCCGCCGGCGCCTGGTTGGCCGGGCGGCAAACAGTCGTCATGTGCCAGAACTCCGGCCTGGGAAACGCAGTCAATCCGCTGACCTCGCTCAATGCGCCATTTTTCATCCCATCCCTGCTGATCACCACTTGGCGGGGCCAACCGGGCATCCCCGACGAACCGCAGCATCAGGTCATGGGAACCATCACCCAGGACCTGCTGAAACTGATCGGCGTCCCGCAGGCCCGTTTCCCGACGACGACGGAGACCCTGGCCCCCACCCTGGCCGCCGCCAACGTCAGCCTGCACGAGCGGTCCCTGCCCTTCGCCCTCGTCATGGAGAAGGGCAGCGTCCAGACGGAAGAGCTGAAACCGGACACGCCTTTGCCACGCATCACCGGCCGGCATGTCGAGAGAACCGCCTCAGGCGCGTCTCTTCCGACCCGCGTCGCGGTTCTTGAACGTTTCCTGGCCGCCACCGACGACGAGACTGCGGTCATCGCCACGACGGGGAAATGCGGCCGCGAGCTGTTCACTCTGGCCGATCGGCCGCAGCACCTCTATCAGGTTGGTTCGATGGGCGGCGCCAGTGCCATGGGCCTCGGTGTCGCCCTCAACACGGCAAAGACCGTTGTCGTCCTCGACGGCGACGGCGCGGCCTTGATGAAGATGGGCAATCTCGCCACCATCGGCGCCAACCGCCCGGCCAATCTCATCCACATCCTGCTCGACAACGGCGTCCACGATTCGACCGGCGGACAGGCGACCGTCTCGGCTTCGGTGGATTTCGCCGCGGTGGCTCTGGCCTGTGGCTATCAATATGCGACGTCCTGCCAAACGCTCGATGACTTCGACGATGCGCTTCGCGATGTCGCCAACCATGCCAGGCCAGCCATGATTCATGTCCGCATCGCTCCGGGATCGCTCGCCACCTTGGGCCGCCCGACGGTCGCGCCAGTCGACGTCGCCAGACGTTTCAAAGCATTTCTCGCCCGATGAAACTCTCAGCGATCATCAGCACCCTGGTCGGTTTGGCCATCGCCCTCGGTCTGATAGCGATGAACGGTTTTGCGGAAATCGGGCAGGCGATCCTGATGGCCGGTTGGGGCATCCTTTTCGTCATCGCCCTGCATGTCCCGCAGATGATCTTTTCCAGCCAGGCTTGGCGTCAGGTGGTGCCGGCCGACGGCGTTCCCGGATTGCCGGCCTTCGTCGGCCTCAGATTGATCCGCGAGGGCGTCAACGCCCTGCTACCCGTCGCGCAGATCGGTGGGGAATTCGTCGCCGCCCGCCTGATGGGCTTGCGGGGAATCCCGCTGAGTGCCGCCGGAGCCAGCGTCACCGTCGATCTCACCTTGGAAATGCTGAGCCAGGTGATCTTCACGCTGTTCGGTCTCGGGCTGCTGCTCGTCGGCCCACAAGACCCGCAAATCACCCAATGGATCCTGCACGGCGTGGTGATCGCTCTGGCGATCTTGGCGGCCTTCGTGCTGGCGCAACGTTGGGGCCTGCTGCGCCTGCTGGAAAGAGGACTGCTGAAGCTGTCCGAAAGACAGCATTGGAAGGGATTGGAGGACATCGCCGGTCTGCATCAGGCGATCCTCTCGCTTTATCGCTCGCCCAGGCGACTGGTTTTCGGGACAGCCAATCACGTCATGTCCTGGTTGCTGGGCGGCCTGGAAGTATGGGCGGCCCTTCTGGTCCTTGGCCATCCGGTCGGCTGGCGCGAAGCACTGATCATCGAAAGCCTGGGCCAGGCCTTCCGGTCGCTCGGATTTGCCGTACCGGGAGCCCTGGGCATCCAGGAGGGTGGTCTGGTTCTGGTCTGCGGACTGCTGGGCATGAGCCCGAACGCCGCTATCGAATTATCGCTGTTGAAACGGGTCCGCGAACTCGCCCTGGGACTTCCTGGGTTGCTGGCCTGGCAATGGATGGAAAAGCGCGGCCGGAGCGATCCGGAGCCCGCGCGGGACGCATTTTCGGAGAAAACACCATGACAGGAGGCTCCTGGACTCACCGGCTGGCCCGTCCCTTGGTCCGGCCGTTGGTGGGAACCGGTATCACTCCCAACCACATCACCACCGCGCGGTTGGTCACCGGCCTGATGGCGGTGGCGGCCCTGCTGCCGGGAACGCCGGAGTGGACCTGGTGGGGCGGTTGGCTGTGGCTCCTGTCGGCCTTTCTCGACCGCGCCGACGGCGAACTGGCCCGCATCGGCAATATGGCGACACCTGAGGGGCGGAACTGGGATTGCCTGGTCGACAATATCGTCAATCCGGCATTTTTCGTCGCCATCGGCGTCGGCCTGCGCCTTTCGGCGCTGGGAGACTGGGCGATCCCCTTGGGATTGATCGCCGGCGTTTCGTTGTTCTTCTGCGGCTACTGGTCGGAAGCGTTGGAGCAACGGCAAGGATGCGCCGTCAAAGCCTATACCGGCGCCTTTGGATTCGACCTTGATGACCTGCTTTATCTGTTCGCGCCGCTGGCCTGGATGAACTGGCTGGGACCGATCCTGGTTGGCGCTGCGATCGGCGCCACATTGATGGCGATTCTGACCGGCTGGCGGCTCCGCCGCCTCATTGCCCGGCAAAGCCACGGAGTCGCCACAGAACCGGGGACCGCGCCATGAACAACGATTCTCGCAGCGACTCCCCCATTCTGTTGACCCCCGGACCACTGACCACCCGGCCGGAGATCCGCCGAACCATGCTGCGCGACTGGGGCTCGCGCGACAAAGCCTTCATCGCCCTGACCGCCGAAATGCGCCAGCGACTGCTGGCCGTGGCGCAGGGCGAGGACAGCCACGCGGCCGTCCCCCTGCAAGGCAGCGGAACCTTCATCGTCGAGGCGACCATCGGCACGCTGATCGGCCCGACCGACAAGCTGCTTGTCTTGATCAACGGCGCCTATGGCGAACGCATGCTGACCATCGCTCAACGTCTGAAGCGATGTGTAACGCTGCTGCGCTGGCCGGAGGATCAGGCAATCGATCCCGCGCGGGTCGATCACGCGCTGGCCGACGACCCGGCCATTACCCATGTGGCCGTCGTCCATTGCGAAACGACGACCGGATTGCTCAATCCCCTCGAAGCCCTGGCGGCCGTGACCACTCACCGCAAACGGGCGCTTCTGGTCGATGCCATGAGCAGCTTCGGCGCGCTGCCGATCAATCTGCGTCAGACGGCCATTGCCGCCGTCATGGCGTCGAGCAACAAATGCCTGGAAGGCGTGCCCGGCCTGGGCTTTGCCCTGATCGAAAAGAAAGCCCTTGAGGCCGCCCGCGGCAACAACGCGTCGCTCAGTCTCGACCTCCATGAACAATGCCGCGGTTTCGAGGCCAATGGACAATGGCGTTTCACGCCACCCGTGCAGGTCGTCGCAGCGCTGGTCGAAGCACTCCGGACTCTTGAAAACGAAGGCGGGCCATCGGCGCGCCTGCGCCGCTATCAGGATAATTTCGATACCCTGGCCGCCGGAATGGCCGCGATGGGCTTTCGGCTTTATCTCTCGCCGGCGGTTCAGGCGCCGATTATCGCAACCTTCTGGCAACCCGATGCCGCCTGGTTCGATTTCGCGTCCTTCTACGACATGCTGGCCACCCGCGGATTCCTGATTTATCCCGGAAAATTGAGCCATGCCAATACGTTCCGGATCGGATGCATCGGGGCGCTGGATCGAAACGACTATCAGCGGCTTCTCGTGACGATTGGCGACATCAAGAGAGAACTTGAAACCACGCCCGTTCGCCCGAGGGTTTGAGCCACTTTGCCTCGTGACCGCTGGAAATTTCAATAAATTGAAACACAAAAGAAATTGAACTGAAACACCACATCCCCGTATGCTGTACGAAATAAACTAGATCATGCATATGGCAAGAAGAACCAAACTAGACGCTCAGAAAACTCGCACGCAAATCATTGATGCGGCAGAGATTCTTTTTTATGAAAAAGGCGTCTCGAATACGTCGCTAAATGATATTGCGTCTCATGCCGGGGTGACACGGGGCGCGATATATTGGCACTTCAAGAACAAGATCGACCTGTTTCACGCCATGCATATTCGGGTGGCGTTGCCGCTTGAGAACATGCAGAGCGAAACGCTCGGCCAGCCGGACCCCATCGTTTCGCTGCGCGACTTCTGGATTCGCTCGCTTCTGCAGGTGGCCACCGATGACCGCAGACGCCGGGTCGTCGAAATTCTTTTCCGTAAATGCGAATACGTCGAAGAATTCGAAGATGCTGCGGAACGCATCCAAGAATGGTCAAAGCTTATTATCTTGAAAATGACGGGGATATTTTCAGAAGCCAGAGATAAGAATATCCTTCAGGACAACATAACCCCCGAGATTGCCGCGCTATCGACATACAGCATGATTACCGGGGTCATGTATTCATGGATGGTTTGCCCTGACATAAACAATATCACGTATCAGATGCCGGAAATTATCGCAGCATTCTTCCGATCCCTGCACCGTCCAACCATCGAACTGCCGCTTCGGCAGTCGGTTGTCATCGAATCGCGTGGGTTCCGCCGCGTCCGCGTGTAATCGGCGTCGCTGGACTTCAATAGAAAAAGATAAAGGAATTCTGTCCGACCGCGAGGCATACTGGCGGGCGTCGGCTGGTATCTTGACTTGAAAGGAAGCGCGCCATGGGCGTGAAGGCCGTGGTCTTTGACATGGGTGGCGTTTTTCTTGACTGGAATCCCCGCTATCTGTTCCAAAAGCTGTTCGATGATCCAGGAGAACTGGACTTCTTCCTGACCCAGGTTTGCTCGCCAGAATGGAATCTGCGCCAGGACGGCGGACGGCTCTTCCGCGACGGAATAGCCGAAATCGCCGAAAATTATCCGCGCTACGCCGCGATGGCGGCGCTTTTCATCGAGCGCTGGCCAGAGATGATCGGCGGGCTGATCGAGGGAACGGTCGATGCCGCGCGGGCTCTCAAGCGCAAAGGCATGCCGCTTTACCTGCTGAGCAATTGTTCCGCCGAGACATTTCCCCTGGTCGAGGAACGGTACGACTTTCCCTCGTTGTTCAACGGACGGGTCGTTTCAGGCGAGATCGGCCTGCTGAAACCGGATCCGGCGATTTATCATTATCTGCTGTCGACGTTCCATCTGCGCGAAGCCGAATGCCTTTTCATAGATGACCTTGAGGCGAACATCGACGCGGCCCGGGATCTCGGCTTCCAGACACATCACTTTCGCGGCGCCGACGGGTTGTGGAAAGCCCTGATCTCTCTTGGATGCCTGACCCCGCAGGACCGCACGCCGTCGGCCTGAAAAGCGCGCGAGCGGGCGGCTCAAGGGCACATTCAAGGCAAGATCGTGCTCACCGTCGATTGAAGGCCAACCGTCTTGCAACGATCAATTTGATCCGAGCACCGACGCTGAACGAACGTCCGCCTCGATCAGCTGGAAAGCCGAACCGGGGCGGAGTTCGGCGAACAAGGCGATCTGCAATGGGATCGGATTGTTCAGGATCTCGCTGAAACAGAGCTTCGCGGTGCTTAGCAACAGGTCCCGCTCGTCTTCACGGTCACAGCGATCGGCCAGCGTCATATGGAAGCGAAACTCGTCCAGAACATAAGGATAGCCCCACTGTAGCAGGAGCGCGTGCTGCCGATCGCTCAATCCCTTGCCAAGGCGCCGCTGGACCTCGGGCAGCGTCAGAGGTGCGCGGAGGCGGTCGAACTCCCTTACACAGTCGTCGGCCAATTGATGCAAAGCTTGAATATCGCCGACAGGACGCAACGCCAGGAATCCCAGGCCGTCGTCGGCCGCAAGCCGCACCGCGAGCGGCGGCCTCCTCGCCGCGAAACGTCGGACGGCATGCAATAGCTCGCCTTCCGAAAGACCATCGGCTAAGCGAAAGGGGGCCTTCAAGGTGCCATGGAACCCGTAGCGCCGGGCCTCCGTCGTCAGTGCGAAAAAGCGGTCGGCGGTCAGCGTGGGCAAGGCCATCTGCGCGATATTGCGGTCATCTCCGACGTCGCGGCCGATCCAAGCGGCCGCCATCCGCCAAAGCGGATGATCGACGTCGGGAACGGCGTAAACGGCATATCGATAGGCGGTCACGGTGTCTCCTCCCTTGGCCCCTGCACCGGCATCAGATCACTCTTTCGCCGGCTGACCAGACTTGGCGGATCACCGGGCAGTGCTGGCGGTCCATCACCCAGACCAGATCCGCCCGGAGGCCGGCTTCGATCCGCCCGCGATCGGCAAGGCCGACCATCCGGGCGATATTGTCCGAAACGGTGGCCACCGCCTCGGTCAGCGGCAAGGCGATCTTTTCGGCCAGGAGGAACGCGGCGAACATCAGAGAGGCCGGCACATAGTCGGATGACAAGCCGTCCAGCTGGCCGGCGGCGGCGCAGTCGAGCGCCGACATATTGCCGGAATGGGACTGGCCACGCACGATATTGGGCGCCCCCATGATGGTTTTCATGCCGTTCCGGCGGGCCAGATCGGCGGCGTCGAGCGTCAGCGGAAATTCCGCAATGCTGGCGCCGTCGTCGATGCTTTCGCGGATATGATCTTCCGTGGCGTCGTCGTGGCTGGCTAACGGAATGCCCCGTTCCCGGCAGGCGATGGCGATGGCGCGGCGATGACGGGGCGCATGTTCATCCTGCAATTCCCGCAGATGCCTGACCCGTTCGGCCAACTCGGCCTCGGACCAATGTTCGCCCTTGTTGTACTGGACGTATTTTCCAAGATCCCACCATTGGCGCTGGCCGGGCGTGTGGTCCATCACCGAAATGAGCTTGACCAGCGGATTGTCAACATAGGGCGCGAACATATCCATCAGATCGGGATGCGCGACTTCGCAACGCAGATGCAGGAAGTGATCGGCTTTTGTCAGCTTGTCGGCCCGCGCCTGGGTGATCGCCGGTATCGACAGCTTGAGAATCGCCCGGCGTTCCGCCTTGTCCTTGCTTTCGCCAAGTGCAATGGCGTCGAGAACGGTGGTGATGCCGGCGCCCGCCACCTGCAGGTCATGGCTCAGCACCGCCGCCAGCGACGATGGCCACAAAACGCCGGGACGCGGCATGAAGTGTTTTTCGATGTTATCGGTGTGCATTTCGACCAGACCGGGCAGCAGATAGTCGCCGTCCAAATCGATGGCCGACGCCAGTTGACTCCGCCCCTCGTCGACATCGGCGATCGTTCCGTCGCGGACGACCACCGTTCCCTCTCCGATGATGCGATCGCGGCAAACGACGCGGGCGTTGGTGAGAATCATCTCATCGCACATGACGGTCCCTTTCAGGCGGCGCTTTGCAAGCGCGGCAGATCGAACAGGCGATCGGCGATCCGATCGCGGATTTCCTTGTCGTGGAAGATGCCGACCAGCCCGGCTCCCCTGGCTTTCGCCTCCTCCATCAACTGGACGACGGTTTCCCGGTTCCCGGCATCGAGCGACGCGGTCGGCTCGTCGAGCAGCAGCACTGGATAATCGACTATGAAACCGCGCGCCACGTTCACCCGTTGCTGTTCGCCGCCCGAGAAGGTGGCCGGCGCCAAATCCCAAAGGCGCCGCGAGACATTGAGACGCTCCAGCAGGCTTGCCGCTTTTTCCCGGGCCAGAGCCAGGGGAATACCAGCCAGAATCGCCGGCTCGGCCACGACATCGATCGCCGGCACCCGCGGAATGACCCGCAGGAACTGGCTGACATAGCCCAGCGTATAACGCCGTACGGCAAGGACGATCCGGGGCTCGGCCGACACCATGTCGACCACCGCCTCGCCGTGCCGAATAAGGATTTGCCCGGCATCCGGCTTGTAGTTGGCATAAAGCGACCGCAGCAACGTCGATTTGCCGCAGCCCGACGGGCCATGCAGCGCCACGCATCGGCCCGCCTCGAGGTCGAGATCGAGTCCTGCGAACACGGCGATTTTCACGCCGCCTTGCGTATGCACGGTGAAATCCTTGCTGAGATCCCGAACCTGCAGAACGAAAGACTGATCCATGTCACATCTGTCCACGTCACACCTGGAGCATCGAGGAAACGAGAAGTTGCGTGTAGGGATGATGAGGGTCGTCCAGCACCTGGTCGGTCAGTCCGCTTTCCACCACATGCCCCCCTTTCATCACCATCAACCGATGGGCCAGCAGGCGGGCGACGGCCAGATCATGCGTGACCAGGATCACCGACAGGCTCATGTCGGCGACAAGACGCCGCAAGAGGTCGAGAAGACGTGCCTGCACGCTGACGTCGAGACCGCCGGTCGGCTCGTCCATGAAGACCAGACGCGGGCCGGTCACCAGATTGCGGGCGATCTGCAGCCGCTGCTGCATGCCGCCGGAAAAGGACATGGGCAGATCGTCCATCCGGTCGGCGGCGATTTCCACCTGGGCCAGCCAGTCGCCCGCCGCCGCGCGGATCTTGCCGAAATGACGCTGGCCGACCGCCATCAGCCGTTCGCCGATATTGGCCCCGGCCGAAACCCCCATACGCAAACCGTCCCGGGGATTCTGATGGACGATCCCCCACTCGGTTCGCATCAACACCCGGCGTTTTGCCTCCGACAAGGTGGCAAGATCGACCAGTCCGTCGCTACGGCTGTCGTAGCGGATGCGTCCCTCGGCAAAGTCCAGGCGCCCGGCCAGACAAGACAACAGAGTCGTCTTGCCCGATCCGGATTCGCCGACGATCCCCAGAACCTCGCCGGGGTAAAGATCGAAGGACACCTCCTGGCACCCCAGCCGATTCCCATAGAAATGACCGACTCCGCGCACTTCGAGCAACGGTGACGCCGGTGCGATCGCCAGGGCCGCGTTCATTCCGCAGCCTCCTCTTCGACCGGTCGCCGGATCCCGTCACCTTCCGCCTCATCGCTTGCGGCACGACGCTCCGAACAATGGTCAGTGTCGGAGCAGACGAACATGCGTCCGCCACGATCGTCGGTGATCACTTCATCGAGATAGCTATCGGTGGCGCCGCACAGCGCACAGCTTTGATCCCAGCGCTGCACCTCGAAGGGATAGTCCTCGAAGTCCAGGCTCTCGACCCGGGTGTAGGGCGGTACCGCGTAGATGCGCTTTTCGCGGCCGGCGCCGAACAATTGCAAAGCGGGCATGCCATCCATCTTGGGATTGTCGAACTTGGGAATCGGCGAGGGCGCCATGATGTAACGTCCGTTCACCCGGACGGGATAATCGTAGGAGGTGGCGATCCGTCCGAAATGGACGATGTCCTCGTAGAGCTTCACATGCATCGCGCCATATTCGAGCAGGGCATGCATCTTGCGGGTTTCGCTCTCCCTGGGCTCCATCCAGCGCAAGGGCTCGGGATTGGGGACCTGATAGACGATAATCTGCCCTTCGGTCAGCCGCCGCTCGGGGATGCGGTGACGGGTCTGGATCAGCGTCGCCTCCGCCGTTTTCGTCGTCGTCCGTACGCCCGCCGTCTTGGCGAAGAAGCGGCGGATGGAGACGGCGTTGGTGGTGTCGTCCGCCCCCTGGTCGATAACCTTCAGCACGTCGTCCGCCGAAATCACCGAGGCGGTCACCTGGATGCCGCCGGTTCCCCAGCCATAGGGCAGCGGCATCTCGCGGCCGGCGAAAGGCACCTGGTAGCCGGGCACCGCCACCGCCTTCAAGATGGCGCGACGGATCATCCGTTTGGTCTGCTCGTCGAGATAGGCGAAATTGTAGCCGCCAAGAATGTCAGACATCGCCGTCCTCCGTCTTCGCGCCGTCCTCTTGAGCGGCGTTTTGGCACGACCGGCGCAGCGCCCGGACGGTGCCGAGTTCACCCTGGAAATCGACGTAGTGCGGAAGCTTGAGATGCTCGACGAAACCGGACGCCGCCACCGCGTCGCAATGCGACAGCACGAATTCCTCGTCCTGTGCCGGCGCCGTCACCTCACCGCCCAGTTCCTTGGTCCGCAGGGCCCGATCGACCAGCGCCATGGTCATTGCCTTGCGTTCCGAATGACCAAAAGCCAGGCCATAGCCGCGGGTGAACTGTGGCGGCCGGTTTTTTGATCCCTTGAACTGATTGACCATCTGGCACTCGGTCACCGTGATATCGCCGATATCGATGGCGAACCCCAATTCCTCCGGCACGATCTCGACCGCCACTGTTCCCATGCGGATCTCCCCGGCGAAGGGGTGGGTCTTGCCAAAACCGCGCTGCGTCGAGTAGCCCAATGCCAGCAAGAAACCTTCGTCACCGCGGGCCAGGCATTGCAGCCGGACGTCGCGATCAGCCGGAAACGCCAACGGTTCGCGGGTGATGTCGCCGACCGGCTGATCATCGTCGGCCGTCTCCGCCTCGAGCAGGCCTTCGGCGCCGAGAATATCGGTGACACGCGGCACAGCTTCCGGATCCGCCATCGTCACCGGCAGGGGACCGACCGGAACCTCGCCACCGACCACCAAGGCGAAATCGAGAAGGCGATGGGTATAATCGAAGGTCGGGCCGAGGATCTGCCCACCCGGCAGATCCTTGAAGGTCGCCGAAATACGCCGTTCGATGGTCATCGCCGCGGTGTCGATCGGCAGGGCCACGCCCAGACGTGGCAGCGTGGTGCGATAGGCCCGCAGCAGGAACACTGCTTCGATGATGTCACCACGCGCCTGCTTGATGGCCAAAGCCGCGAGGTCTCGGTCATAGAGAGAGCCCTCGGTCATCACCCGGTCGACGGCGATGCCGAGTTGCTGGGAAATCTGCGAAATCGTCAATTCGGCAACGGCCGGGTCGCCGCGCCGCGCCTCGGCCAACAGCTTATGGGCATTGTCGATGGCCTGCTCGCCGCCCTTTACCGCGACATACATGGACTGGTCTCCTCCACCATCGTGGTCCGCGGCAGGCAGGCCAGCCGGTCCGGCGCCGCCAGCACGATATCAACGCCCTCTGGGAATAATTGGTGATTGGCCGCCACGGCCCGCCAAAAGGAGGCGTCGAGACCAGGCACGCTCAATCCACTTTTCGTGGCAATGCCCGGACCGGACAAACGAACCTCGTCGCCCGACGCCAGATCGGCGAGCTGAACGATGACCGTCGCCGCCCGTTCGGGACTTTCGGCGCTGCCCAGCCCAAAGCCGTCGAGATCACGACAAGGCGTCGTCACCGCGAAGATGGCCTCGGGCCGTGTCGCCACCAAGGGGCAGCCGCAATGGAACCGAAGCCATGCCGCAACCATGCCCCGGTCGAGATCGGCCGATAGCCAGACCGGTGTGTCGAGGTCGGCCAGCGCCAGCAGGATGGCGCCGGTCGCCGGGGCGAGCGGTGCCGGCACCTCGACCGTCACCGGCAGAGAAACGATGCGTCCGGGATAGCTCATGGCCGTCAGCACGGCGCGGAACGTGGCATTGGCATCCGACACCGGATCGGCGAAACCGGCGGGCAAGTCACAAGCAAGAGCGTTCATCTCAGTCTTCCCCGCGGGCCATGGTGAAGAAGGTGACTTTCGAGGCCGCCGTCTTGGCGACTTTTAGCCGCCTCGCTTGATCCAGCTCGGTCGCCAACGGTTCGATCAGCGTCCTGGCAAGGCCATCGCGATGACTGGGATCCTGCATCAAGGCATCGAACAACGCCGCCAACTCGGCGCTTCGCGGCCGGCGGCCGGCGACATAGGCATGCCCGACCAGGCCGGATGGCAGGCGGACCGAACAACGGGTGACGGTCATTTCGCCAAGATTGAACCGCTGCCCAGCCCCGCCGGCCCGGGCCCGCACAAGGACGGAACCGATCTCCGGTTTGCGCAAGGGAACGAACGCCGGCGTCTCGGACAGACTATGAAAGGCGTCCTCCAATCGCTCCACCGGGGCACGCGCCAACAGGCTCATCCACCGGCGGCGCGCCGCGATGTCCGGGCCATCCTTGCTCGTCGCGTCTCTCACCATCACGACCTCGACAATCAAAAAATTTGTCTAGACATCTAGACTATGCTGCCGTTATACTCCGGCGCAGCGTTGGATCGCAAGACTCATTTGATGACTCTTCAATGACCGCGATCGGGCGTTTCGACACCAACCATCATCAGATGGCACCCGGCTTTCGGGCGGTTGCCTGGGATTCGATCATGGACATCGATCAGGAAGATTTCGGCCACGTCGCCGGCATCTCGTTGTGGCGGCAAATCCAGCAAAGTTTGGTGGAAGACATCGAACGGGGGCGTTTCCGTCCCGGCGACCGGCTGCCGACCGAGTTCGAACTGGCCGATCGCTTCAAGGTCAACCGCCACACCGTGCGCCGCGCCCTGGGGGAAATGGAAAAGAATGGTCTGCTGCGCGTCGAACAGGGGCGTGGAACCTTCGTTCATGAAGCCGTTCTGTCTTACGTTCTTGGCAAGAAGACCCGGTTTACCGCCAATCTGAACAGTGCCGGACGCGAAGCGGGCCATCGGCTGCTGGCGTCCTGGACCGAAAACGCCGACGAGACCCTGGCCGAAACGCTGGCCATTGCCGAGGGTGATCCGGTCTCTGTCCTTGAAACCATGGGCAGTGCCGACAATCGACCGATCACGCTGGCACTCGAATATGTTCCGGCCAACCGTTTTCCAGGCTTTCCCCAAGCCTATGCCATCGAAGGCGGCATGACGGCCGCCCTGCGGCATTTCGGCATCGAGAACTACGACCGCAAATGGACCAGAATTCTCGCCCGCCTGCCACAGGGACACGAAGCCGACCTGCTGCAATTGCCGAAAAACCGGCCGGTCCTGGTGACCGAGGCACTCGACGTCGACGGCGCCGGCCAGCCGGTCGGCTATGGAATTACCCGATTCGCCAGCGATCGCGTCCAGTTGTTCGTCGAATCCTGACCGGCCAGCCGTTTGGGCGTCTCTCTCAACCATATTTGATGCAGAATTGTTCCACCGACAGAGCGCGAAAGTCCGGCAGAGCCTCCTTCAGCGCCGAATGCGGCCAGTCCCACCAGGCGATCGCCTTCAGCGCCGCCTGGATTTCAGGCGGAAAGCGGAACCGCAGAACCCGGGCAGGGACGCCGACGACAACGGCGTAATCGGGAACATCCTTGGTCACCACGGCGCCGGATCCGACGATGGCGCCGGTGCCGATCGAAATGCCGCCCATGACCGTCACGCCATGGCCGATCCAACTGTCGTGCCCGATCAGGAGCGGCGACGAACGGCGCCAGGCGAAGAAATCCTCGTCGTTCGGACCAAGGCCGTACATCGCCGAGCGGTATTGGAAATGGTGGAGGCTGGCCCGGGCGCAGGGATGCTGGCCCGGGTTGAGACGCACTGCGGCAGCGATATTGGCAAACTTGCCGACCGTCGTATAAATGACCTCGCTGTCGCGCCCGACATAACTGTAGTCGTCGAAATGGCTTTCGGTGATGACAGTCCGCTCGCCCACCTCGCAATAGCGACCGAATGTCACCTTCTCGAGGTGCGCCGTCGGATGGACCAGCGGATCGTTTCCCAGGACTTTCATTGGAAAGCCTTGCGCATGCGTTGTGACAGGAGATCGAGAAGCGATACGGCGATGACGATGATGATCATCACCGCCGCCGTCTGGGCGTAATAGAAGCCCCGCACATCCTCCCACAGAACCTGGCCGATACCGCCGGCCCCGACCAGTCCCAAAACCGTGGCCGACCGCACGTTGCTCTCGAACCGGTAAAGGGAATAGCTGATCCACAGCGTCAGAACCTGGGGAATGACACCGAAGATCACCTCCTGCAGCCAACTGGCCCCGGTGGCCCGGATGCCCTCCACCGGACGCGGATCGCTGGCTTCCACCGCCTCGGCAAAAAGCTTCGCCAACACGCCGGTGGTATGAACCCAGAGCGCCATCACCCCGGCGAACGGCCCCAATCCCACCACCACCACGAACAACATGGCATAGACCATCTCGTTGATGGCGCGGAAGACATCCATCAGACGTCGCGTCGGCTGACTGACGGTCCAGGGGACCAGATTCTCGGAACAAAGAATTCCCAGCGGAATCGCACAGACGATGGCCAGGACGGTTCCCCAGATGGCGATCTGGACAGTCACCAGGGTCTCTTCGAGATACATCCGGCAATCGGTGAAGTCAGGCGGGAAAAAGCCCCGCCCGAACTCCACGATATTGCCGCCATATTTGAACAGCATCAGCGGATCCATCGCGGCTCCGTTCCAAGACCATACCAGCAGTCCAAGAAAGATCACCCAGCCGAGATACCAGGTGGTGGAGTGACGGGGCGCAAGCGCTCGGGATGCAGAGGTGTTCATTGTGGCGATCCGATCAGGCTCATACCGCCAGCGCGGCGGAAGCCCAGGCGGGCGGAGGTCCGCCGCCCGGCGTTTTTGAGGGGCCGAAAATGTGTCGCCATTTTCGGCCCCTGGTATCAGTTACTCGCCAAGGCCTTCAGCTTCTCGTCGATCTCGGCGAGTTTCCTGGTTTTCTCGTCGGCCGGAAGACTGCCGTCGTCGGCCACCTTGGCGCGGCTCTTGAACAATTCGAGCTGGCGGATCGGGTTAAGCTGGGCGTCGGAGCTTTCGCGGAACGGCGCCCAACCCTGGGAGAGATTGGCCAGCACCTTGCGTTCGGCTTCGGCATTGGCTCCCTTGACGCCATAATCAAGAAGAAAGGTCTTGATCTTCGCCTTCAGGTCGGCCGGAAGATTCTTCCGCCAGACAATGGGATCGGATGGGATCAGTGGTGATTTCCAGATGACCTTCAGCTTCGCGGCCATCTCCGGATGGGTTTTCTGCAGGCGATCCATCGCCTCGGTATTGAAGGTCCCGAAATCCACCTGCCGGTTGGCGACCGCCAGGGCGTTGGTCTCATGATTGGCGTTGGTGATCGTCTTGTAACAGGCCTTGGGATCGACGTTGTTCTTGGCGAACACGTAATAGGACGGCACGAGGTAACCCGATGTCGAGTTTGGATCTCCGTTGGCGAAGGTCAGCGACTTGTCGCATTTCAAGACATCTTCGAGCTTGTTGAGCGGGCTGTCCTTGTGAGCCACCAGCAACGACCAGTAGCCGGGATCGCCCGCGAGATCGACAGTCTGAACGAACACCTCGCCGCCGGCCCGGTCGACCGCTTCCATCGCCGATTTGTTGCCGAACCAACCGAGATCGACCTTGTTGAACCGCATGCCTTCGATGACCCCGGCGTAGTCGCTGGCCATGTACGCATTCACCTTGATGCCCAGCGCCTTTTCCATGTCCTTGAAAAGGGGTTCGAACTGGCTTTTAAGGGCCGTCGAGGATTCGGTCGAGATCAGGCTGAAATTGAGTTCGCGAACGGCATCCTCCGCCTGGGCAACCCCGACGGACAAGACGGTCGCGGCGAAAGCCGTGGCGACGAGCTTCAGTAGTTTCATGCTTATTCTCCGTAGGAAGAATCGAGACGAACCGGGCCAGCCCGGCCTTATCGGACGTAAGCCAGTTCCGCCGGGTAAGGGGCCTCGTCCGCGGGCTTGCACGCCTTCGGGCCCAACAACAGATCCTTGCTTTCCGAACCATAGAGTTCGTTCAGAAACGCTGGCGTCAGAGCCGATGACGGGCCGTCATAGACGACGCGGCCGGCCAGCATGGCGATTGTCCGCGGGCAATAGCGAATGGCGTAGTCGACCTGATGCAGCGAGACGAGAACGGTGATGCCATCCTCGCGGTTGATCGTCGCCAGAGCATCCATCACCTTCACCGCCGAAGCCGGATCGAGCGAGGCAATCGGCTCGTCGGCCAAGATCAACTTAGCCCGCTGCACCAGGGTGCGGGCGATTGCCGCACGCTGCTGCTGGCCACCGGAAAGCGTCGAGGCACGCTGGAGGGCGACATCGGCGATCCCGACACGACGCAGGGCATCGAGCGCCTGATTGCGTTCCTCGGCGGAAAACAGCCCGAGACATCCGCGCCAACGCGGTATGCGGCCCAAGGTTCCCAGGAGAACATTGGTCATCACGCTGAGCCGGCTGACCAAGTTGAATTGTTGAAAGACGAAGCCGACCTCGGCCCGGATGCGACGGCAATGGCGGCTGAGCCGGCCACCGGACTGCATCACCTGCCCCAGGATATCGATGCGGGCTTCGCCGGCATGCCGGTCAGCGTCGATCAAGCCGGCGATATGGCGCAACAATGTCGACTTGCCGCTGCCCGAGGCACCGATCAGCGCCACCATTTCCGCCGGTCCGATCGATAGCGTTACTGCGTCGAGAGCGCGACAGCCGCCGCGAAAACTCTTGCTGAGATCGGTAATGCGGACAGCGGACATAGTGCGGTCTCCTGGCAACCATTCACGGGAAGCCTTATACCGCACAAACAAAGACTAAATATTTGCAGAAATATGAATATTATAAGAACGTTAGATGTCGACAACTTAAGTATATACGTCCACCTTTTGTTGTCTATAGTGACGAACATAGAGATCACCTGCTATGATAGCCCTATGCAAGTTGGTAAATTCGTCTATGTCATGGGCCCATCGGGCTCCGGTAAGGACACGCTGCTCTCATTCGCCCGGGTGCGCCTGACAGATCAGCCGGTGGTCTTTGCGCATCGCTACATCACGCGGCCCGTCGTCGGCGCCGGCGAGATCCACGTGCCCTTGACCGACGAGGAGTTCGCGCTGCGCCTGGAGCGAGGGCTGTTCGCACTGCATTGGGACAGCCACGGACTTCGCTATGGCATTGGCCGGGAAATCGATCATTGGCGGGCACATGGCCTGACCGTCGTGGTCAATGGTTCGCGGGCGGCGCTGACCGAGGCTCTCGTCCGTTACCCGGATCTCTGCCCGGTGTTGATCACAGCATCACCCGAAACGCTGCGGCGCCGTCTGGAGGCAAGGGGCCGCGAGACCGGCGTGGCGCTCAAGGAAAGGTTGGCCTCGGCCGCGACGGCCGCCGCCATCGTTGCCCCAAATCTGGCTTGTATCGACAACGACGGTCGGATCGAGGACGGCGGCTTGCGGCTGCTGGAGCTGCTGCGTGGCACGCTGGCGTAGAGGTTGTGAGTCCTTCAGCCTCGGTGGCACCGGCGTCCCTGCCGGTGTGCCGGCAGAGCCGGAAACTTCCGCCTTTCGGCGGACACGGGCAGGGACGCCCGTGCCACCAATCCAACTCATTCATATCCTTAGCTAAAACAAAACCTGCCGCTAAAGCGGCAAACGTCACTCCAACGAATCGAAGGTGCCGCTTTCCGGCTGGAGAACCAGCAATTCGCCCTTTTCGATGTCGAAATAACAGGCGTGCAAAGCCAATTGACCTGCCTCGACCCGTTTTCGCACCCAGGCGAACTGCGACAGGTTGGCCAGCGAAATCTTCAATACCTCCTGCTCGCAGGTTCGTTGCAAGAGTTCCGGATCGGCATCGCCGACCTTGGCCAGAGCCGCATCGCGGGCCGGCTCGGCGATTCGCATCCAGGGTCCGATGAACTCCCCCTCGTGGGCTCCCAGGAGAGCGCGGACGCCGCCGCACTGGGCATGGCCCATGATGACGACATGCTCGACCGCAAGAGAACAGACGGCGAATTCGATGGCCGCGCTGGTGCTGTGGTGATTGCCGTCAGGCGAAAACGGCGGCACCAGATTGGCAATATTGCGCAGCGTAAAAATCTCTCCCGGGTGGGCGTTGAAAATCAATGTGGGATCGACCCGCGAATCGCAGCAGCAGATCACCATCGTCTTGGGGGATTGCCCTTGCGCCAATTGGCCGAACATCTCGCGATTCTCTGGGTAATAGGTCTCGCGAAACTGGCGGTAGCCTTCGATTAAACGGTGCATGGCCTCCTCGACAGCAAGAGTTCGGGAAAACCGCGTATAGCCCGTTTCATCGGCTACGGCAACCGTTGCTGGCGAACCAATCTTCCAGGACTACCTGGGTGTTCAGACCGAGGATCGAATGTAAGGGCGATTCGCCTCCCACAGTTCGTCGAGGATCTGCGCCGCCGCCGTCGTTGAATTGATCACCGGATCGATGAGCAACGCCTGCAACGCCAGTTCTTTCGACCCGTGAATGGCCGCTTCGACGGCGAGCTGCTGAACGCCGGCCTGCACCGTCAGTATTTTCGCGATAGCGTCGGGCAAAGGGCCCAGCGAAACCGGATGGATGCCGGCGGCGTCGGCCAGAACCGGCACCTCGACCGCGAGGTCCGACGGCAGGTTGGGGATCACACCGTGATTGCAGACGATTCCCGATTCGATGAACCGCTTCTGATTGTGCAGGACACCGGCGATCATCGCGACCGCCCTTTCTCCCCAGGACGGTGTCAGCCAGTCGTCGGGGATCGGCGTGCTGCCGTCGATCACCCCATCCATCAGCGCTTTGAGAATGCCTCGGCCGCGTTCGTCCTCGGCGAAATTGAAACCATGTTCGCCAGCCTCCCAACCATAGGCGAGGAATTCCCCGGTGTGGTCGTCGCTGCAACTCGGCCACAGTCCGAAGGCGTGGAACAGTTTGCGGATCAAAGGGGTGAAAGACGGATCGTGAGTCTTCTCTTTTTCCCGCAGCAGCGGATAAAGATCGCGGCCGGTCAACCGCTCGCGAAGATGCATTACCCATTGGAAATGGTTGAGCCCGGCCCCCCAAAGGTCGACGTCGGCTTCCTTCATGCCGAGAATCTGGCAGATGAACCACCGGGCCAGGAACAGACCATGGCAAAGTCCGACGGCCTTGATCTTGCTATAGCGGCTGAGCCCGAGGACGATCCGGCTTTCCGGATTGGACAGGTTGATGAAGAGGGCATCCGGACAGAGCTCTTCGACGTCACGGATGATGTCGAAGATGAGGGGCATGGTTCGCAAGGTGAAAAACAGGCCGCCGGGGCCGCCGTTTTCTCCGAGCGTATGGCGGATTCCGTATTTTTTCGGTATCTCGAAATCGAGCTTCCACAAGCGATTGCGATCGATGGCGACGGAACTGACGACGAAACTCGCCCCGTCGAGCGCCGACCGGCGATCGGTGCTGCGTTCGATCTTCACGCCGGCATCGCCCCGACGGTTCAGCACGTCGGCCAGATCCCCCATGCGGGCCAACGCGTCGGCATTGGTATCGACCAATGTCAGCGTACTGCCGGCCAGCTCTTTCGTGGTGAACAGATCGCGGTACATGCTGAGGCCGAAAGCCGCGCTGCCCGCGCCGATAAAGACAATCTTGGTCGTGTTGCCCATAAGACGCCATCCCCCTGCAAAAGAGGAACCGATAGTCCGGCGGTCGACCTTTCAAGACCGACGGGATGGTCCAGTATAGGCTGAAGAACCGGACGATTGGGGCTATCCTTCGCGCTTCCTGGTAAGAAATGACTGGACAGCATGAACAGCACACAGCGCCCGACGGACCAGACGCCGGATGTCCAAGAGATGTTTGCCGACGCCGTCTCGCATCATCGGGCTGGACGCCTGCCTGAGGCGGAACGGCTCTATCGGCGGATCCTGGCAATCGATCCTCGTCATGCCGACAGCCTTAATCTGCTTGGGCTGATGGCGTCGCGAGCCGGATGCCCGGATCTGGCCGCCGAATTGATCGTCCAGGCGATCGCCATCAAATCCGACGTGGCGTCCTACCACACCAACCTCGGCAACGTGCGGCGCGCTCAGGGACGGCTGGAGGAAGCGGTCGCCAGCTATGGGCAGGCCATCGAGCTTCAGCCGGATAGCATCGAGGCGTTGCATAACCTCGGGCTCGCAAGGCTGAAGCAGGGACGGCTCGAAGAAGCCGCCACCAGCTTCGGCCAAGCCCTCGATCACCGTCCGGACTCGGCGGAAATCCTCCACAATCTTGGCCTCGCACGGCAAAGGCAAGGACGCTTGCAGGAGGCCACAGCCTGTTATCGCAGGGTCCTTGACCTCAAGCCCGCCTCGCCGGAAGCGCATTACAATCTTGGCAATGGCCTGAACGCCCAGGGCCGATCGCACGAGGCGGCCACCTGTTACCGACGGGCGCTTGTCCTCAAGCCGAACGCTCCCGAAGTGCTGGTCAATCTGGGCAACGCGCTACAGGAACGGGGGGATTTGCCGCAAGCGGTGACCTGTTACGGCCGGGCCCTGGCCGTCTCGCCCGACTTCATCGAAGCCCGCAACAATCTCGGCAACACGCTGAAAGACCAGGGGCGCGTCGACGACGCCACCGCCCTGTACCGGGGAGTCATTGCTCTCAACCCGGATTTCGCGCCGGCTTACGTCAATCTGGGCTTGGCGTTGCGGGCGGCGGGCAAGATCGACGGCGAAGCTTTCTGCTATCGCCGTGCCCTAGCCCTCAAGCCCGACGATGCCGAGTGTCGGCTCGTCACGGCGATGTCGGAACTGCCGATCTTTGTCGGGACGGTCGCGGAGGGCAAGACGGCAACGGCCACCTTCGAACAGGCGCTCGAGTCTCTGGTCGACTGGGGAACGGACCATCCCGCCATCTTGGGCGAGGCGGTGGGATCGAGCCAGCCGTTCTATCTCGCCTATCGCCCCGGCGATCATCGGCGGACGCTGTCGCGCTTCGGAGATCTGTCGGCCTTGGCGGCCAAGGCCCATTGGCAGGACGCTCGAGGTTTCGTCGCAGAACCGCCGGGCAAACGCGACCGGCTTCGCATCGGCGTGGTCAGTGCCCATATCCGCCGTCACCCGGTATGGGACGTCGTGCTGCGCGGCATCTTAGGAAACCTTGACCGCCAGCGTTTCGAGATCTTTCTCTATCATACCGCGCCGCAGACCGACGCCGAGACCGCCTGGGCGACCGGTCAGGCAACCCGGTTCGCGCAAGGCCCGAAACCGATGGAAGCCTGGCTGCGAGCCATCGGCGATGACCGGCCGGACATCCTGTTCTACCCGGAAATCGGCATGGATCCCACCACCACCGCCTTGGCGGCGCTAAGGTTGGCTCCGCTGCAGGTCGCCGGATGGGGACATCCCATCACCACCGGCTTGCCGACCATCGATCTCTTTTTGTCGGGCGCCCTGCTGGAAGCCGACGATGCCGACCGGCATTACCGCGAAAAACTCGTCCGGCTTCCGGGGACCGGCGTCTGCACGGAACCGCCCGCCCCCGATAGTCACCCGAAGGGCCGGACCACCTGGGGGTCGCCATCCGAACCGGACGTCGTGCGCTTCGCCCTGTGTCAGACCCCTTTCAAGTTCGACCCCGAATACGATCCGCTTTACGTGCAGATCGCCAAAGCCGCCGGGCCGTGCCAATTCTGGCTGGCCAGGGACCGGAAATATCCGTGGGCTTCGGATCGACTGCAGCGCCGCCTGGCCGACGCCTTCCGCTCGGCTGGCCTTGATCCCGACAGCTATCTGCGGATGACCCCCTGGCTTCCCCGGGAAAAATTTGTCGGATTCCTGGACGCCATGGACATCTATCTCGATTGCCCTGCTTTCTCGGGCTACACGACGGCCTGGCAAGCGCTGCACCGGGGATTGCCGATCGTCACGCTCGAAGGACGGTTTCTCCGGCAACGGCTGGCCGCCGGCTTGCTGCGGCAAATCGGCCAAACCGAGGGAATCGCCTCGACCGTCGAGGACTATGTGGCAACCGCCGTCCGCTGGGCTCTCGCCCGCCGCCAATCCGGACGACCCGCTCCTGGGCGCAGCAATCTGCGCCGCGCGGCCGCACGGGCCGATGGCAACCACGCGGCAATCCGCGCGCTTGAACAGGCGTTGCAAGAGGCGTCTGGTTGCGCATAGTCCGTCAATGATTGTCAGAGACGGATTTTCGAGAGACCGGGATTGGCGGGCGACGTCTGATACCGGCAGGCCAATGAATTGACCTGCCGTAAATGTCCCTCGGCCCTGCGCGGGCATCCGCCCGCTTGGCCGCCGCCGCAATGGCGGCTGATACCGGCGAGTCAGATCAGGCGTTCGCCGGTATGAGGGGTTCCCCTTGTATTCACTCAGGGCCCCAGCCGGTTGGCCTGGGCGGAGCATCTTCTTCATCACGGGTTACCACGCCCAGCCGCTTTGCGGCCAACTCAGGAAAAACCGTTTCCCAGATCATGTTCACCATCTTAAGCGGCAAAACGCCATATTCGAAACAGCCCGGCTTACCCGGCACCTGCCGCATATCCGGCGTCGGCCAGCTATCGACATTGGCCTCATTCAGAATGATCCACGAGCGCCGGTCGCCATCGAGTCCGAGGTGGGACTTGACCGCCATAGGTATTTCAAGAGCCGGCACCGAAGGGTCTGGGGGCTGTGTGGTGATCGGCACGATCAAAATCCTTTGACTACCATCAATCGTGCTAACGGCCACCGCGACACAACAAACCGGCCGGTCTTTCTCGCCGACATCGCGGCCTGTCAATGACTGTCTTTTCCACACATATTCGTATCGAAAGACCAAGCCCGGCCGGACCTTTGGCAACGGCATTCGGTCACTCTTCCATCAAGTGGTCGAGGGCCGCCTGTTCGGCGTCATAGTAGGGTTCAGACATCGCCTGGATGAATTCTTCCGGAATCTCTTCCATGGAGATCACCATCTTGTCGCGACGTTTCAGTCTTTCGAATTCATCAATCGGCATCATCACGAGACGATCACGGCCGTGGTAGCTGATCGCCACAGGCTCTCGCAGCGCCGCTTCCTGGACTTCCGCAACCTTGCGCTGAAGGTCGTAAGAGCCAAACCTCAACATACTGCACCTCCATAAACCATGTATATGATGGTGTTTCCGGGATGGTCCGTCAAGGAATGGCTTCCCCTTATTCTGCGTGCGGGAACAGATCCGCCATTGGTCGTTGATTCTGATGCTGTGCTGTCCAATCCGATCCTTCTTCAACGCCTCCAGATGATTGTTTGGCGGAATTGAAAGATCGTGCATCACCTTCGCATTTCCAGCAGATCGGCCGACAGCCTGATCGCCGCCGCCTCGACGGCGGGACTCAGGCCTTTCCCCTGCCCAAGATCGGCCGCTTCGATGCCGTAGATCTCGATCTTCGGCGGCAGGCGGCCCAGCAGGCGGGCCATCTCGACCGCCTCGGCGAGACCGAACTGGTGGCTGAGGCAGGAAAACCGCCCCTTGGGCAACGGACCCGCGGCGGCATCGATATGCAGGATGGTTCCGACCGGACCGCCCGATCGCATGGCGTCGATGACGATCACCCAACCGGTGTCCCGCCAGGCTTCGATCAGTTCCGTTCCCTCGCCCGGCAATTCGAGCGTCGGCAGCTTCCCGCGAAGACGCTCTACAACTTCCGCGCCGACGCCGTCGTCACGGCGCCAGGAATTTCCGACGCCGATCACCAACGGTTCGGCGCCGATCGTCACGCCCACTCCACCGTCAGCGTCAGGAAATGCGTCGCGCAGGAAATGCAGGGATCATAGTTGCGGATCGCCTGTTCACACCGCCACTGCAAGGCGTCCGGGGCAAGATCGAGATTGGCCTCGACGACCCGGCGCAAATCGTCCTCGATGGCTTTCTGGTTCTGCGACGTCGGAGGGATGATCCGGGCATCGAGAATCGACCCGTCCTCGGCCAACTGGTAGCGGTGATAGCAAACGCCGCGCGGCGCTTCGGTGCATCCATGCCCGACCCCGGCCCGTGGCGTCGCCGTTTCAGCCGGCCGATCCGGCTCGTCATAGCCTTCGACCAGAGCCAGAGCGTCCTCGCAAGCCTGCAACATCTCGACGGCCCGCACGATGATCGACCGGAAGGGGTTCAGGACCACCGGCCCCAATCCGGCCGAGCGGGCGGCGGCGCGGGCACGTTCCGACAGTCTGTCGTGATTGATCGCATAGCGGGCGAGCGGCCCCAGCATGTAGGGCGAAGTACCGGCCTTCATATAGCCCTGCAGAGCATTGGAATGCTCCACATGCTCCTCGTCGAAATGGTCGAGGAATTCGGAAACCGGCACATCAAGGCCGCGATTCGACACCAGGCGGCCTTGATGGATGGCGTAGTCCCGCTCGTGACGAAGCGCGATAAAGGTGTAGTCCTGTTCGAAGTCCGGGAAGTCGAAGCCAGAGAACAGTTTGGCGCTGGCCTCGCTCTCGTCGATCGCCCATTTCAAATCGTCGCGCAGACGGCGGATTTCGGCCTTGCGGGGCGACCGATAAAAGCCGCCGACCTTGAGATTGACCGGATGGACGGCACGGCCGCCGACGATTTCCAGGATGTCGTTGCCGATCTTCTTGAGACGAAGCGCCCGCTCGACCAGCGGCTTATCGACCTTGGCCAGTTCCAGGGCGTCGGCGAGACCGAGAAAATCCGGAGCGTGCAGCAGATAGGTATGCAGGCCATGGCTTTCGATCCACTCGCCGCAATAGATCAACCGTCGCAAGTCGTTGATCGGCTGCGACACGGTAACGCCTAAGACATCCTCCATGGCCAGAATGGCGCCAAGCTCGTAGGCGACGGGGCAGATGCCGCAAATGCGCGCTGCCAGATCGGGGGCCTCGCTGTAGTCGCGGCCGACCAGAAAGGCCTCGAAAAACCGCGGCGGCTCGAAAATCCCGAACCGCACGTCGGTAACCGTGTCGTCCTTGATCCGGACATAGAGGGACCCCTCGCCCTCTACCCGGGCCAGGGCGCCGACTTTGATAATCTTAGTTGCCATGACGCTCGCTCTCTTTGCGGAAGGCTTCGGCATTGGCGTTGAGGCCGCGGAACTGCCGCTGAATGTCGCGAGGATCCAGCCCCAAGGCGGCGAATTTCTCCGCCAGGGCGGCAGTATTGGGTGTCTCCGTCGGCCCGAAGCAGCCGAAACAGCCGCGCCCGACCGATGGACACAATCCGCCGCAACCGGCCTGCACGACCGGCCCCAGGCAGGGCTCGCCTTTCGCCACGGTGACGCAGACATTGCCGCGCATCTTGCACTCGATGCACTCGGCATGTTTGTGCACATTGGGTTTGCGTCCGTTCAAGGTGGCGCTCAGCACCTCGAGAAGCTGCGCCTTGTTGACCGGACAGCCCCGCAATTCGAAGTCGACGGCGACCAGATCGCTGATCGGACTGGACTGGTCCAGAGTCTCGATGAATTCGGGGTGGGCATAGACCCTGCTGATGAAGCTCTTGACGTTCTTGAAATTGCGCAGGGCTTGAACGCCACCGGCCGTCGCGCAGGCGCCGATGGTGATCAAGGTTCGCGATTGCCGCCGGACCTGGCGAATCGTCTCGACGTCATGGGCCGTGGCGATCGAGCCTTCCACCAGCGAAATATCGTAGGGTCCCTTCGCCGGCTTGCGTGTCGCCTCAAGAAAATAGGAGATATCCACCGCTTCGCTGATCGCCAGCAGATCCTCTTCGCAATCGAGCAGCGACAGTTGGCACCCGTCGCAGGACGAGAACTTCCACACGGCCAGCTTCGGCCTTTTTCGTGGGGCCATGATCAAAGCTCCCTGATCTCGAACAGATGCTCGATCTGATCGAAGCGATAGACCGGGCCATCCTTGCACATGAAGGTCGGACCGAACTGGCAATGGCCGCAAAGACCCACGCCGCATTTCATGTTGCGTTCAAGCGTCACCCAGATGCGGTCGCTAGTGATACCGCGCGCGCGCAAGGCATCGACCGCCGGCTTGGTCATCGTCTCCGAACGGCAGACGAAGGCCTGAGTGTTTGCGCCCTCGATACTGGCCGCCCGCACCGCCGCCGCCACGCTGCCGACCCGGCCGCGATAGCCCGAGGGGGCCGAATGCACGGTGACATGAACATTGGTATCGAAGCGGCCACGCCATTGATGCAGCTCGTCCTCGAACAAAATGTCCTCGGTGCCGCGTGATCCGTAGCAGATCACCACTTTGCCGAATTTATCACGCTGATGCAGGACTTCGTAGATCAGCGGGCGCAAAGGCGCCAGACCGATGGTCCCGGTGACGAAGAGAAGATCGGCCCCGTAAAGCGGCTCGATCGGCCAAGGGCGCCCGAACGGCCCACGCACGCCGACAGTGGCACCAACCGGCAATTGCGACATGATTTTGGTCACCGATCCGGCCATGCGGATCGTATGAACGATCTTGTCCTTGTCGCGGCAATCGCCGCTGATGCTGATCGCCACTTCGCCGGCGCCGAAGGCATAAAGCATGTTGAACTGGCCGGGCCGATAACTGAAATCGCCGCCATCGACCGGCACCAGATGCCAGGTGAAGACGCCCCTCACCTCCTTCTTCACTTTGACGATGCGAAAGAGCCGGGGGATCATCGGATCGACCGGCAGGGGCATCAGGTCGTCGTGCTGCGCAAACCCGTCCATCGGTCGCACTCCTTAGGTCGCGGGCTCGGTGGCAAGCTCGACGATACGTTCGCGGTTGTTGAGAAGACGCCTTGCCATCACCGGCAGAAACCGTTTGTAGATCTCGTAGCCGAGGACTCGGTCGGCCTCCATCTTGCGGCGCAGACAGGCACCGTCGATGCTGATTGCCCGAACCGTGCCCGAGGCCCGCGCGTCATTGCTCCATTTGTAGGGTGAAACCAGCCAGCTCCAACCGACGATCTCCCCGGCCTCGACCGTTTCGATAGCGATCGCCGGGCGGCCGCCGACATAGACCTCAAGGGTCACCAGGCCATCGCGGATCAGATAGAATTTGTCGGCCGGCTCGCCTTGCCGGTACAGATGCGCGCCGGTCTTGAAGACCGCATTGGCGCAACAACCGACGATGATTTCCAGGGCGGACGGGTCCATGCCGGTAAAGAACGGATGGGTTGCCACCAGCGGCCCTAATCCCTCGATCTCAACCATCTTCACCTCCCCTGCCCGGCATCGCCGGGCGATTCTGCCAAATGACCCTGGCCGGCCGCGGACGTTCCTTCCGCTTGCGCAAGAGCGGCCGCTTCCTCCGTGATGTCGATTCCGACAGGGCACCAGGTGATGCAGCGACCGCAGCCGACGCACCCCGACACACCGAATTGCTGATGCCAGGTGGAAAGCTTGTGGGTCATCCATTGGCGGTAACGCGACGACGCCTTTTGCCGCAAGGCGCCGCCGGCGATGTGCGAATAGTCGATGGTGAAACAACTGTCCCAGGTTCGCCAGCGTTCGGCGTTGTTGCCCGAAAGATCGGTAACGTCCTCAACCGTCGTGCAGAAACATGTCGGGCAGACCATCGTGCAATTGCCACAGGTCAGACAGCGTTTGGCAACCTCTTCCCAATGGTTGCTTTCCAGGGACCGGGCCAAGATGCCGGCGACGTCGGGATCCATCCGCCGACGCTGCTGCCGGGATGCCGCCTCGGCCTGCCCCGCCGCTTCGGCCACCAGGGCCGGCGGCGGCACATCCACCGAAAGGCGATCGAGCAGGGCGGCTCCGCGTTCGCTTCCGGCTTCGGCGACGAAGACATGCCGGGTCCCGTCGACCACTTCGTTCAGACGCAAATCATATCCCGCCGGCAGCGCCGGGCCGGTGTGCATCGAGACGCAAAAGCAACTGTCGGCGGCACGGGCGCATTCGACGGCGATAACCAGGGCATCGGTCCGCCGCCTCAGATATCCGGGTTCCTCGAAACCTTTTTGATGGAAGACCCGATCGAAGACGCCGATCGCCGCCAGTTCGCAGGCGCGAACCCCAAGAAAGGCGAGCGGCGGCGTCCCGTCGTCGTCACGTTGCTGGATCCGAAATCCGCGACCGGCTTTTTCGGCCCGGAACAACATCTGGCGGGGTGGATAAAGAAACCGTTTCCACCCTTGCGCACCAAGGCCGTAGCCGAACAGTTCGCCGTCCCCGGTGGCGTCCAGCCGATAGCGTCCCGGCTGACTGTCGTCACGCCATCCTTCCGGCAAATCCTCGGTCGAGGTCACCTCGTCATAGACGACGGCCCCATCGGCGATGCAAGGGCCGATGACACGATAGCCATCGGCCCGCAGCAGGGCGATCAACCGATCCAACTCCGGCCGGCCGAAGACGACCTTGGTCCCAGAAATCCGAGTCATGAGCCCCCCGTCAAGAGGATAAGCCGGGTAGATAATGTCACCATTTGGTCCGAGAAGCGAGCATACGCCAGATATAATCTTCCAAGCGGCATTCCCACAGGAAAAACACGCGAATATCGCAAATGTCGGAAGTATCTTGCGAACCAAGACATCGGATATCATGCCAGACAGTCATTTTGTTTTACAAAATGACGATACCGGATAAAACCTGATCGATCGGATAACCATTTATTTCTTGCATGAATTAAACCGATCAAATATCAATGTTCTTGTAATTGATACGGTCAGCAATATGCCGCGCCGCCCAGCAACAGACATCGCACGACCTTTTTACATCCTGGGCGTCCTTGCCGTCGTCTCCTTGCCGCCACTGTCCGCGCAGGCCGACAGCGATGATTTTCCGTTGTTGCTCGGGTCGTCGGACGCGGGGCTGATGAGCACCAGGGCCGTCGCGTCCCAGTCGTCGGCGAGAAAGGTGGATACCATGTCCTTTCTCGAGCATCTGAAAAGCGGCCTCTTTTTTTCACCGGCCTTTTCCCTGCAATCGCAAGTGACTTACGAACCCTTGCGTGTGCCGTTGCGCCAACCGCACAAGAAACATGTGATGTCCGATGAAGGACTATATCTTGAGCAATTGTACGGCAAGGCGGAATTCGAGGGCCTGATGGCCTACGGCGGAAAGTTCGATCTGCCGGTCAGCCTGGTGGCCGATACTGCGCCCGGCATTTTCGGCGGTGATTACGCCACCGACTACCAACTCCGCGAAATGCTGGGAGCCGGCGGCGTCTTGCATCTCACGCCACGGGAATGGGGCAGCCACAGCTTCGGCATCGTCGGATTTGCCGCCGATACCTCTCTGCTCGATGCCGCCGCCTTCACGCAGCCCAACTTCGGAAGTACCGACACCGCTCGCACCGGTAGATTGCATCAGGGAAACGGCGGCGAAGCGAACACCGGTGCGCCGCAGTCGAAGTTACTGACACTCGACGGCGACGGAACGGCGCTCGCTTTGCCGACCTTGACCTATCATTTGGCCTGGGCTTCGCTGCGTCACGGCGTCGGCGAGACCAAAAACCAGATCGATCTGGTCGGCGCCGTTCAATACACCGGGGATCTCGGCGCAGGTGTTGCGATCCATCCTTTGCTCGAAGCCAGCCGGATCTACAACGACGGCGGGTCTCCGGTCAGCAGCGGAAGTTCCATCCCGGCCAGCCAGAGAGCCGATTACCTCACCACCGGAGTCGAGCTGACCTGGCGGAGTTGGTCCATCTCGGCCGTGCATGCCCAGCGTTTCTTCATCGAACCCAAAAACGGCTCCGGACTCGATGGCCGCAGCAGCTTCGAACATATGACGACCGAAGCCATCGGCTATGCCTTCGATTGGGGTGTATCCACTGCGATCGCCTGGAAACACGATCATAGTCTGGCGCCCGACAGCACCCTCAACGTCACCACCGACAGCATCGGTCTTCTGATAAACTACCATCAGGACTTTTGACCGGAATCACCACGCATTCTCACAGAAAAAAAGATATATTTGTCTTTCCGGAAGATGACATATCGAATGAAGCGCACCATGGGACCGAATGGAAGATCTCTCCTGACACTTGCCGTCGTAGCATTGTTTGCCTTAGGTGCACTGGCAAGCACAGCTGTTGCCACGACGACGACCACGACCGCCAAAGCGACGTCGGCAAAGAAAAAGGCGGTCGTCCACAAACCGGTGCCGCGTCCCAATCCGCTGGCGCTCGTCAAGAAGAGCGTGATCGCAGGCGCGCCGACGGTGATTGCCATCGGTACCCCGACAGCGTCAAAAAAAGCCCTCTCCATCCCGTCGACCGGCACAGCCCAGCCGATACAGCACAAAACCATCAGTCTTGGCCATGCGCTACCGATCGGTGCCCCGCACGGCCTGGGCAAAACGGTCGTGCATGTCGCGCAAAACGACATCCATTTCGAGTTGAAGCCCTAAGCCTTGTCTCCCCCCTCGCCCTTGCGCCGCAGGTTGATCTTGATCGCGGCCTTTGGTTTTGCGGCCGCGCCTGCCGTCTGGGCCGGCTTCGACCAGGGCTTGGCGGCCTATATGGAGGGCGATTTCGCCAAAGCTTTCCAGGAAATGCTGACCGCCGCAAATGCCGGCGACGTCGTCGCCGCCAACAATGTCGGCGTTCTTTATAGCACCGGCCGCGGCACGATTGCCGACCCCGTCCAGGCGATGACCTGGTGGCGCAAGGCCGCCGACCAGGGGGATGACGAAGCGGCTTTCAATCTGGGGCTTGCTTATCAAAACGGGCGGGGTGTTGCGGTCGATGAGGAAAAGGCCGCCAGCTGGTACCGCAAGGCCGCCGATCAGGGAAACCCCTCGGCTCAGTATAATCTCGGCGTGCTCTATCACGCTGGACGGGGAGTCCCCCTCGACCCGGCGGAAGCGGCGAGCTGGTACAGGAAGGCAGCCGACCAGGGAGATATTTCCGCCGCCAAAAGCCTGGCCGACATGTTGGGGAACGGCGAGGGGGGAAAACAGAACTTGGAAGAGGCGGCCCACTATTACCAAGTGGCCGCGGAGCAAAACGATGCCGAAGCCGAACGCGTTCTGGGCGCGATGTTCGGCAATGGCCTCGGCGTCCAGCGGAACCCGGCTTCGGCGGCCGGCTGGTATGGCAAGGCCGCCGATCAGGGGGATGCTCAGGCGGCTTTCAATCTTGGCGTCATGTACAGCTTGGGCGAGGCCGTGCCGCAGGACAAGATGCGCGCCTATTTGTGGCTGGCCATAGCGGCCAAGGGACTGGATGAACCCGATGCCCGCCTTGCTGCCGCGGAGCGGCGCGACGCCATCGCCCGCACCTTAAGCGCCACCGACCGCGATCTGGCCCTGCGCCAAGTCGACCAATGGCGGCCGCGCGTCGTCGGCCGGGCCATCGAGGCCGCGACAAACGGACCACCCGACCCACGGGCGGCGGAAGCCGAGCACGAAACGACCGCCGCGGAAATCTGTCATAGCGCTTTGCGCGACAGCCTGGGCCGCACGGGTCAATGGGCCGGAGCCGAATCGGCTTGCCGATGAAACAGAGCCAACCGTCTTTGTGGCGGCGCCTCATGCCGTTCGTCGCCGCCAGCCTTCTGATGGTCGCGGCGATCGTCGCCGGCTGGGAGGGGATGACACTTTGGAAAAGTCATGCCGACGGGGTCGATAGCTGGTCGCTTGAGGTCCACCATGCCGCGGTTGAAATCGCCGATACTCTCAGCCTGTCGGTTCGCACCACCGACGAGGAGTTGATGGCGCACCTGGCGCCGGCTGCCGAGGATATGCTGGTCCGCCGTGGCGGCGTGGACGACTTTTCGAGGCACGTCGCCCGAAGTACCGAACATTTGAAACAGATCGCCTTCATCGCTCTTTTCGGAACAGCGGGGGATCTTCTTTTCGCCACCGATCCCCTCTTGAAACGGCAGCATGTGACGGCCCGGGACCGCGATTTCTTGCGATATTTTGTCGATGGCGGTCAGGGACGCCATGTGACGGCATCGCTTTTGAGCGGGCCGGCCATCCTTCCGTCATCGCCGATGTGGATTCTGGTGACCCGCCGATTGAGCCAGGCGAACGGCGACCTGGCTGGCGTGATTGTTGCCGGCATTGCCCCGAGCTACATCCTGCAGGCTCTCGTCGATCCCTCCCTCTACCTCGACAAGGACGTCCGCATTTTTCTCGATAGCGGCCGGCTTCTTGCCGTCGGACAGGACGACGCCGACCGGATCGGTGAGAATTTCGGCGAGCACTCATTATTTCGCGATATTGCTGCCGGCCACCTCCCGCAATGGGGCGTGCTCCCCGATCCGTTCGAAGACAGTCCGGAGATCGCTGCATTGCAGCGGGCAGACGACCTCCCCTTTCTGGTTTCGGTGACGACCGACAGCGGCCCGGAACTGGAGGACTGGTGGTATCGCATCGCTTTTCTTCTCGGTTATGCCGGGGTGAGCATCGTCGGGGTCGCGATCTTCCTGTTGAAGGGGCTCTGGACGCATGACGATACGGACTGGAATCAGTCGCAAGACGCTGGCAAGGACTGATCAAGAATGCTGCCTCCTGCCCACGCCCATCGCCACCGACTAGCGGTTCTCCGATTGTTTCTGGGAACCGTCCTCGGCCTGATGGCTGGCGGCGCGGTTGCCTTTTCCCTGGCCCTGTACGTCGGCCAGCGCCATCTTCTGTTCGAAAACTATGTGTATGGCGATATCGCCAATCCAAAGCAGAGCGGCTTTTCCGGAATTCAGGTGGTCCGTGTCCACACGAGCGACGGCCTGGCCTTATCGTCCTGGTACAGGAAAGCCTATCCCGGATGCCCAACCATCGTTTATTTCCACGGCAATGAGGGAGACGTCAAAAGCCGCGCCTTCAAATTGGAACCGCTGCTGCACGCCGGATACGGTGTCTTCCTCATCGAATACCGTGGTTACGGCGGCAATCCGGGCGCGCCCAGCGAAAAGGGGCTTTATGAGGATTCTCGATCGTCGCTCAGGCTCCTCGCCCAGGACGGCCTGCCGATTGCAGAAACCATCTTCATGGGCGAGTCGCTCGGAACGGGCGTAGCCGTCAAAATGGCCACCGAATTCCCCCCAGCCAAGTTGGTCCTGCTGGCCCCCTACACAACGATCACCGACGTCACGTCGGGCATGTATTGGTTCCTGCCGGTCGGACTGTTAAGCCGCGACCGCTTTCCCTCCATCAATCGAATCGTCAGGGTCAAAGCGCCGTTGCTGATCATCCATGGCGAAGATGACGAGACGGTGCCGGTCGCGCTCGGCCGCAATCTGCTGGCGGCGGCCAACGAACCAAAGACCGCGGTCTTTCTGAAAGGCGCCGGACACGACAACCTCTTTGCCTACGGCGCCGTCGACGCCATCATGGACTTTGCCGACCCTCAGCATCGATGCACCGCGTCGCAAGAGGTGCTGCCGTGACGGCCAGTCCCCCACCCAAGCCGTTGTCCCGGTTCGTTCGCCGCGTGACGGCGTGTTTTGCGCTTCTGTTCGTCCTCACCTGGGCCAACGGCATTTTCGCCATCGCGCAGCTGGGACGGATCGACAGCGAATCGCGGGACGCTATCGATGGCGGAATGGCCAGTACCGCCGTTCTCGGCCAGCTGGCCGCCAGCATCTCGGCCTACCGCCTTTTGGAAGCCAGCCAATTGCTCGAACCACGGGCGAGAGACGACAGGACGCCCCGCGACGATGACCGCAAATCGCTGCTCGTTCAGATCGAAAAGGCCGCCCGTCAGTACGAATCTCTCGACAGTTCGGATGAGGAAAAACGCCTCTTCATGAAATTTCTCACCGGCTGGTACGACTACCAGCGGCATTCACAGAGTGTCTTTGCCACTCTGTCGGCCGGAGACAGCCGCGCCGCAGCAGCCCTCTTTGCCGCAAATCGACCGATCTTCGAAAGCGCCGACGCAACAATCGGAGAACTGATCCACATCACTATCGGACGCGATCACGTCATCGAGGAGGACTTGCACGGAATCTTCCGTTCCTCGTTGTGGTTCCTGCTCGCCGCGGTCGCCGGCATCAGCCTGTTGATCGTCGCCATAGTTCTTGCCGTCGCCTGGCACGACCAACAGTGAGGGGGAAAAAACAATCTGGTGACGGGAAAACTCACGCCGCCTGCCACCCCCCACCCAAAGCCCGGAACAGGCCGACGACCGCCTGCGCGTGCAACAGCTTGACCTGCACCAGCGTGTCTTCCGCCTGGAACAGCGTGCGCTGGGCATTGAGCATTGTGACGATATCGATCGTTCCGCTGTACATCTGCGCCTGCGCGATGTCGTAGGCCCGCTGGGCGGTCGCCACGGCAATCCGCTGGGCGTTTTCCTGCTCCGAGGTCATGTCGACGGCAACCAGCGCGTTCTCGACATCGCCGAAGGCGGAGAGGACCGTCTTGCGATAGGTCTGCAGCAATTCGTCGAACCGCGCCTGCTGATATTCTATTCCGCCCTCCAAAGCGCCCCCGGAAAAAATCGGTTGGGTCGCCGACGCCGCCAGCGAATAGAGAACGCTGGCCGGATCGAGGGCCCTGCCCAAGGCAGAGCTTTGCAAACCGCCCTGGGCGGTCAGCTTCAAATCCGGCAGCACGGATGCCTCGGCGGCCTTGATGTTGGCGTTGGCGGCCTCCAACTGCGATTCCGCCGACTGCACGTCCGGGCGCCGGATCAGCAGGCCGGCCGGCAAGCCGCCGACCACCCGCGGCAAGACGACCGACGACAATCCCTCGGGCGGCACCGTCATCGCTTCCGGCAATCGACCGACCAGAATGGCCAGGGCGTTGACGTTCTGCCGCAATTGCTGCGTCAACGGCGGCAAAGCCGCCCGCTGCCCGGCCACGACGCTTTCCTGTTGCGCGACGTCGAGAGCCGAGGTGGTTCCGGCCTCGGCCCGCGCCTTGACGGCGTCGAGGACATTGAGCGCGATCTCGAGATTGTTCCGGGCAACGACCAGTCGATCATTGAGCGACGCCACGGTAAAGAACGTGTTGGCCACATTGGATTGAATGGTCAAAGCCGCCGTTTGCCAATCGAAGTGGCTGGCCCGCGCCGCCGCCACCGCGGCATCGGCCGCATCGGCGTATTTTCCCCAGAAATCCAGCTCGTAACTGGCGGAGAAATAACCGTTCAGGGTCTCGACGCCGCGCGGGCTCCCTCCCGATTTCGGCGTCGTCGTGTTGTTGCGATTGCGCATCTCACCACCGACGACCTGCAATGACGGAGAGAGATTGGCCCCGGCAATCTTGACCTGGGCGTCAGCCTGACGAACCCGCGCCATTGCCGCGGCGAGATCGTTATTGGCCTGGCTGGCCTCATCCATCAGGACATTGAGCGCCGGAGACGAAAAATCCTGCCACCAGGTCAGCGACGGCCACGCTTCCGCCACCCCGGACTTGGCCGCCCAGGCTGGCGGCAGGGGAGTCTCCGGTTTCTGGTAATCGGGACCGACACTGCAGCCGCACAGCAACAGAACAGCGGCCAGCGGCCACAAAGCGAACGGGTGACGCAAAGATTTCAAATACATGCTGATTGTCTCGACCCGGCTGACGAACCACACGCACGACACCAGTTACCGACCATCACGAGCGTCCCCCCATATGCGTTTCTACGAAGATCTGACGCCCGTGCAAGGAAAACCGGGGAATGACGTCGAGCATCGTACCACTAAAGATATCGCGTTCCGCCTGCCGGGTGCTCCGCAGGGCGGCCATCGCCTCCTGCAGCGCCTGAGGATCGAGCGGATCGCTGGAAATCACGTTGCGCAACCGCTCCACGGCGCTCAGATAGCGTTGACGCGCCGCCTGCAACGGTTCCCGCTTCTCGGCAAAAGCGCGCCGCAATATCTCGCCATCGGCGGAGGGAAGACTGCGCGCGATGGTCTCGGCGACGATCTCCGGCGCCGTACCGGGCTTCGAGAAGGCCGGCGGATCGAAATACTGCATCACGCCCCAACCGGCAAAAAACAGATTCAAACCGACGGACAGAGCCAAAACAATCGAACCGACCGTTCTCTGCCGGCGTGAAGGACCATGCATCACCCTTATCCTCCCAGGGGCAGCGATATATTGGTGGCGAATAACAGGTCGAAAGGCGTTTGCGCCGATAGAAGACGGACGGCGGTATTGGCTGCGCAGCCTAAGATGAACAAACCGAGATAGACCGCGCCTTGCGACGTCCACCGCCAATCGCGCCCACCCGCCAAGGCGACAGCGAACGACTCCTGCGGCATGCCATTTCCGGCCAACCGGACCACTGCCCGGCGGACTATCCGTTCGACCCGCTCCGTCCCTATCTGCGGGGCGGCGCCGATCAGCAGCCGGTCGAACTCATCGACCGCCCGAAGATCACGGCGCGCTTCCGGATGATCCCCCAGCCATCGTCCCGCCGTAATCTGAACGGTATTCGGCCAACGGGAGATATCGGCGCCGTAAATGGACGACAGACGTCGGAACTCTTTTTCCGTCATGGCATGCCTCCCTGCAGATCGAGACCGGCAGTTGCCAACTCAGCCTTGATGGCGCGGCGAGCCCGCAACAGCAATTGCTCGAAGGCGGCGACCGAGATACCAAGGGCGTCGGATGCCGCTTTGCCCGACAGTCCTTCAAAATAGAACAAGGAAATGGCCGCCCGCTGTCTGGGTGGAATTTTCCGCATAGCCCGTTCGATTGCCGATTCCCGTTCCCTGCGGGCCACCGTCTCGGTGGCCGATGGCTCGCGATCGTCAGCCACTTCGCCGACAGCCTCGAAGGCAACCCATTGGGGCTTGCGGCGCCGATCGAGACTGAGATTAAGAACGATACGGTGAAGCCAAGTGGTGAACTGCGCCCGTCCCGGAGTCCAGCGGCCTGCGAATTCCCACACCCTCATGAATGCCTCCTGGGCGATTTCATCCGCATCACTGGGATTGCCGACGACCCCCTGTGCAATCGCCAAGGCACGTCGCATGTGCCGGCGCGCGAGCACCTCGAAGGCCGACGCGTTTCCATCGGCGACTTGGCTCATCAGCACGTCGTCGAGAGTTTCGCGACCATCCCATCCCAACTCGGCGCTCATCGACCGGACCTCATCCATCCCGGCTGCGAGCGAGGGTTGGCAAACGCAGATAATACGGCCAAGGTAGCCATGCCTTACGCGATACGGACAAAAAAAGAATTGCCAGGAAGAGCGTCAGCTTCTTCCTCGCCATACGTACCATTCCGCCGAGTGACTGGCTGCGGAATTTTACTGCTCGAAGAAAGATCGTCATGCGCAAGAGTTATCTGACCTGGGTCATCGTGTTGCTTGTCGTTGCCGGCGGTCTGTGGGCGGTCCTGCGCCCTGGCTCCAGCGGCCCCAGTACCGCCGCCACATCGGCAACACCCCAGAGCGTTCCGGTTGTCGTCGCACGATCGAGCCGGCAGGATGTCCCTGTCTATCTCCAGGGCCTCGGCAATGTTCAGGCATTTAACACCGTCACGATCCGACCGCAGGTCGACGGGCAGTTGCTGCAGATTGCCTTCAAGGAAGGACAAGAGGTTCAAGCCGGCGACCTTCTGGCGCAAATCGACCCCAGGACCTATCAGGCGTCTCTCGACCAGGCTCTCGCCAAGAAGGCCCAGGACGAGGCGCAACTGGCCAACGCGCGCATTGATCTGGCCCGATATACCGGCCTGGCGGAAAAGAACTATGTGGCGCGCCAGCAGCTCGATGCCACTCAGGCGCAGGTCAATCAATTACAGGCTTCCGTCAAAGGCGACAGCGCCGTCGTCGAGAACGCCAAAGTTCTGCTGGGCTACACAAGCATCAAATCGCCGATCAGCGGACGCGTCGGCATCCGCCAGGTGGATGTTGGAAACATCGTCCACGCCAATGATACCACCGGCATCGTCATGGTAACCCAATTTCGCCCGATCTCGGTGCTGTTCACCCTGCCGGAGAACGCCGTGCTCCGGGTGGTGAACGGTATGGCCGGGCAGCCGTTGAAAGTCGTTGTTCTCAGCCGTGACGGCAAGCAGGAACTCGACGAGGGCGTTTTGCAACTGGTCGACAACCAGATCGATCCGGCAACTGCGACAGCCCGGTTGAAAGCCACGTTCGCCAACAAGAAAGGGTTGTTGTGGCCCGGATTGTTTGTCAATGTTCGGCTGCGTGTCGCGACGCTTCGCCAAGTGGTAACCGTACCGGCCACCGCGGTACAACGCGGCCCTCAAGGCCCCTATGCTTTCGTCGTCAAAGACGATGCCACGGTGGAAATGCGCCCCCTGACCCTGGGCGACGCGAGCGAGGGCGTGGTCGTCATCGAGAACGGTCTCAGCGAAGGCGAATCGGTCGTCGTCGAAGGCCATTATCGGTTACAGCCAGGAAGCCGCGTCAGTGCCAAGACGGCTGCGGCCGATACCAACACCGCGATCAAACCGGAGTAACGCCATGAGCGTCTCGACCCCGTTCATTCAACGGCCGATCGCGACCACGCTGTTGATGACGGCCATCCTGCTGGCCGGCTTGGTGGCGTTTCCGCTGTTGCCGGTCTCCAAGCTGCCGCAGGTCGACTTTCCGACCATCGTCGTCAATGCCAACCTGCCGGGCGCCGATCCGCAGACCATGGCCTCGTCGGTGACGACTCCCCTTGAGCGTCAGTTTTCACAGATCTCCGGCGTCGCCCAGATGACCTCGTCCAGTCTTCTGGGGGCCGCGTCGATTACCTTGCAGTTCGATCTCGACCGCAGCATCGATGCCGCTGCCCAGGACGTCCAGGCGGCGATCAACGCGGCCAGCGGACAACTGCCGAAAACCATGCCGAGCTCGCCGACCTACCGTAAGGTCAATCCGGCCGACGCGCCGATCCTGATTATGAGCGCATCGTCGGACACCCTGCCGATGATCACCGTCGACGACTATGCCGATACCGTCATCGCCCAGCAAATCAGCCGTATACCGGGCGTTGGACAGGTTTCCATCCACGGCGAGCAGAAGCCGGCGATTCGCGTGCAGATCGACCCGGCCAAGATCTCAGCCATGGGTCTCAGCCTCGAAGAGCTGCGCGGCACCATCGCAACCGTGACGGCCGACGCTCCGAAAGGCAGCATCGACGGCATCAATCGCAATTTCACGATTTATGCCAACGACCAACTCCTGTCCGCCGCCCCCTGGAATGACGTCATTCTCGCCTACAAGAATGGCGCGCCGGTGCGCGTGCGCGACATCGGCCGCGCCATCGACGGGCCGGAGAACGCCAAATCGAAGGCCTGGCAGAACGGCAAGCCTTGCGTCTTTCTTGCCGTCTTCAAAGAACCGGGAGCCAATGTCATCGAGACGGTCGACCGCATCAGAACGGCCCTGCCGCTTCTGCAAGCGTCGATCCCGCCGGGTATCGAAGTCAAACCGCTGATCGACCGCACGATCACCATCCGGGCATCGGTTGACGACGTCGAATATACATTGATGCTGACCATCGGTCTGGTGGTTCTGGTGATCTTTCTTTTCCTCAGGAACCTTTGGGCGACGGTCATCCCGGGCATCACCGTTCCCTTGGCGCTGATGGGCACGGCGGCGCTGATGTATGTGGCGCACTACAGCCTCGACAACCTGTCACTGATGGCACTCACCATTGCCGTCGGTTTCGTCGTCGACGACGCCATTGTCATGCTCGAAAACATATATCGGCACATGGAAGAGGGATTGACCCCGATGGAGGCGGCGATCAAGGGATCCCGCGAAGTCGGGTTCACCATCGTGTCGATCAGCGTCTCGCTGGTCGCGGTGTTCATTCCGATTCTGCTGATGGGAGGCATCGTCGGGCGCCTCTTGCGGGAATTCGCCATGACGGTGTCGATGACCATCCTGGTCTCGCTGATCGTCTCGCTGACCCTGACGCCGATGCTGTGCTCGCGCGTACTCAAGGATGAACATCTGGCCTCGCATGGACGCCTTTACATGGCCTTCGAACGGGGCTTCGACCATCTTCTGAACAGCTACCAGCGGGGTCTTGACTGGGTGCTCGCGCATCAGCGGCTGACCTTGGCGAGCTTCGTCGCCACCGTCGCCCTGACGCTTTATCTTTTTATCGTCATTCCCAAGGGATTCTTCCCGCAGCAGGACACCGGGACGCTGTTCGGCATCTCGGAAGCCGCCCAGGACATTTCGTTTGCCGAAATGGAGCAACGGCAACTCGCCATCGCCAAGGTGGTCTCCGAGGACCCGGACATCGATGCCTGGACCGGTGCGATCGGCAGCAACGGTTCCAATGCCCTTAACAATGGCCGCTTCTTCATCGGCCTGAAGCCGATGGACCAGCGCAAGGCGACGGCCGATGAAATTGTCAACCGCCTGCGCAAGAAACTGGCCGCCGTCCCGGGGATCGTCCTTTATCTGCAGGTTCCCCAGGATCTCAGTGTCGGCGGGCGGTTGAGCCGCACCCAGTACCAATACACCCTGCAGGACGCCAATCTTGCCGAATTGAACACCTGGGCGCCCAGGATGCTGGAGAAGTTGAGGACGCTGCCACAGTTGCAGGATGTCGCCACCGATCAGCAGATCAACGGCGCCACCGTCAGCCTGGTCATCGACCGTGACCAGGCGTCTCGCTTCGGCATCCAGCCGCAGGCGATCGATGACACTTTGTACGACGCCTTCGGCCAGCGGCAGGTCACCCAGTATTTCACCCAACTGAACAGCTATCACGTCGTGATGGAAGTTCTGCCCGAGTTGCAGGCCCATCCGGCGACGCTCGACAAGATTTACGTGAAATCGCCGACGACCGGCCAGCAGGTGCCGCTGTCGACCTTCGCCCACTATGACACCACGCAGGTCAACCAATTGTCGGTCAATCACCAGGGACAGTTCCCGGCGGTGACCCTGTCCTTCAATTTGCGGCCTGGCATGGCGCTGGGCGAAGCGGTCGATGCCATTCACCAGGCGGAAGGCGAAATGGGGCGCCCGGCCTCGCTGGTCGGCAGTTTCCAGGGAACGGCCCAGGCCTTCCAGGCGTCGCTGGCCTCCGAACCGCTACTGGTGCTTGCGGCGCTGGTCGCCGTCTACATCATTCTGGGAATTCTCTACGAGAGCTTCATCCATCCGCTGACGATCATCTCGACCCTGCCGTCAGCCGGCGCCGGGGCGCTGCTGTTTCTCATGCTGTTTCACAAGGACATGTCGCTGATCGCTTTGATCGGCATCCTGCTCCTGATCGGCATCGTCAAGAAGAACGGCATCATGATGGTCGATTTCGCCATCGCCGCGCAGCGCCAGAAGGGCATGCCGGCGTTTGACGCCATAAGGCAGGCCTGCCTGCTACGCTTCCGACCGATCATGATGACCACAGCCGCCGCCATGCTGGGCGGCATGCCTCTGATGCTGGGCACCGGCACCGGGTCGGAACTGCGCCAGCCCTTGGGCATCGCCATGGTCGGCGGCCTGGCGGTCAGTCAGGCGCTCACCTTGTTCACGACACCGGTGATCTATCTGGCATTCGAGCGATTGGGCGAGCGGCATCGGGCCAAACGCATGCGCAGTAAGGAAAACGCCCGGCAGGCTCTTGAACGCGCGAAGTAATACCAAGTCCCGATGAGGACTCATCGTCGGGACTTGGTTGGCGTCCTGCGGGCCCGCGAGCTTATGCGAGCGTAATCAAGCGTTTCGCGGATGCGGCGATCGGTTCCGATTATTGCGAATTGGTACCAGCCAGATACGTTATCTGACCATGTTTAGACATAAACGGATAACACGGAAGCCCCGAATAATAGTCTCTACGGTTGATAAACGCGGTGGTGTGCAAACAAATTTGCGCACCATCCAGACTTCTCTGGAATAAAAATAGATTTATATGAGTATTTTATCTATTTTGTTTGGTGATCGGAATACCACTATCGGTCGATCCTGACTATCTGCTTGATCATCGACGTTGTTCAGCCGTAAGGTGAAGTAGTCAATAAACGCTCGCGTTCGCGAGAACGCTTCGGTTTCTGTCGGCAATAGAACCAGACAAAACCGTTAGTCGATTGGCCCTCCTTCCTGAAGTGAGGGCGGAGGGGGGAGCGATGACCATCAAATCCCGGACTGGCACTGCCGTCAGTACGTTGCTGATATTTATTTTCGTGATTATCACGTTATCTTTGGCCACGTCGCTTGTTGTGCAATTTAGCGAAGCCTGGTCGGAATTACGGAGTGCCCAGCGCGCGGCTTCGCTTGCGGCGGCGGATCGAGTGATTTTTCAGGTGATCCAAACGACGCGGGTTTCGCGTGGCGAGGTGCAGACGGTGTTGGCGACGGCCGACCAACCCGAGCAGAAACTCAAGGACTTGCTGGGGCGGAACACCGAGCTGCTCAAGCAGGTATTCGAGGTGGTCAATCCAAATCTGGCGAGAAATGTCGACGCGCTGACGAGTCAGATCCAGAAGCAGGCAGCCACGGCGCAATCCCTGGAGAAGCAGGTGATGGACGTCGCGGCGAAGCCCAAGGCCCTGCGTAACATCAAGGACACCCAAGCCTGGAACGACTCCATTGGAGTCGTGACGGCTGGCCTCTCCAGCCTGTCGAGATCGATCGCCGCCGAGGTCCGCCTCGCCGATCCGGTGATTGGCGAGTATGTGTTGGCGCGTCAATATTCCTGGTCGATTCGCGACAGTGTTGGCAACGAATGCGCGGCCACACGCGCGTTCTTCATGAATAACACGCCGATCGATGCCGGCAGCGGGGTAGCGGTCGCCTCCTTTCGCGGCGAAGCCCGCCGCTCGGTCGCGGCGCTGGAAGATCTGCTGGCGCATGCTGGCGCGTCTCAACCGCTGATCGACGCGACAGCGACGGCCAAGCAGGTCGTCATTCAAGCCTTCGCCGATCGCGATGGCGCCTATGCTGTCGCCGGCAGCGCCAAAGCGCTGAGCCCGGCAGCCTGGCAACAAACCTGCAGTCAGCCGTTCGACGCGATCCTCAAGGTCGCCGACACGGCGATCGGCGGCATGGCGCAGCGCGCCGACGAACGCCATTCGGTCGCCACCAACCGGCTCGTTCTGATCGGCGTAGCCTTGATCATCGGCGTCGGCGGCTGCGTGTTGGGGCTTGTGATGATCAAGCGCCGGGTCGTGACGCCCGTCGGGTCATTGACCTCGTCGATCGGTCGGCTGGCCAACCATGACTTCGAAACTCCCGTACCCCCGGTCAATCACGCCGATGAATTCGGCGCCATGGCGACGACACTCGAGAATTTGCGCCTTGGCGTCGCCGAGGCCGAGCGACTGACCGCCGAACGCGCCGCCGATCAGGCTATGCGCGAGGAACGCGGCAAGCGGCTCGAAGCGTTGGTGCGATCCTTTGAGATCAAAGTCGCACAATTGGTTGGCCTGCTCGCCTCGGCGGCGACGGAACTTGAAACGACAGCTCAATCCATGTCGTCGACGGCCGGGCAGACCCATAAGCAGGCGGCGGCTGTCGCCTCCTCCTCGGAAGAGGCCCGTGTCGGCGTCGAAATCGTCGCTACGGCGGCGGAAGAGTTGTCCTCTTCGATCGTTGAAATCGGTCGGCAGGTGGCCCAATCAACGGCGATTTCCGGTCGGGCGGTCGAGGATGCCCGGCGCACCGACGGTATCGTGCGGGCGTTGGCCGACAGTGCCCAGAAAATCGGCGACGTCGTCGGGCTGATCTCCTCCGTCGCCAGCCAAACCAACCTGTTGGCCCTCAATGCGACCATCGAAGCGGCACGAGCCGGCGACGCCGGCAAGGGCTTCGCGGTTGTCGCATCGGAAGTCAAGATTCTGGCGCAACAAACGGCGACCGCGACCGACGACATCAGTACCCAGGTCAGGCAGATTCAAGCCACGACACGAGAGGCGGTCGAAGCGATCCAGGCGATCGGCTCGACCATCGAAGAGGTCAACGGGTTCAGTGCGGCGATCGCCGCGGCCGTCGAGGAACAGGGCGCCGCGACATCGGAGATTGCACGGAATGTGCAGCGAACCGCCGCCAGCACGACCGAGGTTACGCAGAATATCGCCGGCGTCAGTCAGGCGTCCAATGAGACAGGTTCGGCCGCATCCGAAGTGCTGGGCGCTGCAGGCGAATTGGCAAAGCAGGCTGAGATTTTGTCGCATGAGGTCGGCGAGTTTATTGCCGACGTCAGGAACGTCTAGAGTCGATTGCGTTCTTAAACCAGGAGTGGCACGGGCGTCTCGCCCGTGTTCCGGCGGAGCCGGAAGCCAAGCGTTTCCGCCGCTGCGCGCGTCGGAGGCGGGCAAGATGCTGTATGGACCGGGGACATCCTTGACACCCGTTCGGAGACATCCCTGACACTATAGGGCATTGCAGCCGTGGAGCGATTGCGATGCCTTGGAAAGACGTATCAGCGATGGAACAGAAGCTTGAGTTTGTAAATCTGGCGCAA
>JARLJB010000382.1 GCA_031291415.1 Telmatospirillum sp.
GATTTCCTGAAAACTTCCGTCCCATTACGGCGTCATGGCCAGGCTAGACCCGGCCATCCACGGCCAACGGGGCTGCAAGACGTGGATACCCCGCCCAAGCGCCGTGTATGACCATCTACTGAATGTCAACAGGCCTTAGTGGACCATGTCATCTAAAATGACGTGGTCCACTAGGCTTCAGGCGATGCCTTCGCCTCCGGCTTCGGCAGGCTCAAGCGCCGCTCGGGCTCCATGGCACCTTTCATTTAAGATGAAACGCGCCACTAGAGACGTTGTGTCATCATGGCGGCGACCAGCAGCAGGATCGTTCCGACCAGAATGCCAAATCCCCTGCGGAACGCCGGTTCGTTCATCTTGTGGGCGAAGGCGGCACCCAACATGCCGTAGGAGGTCATGAAAAAGCCGTCGAGGCAAAACAGGCCGATGGCGAAGGCGCCCATTTGCGGCCACACCGGGTGGTTCAGTTCGACAAACGGCGGCAGGACGGCGGTGAAGAACAGCAAGGCCTTTGGATTGGTGACCTGCACGATGAACCCGTCGCGGAACACCGAGATGCCGGGTTCCTTGAGGGCCCTGGGGGCTGCCACATGTTTTTTGAAGGCGCCGCGCAGGGCGTCGATACCAAGCCAGGCGATATAAAGGACGCCCAGCCAGCCGGCGATCTTGAAAATCCAGGGGGCCGTCGAGGCGACCACCACCAGGCCGAGCGCCGAGCCGATGAACCATACCAAAGCGGCCAGATTCATCCCGAGCGTGGCGAGGATTGCGCCGCGCGGTCCCCGTTTCATGCCGGCGGCGATGGCAAACAGCACGGCGGGCCCTGGCATCATCGCCATGGCCGTCATGATGGCCAGAAAAGCCATGTATTTGTCGGTCGAGATCGGCCAGATCATTGTGCCGCCTTCGAGCGATCCTTGCTCGACCAGGCGGGAACACCGGCGGACGCCGGCTTTGGTACGCGAGACACCGCTTTCTCAATCTCTCCAAAGGACCGGTCGGAAACGATGGAGAAACCACCCTCCACGCCGGGCGGCGCCACATTATACCAAATTTTTGTGTTGGTAACCCTTCACCGGGCAATCGGGTGGACCCCGATTGCCCGGCTTTGTTCATTGCCCTCTGTCATCGGGCGGGCGCATCCGCGCCCTAAGGCTTTCGCGCGAATGGGGTCGCGCGTTCACAGGATGGCCGTGAGACATGGCCTCCGCTGACAGGTCCAGATTGTGGCGGAACTATTTCCCCTGTTTTCGGCGTTCGGTGATCTGTTCTCCGGCGACCCCCCAATTGTCGGTATCGACTTCGTCAATGACGACCACCGTAGTCGCCGGGTTTTTCCCGAGGACATCGACCAGAAGTCGGGTGGCGCCCGCGATGAGTTGAGCTTTCTGCTCTTTCGTGGCGCCTTCCCGAGTGATTTTTATGTTGATGTAGGGCATCTCGATCTCTCTTGTTCAAGAATGATAGTTACTCGTCGGCATAGGAAACTCTCATGCGGCGCACGACGGCTATCGTGCTGCCAATCACCAGCGAAGACGCCGCGACGACCAGCGATGCCCCAAACCCCTTCGTCACGGTGAAGAGATGCTGGGCGACGACGGGACCGACGATTTGTCCCAATCCGTAGGCCGCTGTCATGAACGAGGCCAGGCTGGCGTGGTCTTTCCCGGCAACGGTTCTCGCCGCCGACATGGCGATCGTCACGACACCCATGAAGGTGCCGCCGACCAGGACGGCGCCGAAAACCAGGAGCGCCGCGTTCGACGTCAAGGTCGGCATGAGCACGCCGAGGGCCTGGATGCCGTAATTGATCGCCAGCGCCTTTGCCGTTCCCAGTCGCACATGGACCAGATGCCAGACAAGGCAGGAGGGCGCGGCGCCAAGACCGAAGGCCGCCCACAGGTGGAGGGAATATCCCGGTCCAAGCGCCTGGCCGACGATCAGCGGGAGATAGGTCGCGCTGATGATGTAGCCGAAGCCGGCCAGGCCGTAGATCCAAATCAGGTCGGAGGGCGCCAGGGTACAGTTGGGACTCGGCCGCTGACGATCCGGGACGGATTGTCCTTGGCCGGCCGGTTCCTGGCGCGGCGGGCGAACGAGACTTGCGGCGCCGACGGCCAGGGTGGCGATCAGGGAGAGGGCGGCCAAAAGGCCCCAGGCCGTTCCGCTTGGCCAATCCAAAGACGACGCCAGCGCCGCCAGTTCGGCCGAGGCGGCAATGCCGGTGCCGACGCCGGCGTAGAGGATCGGCCCAGCCTTGCGATCGCCATGCGACGACTGCATCAGCCAAACCGTGGCGGCGATCAGCACGATGGCACTGGCGATGCCCGCGACGAAGCGAATGCCGTCGATCGCCTGCGGCGAGGTCGCCACCGCCATTCCGGCCAGACAGATCGTCGTCAGGGCCAGCCCGACGAGGCAAAAAAGGGACGCCCGCGCCGGTGGCAGACGGACGAGGAAAAGCGCGCCGGCCAGATAACCCGCGTAATTGGCCGACGCGGCGATCGATCCGTCGGCGACCGACAAACGACCCTCGGTGACCATCGCTGGATAGAGCGCGGTAAAAGCAAAGCGACCGCCGCCCATCGCCACCGCAAGCGACAGGCAACCGGCCAAAGCCACCAGAAGAGGGCTGACGTTTGGTTTTCTCATCCGGGAAGTCCTCTCTCGGCTCAAATGGGGTGCCGCAAACACTTTGATAACCGGCTTCTTGATGCAATAATAATGATTATATCTGATGTCTATGTTCTCTAAAGGTGATGAATGAATCTGGCGGATCTTCGGATTTTCGTTGCCGTCGTCGAGACTGGCAGCGTCACCCGTGCCTCGGAGCGCGTTCATTGCGTCCAGTCCAATGTGACGGCCCGCGTCAAGGGGCTCGAAGCGCGGCTGGGAGTTCCGCTGTTTACCCGCTGTGGCAAACGGCTGGTCATCACCGGCAAGGGGAGCGAACTGCTGGCCTACGCGAAGAAGCTCCTGGCGCTGGCGGCCGATGCCGAACGGGCGGTGATGAGCACGGCTCCGGCCGGCCTGCTGCGGCTGGGATCGATAGAGACGGCGGCAGCGGTTCGCTTGCCGCCGCTGCTCAGTCGCTTCCACGCGGCGTTTCCCGATGTGAAGGTTTCTCTGGTGACCGGAACGACGCAAGAACAGGTTTCCGCGCTGATGGAGGGACAACGGGATCTCATTTTCGTCTCGGGACCAATCGGCGATCCGGGCGTGCGGGAGGAAACGCTGTGGCGGGAGGAACTCGTCCTGGTCACCGCGATCGATCACCCGCCGGTGGCCACCTGCAAAGACATCAAAAATCGAACGATTCTCGCGTTCCGCGCCGGCTGCAGTTATCGCCGTCGTTTGGAATCCTGGTTGGACGACGACGGCGTCGTGCCGGGCCAAGTCATGGAGTACGGCTCCCTCGATGCGATCATCGGATGCGTCGCCGCCGACATGGGGGTTGCCATTCTTCCGGCTTCGGTCGCGCAACGCCGGGATGACCGCGTAAGGCAGCATCCCTTGCCGGAGAAGTTCCGGATATCCCATACCTCGTGCGCATGGCTTGCCGGTACGGATTTGGACATTGCAGCCAGCAGCTTGATCGCCATGGCCAAAGAGACGCTTTAAGTCACCAAGATGTCATACTGAGTAATCCATAACGATTCTGCTCCAATGCTTTATCCCCTCGAAATACTGGGTGATCTTCCCCACATGAGTAGGGTCCTTGTCTCTGGGGGAGCCGAACGATGCGGCGGGCCGTCGACAAACATCTGTTGAAATCGTTGCTCGGCCTCGCATCTCTGGTCGAGTTGCGCGATCCTTACACTGGCGGACATGCATGGCGTGTCGGGCAATTCTCCAAGCATCTGGCGCTGGGTGTCGGTCTCGACCGCGATCAGGTGTTCCTGGCGCAACTGGGCGGATTCCTGCACGATCTTGGCAAGGTTGGCATTCCCGACGCGGTCTTGCGCAAACCGGATCGTCTGACGGAAGACGAATTCACGCTGATCAAAACCCATCCGGCGATCGGCAGCGACCTGTTGGCCGACCATCCTTTGGCCGATTTGGCCCGGGACGCCGTTCGTCATCACCATGAACGGCCGGACGGGCGCGGCTATCCTGACGGGTTGGCGGGCGAGGATTGCCCCGTGGTGGCACGGATCGTCGGCGTCGCCGATGCTTTCGATGCGATGACCAGTACCCGAAGCTATCGGCGGGGAATGCCGATCGATCGCGCCGTCGGCATTCTGATCGCCGAGCGTGGCCGGCAATTCGACGGAACCATGATCGACGGGTTCGTCTCGCTTTATCAGGCCGGTGACACGCTTGGCCAAATCGTCGGCCATTCCGATCATGGGCAGAAGCTGGCCGTTTGTCCGGTTTGCGGCCCGGTTCTGACTGTGCCCCGCGATGCGACGAACGGTGCACGGCTTTTTTGCCGCAACTGCGGCGGGCTTTACCGGATCGAACGGGAGGATGACGAATGGGTGGTTTATTCTATCGACGCGGTTCCTGACCCGGGTGCCTTGCGCCCCTATCCCGAGACCGACGTCCAGGATGAGATCTTGCAAGCCATTCCGCCGTCACGACATTCCTTTTTCACCGGTCGCCTGTCGGCGTTGGTCGGTGCCGGCAGACACTGAGAATCGGTGAGACGGCGGGGCGTTCCCGAACACCGCTCCTGTCAATCAAGGGTGGTGTAGAAATTCCACTACCTCCTCGCGTTGACAGTGCGGAAGGGCATAACTAAACTGAACAGTTCAGTTCTGGGCTGGCTATTGGGGTGGAGTGACATGCGAGTACACGCGTTTTCGCGTCTGAAGTGGGCCGTTTCGCTGGTCGCCGGAGTGTCTTTCGGGATGGCCGCGGACGCCTGCTTGACCAATGCCTATGCTCAGCAACAGGCGGCGCCGCCTGCGGTGACCGTCAGTTTTCCGGTGAAGAGGCAGACCGTCGAATGGATGGAGTTCACCGGTCAGTTCTCGTCGGTGGAATATGTCGAGATCCGGGCGCGGGTCGGTGGCTATCTCACGGAAATCCACTTCACCGATGGTCAGATCGTCAACAAGGGCGATCTGCTTTTTGTCATCGATCCCCGGCCTTATGAAATCGCCCTGGCGTCGGCCCGGGCCAACGTCGCCCAGGCGACGGCGTCGCTGGAACTGGCCAAACGGCAATTGGTCCGCGGCGGCGAACTGAGGCAAAAGGATTTTCTGGCGGCCAGCGATTACGACACACGGGTGCAGCAAACCAAGGTTGCCGAAGCCGCCCTCGATGTCGCCCGGGCCCAGGTGCGCGATGCCGAACTCAATCTCGACTTCACGCGGGTGACCGCTCCGGTGAGCGGACGGATCAGCGCGCATCAGGTGAGCATCGGCAATCTGATCAGCGGCGGAGCCGGGGTTTCGTCACCGACGCTGCTCACCTCGATCGCCTCGCTTGATCCCATCCATTTCAATTTCGACATGAGCGAAGCAGATTACCTGACCTTGCAGCGGGCCGCGGCGACCGGCAAGAACACGTCGGTTCGCGACGGGAAACTCATCGTCCAGTTGCGTTTGTCCGACGACAAGGACTGGACGCTGTCGGGGCGTCTTGATTTCATCGACAACCAGATCGACCGGAGCGCCGGCACCATCCGGGCGCGCGCCGTCCTCGTCAATCGCGATTTTTCCCTGATTCCCGGCCAATTCGCCAGCATTCGCCTGCCGCGGACGGCGCCCTATGACGCGCTGCTGGTCCCTGAGGCGGCGGTGTTGACCGATCAGTCGCGCAAGATGGTGCTGACCGTGACGGACGATGGCACTGTCACGCCCAAGACGATTGTCGTCGGGCCGGTCCAGGACGGCCTGCAGGTCGTGCGAAGCGGTCTTGCCGTCACCGACAAGGTCATCGTCAACGGCCTGATGCGGGCCCGCCCCGGAGCCAAGGTGACGCCGCAGGCCGCCGACGCCGGCGCCAGCCATCCTGCCAATTGACCCGGGGGAGACTCGCATGAAGCTTTCCCATTTCTTTATCGACCGGCCGATTTTCGCCACGGTCGTTTCGGTCTTCATCACGCTGATCGGCGCCATCGCCTATTTCACTTTGCCGTTGGCGCAATATCCCGAGATCGCGCCGCCGACCATCGTGATCACCGCCAGCTATCCCGGCGCCTCCGGTCCGGTGGTGGCCGACACCGTTGCGACGCCGCTGGAACAGCAGATCAACGGCGTCGAGAACATGCTCTACATGTCGAGCCAGGCGACCGGCGACGGCAATCTGCGGCTTACCGTCACCTTCCGGCCCGGCACCAATCTCAACATCGCCCAGGTCCTGGTGCAAAACCGCGTGGCGCTGGCGACTCCCCAGTTGCCGAGCGAGGTCCAGCGGCTCGGCGTCAATGTGGTGAAAAACTCGCCCGACTTCCTGATGGTGATCCATCTGATTTCGCCGGACGGGTCGCGCGACCAGCTTTATTTGTCGAATTACGCGACCCTGCAGGTCAAGGACGTGCTGGCCCGTATCGACGGAGTGGGCAGCGTCACCGTATTCGGCGCCCGTGATTATGCCATGCGGATCTGGCTCGATCCGGACAAGGTCGCGGCCCATAATTTGACGCCCGGCGAGGTCGTGAAGGCGTTGCAGGCGCAGAACGTCCAGGTGGCGGCCGGCGTGCTCGGCCAGCCGCCGGTGCCCAAGCCCGGCGCCTTTCAATTCAATGTGCAGACGCAAGGCCGCCTCAGCGACCCCGCCCAGTTCGCCAATGTCATCATCAAAGGGGACGCCGATGGCCGCATCACCCGGGTGCGCGACATCGGGCGGGTGGAACTGGGAGCGCAGGACTACAACGTCAACGGCTATCTCGACACCACGCAGGCCGTGCCGATCGGCATCTTTCAGCTTCCCGGGTCGAACGCGCTCGATACCGCCGACCGGCTGCTGAAAAGTATCGACGATTTGTCGAAATCATTTCCACCCGGCGTGAAATACACCGTCGTCTACAACCCGACGGAGTTCATCTCGCAGTCGGTGCGCGAGGTCTATGTCACCATTTTCGAGGCGATTCTGCTGGTGGTGATCGTCGTCATCGCCTTTCTGCAGACCTGGCGGGCCTCGCTGGTGCCGATCGTCGCCATCCCGGTGTCGCTGGTGGGCACCTTCGGCGCCTTGGCGGCCATGGGCTATTCGCTGAACAGCCTGTCGTTGTTCGGACTGGTTCTGGCGGTCGGCATCGTCGTCGATGACGCCATCGTCGTGGTCGAGAACGTCGAACGCAATTTGCGCGAGGGCATGACTCCCCGCAATGCCGCCCACGTCACCATGGACGAGGTCGGCGGCGCCTTGGTGGCGATCGCCCTGGTGCTGTCGGCGGTGTTCATTCCGTCGGCTTTCATCCCAGGCATCTCCGGCCAGTTCTTCCGTCAGTTCGCGGTGACCATCGCCGCCTCGACAATCATCTCGCTGATCGTCTCGCTGACGTTGTCGCCGGCGCTGTGCGCCTTGCTGTTCCAACCGCACAAGGAGCACGACGCGACCTCGTCGTCGCCGTTGGCTCGACCTTTCGTCGCCTTTTTTCGCGTGTTCAACCGAACTTTCGACCGGCTGGCCGGCGGCTACGGCGGTCTGACACGGCGGTTGGCCAGGATCTCTCTGCTCTTGCTGGCGGTTTATGGCGGGCTGATCGCCCTGACCGGGCTGGAGTTCTACAAGACGCCCAAAGGCTTCATTCCGGATCAGGATCAAGGGTATCTGATTACCATCATTCAGCTGCCGCCCGGTGCGTCTTTGGCCCGGACCGACGATGTGTTGCACAGGGCGGTGCAGACGATGCTGGATACCCCCGGCGTCGCCCATGTCATTCCATTCGCCGGTCTGGACGGGGCCACCTTCACCGATGCATCGAATTCGGCGACGGCCTTTGTCGTGCTCGCCCCGTTCGAGGAACGAACCGGGAAGGGACTGTCGGCGGCCAGTATCTTGGGATCGTTGAGCGGCCGTCTTGCGGCGATCCAGGATGCGCTGATCATTCCGATCGCGCCGCCGCCGGTCCGTGGCATTGGCACGGCAGGCGGCTGGAAGATGATGATCGAGGACAAGCGCGGCCGGGGACTTCCCGCGCTGGAAGCGGCGGCCAACGACTTGGCGGCGGCGGCCAACCAGATCCCCGGGCTGGTTCGCGTCTTTACCACCTTCAATAATCGGACCCCCAGCGTTTTTGCCAATGTCGACCGCGTGCGCGCCGAAATGCTGGGCGTCTCGGCCGACCAGGTGTCGGAGGCTCTGGAGGTCTATCTCGGTTCAACCTATGTCAACGATTTCAATTATTTAGGAAGAACATTCCGGGTAACGGCGCAGGCCGACGGCAATTTCCGCACTGACCTTGATGCCATTGGCAATTTGAAAACCCGCAACGCCAAGGGGCAGATGGTGCCGGTCGGATCCGTCGCCTCCTTCGAGTTCATGACCGGGGCCTATCGCGTGCCGCGTTATGATCTCTACCCGGCGGCCGAGGTGCAGGGGGCGACCTTGCCTGGCTATTCAAGCGGCTATGCCCTTGAGGCAATGGCTGGTCTCGCCGCCCAACGTCTTCCCGACGGATTTGGTTTCGAATGGACCGAACTCGCGCTGCAGGAATTGCTGGCCGGAAACAGCGGCATCCTGGTCTTCGCGGCGTCCGTGCTGTTCGTCTTCCTGGTGCTGGCGGCGCAGTACGAAAGCTGGTCGCTGCCGCTCTCGGTGATCCTGATCGTGCCGATGTGCCTGTTGGCTGCGGTCACCGGACTGCAGATCCGCGGTATTCCGATCAATATTCTGGCGCAGATCGGCTTTGTCGTGCTGATCGGGCTGGCCGCGAAGAACGCCATCCTGATCGTCGAGTTTGCCCGGCAAGCTGAAACGGAGGGTATGAACCGCATCGATGCCGCCGTTCATGCCGCCCGCACCCGGCTGCGGCCGATTCTGATGACCTCGTTCGCGTTCGTATTGGGCGTGTTGCCGCTGGTCTGGGCGGGGGGCGCCGGTTCGGAGATGCGGCAGTCGCTGGGCACTGCGGTGTTTTTCGGCATGTTGGGAGTGACCGGATTTGGCCTGATCTTCACGCCGGCCTTCTATGTCGTGGTGCGGCGTCTTGTCGCCTGGCTGGATCGCCACAAGCCGCACCACCACGCCCACCACCGGCACGACCATCCGGCACCGAAAGTGGAGGGTGGCGCCTAAGTCTGCCCCCGCATGCGGGACCATCGCCAAATGATGCATCGGCTGCTATGGTCTGCCGCCGGAGGGGTGCCCATCCGGGCAAGAACGCGACCTCGAGCCTTCAAACCCGGGTTGGCGTTCGGACGGTGGCATCTTCTTTTTCCGCATTGGTGATGGGCGTGTGCCCGGTCACCAGGAATTGCTTTCGTTTCAATCAGGGGACGATCGGCGTGCAAGACCAGACCGAGCAGCGTTTGGGCCGTTGGGCCCTCCTTCGTGAAGACATCGACTGTGTGTTCGCCCGCGATCCGGCGGCGCGGACCCGGATCGAGGTTTTCTGTACCTATCCCGGCCTGCACGCGGTGCTGATTCACCGGTTCGCGCACGCCCTTTGGCGGCGGAATGCCAAGTTCTGGGCGCGTTTCGTCAGCTATTTTGGCCGGATGATCACCAATATCGACATCCATCCCGGAGCCACCATCGGCCGGCGGTTTTTCATCGACCATGGGGCCGGCGTGGTAATCGGTGAAACGGCGGAAATCGGTGATGATGTCACGCTCTACCATGGCGTTACCCTGGGCGGCACGTCTCTCAACAAGGGGAAAAGACATCCGACGCTGGAAAGCGGAACGCTGGTTGGCGCCGGCGCGAAGATCCTGGGACCGGTGCGGCTGGGACGGGGTGCCAATGTCGGCGCCAATTCCGTGGTCATCTCGGACGTGCCGGCCGGCATGACGGTGGTCGGCATCCCCGGCCGTATCGTCTTGCCGCTGGAAGCGCGGCGAATCACCAAGGATGGTATTGATCTCGACCACCATCTGATGCCCGATCCGGTTGGCAAGGCGCTCCATTGCATGTCGGAACGCATCGCGCAACTGGAGGCTCGTCTGGCCCTGCTGGAACACCAGCCGGAGGGCGAAGTGGAATGCGCTCACTGCGACGACCCATGCGGGTCCGGCGTGGCGGAATTGTTGAAGATCAGTGAAGGCCTTCATCGTTGAGAGGCATCGATGTCGAAGAAGGGAATTCCAGGCAGTGGGAATAAGGTGATCGACGACGGCCATCGCGATCTTAGTCAATGTGTCGAGGAGATTGCACAGCTCTGGCGGTTAGGCGCGGAGACGTCGATTCTTGCCGAACGGCTGCAGGACCTCCGGGCTCGCGCCCTGAAGCATTTCGAAGAGGAGATCGCCGCTCTCTCAGGATTGAGCGACAGCGTTCTGTTGGCCCATACCGCTCAGCACGAAGAGGTGGTCCGCAAGATCGATGCCGTGCTTGCCGATTTCGCGACGGGAAGCGGCGCTCTACGGTGGTTCGACATGATCGATTCCATCGAGCATATGCTGCTTCATCATGAGATCGAGGAGGACGGCGGCTACTTCTCGCTGTTGGGCAAGCAATCGGTCCAGGCCAAAGAACCGTTGATCGGCTGGACCCGGGATCTGTCTCTTGGCGTCGACTGGATCGATCAGCACCACCGGGCCCTGATCGACACCATCAATGAGATCGGCATGCTGCCCCCGCATTACGATCTCGCCGACGCCGATGCCCTGCTGGAACGACTGCGGCGAATTGCCTGGCACCACTTTCATGAAGAGGAAGCGCATCTCGCGCTTGGCGACCCGGCCCGGGCGCGCAGTCACGTCGCCCAGCATCGCCAACTATCGAGCGAACTCGACAGACTTATTTTTGACGTGCGGTCGCGGCGTGTCGAACTTTCGGGAGCGACCAGCGAATATCTGGTGCGTTGGCTGATCGACCATATTGTGAACAGCGATAAGCGGGACTTCGCCGGCATGACCCTGTGATCACCCGTGGGGGATGCTGACCGATGGATTGGTTGGCCGTGGCACCACCATTTTCATAGCGTGTCCTTTTGTTCGTGACGCTCGAAAGCACAGCTGCTCGAATTCCGTGATCGGCAGTGGTTGGCTGCAAAGATAACCCTGGTAGGCGTGACATCCTTGTTTCGCCAGGAAGTCCCGCTGCTCCTCCGTTTCCACGCCCTCGGCGATGACAGCCAGACGCAGGCTGTGGGCCAGGGCGACGATGGTGTGGGCAATCGCCGCGTCATTGGGGTCGGTGAGGATGTCGCGGACGAAGGATTGGTCGATCTTCAGCTGGCTTAACGGCAGGCGCTTCAGATAGGAAAGCGATGAATAGCCGGTGCCGAAGTCGTCGAGCGAAAAGCTGATGCCGCGATCTCTCAACGTGGTCATGATGGCAATGACGTCCTCGACGTTGTCGAGGAGCATGCTCTCGGTCAGTTCCAGTTTGAGTTTTTGGGGGTTGGCGCCGGTATAGGCAAGGACCGCCAGAACCTGTTCGACGAAATTGGTCTGATGGAATTGCAGCGCGCTGACATTCACGGCGATCGTCAGATCGGCCATTTCCCGCCGGTTGGCCCATGTCACCATCTGAGCACAGGCGGTCTCCAGCGCCCAATGGCCAAGAGCCAGTATCTGCCCTGTCTCCTCGGCCAGTCGAATAAACTCACCGGGCGGGACCACGCCGCGCTCGGGATGTTGCCAGCGAATCAAAACCTCGGCGCCGACCAGACGATCGTCTTCTATTTGTGGTTGGTAATATAGGCGGAATTGCTCTTCCTTTATTGCTATACGCAAACTTTCTTCCAAGTCAGCCCGCTGTTTTACCGCAAGCTGCAACTCCGGATTAAAGAATCTAAGGGTGTTCCGGCCTGATGATTTTGCCTGGTACATGGCAATATCAGCTTGTTTCATAAGGTCATCGATACTTGCGTGATGCTCACCGAATAATGCCGCGCCGATGCTTGCCGTGCACCGATGTTCGTGAGGAGGCAACTGATATGGGGGGGTGAGGGTCGCCAGGATCTTCTCGCCGACGCTCTTGATTTGAGCGGCCGCCTCGTCTGGGATCTCGCTCAGGTCTTCCAGCATGACCATGAATTCGTCACCGCCCAGGCGGGCCACCGTGTCGCCCTCGCGGACGCATCGGGCGAGACGCTCGGACACCTGTTGCAGCAGCAGGTCGCCTTCGGCATGGCCGAAGGTGTCGTTCAGCATTTTGAAGTTGTCGAGGTCAATGAACAGCAGAGCCCCTTCGCGCTTGCTGCGGACGCTGGCCGCCAGCGCCTGTTTCAGTCGATCGAGCAGGAGACGACGATTGGGCAGGCGGGTGAGAGGGTCATAGAACGCCAGTTCCTTGATCTGTTCCTCCGCCGCCTTGCGGATGGTGATGTCGCTCGAAATCCCAACAAACTTGGAGATTTCTCCGGTTTCGTCGCGAACCACCGAGATGGAAAGCCATTCGGGGTAGATGTCGCCGTTTTTGCGCCGGTTCCAGATTTCTCCCTGCCAATGTCCATCGGCCAGAAGTCGCGTCCACAAGGCGGTGTAGAAGCTGGGGTCGTGCAGCCCCGAATGCAAAATTCGAGGATTGTTGCCCACGACTTCTGCGGCCTCGTAGCCGGTGATCCTGGTGAAAGCCGGATTGACGGTGACGATCTTGTTCGTCTCATCGCAAACCATGATGGCTTCGGCTGACGACGCGAAGATGGTGCCTGCCAGCATCTGGCTTTCCGCGTCGCGCCGCTTGCGGTTCTCAACCTCCATGCTGAGGCCCTGATTGGCTTTTTGCAGCAGGTCGAGCAGGCGTTGCAGTTCACGGTGACTGCGATAGAGGTCGATGAAGACGCGAACTTTGGAGAGCAGAACCACGTCGTCGATCGGTTTTTCGATGTAGTCGACGGCGCCGGCGCCGTATCCGCGCAGGCGGTGATGTTCGTCCTTATGGGCCGCTGTGACGAAGATGATGGGCACATCGCGTGTCCGATCCGCGTCGCGAAGCAGTTCCGCCACTTCGTAGCCGTCGATGTCGGGCATCTGCACGTCGAGCAGAATCAGCGCGAAATCATGGTCGAGCGACAAGGCCAGTGCTTCGTTGCCCGAGCTGGCGGCGATCACCTCGACGTCCGCCTTGGCCAGGAGGCGTTTCAGGGCGACGAGATTTGCCGTCAGGTCATCGACGATCAATACCTTCGGCAGGGGAGGCGCCGCGACGGACGCTGCATCGGTCATCGGCGGCTCCGTCCGTCGTCCATCGAAAGCTGGGTCAAATGATCGGCGATGGCGGCGAGCGGCAGTACGCAGTCGGCGGCAACGCCGGCAATGGCCGAGGCCGGCATGGCTTTGGCGAAAGCTGTCTCGGGGTCTTCGACGATTGCGTAGCCGCCGCCGGTCTTGATTGTCTTGAGGCCATTGGTGCCATCGTTGTTGGCGCCGGTGAGGACGACGCCGATCAGTCGATCGCTCCAGACGTCGGCCGCCGACTCGAACAGGACGTCGATGGAGGGGCGCGAGTTGCAGACCTTGTCATCGACTGACAGTGAGAAGGTCTCATCGTTTTCAATCAGCAGATGGTACCCGGAGGGCGCGATATGGACACGGCCGGCCTCCACCGGCATCTTGTCCTCCGCCTCCACCACCGGCAGCGCGGTGACGCGGTCCAGCAGACAGGCGAGCATGCTGGGTCCTTCCGTGGAGGTGTGGGCCACCACGATGATTGGCAGCGCGAATGTCGCCGGCAGTGGGCCAAGCAGTTGGCGTAAAGCCTCAAGGCCACCGGCGGAGCAGCCAACGACGACGGCACGGAACGGCTGTGGGGGGATCATGGCGTCGCTCCGGTTTTTTTGAAGATTCGGCAGTCGCGATGAACAGTTTTGAACTGATTGGCGACTTCGGCGAATTGCAGTGTCTCGCGGGTGCCAAGGCAGAGAAACCCGCCGCGTACCAGGCTGTCGTGAAACAGCCATGCCACCCGGTTTTGCAGGTTGCGATCAAAATAGATCAGTACATTTCGACATAGAACCATATGAACTTCGCAGAACACGCCATCCGTAACCAGATTATGATGGGCAAAAACAATATGAGAGCGAATTTCATCTGTAATTTTTGCGTAATCGTAAGCTGAGTGAAAATATTCAGAGATGACCCCGATTCCACCGGCTTTGCGGTAGCTTGCTTCGCATTCCGCAATGGCGCGTGTGGGATAAATTCCTTCTTCGGCAGTGGCGAGCGCCGCGTCGTTGATGTCGGTGGCGTAAATCTGCGATTTTTGCAGTAATCCCATCTCTTTCAGCAGGATGCCGAGCGAGTAGCATTCTTCGCCGGTGGCGCAGCCGGCCTGCCAGAAGACAATGCGGGGATAGCTGCCCAGCATCGGCAGCACTTCGTCTCGCAATACCAGGAATACGGCGGGATCGCGGAACAGTTCCGTCACCGGCACCGACAGGCGGGCGAGAAGCCGGGGCAAAAATCCTTGATCACGAAGCAGACGCGGGATCAAGGCGTCGACCGTCACGCAGCCTTCGGATTGAGCAAGGCCTAAAATCCGGCGCTTGAGCGAGGCCCTGGCATAGTTGCGGAAATCGTAGCCATGCCGAAGCCTCAAGGCTTCAAGGAACAGACTGATCTCAATCTCCTGGATTTCCGCATCCCTCATGCAGATTTCCCTTTCGTCGCCAACAGCAGGGCGATCGTCGCCAACAACAGATCGATATCGACGGGCTTCGACAGGTATTCATCGGCGCCGGCTTCCAGGCAATGCTCGCGGTCGCCGGGCATCACCTTGGCGGTGAGCGTGATGATCGGCAATGTGGCGAAGCGGTGTTGCTTGCGGATCTCACGCATGGTGGTGAGGCCGTCCATGCCCGGCATCATCACGTCCATCACGACGAGCTCGATGCCGGGTGCTTCGTTCAGCTGGGCCAGCGCCTTATAGCCGTCTTGGGCTAGCCTTACCGTCAGGCCATTGCCGCGGAGCACTTTCGAGAGGGCAAAAGCGTTGCGCATGTCGTCGTCGACAACCAGAACGGTGTGCCCGGCAAGGCCGTCGCGATTCTCCGTGGATCTTCGGGGCTCGTGCAGATCCGGCGGATGAGCCGACTGCACGGCGTGCAAGAACAGGCTGACCTCGTCAAGCAGCCGTTCCGGCGATCGGATACCCTTGATGACGATACTGTCCGTGTATTCCCTTAGCCTGAGGTTTTCTTCATAGGACAGATCCATGGCGGAGTAGACGACGACCGGCGGCAGAACGATCTGCAGGGCGGCAACACGGTCGAGCAATTCAAAGCCACTGAAGTCGGGGAGCATCAGATCGAGGATGACGCAATCGAAATGGCTGGTTCGGAGCATCTCCAGCGCCTGTTCGCCGGTTCGGGCCTCGACGATCTCGACCTGGTCGCTGCGCACCAGGAGCGTGGTGGCCCTTCGCGTGGCGGCATCGTCATCGACGATCAGAATCCGGCGCGACTCGGAGCCGAAATCATGACGCAGGCGATCGAAAATCTCGTCGATCTGTTTCCGGCCGTCCTCCTCCGAGGTCTTGTCCTCCAGGCCGGCGGCACGGCGGGTGATGAAATGCACGGGGATGGAACGCGTTGCCGGATTTTTCTTTAGAGCTTCCACCACCTCGATTCCGTCACCCTTTCCTGCGGGGCCGGCGTCGAGCAGAATGCCGGCCGGCCTGCACCGGGCAGCGAGCTCGATGCCAGCGTCGCCGCTGGCGGCTCGCAAGGCCTTGAAACCACGTTGACGAGTCATGTCGCACAACATTTGGGCAAAGGCATCGTTCTTCTCGATGACAAGAATGACATCGTCAGAGGACGGCGACGTGTAGGGAGCAGGTGTCCGGTCGACGGTTGCGGCGGCGTCCTGGCCGGGAACGAGCGGCAGGCGGAGGGTGAAGCGACTGCCCCGGCCGGGGGTGCTTTCGACATGCACGCGGCCACCCAGCAGTTCGGCCAACCGCGCCGAAATCGTCAAGCCGAGGCCGGTGCCGCCAAATTGCCGGCTGGTGGTTCCATCGGCCTGTTCGAAGGCGCCGAAAATGCGGTCGAGCTTGTCGGCGGCAATGCCGATGCCGGTGTCGGCGACGGCGATCTCCAACAGGGCATCCCCGGGCGCGGATTGAGAAACCGAGGCGAGGCTCACGGTGACACCGCCCCGTGGCGTGAATTTGATGGCGTTGCCCACCAGATTATTGAGAATCTGATCAAGCTTGGCGCGGTCGCCGACGAACACCGGGGGCAGGTCGCCGGCCGTCTCAACGGTCAGGCTGAGCGTCTTGGCCTCGGCCAGGCGCCTGAAACGGTGCTCGATGCTGGCGGCGAAATCGTCGAGGCGGATCTGATCGACGATTACCTCCATCTTTCCGGCCTCGACTTTCGAGAGATCGAGGACGTCATTGATCAGATGAAGGAGGTGGGTGCCGCTTTCGTGGATGATGCGGGCGGACTCGACCTGTTCGGCATCGAGGTTCCCCGTCTCGTTGCCGCTCAGGCTTTTGGCCAGGATCAGCAGGCTGTTGAGCGGTGTTCGCAGTTCGTGCGACATGTTGGCAAGGAATTCGGATTTGTAGCGGCTGGCAAGGTCGAGTTCGAGAACGTGGCGTTGCGATTCTTCGTGAGCGATCTCAAGCGCCGCTGCTTTTCCCGTCAATTCCTCGTTGGTGGATTGCAGTTCCTCGCGCTGGGAGCGCAGTTCCTCTTCGGAGGCCCGCAATTCCTCGGTCTGCTGAAAGAGAGCGTCGGAACTGGATCGCAATTCTTCGTTGGCCGCCTGCAATTCGTCGCTCTGTGTGCGCAGTTCCTCTTCCGAAACTTTGAGCTCCTCCGACTGGCGTTGGGTCTCCATCAGCAGCTGCTGTGTCCGCATGGTGCGGTTGAGGATCTCGAGGTTGAGAGCGATTACCGGCAGCAATTCGTCGATCAGCGCCCGTTCTGCTTTGCTGAATAGGCGGAAAGCGGCGATTTCGATCACCGCCAGAGTGACGTCCTTGACGACTACCGGTGCCATCAGGGCCAGCCGCGGCGGCGCCTCGCCAAGTCCTGACGATATCTTCCAATAGCTGGGTGGCAGGTCGGTGTGCAGGACGGTGGCCTTTGCCACGGCGCATTGTCCGACAAGCCCCTCATTCGGCCGGCATGCCACGTGGGGACGGTCGTTGTTCGCGGGCAAGCCACGGCCGCCGGCCATTTCGAAGCATTCGGTCCTGCCGTCCCACAGATGGACGGCGACTGCGGCGGCGCCGACCAAAGGCGTCAGACCGTTGGCGAGAGCCTGGGCGAAGCGTTCGGGCGCCTCGGCGGTCTGCATCATGGCAGACAGTTCAGTGATGCGGCTCTTCACCCACGACCGGTCATTGAGATCCTGAGCGGCGTCCTTGAATACGGTGACGGCCGAGGCCATCGCCTCGACCTCGCGAAGTCTGAGGCCGGAAGGAATGGCGACGGCCAGGTTGCCCTTCGCCAGCCCGATCATGGAATGCCGAAGTGCATCCAATGGCTGGACGATGCCACGCGTAATCAGGACCGCGATGAGCAGTCCGAAGGTCGCGATCGCCGCGAGGAAGGCCAGCAGCCCCAGTTGCGCATCGGCGTGCTCGCGCTTGGCTTGGCTTTCGATGAGGCGCGCCTTTCCCATGGCGAAATCGACGACGCCGCCGAATTCCGTAAGAACGGCCCGATCCAGTTTCCGGCTGTTTTGCAAAAGTGCTGTGATGGCTTCCTGCTGGCGGCCATGCTGGGCGAGCGACAGGACGTCGTCGCGCAGAGGGCGCCATTCGGCAAGCGCCCTTTCCAGCCGGTCGAAACTCCGGGGATCGCCAAGAAAGCGTTGGCGCGCGTTGGCAAGCCGGGTGGTAATCTGATCGTCCAAGACGGCGATTCGGGCAATATCGGCGTCGATCTCCGCAGGGCTGGTGGCGGTGACAATTTCCCGAACGAGTTGGCGGCCATTCGAAAAATCGTAGCTGGCTTGCAGGGTCTCGGTGCTGACGGTGAAGGGATGCTCGTAAAGATCCGACGTGGTCTGCCACAGTTGGTTCATGCTGTGGAGCGCGAAACCGCCAAGAGCGGCCAACAGCAACAGCAAGGCCGCGTATCCCGCAGCGAGTCTTACGAAAATACTGGCGGTACGCGGCGACGACATGGCTGGCCTCCGCGCCAGTTCCTCTCAGTCCTGAGCCGCCTGACGCATACGGTCCCGGCGGAATCGTCAGCCATTTCCAGAACAAAAACAATCTGAAATTTAGTGATATTAATTTAGTGCAACTACAAGGATACGGAATTCCTCAGTCGCGGGACGATCCCCAGGACCATGATTCACGTGGGGACGTCCGCCAGTCCGGCATTCCGCCTGCCACGCTATTCGGAGATCGGGGCATCCCGGCGATAAGGGCCGCAGTCCGTCATCTCCTGGATGGTCTCGGTGATCTGTCGCCTTTCCTCGTCGAGGAAGCGGGCGACGGCGCGTCGGAACGATCCGTCGGCGATCCAGTGGGCGCTCCAGGTTTCGACCGGAAGATAGCCGCGGCTGATCTTATGTTCCCCCTGGGCGCCGGCTTCGACACGGGACAGACCCCGCGAGATGGCGAAGTCGATGGCGCGGTAATAGCACATCTCGAAATGCAGAAAGCGGAAGTCGCCCTCGGCGCCCCAATTGCGGCCGTAAAGCGTGTCCTTGCCCAGCAGATTGAGCGCGCCGGCCACCCAGCGCCCATGCCTTTCGGCCATGATCAGCACGACGCGATCGGCCATCGTTTCTCCCAGCCGGGAAAAGAAATCGCGGGTCAGATAGGCGTTGGCCCATTTCTTTTCGACGGTGTCGAGATAAAACCGATAGAAAGCATCCCAGTGCGACTCTTCGATCTCCGCGCCGGTCAGCGTATGGATGGTGACGTCAAGACTATTGGCGCGTTCCCGTTCCTTGCGGATGGTTTTGCGTTTGCGCGACGAGAGGGCGGCGAGAAAATCGTCGAAATCACGATAGCCCTGGTTGGTCCAATGATATTGTTCGCCAAGGCGCAACAACCAGCCATGCGCCGTCAGCCGTTCCGCTTCGTCGCGGGTAGGGAAGGTGATGTGCGCCGACGACAGTTTGGCCTTTTTGCAGAGCGTCGTCATGGCCTCGGCGAGGCCTTCCTCCAGCCCCATCTGCAATCCGTCGGGGTGGATCAACAGGCGTGGTCCGGTCACCGGAGTGAAGGGAATGGCGCATTGCAGCTTTGGGTAATAGCGGCCGCCGGCCTTGTGCCAGGCGTCGGCCCAGGCCCAATCGAAGACATATTCGCCGTAAGAATGGGTTTTCGCATAAAGAGGCGCACAGCCCAGCAGCTTGCCGCTTGGGCTTTCGGCGACCAGATGGCAAGGCGTCCAGCCGCTGGCCGGCGCCGCCGAGCCGGAGTCCTCCATGGCGCGGAGAAAGGCATGAGTGCAAAATGGGTTGTCGTCACCGGCACAGGCGTCCCAGGCCTCGGCAGGAATGTCCGAGATTGCCCGGACACTGCTGATCGCCACGCCGTCGCTTCCATCGGGCATGCCTGTTTTTCCATTGGCTGTGAAGAGGCTGGACTTTACATGGGGTGTGTTGGATCCGAGGTTCAAGTGTGAATAGGATGCTAGCTGTCAGCGGTGATCCACTGAAAGCCCGGGCACTTCGTCGAATGCGTTCGATCGCCACCGGCCTGTTGCTGCTGATGGCGACGGTTCTCGTCCTCGCTCGTGCGAACCAATCGATCCATCCGGCGTTGGCCTATGTCGCGGCCTTCGCGGAGGCGGCTCTGGTCGGCGGACTGGCTGATTGGTTCGCCGTGACCGCGCTGTTTCGCCATCCGCTCGGCCTGCCGATTCCCCACACGGCCGTCGTCCCGCGCAACAAGGACCGGATCGGCGACTCTCTCGGCAATTTTGTTGCCAACAATTTCTTGAGCCCGGACGTTCTTTTGCCAAAGCTCAAGACGCTCGACGTCGCCCGACGGCTGGCCGATTGGCTTGGTCGCGAGGACCACGCCCGACTTGCCGCGAAGCGCTTGGCGGCGGCCGTGCCGCCGCTGATTGCCGCCCTGCAGGACGAACCCGTCCGGCAGATGTTGAGCAATGCGGCACTGCGGCGATTGCACGGCATCGCCGCGGCACCCTTGATGTCGCGTATTCTGACCATCCTGGTGGCCGGTGGGCAGCATCTGGCGCTGTTTGATATCGGTCTTGCGGCGGCCCGCCAGTTCGTTGCCGAAAATCAGGAGTCGATTCGCCGCAGCATCAATGAAAAATCGAGCTGGTGGGTCCCCGAATGGATCGACAGCCGGCTGGCCAAGCGCATTCTTGTCGGGGTGGAGGAGACTCTGGACGAGATGGCCGCCGCCGACCATCCCTGGCGCTTGCAGTTCCAGAGCAGCGTCGAGAGCCTGATCGATCGTCTTGCCCATGCGCCGGAAACCCAGGCCCGGGCAGAGACCCTGAAGGAAGAGCTGATCGCGCATCCCGAGGTGCAGGCCTATCTCGCATCGCTGTGGACGGAAACCAAGCAGATGTTGCTGACCGATCTGGCCGGCGGCGATCGTGTCGAGCGGGCGCTGGCCGGGGCGCTTTCCGGTTTGGCGGTGCATCTGGTCGAGGATGGGCGGCTGCGCGATCTGGTGAATTCCTGGGCGGTCCGGATCATTTTCTTCATGGTCGTCCCCAACCGCCAGCGACTCGGCAATTTCATGGCGGGCGTCGTGCACGGTTGGGACGCGAGGACGGTTGTCGGCAAGCTTGAGCTGCAGTTCGGCCGTGACCTGCAATATATCCGGGTCAATGGGACGCTGGTCGGCGGTCTGGTGGGATTGGCCATTCACGCGGCGACGACCGCCTTCGGCTGATCTTGAGCAGAGTGAGAAAGGACTCGTTTCGATGCTCGATCTTGGACAACTGGCGGGGTTTCTTGCGGCGGCCGTGGTGATCACGCTGGCGCCGGGCCCCGACATTCTGATGGTTCTGGGGCTCGGCCTGTCGCGCGGGCGGCGTCTTGGCATGGTGTTCGGTTTGGGATGCGCTCTTGGTTGTCTCAGCCATACTGTGCTGGCGGCGGTCGGCGTCAGCGCGATGATCGCCGCTTCGCCGGTCCTCTTCACCGCCTTCCGGGTTGCCGGAGGTCTTTATCTGGTGTGGCTGGGACTCAAGGCGTTCCGTCGCCGGGGTGGAACGGCGGCGATGGCCGGTCCGGCGGGGACCGGCAGGTCTCTTCTTGTCCGGGGACTGCTGGCCAATGCCATCAATCCCAAAGTGGCTCTCTTTTTCCTGGCCTTTTTGCCGCAGTTCATCGTCGCCGAGCGGGGAATGATCTGGTGGCAGACCATCCAGTTTGGTGTCTTGTTCACCTTTCAGGCGGCGATCCTGTTTGCCTTGGTCGGGTGGTTTTCCGGCCACGTCGGGCATTGGCTGTCGCGCCGGCCAAAGGCCGGGCTGTGGCTCGACCGGCTGTCCGGCGGTGTCTTCCTGCTGTTCGGCGCCAGGCTGATTTTTGCCCGATGATGGGGCTTAAAGCTGTCCGCACGCCAGATGGTGCAAGACGATGCCGCTGGTCGTCGCCACATTGAGCGAATCGAATCCGGCCGCCATCGGGATGCTGACCGAGTGGCTGCGTTCAAGAAGGGCGGCGGGCAATCCTTCGCCTTCGGTGCCGAGCAACACGGCGGCGCGATCGGGCCGCGTCAGCCGGGCCAGCGGCATCTTCCCGCGCGGGCTGAGCGAGACCGCCGAAAAGCCCTGCGCGGCCAGCAGAGCCAGGATATCGGTGCCGGCGTCCCAGCGGGTGAAGGGGACGCGCAGGCAGCCGCCGACCGAGACGCGGATCGCCTTGCGATAGAAGGGGTCGCAGCACTGTTGATCGAGCAGGACGGCCTCGACGCCGAAGGCGGCGGCGTTGCGGAATAGTCCGCCCATATTGTCGTGATTGGCGATGCCGCACAGCACCATGACGATCGATCGCGGCGCACAGCCGGCCAGCAGTTGCGTCGCGTCGGGCAATGGGGCGCGTGCCGCAAGCGCCAGAATGCCGCGGTGCAGGGGAAAGCCGGCGATGGCGTCGAGGACCGGCTGTTGCGCGGAATAGATCGGGGTGTCGTCAGGCAGTCCGGTCAACAGCGGCGCCAGGGGTTCCAGGCGCTTTTCGGCGATCAGCAGGGCGAGGGGCCGGTGTCGGCTGGCCAGCAGGACGCGGAGGACGACCTCGCCTTCGGCGATGAAATGTCCCTGACGTCCGACCAGATCGCGTTCGCGAATGTCGCGAAACGGCGCGATCCGGGGGTCTTCAGGATTGGAAATCGGGATGATCACAGGCGGAAAGGTCCTTAATACCAAGTCGCGGAGATCGGAACCGATCACCGCCCGTCATGCGCCGGGCGGGACGCCTCCGCGTCCCTTGGCTACGCGCCAACGGGCGCGGGCGCGCAATGCGCCAACCAAGGCTCGATGAGTCCTCCTCATCGAGCCTTGGCATTAGACGACGAAGGATCGGCCGCTTTCAGGCAGCGGCTTCGATCTCGTCGTAGCCTTTCCATCGGTAGATGGCAACCGAGACCAGCCAGCTCACGGCGAAAATGCCGATGATGACGAAACCGAGCAGGCCGAAGTTTTCGTTGAGGCTGCCGACCGCCTCCCAGAACGGGCCTTCGAGAGCCAGCTTGTCGGCGATCAGTCCCAGCGTTTCGATGCCGCCGATCAGCACGGCGACCAGGACCGAAACCAGGGTGATCGTCATGTTGTAGTAAAGTTTTCTGATCGGTTTGACGAAAGCCCAGTCATAGGCGCTCAGCATCAAGGTGCTGTCCAGGGTGTCGACCAGCGACATGCCGGCGGTGAACAGGGCCGGGAAGATCAAAATCGACCAAACCGACAGGCCCTTCGACGCTTCGGTCGCCGATATCCCCAGGAGTCCGACCTCGGTCGCCGTGTCGAAGCCCATGCCGAACAGCAGGCCCAGCGGATACATATGCCAGCTTTTGCCGATCAGGCGGAACAGCCGGCGAAAAAGGCGCCCCAGAAAGCCGCGGCTGGCCAGCAAGAGGTCGATATCCTCCTCGACCAGGCGTCCTCCGTGTCGGACGGTCTGGAAGCTGCGATAGATGGCCGCCAGGATGATGAGATTGGCGGTAGCGATGGCGAACAGGAAAAAAGCCGAGACACTGGTGCCGATGATGCCGCCGACTTCCTTGAAGGCGCTGAAGCGGTCCTGCAGTGCGGCAGCGGTGGCGGCGATGGCGATGGAAAGTGAAATCACCACACTCGAATGGCCGAGCGAGAAGAAGAATCCGACGGCGATCGGTCGTTTGCCTTCCTGCATCAGCTTGCGGGTGACGTTGTCGATGGCGGCAATGTGATCGGCGTCCACCGCGTGGCGAAGGCCAAAACTGTAGGCGAGGAACGCCGTTCCCAGAAGAAGCGGGTAGTCGCGAAAGGTGACGAGCGCCCATCCCCAAGCCAGCAGATTGGCCGTGATCAGCAATCCATAAAGCCCTAACAGCCTGCGTCGCAAACTGCCGTCGACCTTGCTGAACATTCCGGAAAACACGGTCCTGTTGCCCCTGCGCTCAGTATGACGAATTTCAGATAAGTCATACTGGCCGGCCGATCGCTTGTCAACTCCGCGAGGTGTCTCCCGAAGCGTGTGGCGATGTGCTAAACCGCTTCCCGGCAGTGCATGCAAAAAGGCGGGAGAGGCTGATGGAACGGGTCACGATTTCGCTTGAAGAGGGATTGCTCGCCGAATTCGACGGGTACATGCACCGCAAAGGTTATGAAAACCGCTCGGAGGCCATCCGCGATCTGCTTCGCGAACGGCTGGAGGCCGACCGGGTCGATAAAGGCGAGGCCCGCCACGCCGTCGGTTGTCTGAGTTATGTCTACAATCACTACCAACGTGAATTGGCGCGCCGTCTGACCCGATCGCAGCACGATCATCACGATCTGATGCTGTCGACGCTGCATGTCCACCTGGACCACGAGAATTGTCTGGAGGTGGTTCTGTTGCAGGGAGAGACAGCGGCGGTGCGGCAGTTTTCCGAGGCGACAATCGCCGAAACCGGTGTACGTCACGGCTATCTGCATCTGGTCGCCGCCGATCTGGAACGCAGCCATCACGACCACGGCCACGCTGTGGAGGATCATCGGCATGACGACGACCGCGAGCCGCACGTCCATCTGAAGCCCAAGACGTGACAGTCGAAAACAGGCTGGAGTGGTCAGCGCTTTGCGCTTTGCTGGCACGCTATCGGTTTGCGAGCATTCGCCCCCAGCCTGATTTCGGTGGAGAGGTCACTCGCTCTCAGGTAATGCGATGATCGAAATCGCCTCAAGGATGTTTTCCGGACCGCCCTTCGGCGGCCAGAGTCCCGCGGAGTAAGCGGCGGTTCGCAACGATGCGCGTTGTGCGAGGCTGTCGAACCCCCAAACGTGGGTGATCCGGGGCGGCCCATCGAGCGCAACCATGTTGATCATCAAGTGCGCCGTGTAGTCCCTGGCCGGCGCGATCGCGGCCTCCCAGCCGGCGAGCGTCGGCGGAAGGCCGCCTGGCTTTAGCTTGTAGGTGCGGAATTCATAGACAGCATCACAGGTGGCAGCCTGCGCTGGCGGCAGAAAGGGAAAGGGCATGTAGCTGTCCATCTCCAGCGCCGTTATCACCCCACCGGCGTTGAACGGATTGGCACTCGATAGCGCGCGATGCCGCTCCCGCTGCAGGGCGCCGGCGTCATCGAAGCGGCGCAAGATCAGCATACGCCCGAGTGGGCCGATCTCGGTACGCCAGCAACCCAACAGGGTGCCGGCGGCATCGGGCATCGAGACCCAGACCCGCGCAGCCTTCGCCACCTCCGATGCGGAGAGAAGCGGGAACGCCAGTGTCGTGAGTTCGTAGAGTTCGCGCATCGGTCAGACCTCCGTCGGCAAAGGCGCGGGCAGCTGGGGAAGATGCCCGGAGGACTCCGCCGCGACGAGGTCCCTGAGATAGGCCGCATGGGCGGCGAGGTGCCGGTTCCATCCGTCCCCGTCCGGATGCGACATGATAGCGATGAAGAAAAGCACTGTTGTCTCCTGTTTCGGTCTGCGACTGAGGAAGAGATAAGTTGACACACCGGGTTGATTAAGGGATGAAACCTTTCATGATTTGAAATCAACAGTTTGGAATGATGGATCGCTTCACCAGCATGGCCGTCTTTGTGAAGGCGGCGGATCTCGGCTCCTTCACAGCGGCGGGGACGGCACTCGGCATCTCGTCCCAGATGGTCGGCAAGCATGTGAGCTTCCTTGAGGAACGGCTTGGCGCACAGCTCCTCCAACGATCGACGCGTCGCCAGAGCCTGACCGCGATCGGACACACCTTCTATGAGCGCTGCCGCGTGGTGCTCGCCGAGGTCGAGGCGGCCGAAGCCACCGCCCGCGAGTCCAGCACCACCCCGCGCGGGCGGTTGCGCGTCAGCGCGCCGGTGACCTTCGGCAGCATCGCCCTGGCGCCCCTCATCTCGGCCTATCTGCGGATCTCCCCGCAGGTCGAGGTCGCACTCGACCTGACCGACCGCTACGTCGATGTCGTGGGAGAAGGGTATGACGCGGTCATCCGCCTCGGGCTGCTCAAGGATTCCGGGCTTATCTCCCGCGCGCTCGTTCCCTACCAACTGATCGCTTGCGCCTCACCGGCTTATCTTGCCACCCGGGGCACGCCACGAACGCCGGCTGACTTGGCTGCGCATGACTGCCTCGGCTTCGTCTTCGCCTCGGGGCAGCCCTTCTCCGAGTGGCGCTTCGACAAGGAGGGGCAGGTTCACGAGGTCCAGGTACGCAGCAGATTCCAGGTGAATGACGCGCGTGTGCTGAAAGCGGCGGCGCTGGAGGGCCAAGGCATCATTCTGCAGGCCAACCTGATTCTGGCCGACGACGTCGCGGCAGGCCGGTTGGTGCAGGTCCTGCCCGATTATGAAACGCCCACGCGCCCCCTGCACATTCTGTTCGCCGCGACACGTCCACCGACGCAGACGCTGCGCAGTTTCATCGACCACGTGGTGGGCCGCTTCGGAAAACTTCCAAGCACCGGAAAGCATTAGTCGACCCGAGGGACATCTCCCCCGGCAGAACGGGCAAGAGCGCGCTGGGCGTAGAGGGGATCGGGGACCAGTTTGTCCACCACCCCATGGATCAGTCATCGTGTTCCCATTGTGGCAACAACCGTTCTTGTTTTCCCATTGTGTGCACATTATATTCCGCTCTGGCAGAGCGACGAACGGGGGGGCTCCCGTTTTGGACGTCTGCGAAGAAAGGAGATCCTACATATGGCCCAGACATCCGGGAACGAGTCGCGTATTGCCATGCGCGTCGATCCCGACCAAAAAGCCTTGATCGAGCGGGGCGCCCAGGCACGCGGTCTCAGCGTCACCGATTTCATGCTTACTCTGGCCCTCCGCGAGGCGGAGATCGCCTTAACCGAGAGGACTTTTTTTGTATTGGATGATGAAACCTACGACCACTTCCTGGTGATTCTCGATCGCCCCGCGCAGGAGAAGCCGGAATTAGGACGACTAGTAGAGAAAAACAAGAGGAGTAAATGGAAGATACGGCGCTAACGACACCATATGATTTTCGACTGGAACTTTTTTCCCAGTATCATGACGTCCGTGCATTCGACTGCGGCGTCGATTCGCTCAACATCTTTCTGCAACGTTACGCCCTGGCCGCTCCTCGACAAGGAATGTCGCAATCCTGGGCGCTTGTGGACGCACAGGATAAGGTGCTCGGATATTTCACGCTATCAGCCTGCAGCGTCAGTCACGCCGACGCCACGGCACGTGCGGCCAAGGGCATCGGGCGTTATGACATTCCAGCCATTCTCGTCGCCCGACTGGCCGTGGATCGATCGATGCATGACCAAGGATTGGGAGGCATTCTTCTGGAAGACGCCCTGGGCAAGGCTGCCGCTATCGGCAGAGCGATCAGGCCGCCGGATGAGCCGCAAAGCTTACCCGTACGGTGCGTGCTCGTTCATGCCCTTGATAGCAACGCGGCAAATTTCTATCGGCATTACGGTTTCGAGCCATCGCCGACAGATCCACTACATTTGTTAATGCTGATCAAAGATATCCCGTTGTCGATCCGGGAACGTTAGCCGGACATCGACTTCCCACTTTACGACATTTCAAAACGAGCCGGTCCCTTCGGGGCCCGATTCGAATTCTTCCTTGCATCTTTTCGGCCCGTTAGCGCCCATGATGGTCGTTGTACAGACCCTGCGCGGATTCCAGACAGCCGACTTTCGTCAGCTCCACCGGATCGTCTTTGATGGGCCAAGTCCTGACAAAACGCGGTCATTGCGTTTTACCACCCATTGGTGGAAAATCCGCTCAAATGGCCGTCCGTATTCCCCTGACCGGCTCTATCTGACCCCGGTAATATTACTACTGCCGTCCAACTAGATTCAAAAGGAAAGGAGAATATGAAATTCTCGATCATTCTGGCTCACCATCGGGTCGGAAGCTTCAACCACGCCATCGCTGAGACCGCGAAGGCTGTCCTCGTGGAGAACGGTCATTGTGTTAATTTTCATGACCTGTATCAGGAGGGATTCAATCCAGTGCTGCCCGCCACGGAGATTCGTGCCGACAGCAGGCTCGATCCGGCTGTCGAGGTCCATTGCCGCGAGATAGCGGAAGCCGATGGAATCGTGGTCGTCCATCCCAACTGGTGGGGGCAGCCGCCAGCTATCCTGAAGGGTTGGATTGATCGAGTGCTACGGGCAGGAGTGGCGTACAAATTCAATGAGAACGATTCTGGTGAAGGCGTTCCCGTAGGATTATTGAAAGCCAAAAGAGCGCTGATATTCAATACGACGGATACTCCCTCCGAGAGAGAGATGGCTATTTTCGGCGATCCGCTGGATACGATCTGGAAGAATTGTATTCTACGTTACTGCGGTGTGGAAACCATCGTGCGAAAAAGCTACGGCGTGGTGGTCACGAGTTCGCTCCATGAACGCCAGAAATGGCTGACCGATGTGGCGACACAGATTCGAGAGATGTTAATCGCATAAGGCGCATCGGAAGCCTGCCCCACTCCATCTCCAGGCGAACAAACTGTCAGCCAAGGGGAAATTCCGCCTCTTGGGTTCCAACAATGTCAACATATGGGGGCTACCACGGATATTCCGTTGGTCCTGAAACAACCGAGGGGAGAACGCATAGTCGGTCGGACGCACCAAAATCTCAAGCCCAGGAATGGCCGGTTGGGGGCAGACCGTGCCGAAGCCGGGCTCGTCAGTAGTGTCCGGTCGCCCCATTTCCCCGTCCGACAGCAGACCATTCTGGTTCCGGCCCGTCATTACTGGTTCGCGCCCAACGCGGGCGTTCCAGGAAAAGACGCCGGTTCCAGATAGCGGACCTTCCCCGGTTTCACCGGGTCGTCTTTGATGGGGCTAAAACCCGTCATTCGCTGCGGCGCAGCATTCTACAACCCGTTGGCGCCCACGGGTCGAAGAGATCCTTCCCTGCGAGGAGAATGCTTGGTCGAAGAACAACGAGGTCGATTCGCTTCGATCCCGAGTTCTGCCATCACTGCTGCCCGCTGTTTGATCTCCCAGCCCATCAATTTTTCCATTGACTCCGAAGCCAGCGCTCAAGTACGGATAGCCGCAGCTGAGATTGCCTGTTCGGCATCGCAGGCGTAAGCGTTCACGTCAGCCAACGCACCTAGCCGACCATGTTCGGGGAGGGTGCGTTTGTGTTTTTATAACGCACTCCATCGAGCGACGGTCCTCATTGGAGTACGATGGCGTGAATGATTCCGTTCGTCCCGAGCTTGCTTATCGTTATGTTCTCGCCCTGACTGGGGCGCTATTTCTTTCCTATCTTGCTGTTGCGATGTCGCTTCCGGCTGTGCCGATCTATGTCGTGAATGGCGTCCATCTGAGCAATGCCTGCGGCGGGCTCGCTGTAGGCATCGCCTTTTTTTCCACAATTGTCACACGCGCTTACGCGGGTACTACCGCCGACCGGCTCGGCGGCAAAACCTGCATGAAACGTGGCCTCATCCTCTATGCAGCTGCCGGACTGCTCTGCATTCTAGTTGGGTTACCCCAGTTGCCTGTGGCGAGCGGTTACGCAGTGCTGATCGGCGGGCGGCTTCTGCTCGGTCTGGGCGAAAGCCTGGCTATGGTGGGAATGGTCAGCTGGGCTATCGGCCTCATGGGCCCTGCGCAATCCGGCAAGGTGATGTCGCTTGTCGGAATTGGGATGTACGGGGCTTTCGCGGTCGGTGGCCCACTTGGCCTCGCGCTGCTGAACCGGTTGGGCTTTGCCGGTCTCATGGTCGTCTGTACGGCAGCGCCACTACTGGGACTGATCGCCATTTACTGGCTTCCGGCGGTGGCGCCCCAGGCCGGTCAACGTGTGTCCTTTTGGCGGATCATCGGTCGGATTTGGCGAGAGGGTGCCGCCGTCGGGCTTCAGGGTATCGGCTTTGCGGCGTTGGGCGCCTTCTTTTCCCTCTACTTCCTGAGCCGCGGTTGGCCCAATGCCGGCCTGGGTCTGACATTCTTCGGCGTTGGTTTCGTCCTGATCCGCCTGCTCTGCGGTCATCTGCCGGATCGAATCGGCGGCACACCTGTCGCAATTGTCTCGCTGATCGTGGAGGCGTGCGGGCAATATCTGCTGTGGCTGGCGCCCGGACCGTGGCTCGCTCTCCTTGGCGCCTTGTTGACCGGCCTTGGATGTTCCATGGTATTTCCCGCAATGGGTTCGGAAGTCGTCAAACGGATGCCGCCACACTTGCACGGTACGGCGGTCGGTGGATTCGTTGCATTCCAGGATCTAGCCTATGGCGTCACAGGACCAGTGGTTGGGCTGCTCGCCGATCGTTCGGGCTATTCGACGGTATTTCTGATAGGTGGCCTTGCGGCAACCCTCGGTCTATGGATGGCCATCCAGGCACATCGGCTGCGGTTCGAGGGGTGAGTTGGTGGACACACCCCCCCTAAGTGGGAGACGATCTTCCTGCTGCGTACGTCCGCTTGGGGGTCAACTGCTGTCGACGCACGGTCCGACGTCAACGTCCGCATTGCCCGTTTCGCGTCCGACAGCCGCCAGTCCGGAATCGGCCCAGTCCCGTCATTCAATTACCAGCGCCCTGATGCCGTAGTGGTCGCATGTATTGAACGAATGGGAGTTTCCGGACGGCATAAATAACTGTGGTGCGTACCAGGTTTGCATAACGGTTCTCAAAAACTCCGTTTTTTCAACGCGTCAAACGCCACTCGGGCTCGTCGCATTTTGCGATCAGGCGGTTCAACCTGATTGCAAAATGCTCTAGTATTTCGTCTTTCACCCAATTTGTTATGAAAGAAATCCGATGGAGGAATCTCCGTTCGACAAGAAAGTCGCCGAAGCCCTGTTCGAGAATAACGTTCCCGATATTTTCGGTCTGGAGAACAAGGGGATCGATCTGGTCATCAGCTCGGTCGCCTATGTGGACGCAAACGGCAATATCACCGTGCGTCTGCAGACGGAAACCGACGGCAGCGATCCGGCCTATAATTTTTCGGTGACGCCTTATGTCGCCGCCAAACTTGCGCTTTCCTTGGCCGATCTCGCCAACAAAACCGGCCAGTTTCAGATCAAGATGGAAGTGACCGATCCCGACCGCGGCGTTCTTGCCAAATTGCCGATCAAGACGCGTCGCTGACTCTCAAGGCTGACGGGTGTGATTCGAGGCAATCGCATTCGGATGGGAAGAAACAAATTGTCAGTAGCACCGGCAGGGACGCCGGTGCTACTCGTGTTTCAGACAGGGCGGGTCGGCGTGCCACCGGTGAGGAACTCTAATCGCCACATCCGCAACCGCATCCACCACCGCCTTTTTTACCGGTGACCTTTTGGCGCAGCCGGCGCGGCAGCGCGCGCCAGCCGAGCCAGAGGGCGGCGGCGGTCACCACCGCCAGAACCAGCAGTCCTTGCATCATTTCAGTGCCCAGGTAGCAATGTTGTAGGTCAGAAAGGCGGCTCCGTAAGCCAGGACCGTCATATAGACGAAGAGAACCGCCGGCCAGCGCCAGGAATTGGTTTCGCGCTTGACCACCGCCAGGGTCGAGGCGCATTGCGGCGCGAAGATGTACCAGGCAAGCAGGGCGAGCGCCGTCGGCAAGCTCCACTGGGCGGCGAGGATCGGCTGCAGCGCGCTGCCCACTTCCTCTCCGGTGGCCGAGAGCGCGTAGACGGTTCCAAGAGCACCGACCGCCACCTCGCGGGCCGCCATACCGGGAATGAGGGCCACGGCGATCTGCCAGTTGAAGCCGATGGGGGCCAGGATCGGCTGAATCCAATGACCGACCATGCCGGCAATGGAATAGTTGATGGCCGGGTCCAGCGCGCCGGCCGGGGCGCCGGGGAACGAGCTCAGGAACCAGATCAGGATCATGATCGCCAGAATGATGGTGCCGGCCCGCTGCAGGAACATGGCGGCCCGCTGCCAAAGGCCGAGGGCGACATTCTTCAGCCGGGGCCATTTGTAGGCCGGCAGTTCCATCAGGAAGGGCTCCGCCACCTGGCGCCAGACCAGTCGTTTCATCACCCAGGCGACGATAAGCGCCGACATAATTCCGGTGGCGTAAAGGCCGAACATCACCAGTCCCTGCAGGCTGAGGACGCCGGCCACCTCGGTCTGCGGCACAAAGGCCGAGATGATCAGCGTGTAAACCGGAATGCGGGCTGAACAGGTCATCAAGGGGGCGACCAGGATGGTCGCCAGACGATCGCGCCGGTTCTCGATGACACGGGTCGCCATGATGCCGGGGATGGCGCAGGCGAAGCTCGACAATAGCGGAATGAACGCCCGGCCGTGCAGGCCGGCGCCGCCCATCAGGCGGTCCATCAGGAAGGCGGCGCGCGCCATATAGCCGAAATCTTCGAGCAGAATGATGAAGAGGAAAAGGATCAGGATCTGCGGCAGGAACACCACGACGCTGCCGACGCCGGCGATCAGTCCATCGGTCAGCAGGCTGCGCAGCATGCCGTCGGGCATCAGGGTCTGGATTTGCGTGGCCAGCAGATCAAAGGCGGCCTTGATGCCGTCCATCGCCGGTGTCGCCCAGGCGAAAACCGCCTGAAACATGAAGAACAGGACGCCGAGCAGGATGACCAGGCCCCACACCGGGTGCAGCAACACGCGGTCGAGCCGTGCCGTCAGGCGCTGGTCGCCCGGACGGAAGGCGCAGACTTTGAGAATGCGTTCGGCTTCCGCGTGGGCGTCGCGGATTTCCTGGCTGGTCGGTTCGCGCCAGGAGATCGGGCCGGCGGTGACGGCGGTGGCACGAACCGCCAGGCTGTCGATGGCCTCGAACAGCGAAGAAACACCGCCTTTACGGACGGCGACGGTCGGCACCACCGGGATTCCCAATTCGACCGACAGCCTTTCGATGTCGATTTCGCAGCCTTGCCGCTTGGCGATATCGATCATGTTGAGGGCGAGAATCAAGGGGCGGTTCAGCGACTTCAGCTCAAGCACCAGGCGCAGAACCAGGCGAAGGTTGGTGGCGTCGGCGACGCAAATCAGGGCATCGGGAAGTACTTCGCCGTCCAGGCGGCCCAGCACCACGTCGCGGGTCACCGCCTCGTCGGGGCTGCGTCCGCGCAGCGAATAGGTCCCCGGCAGATCAAGCAGGCGGACTGTTCTGCCCTGTGGTGTCGTCAGAGCGCCTTCTTTCCGTTCGACGGTGACTCCCGGATAGTTGGCAACTTTTTGATGATGTCCGGTCAGCGCGTTGAACAGCGCGGTTTTGCCGCAATTTGGGCATCCGACCAGGGCGAAGCCGGGAACCGAAAGACTGGCGGTGGACATGATCTTACTCCACGGGGCGAACGAGGATGGCGTTGGCGTCGGCGCGACGGACGGCGATGGTGATGTCGTCGACGCGTACGGCGATGGGGTCGTGCTGGATCGGACCGTCGTGCAGGATCTCGAGGGCGGCTCCCTCGACGAATCCCATTTCGAGAAGACGGCGTTCCATTTCCGACCAGGGGATACTGAGACCTTCGATCGAAACCAAGCCACTGACGATGCCCCGCCATCCCTTGGGACATTGGCCCAGTCGAAAGTCTTTGGTGGTGGGGCTATCGTTCAAACGGGTCGACACAGCTTTTGAGTCTCCGCACAAGATGTATGGTCAATTTTCGCTAATGAAAAGCATTATCAACATCGGTGCAAGTGCAAAATGCACATGGCTGGATAAATCGGCGCTGGATGCCGGCCTCCGGTGCCCGGAACGGAGCGGGCCCCCGAGCTTGTGAAAAATTGCTGAGTGGGACGGGCGTCTTGTATGGACCGGGGACATCCTTGACACCCGTTCGGAGACATCCCTGACACTATAGGGCATTGCAGCCGTGGAGCGATTGCGATGCCTTGGAAAGACGTATCAGCGATGGAACAGAAGCTTGAGTTTGTAAATCTGGCGCAA
>JARLJB010000383.1 GCA_031291415.1 Telmatospirillum sp.
GCCGTCCGCATCGTGTGCGAACCACGGAGACCCCCGAACAGGTTGCGAAGATCAAGGCGTTGCGGCGCCAGAGATTGCCCTGCTGGCGGATCGCAGCTCAAACCGACACCTCCCCAGCCACGGTCGCACGACGCTGTCGCGGGTTTCGCTGGCCAGTAGCGTGTGTCCCTCGATGTCGGCCGGCTTAAAAGGAGAAACCGAATTTTACCCCTGATTATGGTGTGCCAACCCAAATATCGCCCCATTCCGTTGGATCGGAAGGGGCGATACCGGCATCGCGCCAGCGTTTGCGCGAACGCCGCCGTCGGCTGTCGTTCTGATCGTGTTGACAGGTCCTAATGCTCTGGGGCGAAATAATCACTCCAGAGCTTTAGGTTCATATGACGCCTGCGCTTCCGGCTTTGGCGGGCTCAAACGCCGCTCGGGCTTAAGGACTTGGAGCGATTATTTCGCCCCAGGTCCTTACCACTGAACATAGACGACATGGGTCTGCAGATATTCGAACAGGCCATGTTTGCCGTCGGCCCCGCCGACGCCGGATTTGCGCCATCCGGCGTGGAAGCCCTGCATCGCCTCAAAATGTTCGCGATTGATATAGGTTTCGCCGAACTTCAGCCGGTTCATCGCCAGCATGGCGTTGCCGAGATTGGTCGTGAAAATCGACGAGGTCAGGCCATAGTCGCAGTCATTGGCAAGGGCGATCGCTTCTTCCAGGCCGTTGGTGAAGGAAACCACGGGAAGAACCGGTCCGAAAACCTCCTGCCGGATGATTTCCATGTCCTGACGGCAGCCGCCCAAGACTGTCGGTTCGAAAAAATAGCCGCTTTTCGTTTCGGGAATTTGGCCACCAACCAGAATTTCCGCGCCGTCCTTGCTGGCGCGCTCGACCATCTCGGCGATTTTTTTCTGCTGGTTCCGGTCGATCTGGCTGCTCATATCCGGTGCCGTCGCCGGGTCGCCGTAGGTCACTGCCTTCATCGCGGCGCGGACTTTCGCGATGAATTGGTCTTCCACTTTCTTATCGACATAGACGCGTTCGGCGCAGTTGCACACCTGACCGCTGAAAATGACGCGAGACGCCACGATGGCCTTGACCGCCAGATCGAGATCGGCATCGGCGCAGACAATGGCCGGGGCTTTGCCTCCCAGTTCCAGCGAGGTCTTGGTGATGTTCTCGGCGGTTCCGGCGATGACTTTCTGTCCCGCCTCGACGCTGCCGGTCAGGGATACGATGCCCGGTACCGGGCTGCGCACCAGATATTCGCCCAAAGTCGCGCCCGCGCCGGTGACGAAATTGACGATTCCCTTCGGCAAATCGCGTTTTGCCAGCAACTCGGCGAACGCCATGATGGTGTTCGGCGCGAGGGAGGAGGGCTTGATCACCACCGTATTGCCGGTCAGAAGCGCCGGGGCGACCTTCCTCGCCATGACGAAAAACGGAAAATTCCATGGACAGATGCCGACCGAGACGCCGATCGGCTTGCGGAAAAGCAGAATATTTTCCGTGGGTCGGTCGCTTTGGACGATTTCACCCTCGTAAATACGCGCCCAGCCGGCGTAATAGTCGAAATATTCGGCGGTGACGTCGATTTCGACCTGAGCCAAGGGTGCAATCTTCGCCTGCTCTTCCATTAGGATCTTTGCCAACTCGACCCGATGCTCGCGAATCGTTGCTGCCATCGTCTTCAGGATGCCGGCGCGTTCGACGGCGCTTCTGGCCGCCCAGGCTGGTTGCGCCGCTGCCGCGGCTTGCAATGCCTCTTTCCCGTCTTCAGCGTCGCCGTTCGGCACGGTGGCGGCGATTTTCTGGGTGAAGGGGTTTTCCACCTCGATCACGCCATGCGAATGCGGTTCGCGCAGAGCGCCATCGATGAACTGCTTGTAGGCTTTCATGTGCAATTTCCTCCGATGTCCCATCTTTGTTCGGGGGACGGGTTATTGAGACTGAAGACGGTCGTCGTATCTTTTGTGCATGCGTCGTAACTATGGAGTGTGATGGGTGAAAGAGTGTTCCCCTCTTCCGCGCGCGACAACGCCAGACATTTTGTGGTTACAAGCCAACCCAGGTCCCTTCATCGCGCTCCAGTCGGTGGAAATCAGAAACCGGTCAGATCCCGGTTTTGTTCGGTTTTGTTTTGATCCCGAGGTTTTGAAATGGCGGTTTCCGGTGACCTTGGAAAGCTTCCGCATCCACGCCGGTTCCGGCGGCGCCGGCCGCCATCACGGCGGTAACGGGGTGATCCGGAAAATTCGCTTCGACGAACCGATGACCGCGGCCATCGTCTCCAATCGGTGGGTCAAGGCTCCCTTCGGCATGGCCGGCGGCGCGAACGGACAACCCGGTCGTAACGGGCTGCGCCGTGCCGGGTCGGATCGTCTCGAGACGCTGTCCTACATCGACGAGGTGGCGGCGAAGGCCGGCGACGTGATGATCATCGAAACCCCCGGTGGCGGCTACGGCCCGGATAAGGATAGGTAGAGCGTCACAGTGGTTTTGGCGGTCACTGCCCCTTCCCGGATCTTCGATCCAGACACCACATTTCCATATCGCGGGGGGCATCCTAAGTAAAACCGGGGTCAGACTCCTGTTCTATTGGACTCTCGGTGCCCACCAGATAGCTGTCGGTCGCCAACGTCGAGGCCTGAGTGGACAAATGACCATGGCGCCTTTGCCGCTGTTGCCCACAGAATCTCCGGGGCGGCCATTGTTTCTCTATTGATTGTGCGACAGGTCAGGGGTTAGTCACCGGTGGATTCGACGCCGCCGCTTCGGCATAAACATGGCGATCATGACGACAGCGGCCAGATATGCCACTACAACCGTGATCGCCACGAAACCGGCCACTACATTGGGCACACCGAACGCCCCAATCACCCCGCCAACGAAGATGCCGAGCAAGGCGCCGACAGTAAAGTGCCAAATCGGTGACCATGCCGCCGGAGGCGTCGGCACCAAGAATCATTGATCGGCGAAGCCGTTCTCGGGGCTGGACTCGCCGACGCGGAACCGCTCTGCCATCCATTCGATCACCACGCGCACACGTGGCGAGAGCTGCCGATTATGCGAATAGAGGACATGAACGGGGAGTGGCGTCGGGGGATAGTCGGCAAGAATTTCGACAAGAGTTCCGTTCGCCAACTCCAGCTCGACGCGGTAGCGCGGCACTTGAATTATTCCCAGCCCCAGGCAGGCGCAGGCGACATTTGTCTCCGCCCCTGTGACCGTCACCACCGATGGTGGCGTGATCGTTCGTATCGTGCCGCCTTCCCTGAAATCGAAGGGGCTGACGATTGCGGCATCTGGGGCGTACAAACCGATGATCCGGTGCTTTTCGAGGTCATCGGGCGTGCGTGGCAGACCGAAGCGCTCGATATAGGTGTGGCTGGCGAAGGTGCCGCGTTTCAGTTCGGCCAGTTTGCGCCGGATCAGGGGGCTGTCGTTCAGCGTTCCCGCCCGCAATATGCAGTCAAAGCCTTCGCGGACCATGTCCAGGGCCTGATGCGCCTCCGCGATATGAAGACGAATGCCCGGATAGGCATCGAGAAAGCGGGGAAGGTCCGGCAACAGAAAGTGCCGAGCCTGCGTGCCGTGGACATCGATACGAACCTGTCCGCTGGGTTTCGCTCCGGCAAAGGCGCTTTCCGCATCCTCAAGGTCGGAGATCAGGGCGACACAGCGTCGGTAATAGGCCTCGCCGTCGAGCGTCGGGCTGACATGGCGCGTTGTCCGCGTCAGCAAGCGCACACCAAGTCGCGCCTCCAGGCCTTTCACGGCGTCAGTGGCCGACGAACGCGGTAGGCCGAGGTCGTCGGCCGCTTTGGTGAAGCTCTTGCGTTCGACGATACGGATAAAGACGCGCATGGCATCGAAGCGGTCCATTGTTCGACCTTTCGAATAGTGATGCCGAATAATGCCTGATTATCATGATCTGTGAAACAGTCATTGTCTTCTCACATCCGCCGATAGGGGCGGTACCGACAAGGAGCAAGACAATGACCAATATCACCAACAAAGTTGCCATCGTGACGGGCGCTTCCGGCGGCATCGGCGCGGCAGTCTCGGAGCGCCTGGCCAGCGACGGATTCGTCGTCGTCGTCAATTATGCGGGTTCGACCAGCGCGGCCGAAGCCCTTGTAAGGCGGATCGAGACCGCTGGCGGTCGCGCCATTGCGGCCCAGGCCGACATCTCGGACGCCATGCAGGTTGCCCGCATGTTCGACTCGGCCGAAGCGGCATTCGGCGGCGTCGACGTGCTTGTCAACAATGCCGGCATCATGAAACTCGCGACGATCGCCGAAAGCGACGATGCCCTTTTCGACCGGCAAATCGCTGTGAACCTTAAGGGGACGTTCAACACACTGCGTGAGGCGGCCAAGCGCCTTCGTAACGACGGCCGGATCGTCAACGTCTCGTCAAGCGTAACCGGACTGCTTCAGCCGACCTATGGCGTCTATGCCGCCACGAAGGCTGCGGTCGAGGCCATGACAAGCATTCTGGCCAAAGAACTGCGCGGCCGGAATATCACGGTCAATGCCATCGCGCCAGGGCCGACGGCGACCAGACTTTTTCTCGACGGCAAACCGCAGGAGGTCATCGACCGCCTGGCGAAAATGGCGCCGCTGGAGCGCCTGGGTCAGCCCGAGGACATTGCTCACGCGGTGGCCTTCCTGACCGGCCCGGACGGGGCATGGATCAACGGCCAGACGTTGCGGGCCAATGGCGGGATCATCTGATCCGGCGCACGCCCAATCGCCTCAAATCTCATTGATAGGAATATCATCGTGCCCAAGCAAATCATCCTCGTTACCGGCGCGTCCTCAGGCTTCGGCCTGATGACCGCCAAGGCCTTGGCGCAGGCCGGCCACACGGTTTACGCCACGATGCGCGATACCAGGGGCAGAAACGCCCCGCGCATGATCGAAGTCGCCAAGTGGGCCAAGGTGGAAGGTGTCGATCTGCGCACTGCGGACCTGGATGTACAGTCCGACACGTCCGCAGAGGCCGGTGTCGCGCATATCCTTGGGGAAGCAGGTGGTCTCGATATCATCGTTCACAATGCGGGCCATATGGTTTTTGGCCCTGCCGAGGCCTTTACGCCAGACCAGTTCGTCCAACAATATGACGTGAATGTCCTTGGCGCGCAGCGTGTCAACCGCGCGGCGTTGCCGCATATGCGCCGGCAGGGCAGGGGCCTGCTGGTCTGGGTGGGCTCATCCTCGACACGCGGCGGTACGCCGCTATTCCTGGCACCCTATTTTGCGGCGAAAGCCGCGATGGACGCGCTTGCGGTTTCCTATTCGACCGAGCTCGCGCTGTGGGGGATCGAGACTACCATCATGGTGCCCGGCGCCTTCACGAAGGGGACCAATCACTTTGCCCATTCCGGCAAACCCGCCGACTGGGCGCGTGCCGACGACTATGAAACCGGCCCTTATGCCGGTATCGCCGACAAGGCGCTCGCCGGGCTGGCCGGGTTGGAACCAGCCGACGCCGATCCGGCCGAGGTCGCCCGTCAGATCGTTCAGGTGGTGGACACGCCCTTCGGCAAGCGACCGTTTCGCGTCCATGTCGATCCGTCGCAGGACGGGGCAGAGGTCGTCAATGGCGTTGCCGATCGTATGCGCCGCGAGATGTACCGCAACATCGGTCTGGAAAAGCTGCTCGGGCCGCGCCAGTCGGCTTGATCTCCGTCACAGCCCCTTGCCTTCACATCAAAGGGCAGGGGGGCTGTGAGGCCGAGACATCTCGATCGGGCGGATGGGCCGCCGCGATCCTGTTGCAATTCGCCTCGGCACACCATCGATGCCCAGGCAGAATGAGGGGCTGACTATGCACACCATAGTTGTGACGAGCGGTGGAATCTTACTTCTGGGATTTGTCCGTCTGGCCGGAAACTGGCTGAATATCGGGGCGCTGGCAGCCACTCTTGTGTTTATCGCCACATGGTTTGCCATCTCCCTGATCAACCTTTGGATCGGCGTGAGCCATGCCGGATACAGCGTCGAGGAGGAAGCACCAATTTTAGGTGTGGTGTTTGGTATTCCTGCGGTGCTCGCGCTGGCAATCTGGTGGTTCCGGCGGAGTTGATCTAAAGAGAAACCTGGGGTCAGAGCGAAAAGGCCCGGGGAATTTACTCCGCCGGGTCGTATCTCATTCGTCCGGCAGGATATTCGTAGACACCCATGCACGGAATTCGTCTTCTGACATTTCGCCTGCAGCCAAGGCAACCATCACTCTCGTCGCCTCTTGTTCGGCAACATCGAGGTAACACCCGTTAAGGCCAAGGATGACGCCCATTGTGCCAAATGCCGCCCTCTTGTTCCCGTCAACGAACGGATGGTTGCGACAGATGCTGACGCATACCGCCGCTGCTACGACGGCCAGACTGGCGTCCGGATCGTATGCCGTCAGTTGTGACGCGCGACCCGGAGAACCTTCAAACGCTCCTTTGTCGCGTACTCCCGATGCGCCGCCATACTCAGCGATCCATTCCGTGTGCAAATCGATGACAGATTGAATTGGGGGAAGCCGAAATTCCTTCATTTCGCCAATGCCGCCATGGTCTTGGTATACCGTTTCGAGAAGCGGCGGCCAATATCCATTGCCTCATTGTAGCCGTCCAGCGGCCTTGCGATCTCGATCTTGCCATCGACAACCGAGAGCGTGACCTCTTCGCCACGAGCCATATGCGCGGCATCGAGCACTTCCCTGGGGATAGCGACACCAGTCGAATTGCCGATTTTTGTGAGTTTCGTCGTCGCGGTCATATCACTCTCCATCACGGCCGATGGTGTACTAACGTCCGTTCTTACGTCAAGCGTTATTTGCCTCCGCCGGTTAAGATATTGTCAATGAAAGGCGCACCTGCTCTTACCGGGACACCACAGCGCCGCTCCCGTTGGAACGCCTGTATTCGGGACAAGTCTTCTCATACCAAGTTACAGTGATCGGTTCCGATCACTGTAACTTGGTATGAGACCGCAGAACGGAACGTGTCAATGATTTCCGGACAGGTTCCGCTCTGAGTTTAAGCCCTATTTTCTAAGCCGCAGCCTTCTTATCTGGCGGATTTATCCAGGCGGCATCCGGCAGTTCCGGCGGCTGTGGCGGCTTTCTGACGAAGCGC
>JARLJB010000384.1 GCA_031291415.1 Telmatospirillum sp.
GCGCTTCGTCAGAAAGCCGCCACAGCCGCCGGAACTGCCGGATGCCGCCTGGATAAATCCGCCAGATAAGAAGGCTGCGGCTTAGAAAATAGGGCTTAAACTCAGAGCGGAACCTGTCCGGAAATCATTGACACGTTCCGAAGCAGGATCGTCGAAAACAGCGTTATTGTCGTAGTGATTGCCGTTTGGTGCATCGTGTTTCTCAAGTAGTTTATGTAGACGAGCGACGATTACAGCCTCTTCTTCTGTTACCAAATTGTCTGTAACTGCTTTAGCATAGCCACCTTCCGAGAGGCAGAAGCCGCTAAAATACGAGCACATGAACTCGATATAGCTCCAGTGTGGGTTGGTTTGTTTAGGGTTCAGCCATTCTCGGCGCTGCAAGTTTGCGTCAGAGAAATCATGTATCTGCTGAAGCCAATATCTGCGCCAAGCCACTCGTAAATTCGAAGCGTCTTCAGCGACAGCCATCTTTTTCCGTCGGCCAATTGAGCGAAGAAAGGAATCTGAGTGAATTTTCGGAATTCCGAAACTTCCGTAATCGAAGCTCCAGCGGCCATTTTGCCACTTGTTGGGAGATTTTCAACTTCTCGCTGAGTCCTGCGACCGGCAACTCCTGCCCCGATTCCGCCGCCTGCGATTGGGCGGCGGTCAGGCGGGGGACCTCCAATATGCCTCAACGCCCTGCGGCATAAGGAATCTTCCGACGATGGGCGGCTGTTGGTTGGCTACCCCTCCAATAGTCACGGAGACAATTCAGAATTGTCACAGGCACCCGAAATGCACTTGTGGTAAGAGCGCGGGAATATTCTGTGGCAGGGCCAGTCTCCCGTTGCGGGCCTCGTCATGAACGACTTTTTGCGTCAGGAATGCCATGATTATCGGCCATCACGCTTTGGACGGTCAGGTCCGCCAGACCAGCAAACCCGTCGCGTATTCGACGGCCCGTTTGCAGGAGGTTTTCATCGCCTCGGCCTGCGGCTTTCAGTTGGTCGGTTTTCCCAATGCGCGTCCGTTGCGGCGCTCGCCCGCGCTGGATAGGGACCGCTATCAGCGTCTCCGCCAAATCCTTTCGGTGAGTGAGGATGCGGCACGCAAGCTGCGGGACTACATCATCAGCCAGGGCCATCATGAGCCGGACAACCGGCGTCCCAAGGTGGTTCCGGCCAGCTTCTCGATGCCGCGATCATATAGCAATGACGAAACAGCGCAGATGGGCGCGGCATTGTTAAGCATGGGATTGATCGGCCTGCGCGGTTCAGAAGCGCAAGAGGGCGTCGTGCTACCAATGGTGTTCGGTGGCGATTTGAGCCTGTCCCGTTGCGGGCGGCTGTTCCTGTTCCATCGTGAGGTCTGGAGAGGACACAGCGAGCATCTGCATTGGCCGGGGGGGGCTAGCGGCGTCACCATTGGACCCGGTTACGACATGAACGGTGCCGCTGATAGCAAGGAACAGATCATTTCCGATCTGACAGCCATTGGCGTTGATCGTGCGAAAGCGACAGTGGCGGCGGAGGGCTTCGGTAAGACGCTTCTGAAAGCCAAGGGGTTCGCGGACGATAATAAGAAGTTGATCACCCTGACAGATTCCCAGCAAGAGCAACTTTTGCGAATCACGATTCCCAAATATGAGAAAAACGCGAACCAGTCCTTGAATGATGATGTTAAACAAAGGCTGTTCGCCCATGAGTATGATGCGCTGATGTCGTTCACCTATAACCACGGGAGCTTGGGTAGAACAACGCTGTTGTGCGGGGCGGTGAACGATGGCCGTCTGGATGATGTTTCGATAAAGACGGGGTTCAATGAGTACCTTCCTGGCGTCGATGCGAAACGCCGACCGATGGAAATCCGCCTGTTCACCCGAGGGATGTACGTATGAAGACAGGCTCTTTGCTGCTAGTCGTCGCGGCACTATTGGTCGGCGGTGCCACTAACGCGGCTGCTCTGCCCGACTGGCTGCTGGGGGATTGGGTGGTCACCAAAGTCTATCAGCTAAACGACGGCCTAATTCACTATCGGAATTCGGAAGCTGAACCTGTTGTCAAACTGACCGGCAAGATCATGACGATCGAAGCCAATCGTCTCCATCTGGGCGTCGATATCTGCACCGATTTAACTGTTCAGGAGAAGCGCGACAACATCCGTCATCTCGTGAAAGATGTAAAACTTGGGGGCGAGCCTGAGATGTATGGTGGTCTGACGCCGCGACCGGGTCGGCTTCCATATTTGGACATAAATTGCGGAAAGCCTTTTTCCGAAGGTCCAGATGGAATTGGTGCCCGAGAGGCCAATTCCGTCGATTGGGTTGTTATTCCGAATGGTCATGACAAGATTGACCTGATGTTCCTCTACCCTTGTTACGTTGAACTGCGCCGGAGAGGGAAGCCGGTTTCATGAACGGGCGACCTTAGGGTTGTTTGGCGCAGAAACCTTGCGCTTTTCCCAACTACCGCACGGGATTTTCTAGGATTTGGGAATGGCTGGTTCTGACCCTGAGCTGCCCTTCGGGTCGTGCGGGTCCGCCCGTATTCGGCCGATGACGAATTCAGCCGTGGGTAGTATTGTGGCCCTCCGTGGAGCGACAATTCATTCCCAGAATTTCTTGGCCATCTCTCTGTTCGAGCGAACCAACGGAGGTACCCATCGAACATTGATTGGCCGCCACTTCCTCGAACTCGGTCGACGAATAATCGGGGATCGCGATGCCCACCTTCGTCGGGCTTAAGGGGGGGCAAGGAATGCTTTGGCCGGGACTAATTGAGTCCACACCCAGCTTACACCCGGCGCGCAATCGAAAGGGAACGACGGCATGGCCGCTCAGCTCAACCATACCATCGTATGGTCGTCCGACCAGACGAAGTCCGCTCGGTTTCTGGCCGAAATGCTCGGTCGGCCGGAGCCGGTCCGCTTCGGCCATTTCGACGTGGTGGAGTTCGACAACGGGGTCTCGCTCGACTTCGCCAGCGTCGAAGGTCCAATCCGGCCACAACACTACGCCTTCCTGATCAGCGAGGCGGATTTTGACACTGTTCTCACCCGCATCCGGAAGCGAGGGCTTGAACACTGGGCCGACCCGATGCGCCACCACCCCGGTGAGATCAACCACAACGACGGCGGACGCGGTGTCTACTTCCCCGACCCCGACGACCACTACCTGGAAGTCATCACCCGCCCCTACGGGAGCGGCACCGGCTGAGCCCGGTGCGTCGGGCCGATACTCGACTGAGGTGACCCCGCGAAGCCGAGCAGGCGGCTTGGCTGAACGTTGATCTCGCCCACCAGTGTCCGCTCCTGGCCCATCCCAGCCATTGAGCGCTTGCCACTCGACCGACCACGTATCCTCATTTCAGTTGTTTTGGGGCCACAAGAACGGCCCCGCGCTTTTTTTGCCAGTCGATCTGGGGGCGATCACGACGCCGCCTCGCGCCGCCTAAACACTCCTGCCACCATGACACTTGCGGATTCCGATTTATCCGGCCAGGGATTCCGATCGCATTCCGGCCACCCATTCCGATCCGTTTCCGGCCATCTGTTCCGACGCGATGTCGGCCAGGGGGTGGCACCTTCCCAGCAGGTCAATGACGGTCATCTCACGA
>JARLJB010000012.1 GCA_031291415.1 Telmatospirillum sp.
CAGGCGGCGTCATCGGGAAACCGGCGCTGGAATTCCAGCAGCGAGCGCGGAAAATCGGACATCGGGGCACCTCGGCATGATCGTTGTTCGTGATATGTTCTACCATGCCTCGGGGGTGCGGAGCCAGAGGGATAAGCCTTATCGAGGTATTGCTTTTTCGGTTTTCCATTGCTGTCAGTGTGTGGAATTTCGCACAGAAATGTCACAGGACAGGCATTGGGTTTCCCTGTACGGAACGCTTGCTGTTTGCCACGCAGAGAGGAGTGTGCCGATCTCTATGTGGATTGACGAAAGTACTGTCATGTCATCCATCAAGAACACCTGAGGGTGGATATCCTGAGGTTTGCCGGGAAGCCGCGTCCAGAATACGGACGCGCTCCCGGTCGGGGCCAACCCTGTGGGCGAGGGAGCCAGTCGGCCCGCTACTCTGATCAAGATTTCCGGCCGTCAGATCCCAACGACCGGGCGGAGAGCACGGAAATGTCGCATATCTATGGTAAAGTCGATTCTCTCGTCACCACTCCACCTAAGCCAAATGTCGGAACCGGGCAATGTGTTGCCCTTGTCGAAAAATATACTGACGTGAGGGCGCCTGCAGATCACTTTTGGAAGCCGGGGGGCGTTGTCCGAGGCAATACGACAATCGCGCGGGGGACGGCCATTGCGACTTTTGTCGATGGGAAATACCAAAGCCTCAAGCAAGGCAACCATGCGGCTTTTTACATCAGTCAGGATTCTGCGGGAATCTGGGTGGTGGACCAATATGTCGGCAGCGGTGGAATTCGGAAGCGCCATCTTCGTTTCAAGGGGAAAAAACAAGACGGAAGCTTTATCGATCCAAGCAATAACGGTGACGCCTTTTCTGTAATTGAGTGATCTATCATGAGATATTTTTTGTACATCATATTTTTTATGACGAATTTGGCTGCTGCCAGCATTTCGATTGCAGCCGAGGCTATTCCACAATGCCCAAAAAATCTGAGTGTAATTGAAACCGTAACTGCGATTCCTTCCGGCTTTCATCCGTATGTCGACGGGAATCCTCCGTTAGAAGCCAATTCGGAGCCGATCCAATTGCCGCTTCGGCAAATAATGTTTTCCGATGGGGTGCCGGTCGATCAAGGCTGGCTGTCCCCAAGCAATACAAAAAAAGCTTCTCTGACGTGGGATCTTCGGGGGTCTTCGGATCAGGGAATATGGGTTTCCTGCGCGTATACGGGTACGGCCATCATTATTTCGGCCAAACTTCCACAACCGGTCACGCAATGCCAAGTCCTTCTTGAGGACGACAGTCAGACGGCGAAGACTTTTAGCTGCCGATAATCGATCCCCATTCTTGTGCCAAGTCTCGATGAGAAGGACTTGTCGGCGACCTGGTAGCTCATGCCGGGGCGCAAAGGTCCGGCCGTCTTTCAGTTCGGTCAGCAGTTCGCCTTCAAGGCATAGAAGAATGTGGCGACACGGCGCTCGTCACGCCTCAGAATCCCGCTTCCTTTGTGTGACGCACGGCCAGAACGACGACATCCCGCCCATCATAATGATAACGCGCAACGGAACCGCCATCGCCAAACTCTATGAGCCAATCACGGAATTCCTGCTCCATGTCGTCGACTGGCCGGCCGATTTCGGGATGCGCCGCCAGGATCTTCACGCTTTCGCGGATCGCCCTCACCGCGCGGGACGCGGCCTTCCGGCTTTTCGGCGTCAGAAACGCGTGGAGCCCCGCGACGTCCTGCAACGCCAGAGGCGACCAGATCAGCCGTGGCATTCAGGGGTTTCGGCGTCCTCGCCATCTTCGAGCCTGGCAAGCCAGGCATCGGCTTCGGTGGCCGTCACGTGCAGGCCGGTCGCTTGATAGTCGTTCCAGGCCGCGATCGCTGACTGCCGAAACTGTTCGCGTTTTTCCTCGCGTTCCACATATTGCGCAATGGCCTCGCGCATGATCCAGTGCGCCGAACGGCGCCGAGCCGCGGCAAGTCGCTGTATCTTGCCCTTTATCTCCGCGTCGAGTTTCAGGCTTGTCGTTGATGCGGCGACGGTGTGGTGCTCCTAGGTGTTACCTTGGATCACTTTATCGCTTTCCCCAGGCCGAATTCAACGTCGCCGGTCCCAAAGTCTTCCGCTCAGCCGCCCCGGCTACGCTTGCCGCAGTGCACCCATCCTTGCCGTTCCGCACGGCTCACAGATCACCGACACCGGACGTTGTGTTGAATATTTGCGCCGACTGCGAGATCATCATATCGACGCTCCATCCAGCATCGATCCATCGCCTGAACGAATGAGATGAGGTCCATCGACATCTCCTGAAAATTCAGCGTTCATGTCAACCGGGTAAGCCAAGGACGTCGAGCACTGACCCAACTCGGTCACCCAAGTGCGTAGTCCAGCGCCGCCGCGCAATGAATCAGCGTTGTGTCAAAAACCGGTACGGGAACATTTCTTTGATTGAGAAGCATGCCCACTTCAGTACATCCCAATATCAGGCAGTCCGCGCCCGATTCGGCCAGTCTCTTCGCGATTGCCACGTAAGCGGCGGTGCTTTGGTCGGTCGTCACGTCCTTGCACAGCTCTTCGTATATGATGCGATGTGTCTCGGCCCGATCAGTCTCGTTTGGGAGAACGGGGTTTAGACCAGCAGCCATCAGTCTCTCGGTATAGAACGACTGCTCCATGGTGAAGGCGGTTGCCATGAGCCCCGGGCTCTTGAGCCCCTGAGCCCTGATTGCCTGGGCTGTTGCATCGGCGATGTGAATGAACGGGATTTTTACTCCCGCCATCATCTGGTCCACCAATTTGTGCATCGTGTTCGTTGCGAGAACGATCACCTGCGCGCCTCCGCGTTCAAGCGCCTTCGCCTCATCGTTGAGAACAGCTCCTGCGGCGTTCCAATCACCTTTCATCTGAAGCGCCTCGATCTTGGCAAAATCGAGCGAGCGAATCAGCAACTCGGGCGAGTGAAGACCTCCAAGACGCGAGCGTGTCATATTGCAGAGCTCACGATAGTATATCTGCGTCGATGCCGCCGACATTCCACCAAGTATGCCGATTGTTTTCATGATCATTATCGCCAACTCTTGCGGTCAAATAGCATGGGAACTTTCCTTACACGCGGTTGACGGACATCAATCGACGATAAACAGCTTGGCTCCTGTTGCGGTGGACGACCGCTGCGGCTCGGCATTGTCGGCGACCTGGTAGCTCATGCCGGGCCGCAGCGTAAAGGTCCTGCCGTCTTTCAGTTCTGTCAGCAGTTCGCCTTCGAGGCACAGAAGAATGTGGCCTTTGGCGCACCAGTGATCGGCGAGGTAGCCCGGCGTGTATTCGACCATGCGCACGCGGGTCGACCCGAAGGTTTGGGTTCGCCAATAGGCGGTGCCGCTTTCGCCTTTGTGTTCGGTCGTCGGGATTGCTGACCAATCCGTCGTGCCAAACGGGGTATCCGAAATCTGCATCTTTGTACTCTTTGCCAATCAGGGATTCATGGACAGATGTTCGACCGGACGGATGCTCAGCGACCATTGCCGGCTGGCGCCCGGCGCGATGCTGGCGATGCCGGGTTTGTCGGCCTGCTCCCCGTGAAAGCCAAGCGGACTCATATGGCCCTGCCAGGGTTCCAGGCAGAGAAAACGGGCACCGCCGGGCTTGGTCCACACGCCAAAATGCGGAAAGTCATCGAACGTCATTTCGATGCCCTGCTGTCCGGGGACGCCGAAGGTCAGTTCTTTGCTGTTCAGGTGGTCCCAGACCATTGCGCCGATGTCGAACAGGGCGTCGTCGAGCGCCAGAACGCGGCCGGCGACCGGCGTCGGAAAGGATTCGAGACTGAGGCCATTGTTGACGACGCGGCGAATCCCTTGCGGTTCGGCGCAAGCGAACACCAGGCGATGCGCCGCCCGATCCATGGTCTCGGACAGCGGCCAGCGAAAGGCCGGATGGCCGCCCAGGCTGACCAGCAAAGTCTCGGTGGCCGGGTTATTGACCGAGAAGGTTTGGATCAGGCGATCGCCGTCGATGCGAAACGAAATCGTCAGTTCGAAGGCAAAGGGGTATTGCTGCCGCGTTTCCGCCGTATCGGTCAGGCGAAAGCTGGCCGCGTCGTCGGTTCGGGCGACCAGGGTGGTCAGACTGTGGCGCAGAAATCCATGGCTTTTCATGGCATAGCTGGCGCCTTGGTGCACCAGAGTGTCATTGGTCAGCGCGCCGACGATGGGGAAGAGATTGGGCGCATGCCAAGGCCAGACGGCCGGGTCGGCCTGCCAAATAACATCGCCGCCCCAGGCGGGAACCAGGGATTGCAGCTCTGCCCCTTTCGTGCTGATGCCGGCGGTGAGGGCGGCATTGCCGATGGTGACGATCTGGCTGGCTGTCATGGAAACCCCTTGTCCGAAGTGTGATTCCCCATTTTGGCGACGCGATTCGTGTCGGGGCAAGCCTTTTGGACTCGATCAGATCTTGCTGGCGAATTGACGAAACGCGCTGGCAAGGGCATCGACCGTCATTGCCGGGCCACGATCCGCCGCAAAACTCTCGCTCAGGCGCCAGCCCAGCGGCAGACAACGCTCGGCGTCGGCCAGTGACCACTGTTTGCCGGTCTCGGCGACGGCAAGGAGGCTTCGCGCTGCTTTTTTGGCCAACAGGGCGGGAAGACGGCTGCGGTTCGGATGGTTGGTCATTTGTTTTCTCTGCCCCGGATCGACGAGGCGCTCGGCCCTCGAAAAGGCTCCATTCGGACGGATATCGATACGATAAGCGCCGTTTTAGCACAGAATGTCGTGCCGTCTCGTCAAATAGCCTCGAATGAGGAGGGGACTTATCCCGATCGGCCGGATCGCTGATCTGTCCTGATGTTTTTTCCTTCCTCGCAGGGGCGTGTCGACGGCTATCGAGGAGCGGGAACGAGTCACCGGGACCGAATGGAGTCCCAGTCGGCGCGCGTCATTTCATAGGTCGCCGTGTCGGTGTCGTACCACCGTTCAATGCCGCGAAATCGCATGCCCAGCCGTTCCATCACGCGCCGTGATGCGATGTTTTTCTGCGCCGCCACGGCCAGCAGGACCGGCGCGCCGACCGTTTCGAAGGCAAAACCGGCCATCGCCTGCGCGGCCTCGCTCGCCAAACCCTGGTGCCAGTGATCGGGACGCAGCCGCCAGCCGATTTCATGGGGATTGGCCCGGTCACGTCCAAGATGCTGGATGCATCCGCTGCCGATGATCTGGTCATTGGTCCGATCGACAAAGGCCCACCATGAAAAGCCAAACTCGGCCCATCGCTCCTTGACGCGTTCGATGACGATGGCGGTCTCCGCCGGGCTCTCCGGGCGACCGGTTATGTAACGCATGACGTCGGGATCGCCGTTGATCGCGTTCAGTCCGTCAAGGTGACCCTCGGCAAAGGGTTCAAGGCGGAGCCGCGACGTTGTCAGAATGGTCACTTGTCGCTCCTCGGCCGGGGGAAAATGGCTGGCCTGGTCGTCTGGCGGGCTCGGATCACCCCGGTTTGTGCTAAGGTTCGGGTGTTTGGAACGGAGGCATCTTTCTATGCCGCCGTTATCCTATCGCCAATAGGGAAAAAGGTGTTTGTCATGTCGGTTATTCGCGTCGGATCAGTTGCCGCAACCGCCTTTGTGTTGATGGCAGGGCTCGCCAATACAGCTTTCGCCGAGAATGGCCGCAAGGATCCGCCCGCCTGTGGGGCCATCACATTCCGGTCCCTGGGGGCGGCGCCGCAAGAAGGAACCCAGAATGCCGGGCTTTATCGGTCCCGCTTCGGCAAGATCGTGTTGCGCGCCGACGTGAATGGCGGTCAGGCGAAAACCTACTTCCTGGAAGTCAACGGCAAGCAGCTCGATCCGCTGAAGGGCGCCTTGCCGGCATCGCTCAACGAATGTCTCAACAGCAAGCATGTCAAGATGCCGGCGCCGGCAGCCGGGGCAAGTTGTCTTGGTGAGCGCTTCCGTGTTGTGTTGGACAATACGGGCAAGCAAAAGTACGTCATGCTGTTTGCGCTCAAGGGCGATGTCTGGGCACTCTGCAACGCTTCACAGATGTAGGCGCCGCAGGCCTTCGGCGTGGACTGTCGATAAACCGGGGCGCTGACTCATTCACATGACTCAGTGCCCCAGGCCCGAGCGGCGTCTGAGCATCGGATGCAACTTATGTTCTCCGATGCCTGTTATTGTTCTATCATGACGTTTGTTTGGGCGCGACGAAGCCTGTTTCCGGGAAATGTCCGATGGACGGTCTCGATGGGCGCACCGCCGGGAAAGGGGGCATCGATGAAGAAGCTTCTGATGACCGTTGTCGGGGTGATCGTACTGTTCGGCCTTGCGTTTCTTCTACTGCCATCGCTGATTTCCACCGAGAAGATCAAAGGCGATCTGACGGCTGAGGTGAAGGCCGCGACGGGGCGCGATCTGTCGATCGACGGCAAGGTCTCCTTCTCGGTTTTTCCGGCATTGGCCATCAGGATGAGTGACCTTTCGCTGGCCAATCCACCAGGGTTTCGGACCCGCTATTTCGTCCGTCTGGGCGGGCTTGACGTCAGATTGAAGCTGCTGCCGCTGCTGGCGGGGAATGTCGAAATCGACAGTTTCATCCTTACCAATCCGGCCGTGGCGTTGGAGATCGATGCAACCGGGCGCGCCAACTGGCTGTTTGCCCCACCGTCGGTCGAGACGGCGCCGGCGCCATCCGCGGCCGCGGCCCCTGCCGCCAGTTGGATGTCGCTGACCGACATCCAACTCCGCGACGTGCGACTCGCCGATGGAGTGTTAAGTTATCGCGATGACAAAGTTGGCGTCAGCGAAGTGGTCGATGGCGTCAATTTAGCCCTGTCGCTGAAAAATCTCGACTCGCCGCTGGTGGTGAAAGGCAAGTTCGTCTGGCGTGGACAGGCGGTGGCAGTCGGTCTCGATATCGCCCGGCCGCGGGTCATCGTCGATGGTTCCGGGATCACCCCGGCAGCGGTCACCTTGACCGCCAATCCCCTGACTTTGTCTCTGAACGGCGACGTCGTTGGCAAGGACAAGTCATTCACCTCGGCGCTCGACCTTGCCGTGCCGTCCGTGCGGGGAGTGATTGCCTGGCTGAACGGCAAGACGCCCAATGTGTCCGGCGACGGATTGGGACCGCTGTCGATCAAAGGAAAACTGTCGGCGGGCGGCGACCGTCTGGCGTTAAGTCAGGCGGCGATCACCTTGGACGCCACCAAGACGACAGGCGACCTTGCCGTCGATAACGGCGGTGGCAGGCCGGCCATAAAGGCCGCCTTGACCGTCGAGACGCTCGATCTCACCCCCTATCTGACGACTGCCGATGGGCGGGGCAAAGCCGGTGCCGGTAGCGGCAAGGCGGATTGGAGCGATGATCCGATCGATGCGTCCGCCCTCAAGACCGTCGAGGCCGATCTGGCGCTGACCGTGGGGTCCGTCAAGGCCGGAGCGCTGGACGTGGGACGAAGCCGGTTGGGAGTGGCCGTACATGGTGGCCGGATGACCCTCGATGTGATCGAGACCCTGCTTTACAAAGGGCAGGGCAAGGGGCGTTTGCTTGTTGATGGAACGCAGGCTGGCGTCGGGGTGGACGTCGCCTTCAGCCTCAAAGGGCTGGACGCCTATCCCTTCCTGGTCGCGGCTACCGGTTTCGAAGGCATTGAAGGGACCGGAAACTGCGACGTCGCGATTTCCGGGCGTGGTGCCAGCCAACGGCAGATCGTCGCCTCGCTGGGTGGCAAGGGGAATATGAGCTTCCTGAACGGCGCCGTCAGAGGGATCAATCTGGCGGCCATGCTGCGCAATGTCACGACGGCCTTCGCCGATACGGGCGGCGCTCAGAAGACCGATTTCGCGGAATTGTCGGGCACCTTTACCATGGCCGCCGGCATCGTCTCCAACCAGGATCTCTCCATGAAGGCACCGCTGCTGCGGTTGGCCGCGGCCGGCACGGTTGATTTGCCCAAGCGGACCCTGTCCTACCGGATTGAACCGAAGATGGCGGCGACCACCGAAGGACAGGGCGGCAAACAGAACGTCGGCGGCGTGACGGTTCCGGTCATTGTCGCAGGACCCTGGGAGCATCCGTCTTTTCGTCCCGATCTTGCCGGGCTGGTCAAAGGAAAAGCTGGACAGGCCGTTCAGAAAGCTCTGGAAGGTGCTATTCCAGGGAGGAAATCCGGAGATGGAATGCAGCTTCCGGTTAATCCTGGTAACATTTGGGGGAGATGATTGAACTGCTGATCTGCGTCGTAACGGAAGGGACAGGCGATGGCACTCTTCGAAATGCGGAAGTTCGTCGCACCGGAATTTATTTTTGGTGTCGGCGCTCGCCATCGAGCCGCCTTCTATGCAAAAAATCTTGCGGCAAAGCGTGTCTTCGTAGTCACCGACCCTGGGGTCGTGGCGGCCGGTTGGCTTGACGGTCTTCTGGCCGATCTCGATCAGGAAGGGATCGATGCCACGGTGTTCCAGGGCGTGACGCCCAATCCCAAGGATTACGAAGTCATGGCGGGAGCCGAGGCCTATCGGCAGGCCGGTTCCGATGTTCTCATCGCCTTGGGGGGCGGCAGTGTCATCGATTGTGCCAAAGGGATCGGCATCGTCGCCACCAATCAAGGACAGATCAGCGACTTCGAAGGGGTCGATGCCATCGCCCTGCCTGGGCCACCGCTGATCTGCATTCCAACGACGGCGGGAAGCGCCGCCGACATTTCGCAGTTCGCCATCATCGTCGACACTCCGCGGCGAACCAAGATCGCCATCATCAGCAAGACTGTGGTGCCCGATGTCGCTCTGGTCGATCCCGAAACGACACTGACGATGGATCCCTATCTGACAGCCTGCACCGGGCTCGACGCGCTGACACACGCCATCGAGGCCTTCGTCTCGACTGCGAGTTCGCCGGTGGTCGACGTCCATGCTTTGGCGGGGATTACCGGAGTGCAGCAGAATCTGTTGACGGCGGTCGGCAATCCCGGCGATCTCGAAGCGCGCGAGAAGATGATGTTGGCCAGTCTTCAGGCGGGATTGGCCTTTTCCAACGCCAGTCTTGGCGCGGTGCATGCCATGTCCCACAGCATCGGTGGTTTTCTTGGCCTTCCGCATGGCGAAACGAATGCGCTGTTGTTGGAGCATGTTATCGATTTCAATTATCCGGCCGCCGAAGCGCGGTTTCAGAAAATTGGCGAGGCCTTGGGCGTGCCGATGCGCGGGCGGCGGCCGGCTGACGGCCGGCGCGCCATTCTCGAAGAGGTCCGGCGGCTGCGAACGGCGGCTGGTATCGAAAACGGCCTGGCATCTCGGGGGCTGCGGTCCGATGCGCTTCACGAGCTGTCGGAAAATGCTATTCGCGACGCCTGCATCTACACCAATCCCCGGCGGATCAATGTGGCGGACATCGAGGTGATTTATGCGGAATCCCTCTGACGCCGACGACGAGTGGGAACGTCAACGGAACAGAATTATCGGGCTTGGGGAACTTTCCGTCCGTAAAAACTATTATCCGGCGCTGCGCCGTAATTTGTCTGAACTGAAATTGATGCTGGCGGCGGTGGACCAGACAACGGTCGGTATTGTTGTTTGCGATCCCGATGGCGTTATCGAGTTCGCCAATGAAGCCCAATGCAGGATTACCGGTTATGCAATGGAGGAATTGATCGGACACACGCCGCAACTTTATCGTTCACAGCAGACTCCCGGTGAGCTGTTCACCGATATGTGGCAAAAAATCCGTGCTGGCGAGACATGGCATGGCGAACTTTGGAACCGGCGCAAGACGGGCGAAGAGATTTGGACCCGTCTGTCGATCGCGCCGGTTCACGCCGACGCCGATGACATCACGCATTTCGTCAGTGTTCTCGACGACGTTACCGAGCTCAAGAATGCAGAGGAGGCGCGTCGGTCGAGTGACACATTGCTCAGGACGGTTATCGAATCGATACCGGATCTGGTCTGGCTTAAGGATTTGGAGGGCATCTATCTTGGATGCAATCCGGCTTTCGCGGAACTATACGGCACGGACGAGATCGATATTATCGGGAAAACCGACTTTGACTTCGTGTCGCCGAAAAGTGCCGCATTCTTTCGTGAAAAGGACTTGCTGGCGATCCACACCAACGCGCCAATCACCTTTGAGGAAATGGTCACCTTCGCGTCGAATGGTCGCGAGGCGCTTCTGGAAACCTCGAAAGTGCCGCTGCGGGACGTACATGGGGCGATCATCGGGGTTTTGGGTGTGGCCCGCGACATCACCGATCGGAAGAAAATAGAGATGGAGTTGCGGGCCAGCGAAGATCGCTACCGCTCTCTTTTCGAAAATAACCTTGCCGGATTTGCCTATCACGAAATTATTTTCTCGGGCGGAAAACCGGTCGACTTCGTTTACCTGGCCAATAACCATCGTTTTGAGGTTTTGACCGGTCTGTCCGATGTCGTCGGTAAGACCGGTTCGGATGTACTGCCGCATCTGCGCGTCACCGATGCCGATCTCATCGACGCGTTTTTTCGCGTCGCGGTGACCGGCAAGCCGGAACGCTTTGAGCGATTTATCAGCGCGTTGGAGCAGTGGTTCTTTATTTCGATCTATAGTAACGAGAAAAATCATTTTGCCGTGCTGCTCGATAATATTACGGATCGAAAGAACGCGGAAAGACGGGTTGAATTTTTGGCCTTTCATGATCCGTTGACGGAACTGCCCAACCGGCTGTTAACCCAGGATCGTCTGAGCCAGGCGATGGCTTTGGCCGAACGGTCGGGGGCGATGGTCGCTATTCTTTATCTCGACGTCGACAATTTTAAATTCATCAACGATTCTCTGGGCCATTCGGTGGGCGACGACCTGTTGCGGAAAATGGCGTCGCGCGTTGTCGGCTGTGTGCGCGATACCGATACCGTGGGACGCCAAAGCGGCGATGAGTTTCTTGTCATCCTTCCGGAAATTCGTGATGCCGAGGCGATTTCCACCGCTTGCGAGAAGATTCTCCTGTGCCTGGTCGATCCCATCGATGTCGATGGTCAGGTCATTCCGACGAGCATATCGATCGGCATCTCAGTCTTTCCCAATGATGGCGCGGACTATGCGACGCTGATCCGCAAGGCCGATCGGGCGCTGTATTCGGCCAAAGAAGCCGGCCGCAATACCTATCGGTTCTTCGACCCGAAAATGAACTTCGATCAGGTCGAGAATCTTCGTTTGCGAACCGGCCTGCGCCAGGCCTTGGAAAATTCGGAATTCGTTCTGCATTACCAGCCGCAAATCAATCTTTCGACCGGCGCGACGACCGGTGTCGAAGCTCTGATCCGCTGGAATAGTCCGGATATGGGGCTGGTCGCCCCAGGACGTTTCATCTCGGTTGCCGAAGACAGCGGACTCATCGTGCCGATCGGCGAATGGGTGTTGCGCGAGGCCTGCCGGCAGGCTGCCATTTGGCAGAAAGCATGGGGCTATGGCTTGACCATGGCCGTCAATCTATCGGCCTTGCAGTTCCGGCGGGGAAGCCTGGAACAGGTGGTGAAAAGCGCGCTCGATGACTCGGGGTTGGCTCCCCAGCTTCTCGAACTGGAGATCACCGAGTCGGTGCTGATCGGCGATACCGAAGCGGTGTTTTCCAGTATCAGAAGTTTGAAGGAACTCGGTGTTCGTCTTTCTATTGACGATTTTGGAACAGGTTATTCCAGTCTTTCTTATCTTAAGAAATTAAAAGTAGATAAGCTGAAGATAGACCAGTCTTTTGTTCGAGATATTTCCAGAGATCCGGAAAATGCGGCGATTGTTTTAGCTATCATCCAGATGGCCAAAAGTCTCAATTTGCGTTGCATTGCCGAAGGTGTCGAGACGGAAAAAACCCTCAATCATCTGATCTCGGTCGATTGCCAGGAAGTGCAGGGATTCTATTTTGCGCGTCCGATGCCAGCCGACGAACTGGCGGTGTTTCTGGAGACAAGACGCGCTTCGAACGAAGCGCCGCGGTAGTCAAAGACGCCATTTGACATTCGTTCACCACGGAGATCACAGAGTCGAAATATCGCGCGGCCCAGACGCCTTTTTTTCTCCGTGTCCTCAGTGCCTCCGTGGTGAAATCTGTCGATAAAATTTGATTTTCTCTCAATCGCCCCCACTCTGACCGTGAGAGCCACCGGAAACCGGGCCAACGTTTTCCGCCCTTGGTATTGGTGTGGTAAGCTGACCGGTCATTGATGCCGGTGAAAGGTTGGCGCGCCGGCCCCATGTCTTCGTCGATAGAATCAAAATGGTGCATCATGGATTCCGATTTTTGGGATAGTCGCTTTTCATCCGAAGATTACATTTATGGTCTTGAGCCCAATGCGCATCTGGTTTCCGCGGCAAGATATTTGAAACCGGGCTCGCGCATCCTGGTTCCCGGTGACGGCGAGGGGCGAAACGGTGTGTGGTTGGCCGGCCGCGGCATGGACGTTCTGTCGGTCGACGGTTCCCCGGCCGGTCTGGCAAAGGCCAGGAAATTGGCACAGTCCAGAGGCGTGACGATCGCCACCCAGCAGGCCGATTTGCTGAACTGGCAATGGCCGATTGCCGCGTTCGATGCGGTCGTTTCCATCTTTCTTCATTTTGTGCCGGACGACCGCAAGAAGATCCACGCTGCCATGGTATCGGCATTACGCTCTGGTGGCATTTTGATTTTCGAGGTCTTCGCACCGGAACAATTGGCATTCAGCAGCGGCGGACCGAAGGATCTGGCGTTGCTCTGTCGCGCTGACGATTTGCGGGCCGACTTCGCATCGCTTGAGATTTTGGCGCTGGACGAGGCAGAGGTCGTCCTCGACGAAGGGTCGTTTCACCAGGGGAAGGCGGCTGTCGTCAGGATGGTGGCGCGCAAACCGTAGGACGTGTTATCCGCACTGAACCGGAGAAGATGATGAAACCTCTGAACGGATTGTCTCGGGTCGCTGCACTGGCTTGGTTCGCCGCACAGGTATCGCCGACGTCACTTGCGGCGCAAAGCATCATTGAAGACTGGGCAACCGTTCAGGTTCCGCCGCCGCCTTCTCTCAGCGAAGTGACGGTCGCCCCCCAGACGACAGCGCTGCTGGTTCTCGACATCGTCCAGAAAGCCTGCAATGCCGAGGTGCGGCCGCGCTGCATCGCGATGCTGCCGCGGGTTCAGACCCTGCTGGCCAATGCCCGGGCCAAGGGGCTGTTCGTCGTCTATACCCTGCGAGCCGGCGATACGCGGGCCGATATCCGGCCGGAGGTAGCGATGCGGGGCGACGAGCCGCTCATCACGTCGACGCCCGACAAATATGTCGGTAGCGAGCTCGAGAAGATCCTCAAGGACAGGGGTATTAAAACGGTTATTACGATCGGTGTCGCGGCGCAGGGCGCCGTTCTGCATACCGCAGCCGGGTCGGCGTTCCGTGGCTTCAACGTCATCGTGCCGGTCGACGGGGTTGCCTCGGAAACCGCCTATGCCGAGCAGTACACCGCCTGGGACCTGGTCAATGCGCCGCGGTTGGCCGACAAGGTGCGACTAACCAAGATCGACATGATCAAATAGACAGCGAATCTGCTCAAAAAATAGACGTTTTAGCGTAGGTGCTTTGCGGGGTGCCTAATGTGTGGGCTTTCTTGCGCCGAGGCGAGATTGGCAGGCTGTTGCTGTGCGTTCTCCGTCCCGCATTCGAACCACTTTCGAAAATGGTCCGGTTATTGCTTGGCTTGTGGTGCGCGCTTTCGATTTGATCGCGAACCACTTGAGCAAATTGGTTTTGATGGATGACCCGGCATGGCGACGGTTTCGGACGATGGGCAGAATTCAAATCTGGCATTGGCGAGTTTGCGGCGCCTCGTCGATCATCTGATCGCAAGCGGCGAGAGACGGCTGCCGCCGGAACGCCAGTTGGCTCTGGATTTCAACGTCGGGCGGCGGGCCATACGGCGGTCTCTTGAGGTTCTGGAGGCGGAAGGCGTGTTGCAGCGCCGCCATGGCAGCGGCAATTTCATCGCCTTTCACCCCAGCCCGTTTTCCGGATCGGCGCTTCTTGACGTGGCGGCGGCCTCGACGCCGATCGAGGTGATGGAGGTGAGATTGCAGATCGAGCCGGCCCTGGCGCGCATGGCGGCGCTGCGGGCAAGGGAAGGCGACATCGAGCAATTGCGCGGTCTGGCCGACAAGGCGGCGGCCAGCGACGACGCCGACAGTCACGAATTGTGGGACGGCGCACTGCACCGCAAGATTGCGCAGGCGGCCGGAAATGCCTTGTTTCTCGCCCTCTTCGATACGGTCGATCATGTCCGCAAGGAGAAACCCTGGCGTTCGCTGCGACAACGGGCAAGATCCGGGGCGCGCCACCGTCTCTATGTCGATCAACACCAGCGAATCGTCGAGGCGATCGCCGCCCGCGATCCATCGGCGGCGGCATCGACCATGCGCGAGCATCTTCTGGCACTGCAGGGGGCAATGCTGGAATGCCTGGTGGAGGATGGCGATGTCGGCTGATCCATCAGTGCTTCCCGAGGATGTCGTTCTCGCTGTCGAAGGATTGTCGATCGGTTTCGGCGGATCGCCGGTCAATCTCGTCGATGGCGTGTCGCTGACCGTGCGTCGCGGGCGGACCCTGGCGGTGGTTGGCGAATCGGGATGCGGCAAGAGCATCACCTCGCTGGCCTTGATGGGCTTACTGCCACACCCACCCGCCCGCATCGGCCACCAGTCCGCCCGGTTTCAAGGCATCGATCCCTTGACGCTCGGCCAGCGGGCCTTTGCCGATTTACGCGGCGACCGCTTGGCGATGATCTTTCAAGAGCCGATGACCTCGCTCAACCCGGTCTTCACCGTTGGTGATCAGATTACCGAGGTCGTGCTGCGGCACAAGAAGGTCGGCCGGAGCGAGGCCTTGGCGCGCGCCGTCAAAATCCTCAATCAGGTTCGCATTCCGGCGGCGGAACAGCGGCTGTCCGCCTATCCGCATGAGTTGTCGGGCGGCATGCGCCAGCGGGTGATGATCGCTATGGCGCTGGTCAACGGTCCCGATCTGCTGATCGCCGACGAACCGACCACCGCGCTCGACGTGACGATCCAGGCGCAAATCCTCTCTTTGATCGAGGATCTGCAGGCGACCACGGGTACCGCGATGTTGCTGATCACCCACGACCTTGGGGTGGTGGCCGAGACGGCTCACGACGTGGCCGTGATGTATGCCGGGCGGATTGTCGAAAGCGGGCCGGTCGAAGCCCTGTTCGCCGATCCACAGCATCCCTACACGGTCGGTCTGATGGGGGCGATGCCGCAGATGGGACGCCGCGAGGGCCGGCTGTTGTCGATCCCGGGATCGGTGCCGGCTCCGGCCCTGTTCCCGGCCGGTTGCCGGTTCGCCACGCGCTGTCCCTTTGCCGACGACGCCTGCCGCCGATCGGTGCCGCCTGCCACCGTCGTGACGCCCGGGCATTCGGTCAGTTGCTGGAAGGCGCCGCTTGAGGAGCATATCGTCCGATGACCCCGGTTCGTCCCATCATTGAGGCGATCGGCCTCGAGAAACGTTTCGCGGTGGATAGCGGTCCGTTCCATCCCCGGTCGGTCGTTCATGCGGTCGATGGCGTCGATCTCGCCGTGCAACCGGGCGAGACACTCGCCCTGGTCGGCGAATCCGGCTGTGGCAAGTCGACGCTGGGTCGGATGCTGGTTGGCCTGATGGCTCCTTCGGACGGCGACGTCATCTACGGCGGTCGGAACCTGCCGGGGTTCAGCGAAACGGAGCGACGGAAGCTTCGCCGCGATCTTCAGATCATCTTCCAGGACCCGTTCTCTTCGCTCAATCCGCGCATGCTGGTCGGCGATATCGTCGGTGAACCTGTGTGGCTGCATGAAGGCCTGGGGCGTCGGGCCAGGCGTGAAAAGGTCGCCGATCTTTTGTCGCTGGTCGGTCTTGCCCCGGAGCATGCGGAGCGTTATCCGCACGAATTTTCCGGCGGTCAGCGCCAGCGTATCGGCATTGCCCGCGCGCTGGCCAGCCGGCCGAAGGTGATCGTCGGCGACGAGCCGGTGTCGGCGCTCGATATCTCGGTACAGGCCCAGATCGTCAATTTGCTTGAAGACATCAAGCAACGTCTGGGATTGACCCTGGTCGTCGTGGCGCATGGCCTTGCGGTGATCCGCCATATGAGCGATCGGGTGGCGGTGATGTATTTGGGGCAGATCGTCGAGATCGCACCGGTCGACGCCTTGTTCGAGACGCCTTTGCATCCCTATACGCAGGCTCTGATGGCGGCCAATCCGGTGGCCGCCGCCGGGGTGCGTGGCAAGCGGCGCCTGCTCGAAGGCGAGGTGCCGAGCCCGACAGCGCCGCCGCCCGGCTGCCGGTTCCATACCCGTTGCCCGCACGCCGGCCCGCTTTGCCGCGAAAGCCGGCCTGAGTTGGTGGCGGCGGGAGATGAGGCCGGTCGGCAGATCGCCTGCCATTTCTGGTTGGAGATTTCGGCGGCGGGGAGTGGTGCGCCGGGGGTATCGGTGCGACCGCCCGCCCTGACACGCCGCCTTTCCCTGTTTACCGCCCATGTGCCGACAGGCACCGAAGACCATGATTCCCGTCACGAGGACTAAGGACCTTAGAAGATGAACTCGCCAACCCGTCCTTTCCTGCCGCAGTGGCGTCGCGCCACGCTCGCCGGCCTCACCCTGCTGTTTCTCGGGTCCGGCACCGCATTGGCGGCAGGCTCCATCCGTATCGGTCTGCAAGATGATGCCGATGCTTTGGATCCTCATCTCTCGCGCAGCTACGTCGGGCGAATCGTCTTCGCTTCGATGTGCGACAAATTGCTGGATGTCGATACGACGCTGCAATTCGTGCCGCAGCTCGCCACCGAATGGCATTGGAGCAACAACGGCAAGACGCTGACCATGAAGCTGCGTCCCGGCGTCAAGTTTCACGACGGCACGGCCTTCAATGCGGCGGCGGTAAAGGCGAATATCGATCGGGCCAAGACCTTGCCCGAGTCGGTTCGCAAGAATGAATTGTCGATGGTTGAAAGCGTCACCGCGAGCGATCCGCTGACGGTGGTTTTCGAGCTGAAGCATCCCGACGCCACCTTGCTCGCCCAGCTTTCCGACAGGGCCGGAATGATGCTGTCGCCCACCGCCGCCGCCAAACCGGATTTCGTCACCCACCCGGTCTGCGCCGGTCCCTACAAGTTCGTCGAACGGGTGCAGCAGGGCCGGATGGTGCTGCAGAAATTCGAGGACTATTGGGACAAGGATGCCTACAAGATCGACAGGGTCGAGTTCCTGCCGATCCCTGATACGACGGTGCGTCTTGCCAATCTGAAGTCGGGCGGGCTCGATCTGATCGAGCGCGTCGCCACCAGCGACATCAAGTCCGTCAAGGGGACCGCCAGTCTCCAGTTGGCGATGGCTCCCGGTCTGGGGTTCATGTCGATCGAGTTCAATCTCGCCAACGGCGACAAGGCCAAGACCGCATTGGGGCAGAACAAGCTCCTGCGACAGGCCTTTTCGCTGTCAATCGACCGTGAGGCGATCAATCAGGCGGTCTTCGACGGCGTCTTCACGCCCGGCAACCAACCGGTGCCGCCCTCCAGTCCCTACTATGCGGGCGCTTTCCCGGTGCAGGGGCGCGATATCGACAAGGCCAGGAAGCTGGTGAGCCAGGCGGGCGGCGGGCCGGTTCCGGTCGATCTGCAGGTGCCCAACAACCCGATCACGATGCAGGTGGCGCAGGTCATCCAGGCGATGGCCGGTGAAGCAGGTTTCAATGTCACCTTGCGGGCCACGGAATTCGCCACCCTGTTGAGCGACGCGCAGAAGGGGGCCTTTCAGGCGACACTGCTCGCCTGGTCGGGGCGCGTCGATCCTGACGGCAACATCGGCCCCTTCATGACCTGCGGCGCCGGTTTGAACGACCCGCACTACTGCAATGCCGATGTCGACAAGGCGTTGGCCGAGGCGCGCGGCACGCCGACGGAAAGCGAGCGCAAAGCCTTTTACGCAACCGCCGCCGCTCATTACATGGACGATGTGCCGACGCTTTACCTCTATCACGAGATGCGTCTTTTCGCGGTTTCGAAGAAGGTCTCCGGTTTTACCGCTCATCCTGACGGGCTGATCCGCCTGCGCGGCGTCAGCGTGACGCAATAAGGAAAAGGTGGGCGTCGCCATGTTGAGTTTTGTCTTGCGTCGTCTCGCCGTGGCGATACCCACCCTGGTTCTGGTGTCGATGCTGGTGTTTGGCTTGCAAAAGCTGTTGCCCGGCGATCCCGTTCTGGCGATGGCCGGCGAGGACCGCGATCCTCAGGTTATCGAGCAGTTGCGCGAGCGCTATGGTTTCAACGATCCCGTACCGGTGCAGTATGTCCATTGGGCCGAAAGGGTGCTGCAGGGAGATCTCGGCACATCACTGCGGACCCACCAAACGGTGACGACGCTGCTTGCCGAGAAATTGCCGCCGACCATCGAGCTTGCCGTCCTGTCCATGCTGATCGCCCTGGCGATCGGCATCCCGACCGGCATCCTGTCGGCGGTCCGCAAGGGAACCTGGACCGATCATCTGGCCAACGTCGTCGCCCTTTCGGGGTTGTCGATTCCGCATTTCTGGCTTGGCATTCTGTTGATCCTGCTTTTCTCGGTGACCTTGCACTGGCTGCCGGCAGTCGGCTATGTCCCCTTCGGCGGTGATCCCGCGGCCAATCTGGTAGCGATGATCATGCCGTCGGTGGTGGTCGGCGGCGGCCTGGCGGCCGCCCTGATGCGTCACACCCGCAGCGCCATGCTGGGGGTCCTCAAAAGCGACTATGTGCGCACGGCCAGGGCCAAGGGGCTGTTGTCGCCGGCGGTGATCCTGCGCCATGCGTTCCGCAATGCGCTGTTCCCCATCGTGACAATGAGCACGCTGCTGTTCGGCGAATTGCTGGGCGGCGCCGTGCTGACCGAGCAGGTGTTCACCATTCCCGGCTTCGGCAAGCTGATCGTCGACGCGGTGTTCAACCGCGACTATGCGGTGGTGCAGGGGGTGGTGCTCTGCGTCGCCGCGGCTTTCCTTCTTCTCAATCTTATCGCCGATGTCGTCTATATGCTGATCAATCCACGCCTGCGGAGACCGCGATGACAAGCCGCAGCCTTCGGAAATTTCTGAACCATCACAGTGCCCTGGCGGGCTTGGTGGTTGTCGTCTTCTTCGTCCTGGTCGCCGCACTGGCGCCGCTGATCATGCCCGACGATCCGCTGAAAACGAATTTCCTGGCGGTGCGCAAGGCGCCGTCCATGGCGCATTGGCTGGGAACCGACGAACTCGGCCGCGATATCTTGTCGCGGATGATGCTGGGGGCGCGGGCGTCGTTGCTGGCCGGCGGGATTTCGGTGGTCATCGCCATGGCCATTGGAGTGCCCCTGGGGATGGTCGCCGGCTATTTCGGCAAGACGGCCGATCAGGTGATTTCGCGGCTGACCGATGCCCTGCTGTCCTGTCCGTTTCTGATCCTGGCCATCGCTCTTGGCGCCTTTCTCGGTCCCAGTCTCGGCAATGCGATGATCGCCATCGCGCTTTCCGCCGCACCGATCTTCATTCGGCTGACCCGCGGCGAAGTCATGGCGGTTGTCCAGGAAGACTATGTCGAGGGGGCGCGGGCGATCGGGTTGCCGCATCGCTGGATCATCGTTCGCTACATCCTGCCCAATATCCTTTCGCCGCTTTTGGTCCAGGCGACGCTGACGGTGGCCACGGCGATCATCGCCGAGGCGAGCCTGTCTTTCCTGGGACTCGGTCAGCAGCCACCGTCTCCCTCCTGGGGCGCCATGCTGAACGTCGCCAAGAATTTCATGGAACAGGCGCCCTGGATGTCGGTGTCGCCGGGCGTGGCGATCTTTCTTGTGGTGCTGGGGCTTAATCTGTTAGGCGACGGATTGCGGGACGCGCTCGATCCCAGGGGGGATTGACCGAGGTGTTATCCATCAGATCAAATCCATCATGTCTTGTAACGGAGAGTTCGTCTTGAAGGCTTCATCTCTCGACTACCACATCGCCTATCCGTCCGCGCGGTCGCCGGTGATGGGGCGCAACATGGTTTCCACCTCGCAACCGTTGGCGGCGCAGGCCGGGCTTGCGATGTTGCACAAGGGCGGCAACGCGGTCGATGCCGCGCTGGCGACGGCGATGACGCTGACGGTCGTCGAGCCAACCGGCTGCGGCCTTGGCAGCGATGCTTTCGCCATCGTCTGGGACGGTAAGCGGTTGCACGGCCTGAACGGTTCCGGACGCTCCCCCGCCGCCTGGACGCCAGAGCGTTTCGCCGGCCGGACCGTCATGCCGGAACGGGGCTGGGAGGCGGTGACGACGCCCGGCGTGGTTTCCGCCTGGATGGCCCTGCACGAGCGGTTCGGCACGCTGCCGCTCGAAGTGATCGCGGCGCCGGCCATCGGCTATGCCCGCGCCGGCTTTTCGGTGACGCCGATCATCGCCACCCTGTGGGGGCGGGCCGCCACGCTTCTCGGCGATCAGCCAGGCTTCGCCGAAGCCTTTCTGCCGGACGGCCGAGCTCCCAGGGCGGGCGAGTTGTTTCGATCGGAGGCGCACGCCAGCACGCTCGAACGGATCGTCGCCAGCAAGGGCGAGGCTTTCTATCGCGGAGAGATCGCCGAAAAGATCGCCGCGTTTGCCAAACAGGGCGGCGGAGCGCTCAGTCTTGATGATCTCGGCCAGCATAAGGCCGATTGGGTCGATCTTTTAAGCCAAGACTTCACGGGTGGCGCGGTCCATGAATTGCCGCCGAACGGGCAGGGGATCGCCACGCTGATCGGTCTTGGCCTGCTTCAGGCCTACGGGATCGGCAAGGCGCCGGTCGACGATGTCGAAACCGTCCATGCGGCGATCGAGGCGACCAAGATCGCCCTTGCCGATATTTACCATTTCGTTGCCGACCGGCAGGCCATGGGCATCGATCCGGCGGCGCTGCTCGATGCCGGATATCTGGCCGATCGGGTCCGGCTCATCGATCCCCGCCGCGCCGGAGATCCTGGTCACGGGCAACCGCGTCCGGGCGGCACCGTTTATCTGTCGGCGGCCGATGCCAACGGTATGATGGTGTCCTTCATCCAATCGAATTACATGGGGTTCGGCTCGGGAATCGTCGTGCCGGGAACCGGGATCAGTCTGCAAAATCGCGGCGCCGGTTTCGTGCTGACGCCCGGTCATGCCAATCAGGTCGGGCCGCGCAAACGGCCGTTTCACACCATCATTCCGGGCTTTGCCACCAACGCCGATGGTTCTCCCCTGATGTCCTTCGGTGTCATGGGGGGGCCGATCCAGGCCCAGGGACATCTGCAAATGGCCTTGCGGATCATGGCCTATGGCCAGAATCCACAGGCGGCGGCCGACGCGCCACGCTGGCGCGTGCTGGCTGGGCGGAAGATCGCTGTCGAGAGCAGTATGAATGCCGATCTGATCACGGCGCTCAAATCGCTGGGCCATGAGGTGGTGGTCGAGGCGACGGATAGTTCCTTTGCCTTCGGCGGCGCCCAGATTATCGTTCGCGACGGCGAATCCGGCCACTATATCGCTGGGTCCGACCCCCGCAAAGATGGGCAGGCCGTGACGTTCTGACCCTGGGAGAGCGCTATTTACACCAGGGACATGAGGTAAGGCTTGAAGGGAAGGTCGTCGTCGCGGATGTGGGCGAGCAGCAGATTGGCGAGGAATTCCGACTTGTCGCAGGTCTGGTCGTGCAGCAAGGCGCCGTCCTTGTAGGGCGAGATGAAGGCTTCCAGACGGACCAGCATCTGCTGGTGGCGTTCCGCGTGGCCCAGGCGGTCTGCATAATCGTAACGGTCGAGGAGCGCTTCCTCCCATCGGCAATGGGCGGCCAAGCCTTCCGCAAACTGATCGAGAATGACTCCCAAGGCCCGCGTATCGACGCCGCTTTCGGTTGCGGCCAGAAAACGGTTGAGAATATCGACGAGATTGCGGTGATCGTCATCCAGCCTCGGAATTCCAAGCCGATAGGCATCAGTCCATTCGATAACCATGGAGCATCTCCTTCGCTGGCGCCCTGCTGGCCGTTTCGCGGCGGCCCGCTCGAAAACGGGAGAAGACCGTCACGACGGGTCGATATAACATTACGAACTAAATAGTTACGCTATTTTTAATTGCTAGCGATATCAAATGTCTTTTTTATTGCCGCAATGCAGCAAGAGCCGAGTCGAACATTTGATGAAACATGCTTTCTGTCAATCGACCTGTGTTCGTGTTGAGGCGCGAGCAGTGATAGCTGTCGATCAACAGAAGACCATTCGGCAGCTTGTGCAGGGCGCCATGGGCAAAGGGGTAAGCGTTCTTTTTTTGCCCAAGGGCCGCGAGGATGGCGTTATGGGCAAAGCCGCCGATGGCTAGAACGCCCCGCAGTCGCGGCATGGCGGCGATTTCGGCCGTGAGAAAGGGTCGGCAGGCCGATCCCTCGGCGCCGGTCGGACGATTGGCGGGCGGCACGCAACGCACGGCGTTGGTGATCCGGCAATCGATCAATTCCAGCCCATCGTCGGGCCGTTCGTCGTAGGAGCCCCGCGCGCACCCTTTCGCCAGCAGGGTGTCGTACAGGAGGTCTCCAGCCCAGTCGCCGGTGAAGGGGCGGCCGGTGGCATTGGCGCCCCGCAGGCCGGGCCCCAAGCCGACGATCAGGAGACTGGCATCGATCGGACCGAAGGAGGGAACCGGCGCGTTGTGCCAATCCGGATGCTTGCCCCGCATGTCCAGACGGAATGCGACGAGTCGCGGACAGAGCGGGCAGTCCCGTCCTGGGAGTGTCTCGGTGGTCATTGTCGCGTCTCAGTCGTCGTAGTCGGGAGCGGCCCGATCGTCGCGATGAAGCGGCGCGGTCCGGGCGATCATCGATTCGAGATCCTGCAATTCGACGAAGGTATCGGCCTGACGGCGCAATTCGTCGGCGACCATCGGCGGTTGCGAACGCACCGTGCTGACCACGGTAACGCGGACTCCCTTGCGCTGAACCGCCTCGACCAGGCGGCGGAAATCGCCGTCGCCGGAAAACAACACGACATGATCGAGATACTGGGCCATTTCCATCACGTCGATGGCGAGCTCGATGTCCATGTTTCCCTTGATTTTACGCCGGCCGGTGGCGTCGGTGAATTCTTTGGTCGGCTTGGTGACCATGGTATAGCCATTGTAGTCCAGCCAATCGACCAACGGACGAATCGGCGAATATTCCTGGTCCTCGACCAGCGCGGTGTAATAGAAAGCCCGGATCAGGCGTCCCTTGGCGGCGAAAAGATCAAGCAGACGCTTGTAGTCAATGTCAAAACCGAGAGCACGGGCGGCCGCGTAAAGATTCGAACCATCAATGAATAACCCGATACGTTCTTGGGAATAAAAAACCATCGTCATGATATCTCACTGTAACCTTATGGTTTCCGGCGGTATTGCCGTTTCGCTGATAATGACCGTTAACGTAGGCGCCAGGGTGCGCCGTCGCAAGAGGATGTCGTGTTGCTTTCCGAAGATTGCAATTTGATACTCGTCGGTTTGGGCGCCAATCTGCCGAGTGCTGTTGGAACGCCGCGCCAGACTTTGGAGGCTGCTTTGGCGCGGATGGGCGTCGAGGGGCTTGAGGTTGTTCGCCGTTCCCGGTTTTGGCGAACCAGGCCCGTGCCGATATCCGATCAGCCCTGGTTCGTCAATGCGGTTGCGGCGATCGAGACAAAATTACCGCCCGACGGCCTGCTCGATGTGCTGCATCGGATCGAGTCCTCCTTCGGCCGCGTCCGGTCGGTTGTCAACGCGCCCCGCGTTCTCGATCTCGATCTGCTGGCCTATGATCGGGTCGTTCTCGACGTCCCGCCGCGGCCGCTCGTGCCGCATCCGCGCATGTCGGACCGGGCTTTCGTGCTGCTGCCGATGGCCGAAGTCGCGCCGCTTTGGCGCCACCCGGTGACCGGCGACGCCCTTGCCGAAATGATCGCCCGCCTGCCCACGGATCAGTTGTGTCAGGTCGAGGAATGAGCATACAAAGGTGTCGCCGCAGGACAGACATGCCCTCAGGTTATGTGACCGGGCGACAGTAACCTTGCTTTCATTGGCTCAAGAAAATATATATCCTGACCAACTGCGCCCTTCCTGGAGAATAGAGTAGATGGCCCGTGTTACGGTAGAAGATTGCGTTCTGAAGATTCCCAACCGCTTCGAGCTCGTCCTGCTGTCCGGTCAGCGGGCACGCGACATCTCGTCGGGCGGGCAACTGACCGTCGATCGGGACAATGACAAGAACCCGGTCGTGGCCTTGCGCGAGATCGCCGACGAAACCGTGGACCTCGAAATTTTGCGGAATTCCCTCATTCAAGGGCTGCAGAAACACGTCGAGGTCGATGAACCGGAAGAAGACGAGATCGATGTGCTGGCGGCCCACGACCTGGCGCTCGATACCACGGCCACCGCCTTGGAAGACGATTCGATCGAAGACGGCATGTCCATTCACGATGACGCTGCCGATATCGACAACGAACCGAACATTCCCGACGAAGAATGAGCATATGGCGTTGCCTCTCGGTCCGCTGATAGAGAGTGACTGCGCCCAATGTGCCCATGTTTCTTGTCCCAAGGCCCGAGGGCGTAGCCGCGCCGATCGGGCCTTGTGATTTTGGACTGAGTTTGCCGTGATCAAAGGTGCTGGTGACCGGAAATGATGCGTCAGTTCGAGCTTGTCGAACGCGTCAAGTCCTACGAGCCGACAGCGGACGAGGACGCCATAAACCGCGCCTATGTCTTCGCTATGAAGCAGCATGGCTCGCAACTGCGGGCCTCGGGCGACCCCTATTTTTCGCATCCGATCGAAGTCGCCGGCATCTTGACGAAATACAAGATGGATTCGGCTTCGATCATCACAGCCTTGCTGCACGATACGATCGAGGACACTCCGGCCACGGTGGCCGACATCACGAAGCTGTTTGGTGCGGAGATATCGCGTCTGGTCGACGGCGTGACCAAGCTGTCGCGGATCGAGCTGCAGTCGGACCAGTCGAAGCAGGCGGAGAATTTTCGCAAGCTTGTGCTGGCGATGTCGGAAGACATCCGGGTGTTGCTGGTCAAATTGGCCGACCGGCTTCACAACATGCGGACGCTGCACTACATCCGCAATCCGGAAAAGCGTAAGCGGATCGCGCTCGAGACCATGGAGATCTATGCGCCGCTGGCCGAGCGCATCGGTATTTCCGAGATCAAGAACGAGCTTGAGGATCTGGCGTTCGCCGAGCTGCATCCGGACGTCCGCGGATCGCTGGTCGCCCGCCTGAATTTCCTGCGGGAGAAGGGGGGCGACCTGATTGGCCGCATCCTTGAGGAATTGCGCAATATCCTGAAGGAAGCCGGCGTCGAGGCGGGGGTGTCCGGCCGTGAAAAGACGCCCTATTCGATCTGGCGCAAGATGCAGCTCAAGAACGTCGCCTTCGAGCAGCTTTCCGACATCATGGCATTTCGTGTCCTGGTCGGTTCGGTCGAGGACTGCTATCGGGCGCTCGGCGTCATCCACAGCCACTACCCGATGGTGCCCAACCGTTTCAAGGATTACATCTCGACGCCGAAGCCAAACGGCTATCGGTCATTGCATACCGGCGTTTTTGGCCCCGAGAGGCATCGCATCGAAGTGCAGATCCGTACTCAGGATATGCATGAGGTCTCCGAGTTGGGCGTCGCCGCCCACTGGTCCTACAAGCAGGGAATGCGGCCAGCCGATGATGGCAAACAGTATCGCTGGTTGCGCGAGCTGCTCGACATCATGGAGCACGCCTCCAATCCTGAGGAGTTTCTTGAGCATACCAAGCTCGAGATGTTCCAGGACCAGGTCTTCTGTTTCACGCCGAAGGGCGATCTGATCGTCCTGCCGCGTGGCGCCTGTCCCGTCGATTTTGCCTATGCCGTGCATTCGGCGGTCGGCGACACCTGTGTCGGCGCCAAGGTCAACGGTCGGATGATGCCGCTGCGGACGCCGCTCAACAACGGCGACCAGATCGAGATCATCACCTCGAAAGCGCAGACGCCCAACCCGACCTGGGAGCGCTTCGTCGTCACCGGGCGCGCCCGTGCCCGCATTCGCCGCTTCATTCGGACGCAGCAGCGCAGCCAGTACGTCGATCTGGGGCGGGCGATCCTGAACCGGGCCTTCAAGCAGGAAGGCTACGAATACACCGACAAGGCTCTCGACGGCGTCCTGAAGATCTTCAAGATGACCAGCGTCGAAGATCTGGTGGTCTCTGTCGGCGAGGGAAATCTGACCGGTCGCGACGTTGTCTCGGCCGTCTATCCGGAACTCAAGAGCAGCCAACAGAAGGCGCAGCGGTCGGCCGACAATAATGTCGTGGCGCTGAAGCGCGGCAAGCCCAAGGCGCAGACGCCGACCATGCCGATTCGCGGGCTGGTGCCGGGGATGGCGATGCATTTCGCCGGCTGCTGTCACCCATTGCCGGGCGATCGGATCGTCGGCATCGTGACCACCGGCAAGGGCGTGACGATTCACACCATCGATTGCGACAGCCTGGAACAATTCGCCGAGACTCCCGAACGTTGGCTTGATCTGGCCTGGAATCAGGAGCCGGAAGATACTGAGCTGCATATCGGCCGTATCAGTGTGGTCGTCGTCAATGAGCCGGGAAATCTCGGAAACTTGTCGACAGTGATTGCAAAAAATCTTGGAAACATCAGTAATCTGCGAATTACAAGTAGAACAACAGATTATTTCGAGATGATTATTGATGTCGAAGTTCGCGATGTTAAGCATCTGACAAATATTATTGCGGCTTTGCGCGCAACACCATCGATCAACTCCGTGGAGCGTGGACGGAACTGATGGTTGAGAGAATTTGGGAGAAGACATGAATCGCGTCCTTCGTCTCGGAGTGAACATCGACCACGTCGCGACCATTCGCAACGCCCGCGGTGGTTTGCATCCCGATCCGGTTCGCGCCGCCAAACTGGCGGCGGATTCGGGCGCCGACGGCATCACGGCGCATTTGCGCGAGGATCGCCGGCACATTGCCGACGAGGACATCGGCCGCCTGATCCAAGCTGTCTCGCTGCCGCTCAACCTCGAAATGGCGGCGACGCCGGAAATGGTTGTGGTTGCGCTTCGCCATAAGCCGCACGCCGTTTGCATCGTTCCTGAGCGGCGCGAGGAGCGGACGACCGAAGGCGGCCTGGACGTCGTTCGTTATCGGGAAAACTTGCGGCCGATGGTGGCTGCGCTGGTCGGTGCCGGGATTCGGGTGTCGATGTTCGTGGAACCCGACCTTCGGCAAATCGATGCCGCCAAAGACGTCGGCGCGCCGGTGGTGGAACTGCATACCGGCGCTTACTGCGACGCCGTCGGTGACCAGCACGAGCGCCAGCTGGCACGCGTCGTCGCTGCGGCAGCCCATGCCGAGACCCTGGGCCTGGAATGCCATGCCGGTCATGGCTTGACCTTCGATACGGTTTTGCCGATTGCCGCCATTCCAACGATCACCGAGCTGAATATCGGACATTTCCTGATCGGCGAGGCGATCTTTATCGGGCTTGAGGCCGCCATCCGGCAGATGCGCAGGCTGATGGCCGAGGCGCGGGCGTGATGAGAGCGATCCGGTGATTCTCGGGCTTGGCAACGACCTGATCGATATTCGGCGGATCGAGAAGAGCCTGGAGAGGTTCGGCGATCGCTTCGTCGCCAGAATTTTCACCGATGAGGAACGAGCCAAGGCGGAACGCCGCGCCGGGACGGCTCGTGGTCGGGCGTCGACTTACGCGAAGCGCTACGCCGCCAAGGAAGCCTGCGCCAAGGCCCTGGGCACGGGATTCCGTGCAGGTGTGTTCTGGCGCGATATGGGCGTGGTCAATTTGGCGTCTGGCCAACCAACTTTGCGTCTGACCGGCGGGGCGGCCCGTCGGCTGGCTGAAATGCTGCCGGCCGGCATGGTGGCCCGCATCGATCTGACCATGACCGATGAATATCCCATGGCCGAGGCTGTGGTGATCATTTCGGCGATACCGGCGGACTCTTCGATATGATCGGCCGATGAAGATGTCGACGGCATCATGACGGCGATGAACTTCAGTCCGGCGTCCTATCTCGTGTTCGGCCGCGAAGATTGGGCGGCGTTACGGGCCAATACGCCGCTGTCTCTTTCTCATTCGGAACTGCAAGAGCTGTGTGGACTGAACGAACCGGTTTCATTCGCCGATGTCGCTGACATCTATCTGCCGCTGTCGCGATTGCTCAATCTTTATGTCCGGGCGGCTCGTCGCCTCAGCGGCGTCGTCGAAGGGGCTTTCCTTGGCCGGCCAAGTCCGGCGCCACCGTGTATCATCGGGGTCGCCGGGAGCGTTGCGGTCGGCAAGAGCACTTTTGCCCGTGTGCTTCGGGCCCTGCTGAGCCGTTGGCCTGATCATCCTCATGTGGAGCTGGTCACCACCGATGGTTTTCTGCTTCCGACGCAGGTGTTGGAGCGACGGGGCCTGATGTCGCGCAAGGGCTTCCCGGAAAGCTATGATCTGCGGCGCATGCTGAACTTCCTGATGTCGGTGAAGGCGGGCGAGGCATCTCTCCGGGTGCCGGTCTATTCGCACGAGGCTTATGACATCGTGCCGGGCGAGTTCCAGTATGTCGATCGACCGGATGTCCTGATCTTCGAAGGTCTCAATGTGCTGCAGGTGGTTGCCGGCGCACCGGCCGTCGCATCCGATTTCTTTGATTTCTCGATCTATCTCGATGCCGACGTCACCGACATCGAACGGTGGTACAGCGAGCGGTTCTCGCTTTTGCAGCGCACTGTGTTCCAGAGACCGTCGTCCTATTTTCATCATTTCAAGGACCTGACGCCGGCACAGGCCGACGACGTCGCCAGGGACATCTGGCAACACACCAATCTTCCCAATCTGCTGCACAATATCGAGCCGACACGCGAGCGGGCACGCCTGGTGATTCGAAAGGATGCGTCGCATGCTATCAAGGAGATGTGGCTTCGCCGGGCCTAAAAGCGCGATGACATTCAGACCCTAATGCGCCGGTTTGCTTTCTTTTATGATTTGAACCGGAACCACACCCGCTTCCCTTTTAGCGAACGGGGCCGGGGACGATGGTTGGGCTGCTGGTGCCGACAAAGCGCCGACCGCGGCGACAAACTTCGATCCGAAGACATAGAGCTGCAGCACATAAAGCGACATCCCACCGGCGACGACCAGTGCGGCAAGGCGGATCGGCCAGGAAAGGTTCGGCGGCTTGAGCATGGCTTTTAATACGGGGCCAGCGGCAGTCGACACAAGACTTTCTTTGACGCGCTCTACGTCTTCTCGGCCGGCGCGTCGTCGCCGTCTGCTGAGTAGACGCGCGGCGGATTGAGCGCCCAGGAAGGCGAGATGCGATTTTCTCCCGCTGAAAACAGGCAGATCCGGTTGCCATCGGGGTCGCGTAACCTGGCTTCCCGCCATGCCCATTGCTGAAGGGCGGGATCGCTGTCGAAGACGATGCCACGGGATTTGAAGATCTTTACGTCGTGATCGAGATCAGCGCATTCGAAATAGACGACGATGCCCGGGATGACGGCCTCGGCCTTTTCGACGGAAAAGGTCGATCCGCCATCGGGGCACAGGAACCGCGCATAATGCGGTGATCCAACGATCTGTGTCAGGCCGAGGCGTAGATAAAACGATATGGCGCGGGGGACATCGGTGACCGGAACGGTGACTTGGTTTAGCCGCATGGATGCCAGCTCTCCTGGTTACATTTATGTCCCTTGGTCCTGCCCCCGAATCCTCAACGCTTGGCCGCGACCTTAATGGTCGCTGGGGCGACGCACGTCAGATTTGACGCCCGCCGCTCTAAAACGGACCATTCGACGCGCGAAGCGCGTCGGGCAAGCCGTCATGCGGCCCCAGTTTTCGAGGTGGCGCATCGTTCCACCATTGCTTGCCGATCGTTTGGTCGTATGCCGCGTGCAATGGGTAGTGAAATCTGTTGTCCGGTCGGTTGCGGTCGCCCACGACCAACAGGCGGACCAGTGCATCGGTGTTGTTGAGAAAACAATGTGCCTGGCCGGTGCCAGCGGGAAAACCGACACCATCACCAGGCTTCAGTCGGTAAAGGTCGCCATCGAGCCAGACGTCGGGGGTCCCTTCGACGACGAAGATGAACTCGTCTTCCTTCTCTTCCGCATGCGGCCAGGAGGTGCGACGCCCGGGCGGCAGTACCTCGTGATGGATGCCAAGGCGCTGGAAACCGAAGATCTTGCCGAACGGAGACCCGATGGACATCAACTCCCGGCTGCCGGGATAGTGGGACTCGTCGGTGTCCTGGATGTCCTGATAATAGCGGATGCAATCGGGCGTCATCACCGGAAACCTCTCGACTATGGTCCGAATCCGCGGACCTGAACGTCAGGATCGTAGAGAGAAAATGCGGACACGGGCCCAAAAATCAATCCCATCGGTCCATTCGCGCCAGAGTTACCTCGCCTGGTGGTCAGCGAGAACGATCTGCGTCGATGGGCTGCCCAGCAGGTCCTGGACATGGATGCAGGCGCCGCCGCTTTGTCCGCAACCACTGGCGGCATTGAGGCCGACGAAGGCGAAAAAGCATCCAATGACGAGAGCGCAGGCGCTGTTGGCGAGATGATCCTTAAGGGTCCGCGGGTGGGGATACAGCATGGTGTCCTCCTTGTCGGAAAGGGAACATAACGTGAACATTGGCCGTCGGCAAGGGGATTTTTGGCTTGTTCTCATCAATTGGTTGATGGCGTTGGCCTGTCGGTCCTAGAGTTGGGTATGGTTACTCGTTTGAAATCTCGTTTGAGCGTGCTGTGGTTGCAGGCCGGCAGTTGCGGCGGTTGCACGATGTCGGCTCTTGGTGCTGAGACGCTTGGGTTGAGCGAAACCCTTGAGCGCGCCGATATCGAGCTGCTGTGGCACCCCTCGTTGGCCGAAGAGGGCGGCCCCGAGGTGTTGCGTCTGCTGGAACAGTGTCGAAGCGGCGAACGGGCCTTCGACGTGCTGTGTGTTGAAGGGGCCTTGCTGACCGGTTCGAACGGCAATGGCCGATTCCAAATTCTCGCCGGCGGGCTGCGGCCGGTGTCCTGCTGGGTACGGGACCTTGCGCAAAGGGCGCGCTATGTGGTGGCCGTCGGAAGCTGCGCGGCGTTCGGCGCCATTCCGGCCTCTCCGGCGGTTCCGACCGAAGCCAAGGGATTGCAATATACCGGTGAGGAGCCGGGTGGTCTATTGGGGGCGGGATGGTTGTCGGGCAGCGGCCTGCCGGTCATCAATGTGTCGGGATGCGCCCCGCATCCCGGTTGGGTGGTGGAAACGCTTATGGGGTTGGGGCAGGGTATTCTGCAAACGGCCGATCTGGACAGTTTCGGGCGACCGCGGTTTTGGGCAGACCATCTGGTGCACCATGGCTGCGCCCGTAACGAGTTTTACGAGTTCAAGGCCAGTGCCGCCGCACCTTCGCAACTCGGCTGTCTGTTGGAGAACCTGGGCTGCAAGGGAACGCAGGCGCCGGGAGACTGTAACCTCCGGCTGTGGAACGGCGGCTGGTCCTGCCCGAACGCTGGCTATGCCTGCATCAACTGCACGTCTCCTGCTTTTGAAGATCCGATCGGGGCCTTTCTTGAAACGCCGAAGGTTGCCGGCGTGCCTCTTGGACTGCCGGTCGATATGCCGAAGGCATGGTACGTCGCGCTGTCGGTTCTCTCCAAATCGGCGACTCCCGACCGCGTTCGCAAAAACGCTTGCGAGGACCACGTGGTCGTGCCGCCGCATTGTCGTTCGACATCGTGAGGTTTTTCCTGTGAGCGAGCTGATCCTTGGACCTTTCAGCAGGGTCGAGGGCGATCTGGAAGTCAGGATCGAGATCAACGACAACCGGGTTGCCCAGGCTTTTGTGGCGGCACCGCTCTATCGTGGTTTCGAGCAGATCCTACAGGGGCGTCCAGCCCAGGACGCGCTGGTCATTGCACCGCGCATCTGCGGAAGCTGCTCAGTTTCGCAGTCGGTCGCCAGCGCCCAGGCTCTCGCCATGGCGATGGATGTCGTGCCGCCGGCCAACGGCGTGATAGCCGCCAATCTGATTCTCGCCTGTGAGAATGCTGCCGATCATCTGACGCACTTCTATCTTTTCTTCATGCCGGATTTCGCCTCGGGCACTTATGGCGGTCGGGGGTGGCATGACCGCGCGGTGGAACGATTCAAGGCACAGTCGGGCGTTGCCGGACGTCAGGCGCAGAAGGCCCGCGTCGCCTTTTTGCATGCGATGGGAATCCTGGCAGGAAAGTGGCCGCACAATCTCGCGGTGCAGCCTGGTGGAACCACCAAATCGGTCGATCTCGGCGAGCGGATGCGACTTCTGGCAGTGCTGGCGGAGTTTCGCAGTTTTCTTGAGACGACGCTGTTTGCCGACTCCTTGGAAAACATCGCCGCTCTGACCTCTGTCGATGCCCTGGAGAGGTGGCGGGAAGAGCGTCCGGCGGAGGTGGGCGACTTTCGTCTGTTCCTGCATATCGCCGAGGACTTGCACCTTTCCACGGTCGGCCGCGGGCCGGCACGGTTTCTCAGTTATGGAGCCTTTGGCGGAAACGACGGACAGTTGTTCGCGTCCGGCCTGTGGCGCGACGGCGATCTCTCGCCTCTCGATCTGGCGGGACTGCGCGAGGATCTCAGTCACGCCTGGATGTGTGGCGGCAGCCAGCATCCGGATGACGGCGTGACCATGCCCGATGCCGACAGGCTCGACGCCTATAGTTGGTGCAAAGCGCCGCGTCTCAACGGCGAGACCTGCGAGGTTGGGGCTTTCGCCAGGCAGATGGTGGCCGGACATCCGTTGATCCGGGCCCTGGCGGTCGTTGCCGACGGTCGTGCCAGCGTCCAGGGGCGGGTCGTCGCGCGCTTGCTGGAACTGGCGCTCCTGGTGCCGGCGATGGAACGCTGGGTGCATTCCCTGGCCGGCGCCGAAGCCTATTGCCAATCGGTGGCTGTGCCGGATCGCGCTGACGGTTTCGGCCTGGTCGAAGCGGCTCGGGGAAGCCTCGGTCACTGGTTGTCGGTGGAGGGTGGGCAAATTCGCCAATACCAGGTTGTCGCGCCGACCACATGGAATTTCTCGCCGCGCGACAAAGCCGGCCAGCCTGGCCCCCTGGAAGAGGCGTTGGTTGGCGCGGCGGTTCTTCCGGGAGAGGAGTTTCCTCTCACGGTTCAGCATGTCATTCGATCGTTCGATCCCTGTATGCGCTGTGCCGTGCACTAAAAATACCGTGCAAAATCAAAATGTATTCACCAACTGACCATCCATGCTCATCTCGGAGACAAGCGTATGGACATGGTAGTGCATGGCAGATTTGACCGCATAAACCTGCAGTACGTCGGTCGGCGGTAAATGGCGCAGAAGCCGGCCCATGGAACGGCGGTAGTGTCGACGAAGGTCTCTGTCCTTCACTTTGGTTTGCAGGCGCAGGAAAATGAAGGCCGCCTCGGCGACCAGGCTGACGTCGAGCAGGAAGCGGCGCCACGGCCTGTCGCGAAGATGCTCGCGACGCGGGTTGCTCTGACGCAACCGGCCTGTCAAATAAAGGTCGTCGAGACGTTGGAAATAGGCCTCGGGGTCATAGAGTTCGCGCATCACCCGAAGATATCCTTCGCGCAACGCATGGCGATCCATGCCCACGGGGATCACGTTCGTCCCGTAAAGCGGACGGTCATCGGGATCGAGACGGCCCTCCCGGGCCAGTCGGTCATGGAGTGGCGTCTTCGGGATGGCCGATAGCATGCCGACCATGCTGCTGACGATGCGCGCCTGCTGGATGAAACGAATCTGGCGCTCGAAAATGTCGTGGCCGTCGTTGTCGAACCCAAGGATCATGCCGCTCCACACTTCCATTCCGGCATTCTGGATGGCGTGGACCTTTTCGGCCATCGACCCTCCTTTTCGCAAGTTTTGTGTTTTTCCGGTTTCCTTGAGGGAGTCCTCGTTGGGCGTTTCGATGCCGACGAAGACGATGCGTATATTGGCTGCGACCATCAGGGCCATCAGTTCCGCGTCGTCGGCGAGATCGAGGGAGGCCTCGGTGAAGAAGATCATCGGATAGTCATGGGCGCGCTGCCAGGCGACGACCTCAAGCAACACCTCCCTGATCGCCTTCTTGTTGCCGATCAGGTTGTCGTCGACGATGAAAACGGTGTCGACGCCGGGCGTCTTCCTGAGAGCTTCCAATTCGGCGATGACCTGGCCTGAGGTTTTGATGCGTGGGCGCCGGCCGAAGGTGACGATGATGTCGCAGAATTCGCAATTGAATGGGCAGCCTCGCGAAAACTGGATACTGGCCAGCGCGTAGCGGCTCATTTTCAGCAGGTCATGACGCGGAACCGGTACCTTGGTCATATCGGTCTTTTCCGTCTGCTCATAACGTCCTGCGTGTTTGCCGTCGGCCCACTGCTCAAGGAACAGCGGCCAAGTGTTTTCCGCCTCGCCAACGAAGATGACGTCGGCAAGGGTGCCGAAATAATCCTCCTGCACCGTGACCCAGGGTCCGCCCACCACCGTGAAGACTCCTCGGCGTTTGAGTTCCTCGAGAACTTCCGTCATGCGGAATCGTTGCACCGACATGCCCGTCACTCCGACGATGTCGGCGCGGGCGCAGCGTTCGAAATCGATGGCTTCGACATTCTCGTCGATCAGGGTGAAGCTATGCCCTTCCGGCGTCAGCGCGGCCAGCAAGGGTAACGCCGCCACCGGAAGATTGGCCTGGTAGCCAAGCAAATGGAGTGCGTGTTCAAGTCCCCAATAGCTCGGCTCGAAACGTGGGTTGATCAAGACTATGTCGGCCATGGTTATCCCATCAAGATGTCGGACTATTGCTGCCCACGCCGATGTAATGACCTGATCGGAAAATGTGCTACGTCGTGATTGCGTCGTTACATCGTATATTGAAGTGCATTTCATTTTTAGACAGCGATCGGCTCTCGACCGTGAACGCTTCGCCGAAGTCGGTGCGCAAGACAGCAGCAGAGCACAGGCTGACCAACATTAATCATTAATTTTCGCCTTCAGTCCTCGCAAACGATGTCAACGTGGCGGCGATCGCTAGAAAGATACCTTCCACTGGGTGGAACGTGATCTTCCACTCATCGGGGTTAATGCGTTCCGGAATTATCCCGATATTGCTGATAACCATTTGCGAAATAAGGTGATGCTGCATTTGGCTGACATCTGGCCCGGGTCTTGCGTTGGTCCTTGCTATTCATGAGACCAAGAAGGTCCGACGTGGGAGGGTGAGGGGTGTTCGCTCACTGTCTAGAGATTGTCCAGCCGCCGCGCAGTCGCAAGATGGCGCCGGCCTGTCGTCTTTGTCACGACGCCATCCCCGGGCCCATCGGAAGTCTTTATCGGTTTTGACCATTTCCCCGCCGATGGCTGCGCGCCGCGGCGGCGATTCGTTCTTCGCGCGAGCAGAGAGAGGTTGGGAATATGAGCGACGACATCTTGAACGCGATCGAGACGAGACTGGGGCTCTCTCGCCGCAGTTTCATGCAGTTCTGTGCGGCCATGGCAGCGACGATGGGCTTGCCGGCCGGCGCGGAAGCCGAGATCGCCAATGCCATCGTCTCCGGCAAGCGTCCGCCGGTCATTTGGTTGCATTTTCTGGAATGCACCGGCTGTACCGAATCGATGCTGCGCGCTGAACATCCCGCTCTCGACAAGCTGATCCTCGAGGTCATTTCGCTCGACTATCACGAAACCCTGTTCGCCGCCTCCGGGCATCAGGCGGAAGCCGCCCGCAAGAGTGCGATGGCAGCCAACAAGGGCAAGTATGTGCTGGTCGTCGAAGGGGCTATTTCGACCAAGGACGGTGGCATCTACTGCAAGGTCGGCGGCCAGACCTCCCTCGACCTGGTCAAGGAATGCGCGGCTGACGCAGCTGCCGTGATCGCCATCGGCTCCTGCGCCGCCTGGGGTGGCATGCCGTCTTCGGCCCCCAATCCGACCGGTGCGGTGGGCGTGGCCGAGATTATCAAGGACAAGCCGGTGGTGAATATCCCCGGCTGCCCGCCCAGCCCCTACAATTTCCTGTCGACTGTCGTGCATTATCTGACGTTCGGCGTGCTGCCCGATCTCGACGACAAAGGTCGGCCGAAATTCGCCTATGGGCGTATCATTCACGAGAATTGCGAACGTCGTCCGCATTTCGATGCTGGTCGTTTTGCCCAGGAATTCGGCGACGAGGGGCATCGCAAGGGGTACTGTCTGTACAAGTTGGGATGCAAAGGCCCCGAAACGTTCGCCAACTGTCCGTCGATTCTTTTCAACGATGTCGGGGGTGGAAGCTGGCCGGTCGGGACGGGGCATCCCTGCATCGGTTGTTCCGAGAAAGGAATCGGCTTCACCAAGCCGATTCATGCCCTGGCTGATCCGCTTTACATCACGCCGCCGGAATCCTATCCGCGAATTGTCGAAGAACAGGGGCAGGGAGTGACGTTGGGCTCCGCCGCGACCGTGGCCGTTATCGGTGGTTTGGCTGTGGGTGCCGGGTTGCGGGTCGCCCGCAATCTCGGCAAGAGCAAGCCGGAAGATACGTCGATCGGGAAGGAATGATCCCATGGCTCTCTCCAGACGCAATTTTCTCAAGGGAGCGGCCGCCGGCAGTGCCGCCGCGGCTTGCGCCGCGGCCACGACCACACCGGCCGACGCCCGCGAGAACCAGACCTTGCCGCCAAAGGCGGTCGGTCTGCTTTACGATTCGACGCTTTGTGTCGGCTGCAAGGCCTGTGTCGTGGCTTGCCGCGACGCCAACGACACCAAGCCGGAATTCTCGACGGACGAGAAGATATGGGATACCGCCCTCGACATCTCGGGCAAGACCATCACGGTCATCAAGATGTACTCAGAGGGAACCGGGCAGCATAAGGACCAGGAAAAGGACGGTTTCGCCTTCATGAAGCGGTCCTGCCTGCACTGCGTCGATCCGTCTTGCGTGTCGGTCTGTCCGGTCAGCGCGATGACCAAGGATCCGGTGACCGGCATCGTCAGCCACGAACCGGCGGACTGCATCGGTTGCCGCTATTGTATCGTCGCCTGTCCGTTCGCTGTGCCGCAATTCGAATTCGACAAGCCGTTTCCCAAGCTTCTGAAATGCCAACTCTGCAAGCAGCGGTTGGCGGTTGGCAAGATCCCGGCCTGCGCCGAAGTCTGCCCGACCGGCGCGACGCTGTTCGGTCCGGTAACCGCTTTGAAAGAAGAGGCGGCGCGCCGTACCGGCACTCCGGCGGGACAACCGACCAATTATCCCCGCAAAGTCGTCGACTCGACCGATGTGCATGAACGTCCTAACGCCAAATATGTTCAGCATACCTACGGTGCCACCGAGATGGGGGGCACGCAGATGCTGCTGCTTTCGGGCGTGCCGTTCGAAAAGATGGGCTATCCGACGCTTCGAGAGAAGTCTTATGCCGCCGAGGCCGAGACCATCCAGGATGGCATTTACGGTGGGTTTGTCGCACCGGTCGCGCTGTTCGCCGGGCTGCTTTACATGGCCCACAAGAACACCAAAAACCATGATGAGGAGGAATAACCATGTCCAAGGCTTCTCCTCTGGGCGGTCCATACATCACCAAGACGACGGTGATCACTGCCATCTTGACCGCGATCATGGGGGCACTGCTGCTCTATCGCCTGGTTTTCGGGCTGGGTGCGGTGACCAATCTTTCCAACGGCTACGGTTTCGGCCTGTGGATCGCCTATGACGTGTTCATCAGCACCGCCTTCGCCTGCGGCGGCTATTCCATGGCCATCCTGGTCTACATCTTCAACAAGGGCGAGTTCCATCCACTGGTTCGACCGGCTTTGCTGGCTTCCGCCTTCGGCTACAGTTTGGGCGGTATGTCGATCATGTTCGACATCGGCCGTTACTGGAACGCCTGGCATCTGTTCCTGCCCGCATGGGCCAACACGACGTCGATCATGTTGGAGGTGGCCTGCTGCATCGGCGCCTATTGCTGCGTTCTGTGGGTTGAGTTCGCCCCGGTGATCGCCGCGAAATGGGGCACGCCGAAAATCCAGAAGATGTTGACGAAAACCGCCTTCATTCCGATCGCCGTCGGATGCCTGTTGCCGACCATGCACCAGTCTTCTCTGGGATCGCTGCTCATTCCGGCGGGATATCTGGTCCATCCCCTGTGGCAGACCAACGTTTTGCCGCTTCTGGCGCTCAGTTCGGCGATCTGCATGGGCTATTCCATCGTCATCTTCGAAGGCAGCCTGGTTGCCGAAGCCTATAACCGCCCCAGCGAGGCGCCGATGCTGGGCAAGATCTCGCGGATTATCTCCTGGTTGCTGATATTCTACCTGGTGGTCCGTTGGGGAAATCTCATTTACGCGAACAAGCTGGGCCTGGTCCTGACATCGGGGAAATATTCGGCGTTCTTTATCATCGAGAACGTGCTGTTCTTGCTCCCGATTATTCTTCTTGCCTCGCAGCGGACCAGGTTCAACCCGCAAATTCTCTTCATCGCCGCGGTATCCATGTTGCTTGCCGGCGCCCTTTATCGCCTCGACCTGGTGCTGATCGCCTATGGTCGTGAGGGGTGGCACTATTTCCCGTCGATCGGCGAGATCCTGATTACCGTCGGTTTTGTGGCCCTGGAGATCCTGGGTTACATCGTCTGCGTCAGATTGTTCCCTGTTCTTTCCAGCCATCATCCGGCCTCGGGGTCGGATTCCCATAGCGTTCGGCGTGCCCCAAGCGTGGCCGCGACGACCAACAAGTAAAAAAGGAGAGTTGCCGTGGCGACGAGAATCACCATCGATCCTATTACCCGCATCGAGGGCCATCTGCGCGTCGACGTCGAGGTGGAAAACGGGAAAGTCTCCAAGGCCTGGTCATCGGGCCAGATGTGGCGGGGCATCGAGCAGATCGTGCAAGGGCGCGATCCACGCGACGCCTGGACCATCGTGCAACGGATTTGCGGCGTCTGTACCACCGTGCATGCAATGGCCTCGGTACGGTCGGTCGAGAACGCGCTCAATCTCGAAATTCCGCTGAACGCCCAGTACATCCGCAACATGATCATGTGCGCCCATTCGGTGCATGATCACATCGTCCACTTCTACCATCTGTCAGCGCTCGATTGGGTCGACGTGGTATCGGCCTTGAAGGCCGATCCGGCCAAGGCGGCACAGCTGGCGGAAAGCCTTTCCGATTGGGAAGGAAACAGCCGCCATGTGATGACCGACGTTCAGAATCGTCTGAAGACCTTCGTCGGGTCGGGGCAGTTGGGTGTCTTCACCAACGGCTATTGGGGTCATCCGGCGATGAAGTTGCCGCCGGAAGTCAATCTGATGGCTGTCGCCCATTATCTGCAGGCACTGGAAGTGCAGCGCTACGCCAACAAGATCGTGGCGACCCTGGGATCGAAGACTCCGCACATCCAAAATCTGGCGGTTGGCGGCGTCTCGAACCCAATCGCGACAGACAGCCAGTCGGTGCTGACCATCGAGCGCCTTCTGCTGATCAAGGAGATGATGGACAAGCTTGGTTCTTTCATCCGCAACTGTTATCAGGTCGATGTCGCCGCGGTCGGCGCCTTCTATTCCGACTGGACGGCCATCGGCGCCGGCATTACCGACTATCTGTCGGTCCCCGACATGCCGCTCGACACCAAATGCACCAAGTTCATGACACCGGGCGGCTTCATCAAGGGCGGCGATCTCTCGACGTTCAAGCCGATCACCTCGTACAGCGATGCCTATTTCCGTGACGGAGTCGCCGAATCGGTGAAGCATTCCTGGTACAAATATTCTGGCGGGTCGGGTGCGCTGCATCCGTGGAAGGGCGAGACGACGCCGGCCTACACGGATTTTCAGGATAACGGGAAATATTCCTGGGTGAAGTCTCCGACCTTTTACGGAAAGCCGGCCCAGGTCGGGCCGCTGGCCAATGTGCTGTGCGGCGTTGCCGCCGGCCATCAGCAGACCATCAGCCACCTGAACCGCGTGGTCGATCTGGTCAGTCATCTGTCGGGCACGAAGATTCCGCTGACGGCCCTGCATTCGACCATCGGCCGTCATGCGGCGCGCGCCGTGCGCTGTGGTGTCATGCACGAAAACCTTCAGGCCAATTGGCAGGCATTGATGGAAAACATCGCCAAAGGCGACGTGACGACCTACAACAAGCCGGTTTTCCCGAAAGGGGAAATCATGGGTGTCGGTCTGCACGAGGCACCGCGTGGCGTGCTGTCTCACTGGTCGGTGATCAAGGATGGCAAGATCGCCAACTATCAGGCGGTGGTGCCGACGACTTGGCTGGCGGCGCCGCGTAACGAAGAGGATCAGATCGGTCCCTACGAAGCGTCCTTGCTCAACACGCCGGTGGCCGACCCCGAGCGTCCTCTCGAAGTGTTGCGGACCGTCCATTCGTTCGATCCTTGCCTGGCCTGTGCGGTTCATTTGACCGACAAGGAACATAAGACGGCCGTTCAGGTGAAGGCGCTTTAGCTTCACCTGGGCGATCGTTTGCGATACCCTTGGCAAGGCTCGCGGTTGCCCGCTTTCGTTGGCGGCCGCGGGCCTTTTTATCAGGTGACAAGTATGCGAGTGGTTGTTCTGGGCATTGGCAATGTGCTGATGTCGGACGAGGGAATAGGGGTCCACGCCGTCGACGCGTTGCAAAAGCGCTTTGCCCTGCATGACGATGTCGAAGTGATTGACGGCGGGACCACCGGCATGGAGTTGTTGCCCGATCTCGAAGGGGCGCAATATCTGGTCGTGATCGATGCCGTCCGCGTCGGAAAACCGGCGGGTAGTGTCGTGCGGTTGGAGGGTGACGAGGTGCCGGCCTTCTTCAAGACCAAGCTGTCACCGCATCAGGTCGGACTGTCCGATGTGCTCGCGGCTCTGCGGTTTTCCGGCGGAGCGCCCGACCATGTGATATTGATCGGCGTGCAACCGGCGTCGCTCGACATGGGGATGGATTTGTCGCCCACGGTCGCGGCGCGGATGGACGAGGTCTTGGACCTGGTGACGACGGAACTGGCGACAATCGGCGTACCAGCCCGGGCGCTGGTCTGATCGGGAGCGGGGAAATCATGTGCATGGCCATTCCGTCGCGTGTTCTGGCCATCGAGGGCGACATGGCCACGGTCGAATGTTTCGGGGTGGAACGCCGGGTCAGCCTGATGCTGATGGATGAACCGGTCGCCCTCGGCGATTTTCTGATCATTCAGTCGGGTGCTTTCGCGGTGGAGCGCGTGTCGCCGGAACAAGCCCGCGAGTCGCTCGACTATTTTGCGGAAGCCATGCGAGAGGTTCCGCCACCCAACGAGGCGATATGACCGGCACGCCTGCGGAGGGGGCCATCCACATTCGTCTTGGTGTGGAGGCGGGGTTGTTTTCCAAGGTCGTCATCGGAAATCACCGGATCTTGCGGGCGACGGCGCCCTTGGCCGGGCGGTCCGGTGACGATGTTCCGGACTTGGTGGCGCGGTTGTTTTCCGTCTGCCGGATTGCCCAGGGTGTTGCTTCCGTCAGCGCCATCGAAGGGGCGTCGGCGGTTCGGCCCGACGGCCGACAGAAAGCGGCACGGCATTTTCTGATCCAAAGCGAGACTTTGCTCGAACATGCCGGACGGGCTTGTCTCGACTGGACCCGGTTGCTTGGCGAAGCGCCATTGGTGGCCGTGCTTAAGCGGCTTCGTTCGGCTTTGGTGGACTTGCCGGACCGACTTTTCCCGGACGGCGACTGGCTGCGGCCCGGTGGTGGCCGGCTTCTCACTGAGGCCCCCTTGTTGACAGACCGTCTGACCGCCGTGGCCGAAGCGGTCGACCAAGCCATTCTGGGCCGGTTCGGTGACGATGGAATTCCGGTGGGCGACGCCACCATCCTCGGCCGACTGGCCGGGAAATTCCTGACCGACGGCGTCGCCGGTTTTGGGGCGATGACAATCGGTCCTTTGCCGATTTTTGAGGCCGGGCCGCTTGACGCCCGATTGGCGGCCGACGCCGATGGTGGCTTCATCGCCCGTCCGGACTGGGGAGGCATGCCTTATTTGACCGGCCCGCTGGCCCGTCGTTGGGACCATCCGGCGGTGCGGGCTGTCATTGCCCGTCATGGCAGCGGGCTGTTGGCGCATGTGGCTGCCAGGGCGGTGGAAATGGCGGCGACCTTGCGCGAAATGCAGGACTTCGCGCAAGGTCTGTGCAAAGATACCAGTTCGCAATCGGAGCCGGCTGATGGAGGTCTGGCGGTCGTCGAGGCGGCTCGCGGTCGGCTGGTGCATCGGGTGGAACTCGATGCGGGGAAGGTAATGCGTTATCAAATTCTGGCTCCCACCGAATGGAATTTTCATCCGAACGGCCCGTTGGTCCAGGGGCTTTTGGGGCATCCCGCCGGCGTCGATCCGGTCAGCCGGGCCGGTATGCTTGTCACCGCTCTTGATCCTTGCGTCGCCTTTCGTGTCGAGATGCTGTGATGCATGAAATGTCGTTGACCGAGGGTATCCTTCGGGTGTTGGAAGAGCAGGCGGCGGTGCATGGGTTTGCCCGGGTGAAGACCGTCTGGCTGGAGATCGGCGAGTTGTCGCCGGTCGATCCCGAGGCACTGCAGTTTTGTTTCGAGGCGATCCGGATCGGAACTCTGGCTGAAGAGGCCAAAATGGAAATCGTCCGGGTTCCCGGCCAAGCGCTTTGCATCGATTGCGGCAAGCAGGTACATCTGGTTCACCGGTTTGCCTCCTGCCCGGACTGCGGGGGAGAAAAACTCCAGGTCAGCGGTGGTGACGAGATGCGGATCAAGGAATTGGAGGTCGAGTGATGTGCACGGTATGTGGCTGCGGTAATGACACCGTCGGTGGCGCCGAAGGCCATGAACACGATCACGATCATGGGCACCCTCATGACCATGGACACGAGCATGGTCATGATCACGATCATCCGCACGATCATGGCGATGGTCCTCACCATCATCACGACCATGACCATCTTCATGAGCATGTTTCCGAAGACGCCGCCGGCGACATGCATTTCGGTCAAGGACCGGCGGGAACCCACGTTCCGGGACTGAGCCAGGCCCGCATGGTCAAGATCGAGCAGGATATTCTCGGCTACAACAACGGTTTCGCGGCGGAGAACCGCGCCTATTTCGCCGAAAACGGTGTGCTGGCGCTCAATCTGGTGTCAAGCCCCGGATCGGGGAAGACAACACTGCTGTGCCGGACCGCCGTTGATCTCAAATCGCGCTTTCCGGTGTCCGTCATCGAGGGAGACCAGCAGACCAGCAACGATGCCGATCGCATCCGGGAAACCGGCGTGCCGGCTTTGCAGGTGAACACCGGCAAGGGCTGCCATCTCGATGCCCACATGGTTGGCCGCGCCGTCGAAAAGCTCGGTCCGGCCGAGGATTCTGTGCTCTTTATCGAAAATGTCGGCAATCTGGTGTGTCCGGCCGGTTTCGACCTTGGGGAAGCCGCGAAAGTGGTCATCCTTTCGGTGACCGAGGGCGAGGACAAGCCAATTAAATATCCCGACATGTTCGCCGCCGCCGAGGTGATGATCCTCAACAAGGTGGATCTGCTGCCTTATCTCACATTCGATGTCGAACGATCGATCGCCTACGCCCGCAAGATCAACCCGCAGATCGACGTGCTGAAGGTTTCGGCGACCTCGGGCGAGGGGTTGGACGGTTGGTACCAGTGGATCGACAAAAAGCGGACGGCGGTGTTGTCCGAGCGGATCGCCGCCCTTGAGGCCAAACTGGCGAGTGTGCGTAACCGTCTGGCATCGCATTGATCTAAAGGAGCATCTCCATGTGTCTTGCCCTGCCTGCTCTGGTTAAGGACGTGTTGCCCGATGACCTCGCCCTGGTCGAACTGGGCGGCGTGACCAAGGAAATCTCGCTTGCCCTGGTCGAAGATGTGGTCGCTGGCGACTATGTCATCGTTCATGTCGGATATGCCCTGTCGAAGGTCGATCCGGCCGAGGCCGCGAAGACCTTGGCGCTGTTCGCCGAAATGTCGGCGGCCGTGCAATGAAATATATCGATGAATACCGTGACGGGCAGTTGGCGCGGCAAATCGCCGCGACGATCGCGGCGGAGGTGACGCCTGGACGGCACTACGGATTGATGGAGTTTTGCGGCGGCCATACGCACGCCATTTCGCGCTACGGCATCGAAGATTTGCTGCCCGCCAATGTTCGGATGATTCATGGACCGGGATGCCCGGTTTGCGTCCTGCCGATCGGGCGCGTCGATAATGCCATCGACATCGCCAGCCAGCCGGACGTGATTCTTTGCACCTATGGCGATCTGTTGCGGGTTCCCGGCTCGGGGCGGCGCAGTTTGCTGAAGATCAAGGCGGCGGGCGCCGACGTGCGAATGGTCTATTCGGCGGCCGACAGTCTGACGGTTGCGCGTGAAAATCCGGGCAAAAGGGTGGTCTTTTTCGCCATCGGCTTCGAAACGACGACGCCGCCGACGGCGCTCGTCCTGCAGCAGGCGAAAGCCATGGGGCTCGCCAACTATTCGGTGTTCTCCAATCATGTTCTGACCCCGTCGGCCATCGGCGCCATTCTCGACAGTCCCGAGGTGAAGGATCTGGGAACGGTGCCGCTTGATGGGTTCATCGGTCCCGCCCACGTCTCGACGGTGATCGGCAGCCGTCCCTACGAGGCCTTCGCCAGCGACTATCGGAAACCCGTGGTTATTGCCGGCTTCGAACCGCTCGACGTGCTGCAGGCCATTCTCATGCTGGTGCGCCAACTGAACGAGGGGCGCTTCGAGGTGGAAAACGAGTTCAGCCGCGCGGTGACCCGGGACGGCAATCGTAAGGCACAGGCGATCGTCGCCGACGTTTTCGAACTGCGCCCGACCTTCGAGTGGCGCGGCCTCGGCATGCTGCCCAATAGCGCGCTTGCCATCCGGGAATCCTATGCCGCCTGGGATGCCGAACGATCGTTCCATATCGAAACCAAGACCGTTCCCGACAACAAAGCCTGCGAATGCGGCGACATTCTGCGCGGCGTGAAGAGACCGGCCGACTGCAAGCTGTTCGGAACCGTCTGCACGCCTGAAAATCCCATGGGATCCTGCATGGTTTCGGCCGAGGGCGCCTGCGCTGCGCACTGGACCTACGGTCGTTTCCGCCAGGCCAGCTGATACAATGAGCCGCCAAGACACCTGACGAAAAGGACGTGCCGGCGTGGCCGGCGTTCGTTTTTGGCGTCTTGATGCTTAACCTTTAGAATGACGAGCTTTGAATGACCACTCTGCAACGCAAAGGTCCCTCCCTCGATTTCAAAAATGGCCGTGTCGATCTGTCGCATGGCGGCGGCGGGCGCGCCATGGCGCAATTGGTCGAGGAATTGTTCGTCGAGAGTTTCGATAACGATATGTTGCGTCAGCGCAACGATCAGGCGTCGATGGCCGTCGAGGCCGGACGCCTGGTGATGACCACCGATGGTTACGTCATCTCGCCGATGTTTTTTCCCGGTGGCGATATCGGGTCGCTTTCCGTGCATGGCACCATCAACGATGTGGCGATGGCCGGTGCCGTGCCGATGGCGCTGTCGGCCTCCTTCATTATTGAGGAGGGGCTGCCGCTTGCCGATCTGAAACGGATCGTCGTTTCGATGGCGGCGGCCAGCAAGGCGTCCGGCGTACCGGTGGTGACCGGCGATACCAAGGTGGTGGAGAAGGGAAAGGGCGACGGTCTGTTCATCGCCACCACCGGAATTGGGCGGGTTCCCGACGGCATCAATATTTCCGGCGACCGGGCGCGGCCGGGCGACGCCATCCTGATCAGCGGCAGCATGGGTGACCATGGCGTGGCGGTGATGAGCTTGCGCGAAAGCCTGGGCTTCGAAACCACTTTGCATTCCGATTCGGCGGCCCTGCACCGGCTGGTCGCGGCCATGGTGGCCGCTGTGCCGGACATCCACTGCCTGCGCGACCCGACGCGGGGCGGGCTGGCGTCGACTTTGAACGAATTGGCCAGCCAATCGGGCGTTGGCATGCGGATCCGCGAGACAGCCATTCCGATCCGCGAGGAGGTGCGCGGCGCCTGCGAGTTGTTGGGGCTCGACCCGCTTTACGTGGCCAACGAGGGCAAGCTGATCGCCATCGTGCCGGGGGCCGAGGCCGAACGGCTGCTGGCGGTCATGCAAGCCGATCCGCTGGGGCGCGAATCATCGATCATCGGAACCGTGGTCGAGGATTCCCATCATTTCATCCAGATGGAAACCTCGTTTGGTGGCAATCGCGTCGTCGATTGGCTGGCCGGCGAACAGTTGCCGCGAATCTGCTGACATGCGCCGCAGGCAGCCATGAGCGAAATACCGATTGTTCTGATTGTCGATGACGAGGTGCGTTCGCAAGAAGCGTTACGCCGGGTTCTCGCCGATGAGTTCGAGGTATTGACGGCATCGTCTGCTGCCGAAGCCGAGGCATTGCTCGACGTCGAGATGGTCGATGTCGTCCTTTGCGATCAGAAGATGCCGGGCTGCACCGGCGTGGAGTTTCTGAAGGAGGTGCGACATCGGTGGCCGGATTCGGTGCGGATGATCATCTCGGGTTATACGGACTCCGAGGACATCATCGCCGGATTGAACGAGGCCGGCATCTATCAGTACATCACCAAGCCGTGGGATCCGGACGAACTGATCCGGTCGATCAAAGGGGCGGTCGATGCCTATCGCTTGCAGCGCGAGAATCAGAACGCCAGCGTCGAGATCCGCGTCGCGACGGAGTCGTTGCAGCAGCAGGTGAGCGCCAAAAGAAATGTGCTGAAAAGCCGGTTCGGTTTTGACCGCATCATCCACGCCGCCGACAGTCCGATGGCCGACGCGATCAGGACCGCCGAGAAGATCGCCGGTTACGACATCTCGGTGCTGATCACCGGCGAATCGGGAACCGGAAAGGAACTCTTGGCCCGCGCGCTGCACTATAACTCGCCGCGCGCCGACAAACCTTTCGTTGTCGAAAACTGCGCGGCGCTGCCCGACCAGCTTCTCGAATCGGAACTGTTCGGCGCGAAGAAGGGGGCCTTCACCGGTGCCTACGAGGACCGCATCGGCCTGTTCGAACAGGCCGACGGCGGGACCATGTTTCTCGATGAAATCGGCGAGACCTCTCCCGCCTTCCAGGTAAAATTGCTGCGTGTCCTGCAGGAAGGCGAAATCAGGCCGCTGGGTGCCCGATTGACCCGCAAGGTCAATGTCCGGGTGATCTCGGCGACCAACCGGAATCTTGAGCTGGAGGTGGCGAGCGACCGGTTCCGCCGCGACCTCTACTATCGTCTGGCGGCGTTCCGTCTGCATTTACCGCCTTTGCGGGAGCGTCCCACCGATGTGCCGTTGCTGGCCGAGGTCCTGCTGGAGGAGACCGGCAAAGCCTTCGGCAAGACCATTCTTGGGTTTTCCGACGAGGTGCTGGCCCGTCTGGCGACGCACGACTGGCCCGGCAATGTGCGCGAATTACAGAACGAGATTCAACGGATGGTCGCACTGGCCGAGCATCCGACGATCGGGGCCGATCTGTTGTCGTCGGCATTGTCGCATACGGCCGGCGAGCCGGTCCTGCGACCGCCCGTCGCCGCGAGGAGCAGTGGAAATACGCTGCGCGAGCGCGTCGAGGTGCTGGAAGAGGAAATCATTCGCGAGGCGCTCACCCGGCACAGTTGGAACATCAGCCGTGTTGCCGACGAGCTCGGTTTGTCGCGGGTGGGCTTGCGCGCCAAGCTGCAGAGATACGGGCTTGAGAGGATGAACTGAGCCGATGGCAGATCCGCACCGGCCCGACACCGACAAATCCACCGAATCGGTTGCCGCTGACGGCGACAAGCCGGCAGCTGCCGCCGAAGCAGCCTGGATCGAGGTGATTCGCAAGATGGATGAGGTCTATTCCGACCTCATTCGCTACGAAGTCGATCTCGAACAGAAAAATGCCGCGCTGGAACAGGCGCAGCAGTTCATCGGCAGCGTCATGGCGTCGATGTCCGACATCCTGGTGGTGTGCGATCAGAAGGGGCGGATTGTGCAGGTCAATCCGGCGCTTTTGCATCTCACCTCATTTTCCCTCGATGATCTCGCCGGCCAGCCCCTGTCAATTCTATTGGCAGAACAAGACGCTCAGGTCTTTCGACCCGGCTGCATGGTTTCGGAGCATGAGGCCCGGCTGAAGAGCAAAGATGGCGGTTTCACCGATTTGGTGGCGATGAACTGTTCGCCTCGGCTGGAGAGGGACCGCCGCCCGCCCGGCATGGTTATCGTCGGTCGTCCGGTCGGCGAACTGCGTCAGGCCTATGAGGCGTTGCACGACGCCCATCTCGATCTCAAGCGGGCCCAGTTGCAATTGGTCCAGGCCGAGAAAATGGCGTCCCTCGGCCGTCTGGTCGCCGGTGTCGCTCACGAGCTCAACAATCCAGTCAGCTTTGTCTATAGCAACGTGCATACGCTGTCCCGGTACCGCGAAAAATTGGCGCGTTATCTCGAGGCCGTCCATGCCGGCGTCGATCAGGACATCCGCGAGGACATGCGACGCAACCTGAAGATCGACAAACTGATGGCCGATTTCGGTCCGTTGATCGAAGGGACGCTGGAAGGTTCGCTGCGGATCACCGAGATCGTCAAAAATCTTCGCAAACTGTCCTTTGTCGATCCGACCGAAAACCAGAAAGTCAATATTGCCGAGGTGGCGCGCAATGCCCTGCAATGGGTGAAGCGTTCCGGCAAGCAACTGATCAATCTTGAGGACCATCTGCCGAAGGAACTGATGGTGGAAGGAATCGAAGGTCCCTTGCATCAGGTCTTCGTCAACCTCATCCAGAACGCCGTCGATGCAATGAAATCGGTGCCACATCCACTGATTACACTGTCGGGTAGGCGGCTTGGTCTTCAGGTTGTGATTGTCGTGCGTGACAATGGTTCGGGCATTCCCGCCGATAATTTGTCCAAGGTTTTCGAGCCGTTTTTCAGCACCAAAGGCATCGGCAGTGGCACTGGACTAGGTCTCTGGGTCAGTTGGAGCATCATTCGCGACCACGGCGGTCGCATCGAGGTTGCCAACAGTCCTGACGGCGGCGCCGCTTTTACGATCATCCTGCCAGCCGCGTGAGGGGCTAGATGTGTAACCGGCAGACCAATGAACTGACCTGCCGTCAAGCCCGTTGGCCCTGCGCGGGCGTTGAGGCTGAGAATTAAATCAAAAGTGTTGGCACCGGCCTCCGCGCCGGTGTTCGCCGCAAAGCGGCGAAAATCCTTGCTTTCGACTTCGCCCCTTCACCGGCAGAGACGCCGGTGCCACTCGTATGAGGGTTTCGTTGTCAAGGTCCAAAGTCGGAGTCGGTCGGTAA